>JAWLEB010000023.1:0-45519 GCA_041686375.1 Bacteroidales bacterium
AGAAAGATCAAAACTAAAATTTTGCAGCCAACTGATTTGCAAAATCAACTCTTAAATATGAAAATCAAAAGTGGGTGACCCAATGCACAAAACAGGAAAGAGTATCGGAGTTGTTAAATGTTTGCAAGAAGAAGCTACACAACACCGAAGTAGAAGTAGAGAAAATTCTAAAAGATATTGAAAACGAATAGAGGGGTTATCCTCTACTCTATTTAAGTTTTACGCATTTTAGTCGGGCGTATCATATTTTCAGGTTTTAATATTTCATCAAGCTCAGGCTTAGACATCCAATTCTTTTCAATAACCAGGTCATAAACGCTTTTTCCTGTATCTAATGCTTCTTTGGCCACCTGGGAAGACTTTTCATAACCCAATACAGGATTAAGCGCTGTCACCAATCCAATACTATTTGTAACCATACTTTTACAATGCTCAACATTGGCCTTGATTCCATCAATGCATCGGTATTTAAATGTTTTCATTCCGTTATTCAGCATTTCTATAGACTCCAGAATACTTTGAACAATAACAGGCTCCATCACATTTAATTCCAGTTGACCAGCTTCAGCAGCCATTGTAACGGTATGGTCATTGCCTATAACCTTGTATGCAATTTGGTTGACAACCTCTGGTATCACAGGATTAACCTTACCCGGCATAATAGAAGATCCCGGTTGCATCGGAGGCACATTAATTTCATTTAATCCAGTTCGTGGCCCTGACGACAGTAATCTTAAATCATTAGATATTTTCGAAAGCTTTATTGCTAAACGTTTTAAAGCGGATGAATACATAACAAAAGAACCTGTATCCTGGGTAGCTTCGACAAGATTCTTAGCCTTTTTCACTTTTAAACCGCTAATCTTTCTGAGGTTATGTATGACCTTATCGGCATATTCCGGATCAGCATTAATTCCGGTACCGATAGCAGTAGCTCCCATATTTATTTCCAGGAAAAGATCAGCATTTTGATTTAATCTTTCAATTTCTTCCTCAAGCGTTACAGCATAAGCATCAAACTCCTGTCCCAATGTCATAGGAACTGCATCCTGAAGCTGGGTTCTTCCCATCTTAAGGACTTCCTTAAACTCTTCTGCTTTTTTCAAAAAACTATCTTTAAAAGTCTCAAGGGTTTTAAGCAACTCCTTGTTGCTCTTTATCAGGGCTATTTTAACTGCTGTTGGATAAGCATCATTTGTTGATTGGGAAAGATTTACATGATTGTTTGGATGACAGTGTTCATAATCCCCCTTTTCATAGCCTAATATTTCCAACGCTCGGTTAGCAATTACTTCATTGGCATTCATATTTGTAGATGTGCCAGCCCCTCCCTGTATCATATCTACGATAAAATGCAGATGATACTTCCCGTTGATAATTTCATTACATGCTCTGACAATAGCATCTTTCAAAGACTTATCCAACAAGCCAAGTTCACAATTAGCCTCCACAGCAGCCATTTTCACCATAGCCAATGCCTTTATTAACTTAGGATAAAAGTTAAGGGTTACTCCACTAATATTAAAGTTCTCCGAAGCCCTCATCGTTTGTATTCCGTATAGATATTCCGTAGGTACCTCCCTGTCTCCCAGCAAATCATACTCTCTCCTTGTCTGCCCGGATTCATATTGTGCTGCAACGTTCAGCATTCTGTTATTAGCATGTCGCATCCTTCGGGAAATAACCCTAGCAATGTTTGAAAAAATCTTAACTGCAGTAGAAGAATTATTAAAAAAAAAGTCATTTTTAATACTAAATACACTAGTCTTCATCAGTGATCGGGCAGAAGTAGAATGTGGAGTATCTTTTGCCCATGATCCTTCACCCAGAAAATCACCCGGTCCAAAATAGGAAAGCTTTATTTCTCCTCCGAACTTTGATGATTTAAACAATTCTACCTCCCCTTTATAAATAATGAAAATATCTTTCCGGGGACCGTTTTCCTCAAACAGAAGTTCGCCGCTTCGGTATGTTTGGATATCAACAGAATTTGCCAACTCATTGAGCTCAGTATCGGTAAGCCTACGAAACAATTCTATGTTCTTTATGAAACGATAAATCTCTCTTGTTTCCATATTTGTTATAAATTTCAATATAAAACAAATATATGATCTTATCATCAAAAAAAGAAAGGGGAGCTTGGATAAAGCTCCCCCACTTGTCAACCTAAACCATTTAAATGAGAGAAGTTAAATATTGACTAAAGAGTCAATGGAGGGTTTAAAGTCTTCCATAATGACATTTTTCTTGAAAAAATGATTCAGTTCACTGGCAGGAACAGCATAACCTACCCGTATATTTGTCATATTATATAACTCCCGTGCAATGTATTTGATTTGATTTTGATTGGCAATCAATACCTGCACAGGATCGACATCCTCGATATTCATACGTCCCTGATACTTTTTCAACACAGTAATATTGTTGTTAATAATATCTTTTATTTTTTTATGAGATTGGGTTACTTCAGCCAATTTTTGTCCAATAACCCCAATAACCCGACCAGATTCTATATCAATTAACGGACTTCCTGCATTACCTGGTTTAACGCTTGCATCAAATTGAATGTATCGTTTGCCTTTTCTTTCATAGAAAGAAGAAACTACTCCCCTTTTTAATGAAAGGTTGTTCTGATCAAGCTGATAACCGATTGACACAACAGGCTGTCCTATTTCAACGCTTAGATTCTCAGCAAGCTTCAATGACGGGATGCTGTCAAACTCACTAAAATCCGCATTTAATACACAAAAACCGGAGTTCTTGGACTCAGCATTCTTAATTAAGAAATACTTCAACAATTCTTTTGAGATTGTTTTTGTTGCAGTAACTGTAAGTCCGTCCTTATCTACAAAGCATATTTCAACTTTGTCATAATTAGCTATATACTTCAATGAATAATCTGTTACAAGGTAGTTATTAAGTTTAAATCCCGTAAGGGTATCTACCTTAATATCACGCTCAGAATAAAAGTTCAAAAGCGCTATTGCTGGTGATGCAATTTTCCAAATTGTTCTGTACATATATAGGGTTTATTAGTTTTGACCGGATTAAAAAACGGGTATATCTTACAATATAAAGATAAACGAACAACTTCATTAGAAGGCTTAACAGTTACTTCATTTATCATCGGTGAAAAAGTTTATAATTCAAAAATATTGATTGAAATACAATGTTCAAAGTTCATTTCTTTATCGTAACTATTTTTTAAATAAACGTATGCACAAAAAGAATTAACGCCCTGGCACATGAAAACTGTTCATTATCGAACATATCTGTATCAATTTCGTTCACTATTGTACCTTTCTTCAATCAAATATTCGTGATTAATACCTGTTTATCAAATTATTACACAACATGGCATAGTTTATGAAATTTAACACAAAACAACGCCAAATGAGCGCCAAAAAAGCTTCTTGTTGTGGTCTATATTTTTTAAACAGTAAAAGATAAATATTATGAAGGTAATTACACAAAAAACAATCTATACAATCATTCTTATACTTTTGTTGGGAGGTAGTAGTTATTCCCAGGAAACATGGACACTGGAAAAATGCATTGACTATGCTTTGGAGAAAAACATTAATATAAAAAGACAAGAAATAGCAGCCGAACAGGCAAAAAACAACCATCAACAATCAAAACTGGAAATGCTGCCATCTGTTTCCGGTTCTGCAAGTCATTCGTTCAGGTCGGGGAAAACGTTTAGTTTCGACATATTAGACTACGTCAATCAGGAATATCAATATGGCCAGATAACCTTAAACGGACAATTGACATTATTTGATGGTTTGAAAACTCATCATACATTAAAAAAGAATGAGTACGACATGCGATCACAATTATCAGGAGTTGATGAAACAAAGTATGATGTTACCATCAATATTGTAACTTACTTTTTAAATGTTCTTTCACACATTGAGCAGGAAAGGATAAAAAAGGAGCAATTAGAAGTAACGTTGGATCAAATAAAGCAAACAAAACAAAAAGTCGAAGTAGGCAATAAATCCAAAGGCGATCTCCTGGAAATAAAAGCACAGGCATCACGTGAAAGGGTTAAATTAACACAGGCAAAGAATAATCTCAAAATGGCATACTTAAACTTAAAACAATTAATGAACCTTGATACCAACGAAACATTTCAAATACAGACACCGGAGGATATTTCAATTGAACCGGCTAATGCTGTTCAATCAACAAATTCTATATACAATGAATCGATGAAAACCTTTCCTGACATTGAAAATGCAGAATATCAATTAAAAAGTGCCGAAAAGAACTTACAAATAATGAAAAGTCAAAGACTCCCTAAACTAAGATTAGGAGCTAATTACGGAACTTATTACGACGAACTCAGGAAGAAGCAATTTCATTTGGCCTATGACAAACAAATCAGTGAAAATATATCATTCATTGCTACCATGCAGCTAAATATTCCAATTTTTAATAAAAGAAGAATACACAACCAAATCTCTAATGCCAAATTAGATGTGATTGATTCCCGTTATCAATTGGACAAATATAAACAGAACCTATATAAAGACATTGAAAAGGCAAGGAATGAAGTAATTTCTGCATATGAAGAGTACCAATCAAACCTTGAGGCGCTGGAATCAATGGAAGAAGCTTTTAACTATAGCCAGCAAAAATATGAGTCAGGTTTAGTAGACATAGTAGACTACAGACTAGCAAAAAATAACTACAATAAAGCAAAATCTGATACTGTCAAATCAAAATATTTCTGCCTGTTCAAAATGAAAATTTTAGAATACTATTTGGGACAACAGATGGAGTTGTAAAAGAAATAAATTTTAGGGTTTAAAAATTATATTACTGGTTACTTTTCATTCGAGTTGTCTCCAATATCCGGGCGATTAACTGCCCGGATATTTTTTTATTAGGTAATATCTACTCCGTTATTCAACCTTTTTAATGGTAAAGAAACACAACGGAATGAGCCCCCGGTTGAATTCACAGTATCAAAAGGAAGCTCAATTACGTCTATACCTTTTTCTCTTAGCACTGAATGAAGATGTCTAAAATTGGGATGCTTTCTGTTAATGATTTTAGTTTGGGAGAGAGATAAAAAATTTGCAGCAAGTTTCGTTTGTTCTTCTTTGGAGATAGATATCAATTCGTAGCTATCCGTAATAGGTTTGGGTATATTCTTAAAACCTGATTCATATATCACAGCATAATGTTCTCCTACCGGATTAAACATACAATCGAGATGCAGAATGTTTTCACCTTTGCTTTTTGACCTGGTCTCCAGGGGTATCACCTCAAATTCGCTGCCGAAGGTATCTTGAATATACTTGATTCCCTCTTTGTTGGTACGTTCCGTATGCGCAACAAAAATTTTTCCCTTGTCCACTATGATATCTCCTCCCTCCATTAACATATCAGGAGAATCAGGAATGAGAATTTCCGGTTCATTATCAGATTTTTTATTAATGTATCTGAATATTCCAGCACACTCATATCTTCTGCTTTTTCTTGCCATATTGCAAAGCAAAAATTCCTGACCTATCGTAACTCCTATATCCCTTGGTGTAAGCTGATCGTAAACAAATTTACCAACCTGATCAGGAACAAGAACTTCAACACCTTCCTTTTCCAATGCATCACGGAAAATCTCCATTTCTTGCCTCAATGGTTTCACAGATGGTAAACCTTTCAACTGTTCAATGTTCACACGTTCGGTATATTCAGGTTCATTACAATAGGTATCATATCTTCCAATTATGACTTGTTCCAGTATATCCGTTTCATTGTATTGTGAAAAGTTAGGCATGGAGATAAATATTTTTCTTCAAGATACAATAAATTTTCTGTAATAATGAAACATCCCCATCCTGGAGCTTACCGGCTGAAACCCGGTGATTCATGCTTATGGAATAGCCCTGGCAAGTAAGGCAATTGAATTGGGTATAGCTAATAAATGGATTATTTTATTTCACAACCCTGTTAGATTAAAACAGGAAAAGGTTTATCATTGCTGTGCAAGTTTACCAGCCTTGTAGTTACCGTAAAGCTCTTTTATCGTCTTTGAATCATCAATTTTATAAAGCAGGCAGTTTGAATGACTGATGGTCTGCATTGCTTTAGGTCCGAGTTCAGCAGATATTATCACTTCAGCTCCCAGATTTAGTGCTTTTTGTGCTGCTTGTATTCCGGCGCCATGGCCTGCATTTACATTCTCTTTGTTAGAATGCCATGTTAATTCTTTCTTTTCTTCATCGTAAATCAAAAAGTAGTGCCCGCGCCCAAACCTATTGTCAGGTTCAGCATTCCAATCAGTGCTCTTTGCAGTAAATAAAATTTTCATAATTCATATTTTTTAAGTATTGACAAGTTTTTTTACATTTTTCCAGAGACGACCCATTTCTTTATTGAGCGTATCGTCAAACTCTACGATAGTCTTGCCCTGTGTCATGGATTTTGTAAACTTTTCGTTATAATTAAATTTGCCCAGGTAATCCAGCCTTTCTTCTTTTATAAAGGATTCAATTTCGTGGCTTTTTTCGGGGTTTAAGTCATATTTGTTAATAATAATTCCGACACCAATTTTGAATGTCTGTACCAGTTCAAAAGCACGTTTCATGTCATGTATTCCTGATACAGTCGGCTCAGTAACAATAATTGCATAATCTGCCCCGGTTAAAGATGCCGTTACCGGGCATCCAATACCAGGAGTTCCATCTACAATGAGATAATTGAAATTTTCTTTCTCAGCAATTTCTTTTGCAGTTTGCTTAACTTTTGTCACCAATTTGCCTGAATTATCTGCTCCAATTGCCAGTTCAGCATGCACCAATGCAGTGTTGGTTTTAGTTTTTGAGATATATGACTTTCCAGATAAAGCAGGATGCATTTTTATAGCCTGGGTTGGGCAAATTCTGGCACAATAGCCGCAGCCTTCACAGTCCAGTTCATCAATGATATATTCCTTGTTGACGAGATTTATAGCATCAAAACGGCATATTTTTTTACATTTTCCGCATTTTGTACATTTATCCTGCTCTAAGACAGCAATTTCTCCACTGTAAAAATCTTCCGCATTAGTAAAATCAGGTTTTAGCAACAGGTGCATATCTGCCGCATCCACGTCACAATCAGCCACTACAGAATTGTTCCCTTCAAGCATCGCAAAAGAAGCCGTAATGGATGTTTTGCCGGTGCCTCCTTTCCCCGATATTATAACAATTTCCTTCATTTTACGGCTGATATATCGTTTTTTATAGTTTCTATAATGTTTTTTAATTCAAACTTTACCTGGGGTAATTCCCAAATCGATTCTCCACGCGAATACCTCTCAGCTATTTCTCTGGAATCCGGTATTTTCCCCAGTACAGGGATGTTTTCGTCATCACAAAAGGATTCCACTTTTTCATCTCCAATTCCATACCGGTTAATTACCACCCCGAATACCTTTCCAAGTTTCTTCATGGTAGCCACTGATAGCTTCAGATCGTGTAACCCGAAGGGTGTAGGTTCGGTAACCAGTATCACATAATCTGCATCTTTTGTGGTTTCAATAACCGGACAGGAAGTGCCCGGAGGAGCGTCATACAATTGTATTCCATGCTCCATCAGATTACCGGTATATTCTTTTGTCTCTTTGATTGCCGGCACCGCTTGTTGCTCCCCGACATTCACTTTCCCTTCAACAAAATTTAAATAGTTAATCTTATAATAATTGATTTCCCCACTATTTACAGGTTTCATATCCAGTGCGCCTTCAGGACATAATTCTACGCATGCATAGCATGAATGGCATAATTCGGGGAAAATTAATACTGCATTGGGCAAGAGTGTTATAGCATTAAAATTACAAACTTCTTGACAACGATTACAGAAAGTACACTTATCTTGTTGCCATTCTGGTATTTGTTTAATAATATCTTGTGTATCAATATATACACCTTGCATAAATAAGCCAGAATTAGGCTCCTCAACATCAAGGTCAGCAAGAGCAATATTTTCCTTACTATTTTCAGCCAAATAGTAAGCCAGACTCGTCGCTAACGTAGTCTTTCCCGTACCTCCTTTACCGCTTGCTATAGCTATAGTCATATTATAAACATTCAGAATAGTGTAAATCTTATTGCTATCATTTATGCTTTATCAGGGCAATTGTTTTTACTTTTCAGGCAATTTTTAACCTGGCTGCACTATTGCCAATAATCAACGGCTGTATTTTGCATATGAATATTAATATTAACCTGATCAATTATATTCTAACCTGGTTTTCCCCGGAGACAATGTCGGGGCAATCAAAGCATGCCATTCTTCTTTTTTCCAGGTTCCTAATTTTGTATGCATTTCATAATATTTCTCCGGAATAGGATGGGTTCCAACCACAACGTTAACATTAAATTTTTCCTCAATATATTTTTTAAAATACTCAACCCTGGGACAAGGTGGATATCCTACTACCATCCCTGTAGCCAGATGTATGGTATCCGCTCCGTTTTTCACCATCTCCTCAGGGACATATTCAATATTTCCTCCCGGACATCCTCCACAAGTTGTATACCCAACCACTTCCACTTCTTTGTTTTTGTAAATATCAAAAGCCCCTTCTCTGTTTCTCAGGGCTCTGAAACATTTGCCACCACCACAGCGGTGATACCTGTCGCATATAATTATGCCAATTTTATGTGTACTTTTGTTTTCCATAGAATTTTATTTAGTTATAAATTACAACATCTCCTTTATTTAGCCCAAGATGGTCTCCTATGACCTGGCACTTAACCATCAGCAAAAAAAAGATTCGTTTATCATGTTGATGCATCAAGCCCTCATAGTTTCCCTGCCCCTTGGAAATTATAAGGTCTGCCTTTTGATATATTTGCCTGAATTCATCAGATGATTTCTCCAAAATTGTAGAAGGAGCATCATATCCATTATCAATAATTTGAGCATACTCATCAATACCCGTCCTTTTTGCGTCTTTTCGCGTTACATCATTGATAACAGGTGCTCCTCTCACGGCAAAATACACATTAGGATGTTCAATTGTCTCAAGGAATAGTTTATCGAAAACAATCTCCCCGGCGTTATCGCCAATGTAAAGGATTGTTTCTGCTTTTTGTATTTGGTATTTTAAATTTGTTGAGTGATCTATAACAATATTCATATCCCCTAACTGAAAGATAGTCTCCATAATATTAAATTCATCAGAGGGGCCAAAATCCATTATATTCCCCGCAATGGCAAGTTTTAGTGCTTCTTTAAAAGGATTAGATGAATTATGAACCCTTTCCTTTAGGTAATCATATACATTTAAAATGAGCCCGTTATGCTCCTCTTTTTCTTTTTTATAGGGATCAGGATTGTTAAGGGCATCTCTTAATATTGCATGAATGTCCCTGGCAATAACAGGTGTAGGTTGCGAAGTATCAATATTGGAAAGATAACGCAGAAAATATTTGGTTAACTCCAGCTTCTTTGCTTCCCCTTCTACATGCTTATCAAGTAAATTGTGAAAAAGTCTGGTAAAACAAAAAATACACTTATGGTTCATACATATCCTGATTTTTAAGACCTGAAAACGTATTTGTTATCAGTGGTCACACAAATTTTCATTAAGCGTCAAAGTACCATTAATGAAATTGTTTATAACTTCTTCTGAAGGTTTGCTGGGGGAACCTGCATAAACATTTATGTCTTTTGCATTAAAAATATCAATTGCCCTTTGTCCGATTCCTCCAACAATAACATCCGTCACCTCCTTTTCTCCCAGCCATTGTGGAATTATTCCCGGAGCATGGGGAGGTGGAGTCTTTCTTTCCATACCATCTATTTTTCCATCTTTAACTGTAAATAAGTGAAATTCCTGGCAATGACCAAAGTGCACGCATAGGGTTCCATCTACAACTGGAATAGCAATTTTCTTCATCTTTTATTTTTTTGGTTTATAGTAATTATAAAATGATTCTAGCATTTATCATTCTTACAAGTTAAATACGGCAAGAGCTGTCCGGAAATTCTCACAAATGATTTACGTTCTTCCGGACAGCTTTCCTTCAACCAACATGTTACCTTTGGCGACCAAAACCTCTTCTTCTTGCAAGTCCTATTCCCAGTCCATCATCGCCGCGTGGTCTTCCTGCTCCTCTGCCGCGGCGTTGAGCTAATCCCAGCCCTCGTCCCGGCAAAGTTCTTTCGTTTACATTATCCGTATTTTCTGGTGCATTCGGGTTGCATCGACCCAATTTTCTTCCTGTCATCGGACCTTGACCTTCCGGTCCTGTTCTGTCAAATCCTGGCATAATTACCTCCTGTCTTTTAATGTTCACGAATCATAAAATGATTGCATCCTGGACACTGCACTTCAGTACACGGTACTCCCGGTTGATGCTGCACTTTTTCTTCACATTCAGGGCAAATACAGAATGCCGGTTTGCTTTTCGAGCTCCCGTGCTGATGACCACGTCCGTGACGCCATTGTTTTAAGCTTTCATTAATATGTTCAATGTCATCAGACCCACAGGCACTGCACTTTTTCTCAGTGTCCTGGTCTGCATGAAATACAGTATGACATCTGTTGCACCTGTACCACTGTCTGTCAAATGCTACATTGCCACCTTCAAAAAGTATGGTTTTGCCTTCTACAAAGGCCTCCGCAACTTTTTGCCGGGCTTTTTCATATATCCTGGTAAAAGTTGGCCTTGAGACATTCATAACCCTTGCTGCTTCTTCCTGCGACATATTCTTATAATCCGTCAACTTTATAGCCTCATACTCTTCGTATTGGAGAGAAACTTCCAGGCTCATCCTGAAAGGAACTCCCATGGGCTTAAAGCCCCTGAAAGTTGGCGGAGTCTCTATTTTTCTATGTCTTTTAGGTCTTGGTGACATTGAGTTTAATTTTTGATACAAATATAATGAACATATGTTCAAAATGCAAATTTTTTTTAAATAATTTAACATCAGCAATGAAGTCAATTAATACGACGTTTGAAACGCTATGCAGCCATAGACACAGATTGCCAGCTGGTAATCAACCAATTGTGGGAATGATACTTTCACATACACACTCTAAATTCATAATCTTGCCTCACGGGCAGTCAAATCAGGTTTATGACTGCTATTTTAGAAGCATTATCAGCGACGAACTACTCCGGCTCGGGATGAATCGTAGCAATCATCTCCATTTCATCTTCAATTGTTTTCTCCAGTTTCTCAATATGATCATGGGTTTCTTTCAGAGTCATTTCCGGAGGAAGTAAAACGTGAAAAGTGAGCTCTATATGCTCACCATACCTGTGAATATGTATATGATGTATTTCCGGATTATAGCCCAGTTCATTCCGGCTAATTTCTTTCAGCTGTTTCTCCAGATTTTCTGATGGTTTTTCGCCCACAAGAGGATCAATCGCGTCCTTCAGAATTTCATAAGCCGCATAGGCAATCATTAAGGCGACAATAATAGCCAACACTCCATCGATCCACCATATATGTTCTCCCAGGAAAATTCCGGCAAGAATAAGTACTGAAGAAAAAGCATCTGTTCGGTGATGCCAGCCATCAGCCTTTAAGGTATTTGAGCCTGTTTTTTTGCCAGCTCTGAAAGCAAATTGTGCTAGCCCCTCTTTTACAGCAATTGACGCCAAAACCGCAATCAGGGCTATCATTCCATAATTTGCAGATTTATGATCCTGAAGCTTTTCAAAACCTTCCAGAATGAAACTAAAAGCTATCACAGAAAGCAACACCCCAATAATCAATGAAGCTATTAACTCCGCCCTGCCGTGTCCGAATGGATGTTCCTTATCTGCCGGCTTTTTAGATACCTTCATACCAAGTAACACTATAACAGAACTAAAAGAATCAGATAATGTATGCCAGGCATCTGCAATTAATGCCACCGATCCACTAACCATACCTGCCCAGTATTTTAAACCAAAAAGCGCAACATTACCGGCAATGGAAAGCCATCCTTCAAGATTTCCCAACCTTGTTCTTTGGTTTATGCGCTCTTCTTTATCCATGTTGCTGAATACATTAGAATTACCAACACAAAGGTATTACTTTTATTTATTTTTACTATATTTGTTATCAGTACAATAAACCCAGACATCATGCAAACAATTTTAGGAGCAGGAGGAACTGTTGCTCAAGAGTTAGCCAAATCGCTGACAGAATATACAAAAGGCATTCGTTTGGTAAGCCGTAATCCTGAGAAAGTAAATCCTTCCGATGAGCTTTTTCCAACAGACCTGACTATACCACACGAGGTTTTTAAAGCCGTAGATGGCTCAGATATAGTTTATATAACAATAGGGTTTGAATACAAACACTCTATATGGAAAGAGCTATGGCCGCCATTTATTCAGAATACCATTAATGCATGTAAAACACATAACTCAAAGCTGGTATTTTTTGACAATGTATATATTTATGACAAGAACCACCTTGAAAATATGACGGAAGAATCACCTGTGCTTCCGGCCAGTAAAAAAGGAGAAATAAGAGCGGAAGTGGCAAATGAGTTGTGGAAAGAAATAGAAAATGGTGAAATAAAAGGTCTCATAGCACGGTCAGCTGACTTTCTTGGCAAGAGGAATAGTATTCCATACGAAATTATCTATAAAAATCTAAAAAAAAGGAAAAAAGCCCAATGGCTGATAGACGATACTAAAAGACACAATTTTACCTACACAAAAGATGCGGGAAAGGCTCTGGCATTACTGGGGAATTCAGAAGAAGCATACAATCATATCTGGCATCTCCCAACCGATAGCACACCTATGACAGGGAAAGACTGGATAAATTTATTTGCACAAGAAATGAACGTAAAACCCAGATATACTGTGATTTCCAAATGGCAGATAAAATTTGGCGGGGTATTTTCAACAATGCTGAAAGAATTGGCAGACGTAGCCTATCAGTTTGAAAAGGACTATTGCTTCAATAGCAGCAGATTTGAAAAACATTTTGAAATGAAACCGACACCCCCAAAACAAGCGGTGAAGGAAATTATTAATAATTAATATTTGCATAAAAATAAATTTTATTTACATTTGTAGTCATTATGAAGATTATCAAAGGACATAAAATGCATCATTTTCACCATCATCACAACGGTAGGGGAAACTAATGCAAAAAAATTGTCCGTAGAAAATATTTCAAAGGTCTGCAATTTTTTTGCAGACCTTTTTTAATTGAATAGGAATCTAAAAATAAAAAAAATGACAAAACTTAGAATACATATCGCACACCATCATCACCATCATAAATATGGAACAGGAATCCTGTGGAAGGAATGCAGTATGTAAAGTAATAAAAAAGCAAAGATGAAAAGGGCTGCAGACTTCTGCAGCCCTTTTTTTATTCACTAAACTATATAAAAACTAATTATGAGTGTATTAAAAATCGCAATTCAAAAAGGAGGTCGGCTAAGCGACCGTTCAGTGGATCTAATTCGTGAATGCGGAATCAATTTAACAAACGGTTCCCGCAAATTGCTTTCTAAATCAGGAAATTTCCCATTAGAGATAATGTATCTGCGGGACG
Organism: Bacteroidales bacterium; assembly: GCA_041686375.1. Taxonomy (GTDB): domain Bacteria; phylum Bacteroidota; class Bacteroidia; order Bacteroidales; family UBA12077; genus JAGXLC01. The sequence continues at coordinate 13,522 of JAWLEB010000023.1, forward strand.
ACGACATTCCCCGCTATGTCTCCGACGGTGTGGCTGATATTGGCATTGTCGGGGAAAATGTTGTGGAAGAAGAAAAGGCGGAGGTCGACCGACTTGAAAAGTTAAGCTTCGCCAAATGCAAAATGTCCCTTGCAATTCCCAAAAATATGAATTACCAGGGAATTGACTTTTTCAACAACAAAAAGGTGGCCACTTCTTTTCCCACTATTCTCCAATCCTATTTTAACAAAAAAAATATTCAGGCTGAAGTTCATGAAATTAGTGGTTCAGTAGAAATAGCGCCTGGAATTGGATTGGCAGATGCAATATTTGACATTGTCAGCACCGGAAGCACCCTCATCAGCAACGGCCTGAAAGAAGTGGAGGTAGTTATGAATTCACAGGCAGTCTTAATATCCAATAAAACATTAGACGAAAAGAAAAATAAAATTCTGAATCGATTTCTCTTTCGCATCAGGTCAGTAAAAAAAGCAAGAAACAATAAGTACATCCTGCTAAATGCGCCCAACGAAAAGCTGGAAGAGATAACGCAAATGATTCCCGGCATGAAAAGCCCAACGGTTATGCCTCTTGCAGAAGAAGGCTGGTCTTCGGTACATTCCGTACTCAACGAGAATGCATTCTGGGAAGTAATTGACCAGTTGAAAGAAAAAGGTGCCCAGGGAATTTTAGTAGTACCGATAGAAAAAATGATTGTATAACCATAAATTTAAATAACCATGCAGATATTCAAAAATCCTGACAAAGAAAGATGGGAAGCCATTCTGGCACGCCCTAAACTCTCCGATGACAACATCCAGGAAAGTGTACGGGAAATACTAAGGGACATCAAAAAAAACGGCGATACTGCAGTGAAAAAATACACTAAAGCGCTGGATGGAGCAGATATAAAAAAACTCAGAATGGATAAACAAATGCTTGATGAAGCCGGAAATACCATAGACGAGAACTTAAAAAAAGCCATCAATGAAGCCTCAGAAAACATACAAAAATTCCACGAAGCTCAAAAACCCGGGGATATAGAGATTGAAACCACTCCGGGAATAATTTGCAGACAACGCGCAGTACCTATAGAAAAAATAGGAATTTATGTCCCCGGCGGAAGCGCACCATTGTTTTCTTCAGTACTAATGATGGCAATTCCGGCACGACTGGCAGGCTGTAAAAACATTATACTCACCACTCCGCCGAATGCTGAAGGAAAAATTGACCCTTCCATTGTATATGCTGCAAAAATCAATGGAATAGATGAAATTTACACCATTGGTGGCGCCCAGGCGATTGCTGCAATGGCTTATGGAACAGAATCGGTTCCCAGGGTGAATAAAATTTTCGGTCCGGGTAATTCCTATGTTACCCTTGCCAAACAGTTAGTAAACCTAGAAGGCACTGCTATTGATATGCCTGCAGGTCCCTCGGAAGTCCTAATCATTGCTGATGACAGCACGCCTGCCAGTTATACAGCTTCTGACCTTCTGGCACAAGCAGAACATGGTCCTGACAGCCAGGTTTTCTTACTAACTAAACAAGCGAATTATGCGAAAAAAATCCAACAAGAAGTAAATCGGTCTCTGAAAAATCTCCCCAGGAAGGAAATAACAGGAAAAGCATTACAAAACAGCAGAATCATCATCCTGAATACAGATGAAAAAATGATGGAAATGAGCAACTTTTATGCTCCAGAACACTTAATCCTGTCAACAGAAAACGCCGATACGCTCGCCGATCAGGTTATCAATGCCGGTTCAGTTTTCGTTGGAAAATATACTCCTGAAAGCCTGGGAGATTATGCTTCCGGCACCAATCATGTTTTACCCACCGGTGGTTTTGCAAAAGCATTTGAAGGAGTCAACATTAATTCTTTCTATAAAAAAATCACCTACCAGAAAGCCAGCTATGAAGGATTGAAAAATATTGCGGAAATAACAAAAACAATGGCTGACGCAGAAAAACTGGAAGCTCATAAACAAGCAGTAGAAGAACGACTGAAAGTAACAAGCAAACAAAAAACAGTTAGCAAACCTGAAACACTTTAAAAATGTTCAATGTAAACAAAATCGTACCAGACGAAATAAAAAAACTGGAGCCCTATACATCGGCCCGGGAAACTTTCCAGGGAAAGAATCTGATTTTTATGGATGCCAATGAAAATCCTTACGGGAACAGATACAACAGATACCCCGACCCTTTGCAGGAAAAACTGAAACAGCAATTATCCACAACAATGGGAATTTCAACTGAACAACTGTTTGCCGGGAATGGGAGTGATGAAATCATCGACCTTGTAATACGCAGCTTTTGCAAACCCGGTGTGAACAACCTCATAACTATCAATCCGTCTTATGGAATGTATGAAGTTCTGGCATCTGTAAACAGAATCAAGACTGTAAAGGCTACCCTTACAGAGGATTTCCAAATCAACCCGGATGAGATTCTAAAGCAATGCGATAGACAAACAAAGCTTGCCATCCTCTGCAGCCCTAACAATCCAACAGGAAACATGCTCAAAGACAAGGATGTTGAAAAAGTGCTTCAATCCTTTCCGGGCATTGTTCTGGTAGATGAAGCTTATATCGAATTCTCAGGTACAGATGGTCTTAAAAGGAAAATCCTGGAATATCCCAATCTCATCATCACAAGGACATTATCAAAAGCCTGGGGATTAGCAGGAATCAGACTGGGATATGCAATATGTCACCCGGAGATAGTAACAATCCTCAGTAAAGTGAAATATCCCTATAATGTCAACAACATAACCCAGGAAAAAGCCATAAAAGCGCTCAAAAAACCTCAGCGCATGAGAAGAACGGTTAGAACCATTCTCAGGGAGAAACAAAAAGTCATTGAAGCGCTGAAAAAATTAAATTGCGTGGAAAAAATTTATCCTTCAGATGCCAATTTTATTTTGATGAAGACTGGATACAGCAAGAATATTATAAATTTTCTGAGAGAGCGGAACATTATCGTACGCGACCGTTCAAACCTGCATCGATGCAAAAACTGCATACGAATCACTATTGGCACTAGAAAGCAGAACAACAGACTTATCAACCATATGCAACAATTCGAAAAAATCAACACATGAACAAGAAATATATATTTATAGACCGGGACGGTACTATCATTGAAGAACCGCCGGACAAACAAATCGACAGTCTGGATAAACTGGAATTTAAACCCGGGGTGTTCAGAAATCTATACAAAATCACACAGCTTCTCAATTATAAGCTTGTGATGGTAAGCAACCAGGATGCCCTGGGAAACACTACTTATCCCAATGAATCCTTTGATAAGGTTCAGCAGAAAATGCTTAAAACCCTGCAAAATGAAGACATCGCTTTCGACTCTATCAGAATAGATACTTCGACGGCTAAAGCGCCTTCAGATACAAGAAAGCCTTCGGCAGGCCTAATCAGGGACTATCTTCAGACAGATTTTGACCGGGAAAAATCCGTGGTTGTCGGCGATCGGCTTACAGATGTTGAAATGGCCAAAAACGCAGGATTAAAGGCTATCTGGCTGAATAACACAAACAAAAAGCTTCCTTCTAAGCTTCAAAACAATTGCTTACGGGTTGCCAATCATTGGGATGACATATTTGATGAATTGAACAGCTTGGGTCGTTCAGCTACGATAAGAAGGACTAGCAAAGAGTCAAAAATTACAGGCAAACTTGCATTGGATGGAAAAGGAATTTACAGTATACAAACAGGTCTTGGATTCTTCAATCACATGCTCGAGCAACTGTCGCTTCACGGCAAAATGGATTTGGAACTGGAAACACAAGGCGACCTTGAAGTAGATGAACACCATACCATCGAAGATACAGGTTTAGCGCTCGGTGAAGCATTCAACAGGGCGCTGGAAAATAAAAAAGGATTAAACCGTTATGGCTTTTATGTCCCGATGGATGATAGTACTGCCAGTTGTATCATAGATTTCGGGGGCAGACCCCACCTTAAATGGGAAGCATCCTTCAACCGTGAAAAAATCGGCGATGTTCCTACCGAGATGTTCAGCCATTTCTTCCGCTCATTTTCAGAAAAAGCACAATGTAACCTGCACATAAGAGCAAAAGGACACAATGAGCATCATAAAGTCGAAGCGATTTTCAAAGCATTTGCAAGAGCATTGAAATCAGCTATAGAACAAAATAACGAAACAGAACAAATCCCAACGACTAAAGGAATGATATAAAAATGTCAGCAAAAACTGTTATTATCAAATACAATGCAGGCAATATACGATCGGTATACAATGCCCTGCGACGACTGGGAATTGACGCTCAAATTACAGATAATCATGATGAAATAATGAGAGCTGAGCGTGTTATCTTTCCCGGTGTAGGAGAAGCCTCATCAACAATACGCTATTTAAAAGAAAAACAATTGACAGATGTGATAAAAAATCTCAAACAGCCGGTTCTGGCAATTTGTCTTGGAATGCAGCTCTTGTGCAGTGAATCTGAAGAAGGTGAATCCGAAGGAATGGGTATCATAGATGAGGAAGTCAAAAGATTCAGCGATGGACAAAAAGTACCTCACATGGGATGGAACAAGGTTACCCAGCTAACGGGTCCTCTTTTTCAACATATTGAAGAAGGGAGCTTTGTCTACTTCGTCCACAGTTACTATGTTCCCATATCCCTGGCAACATCAGCAAAATGTGCTTACGGGGTAGATTTTAGCGCAGCTGTTCAACACAAGAACTTTTATGCAACGCAATTTCATCCCGAAAAAAGCGGAAAAACAGGAAACCAAATTCTTAAAAACTTTTTGCAATTATGATTGAAATAATACCCGCCATCGATATCATCGATGGTAAATGTGTAAGGTTAGAACAAGGTGACTTTTCCAAAGCCACCTATTACAAAGACTCACCATTGAATGTTGCCTGGCAATTCGAAAAAGAAGGCGCTGAAAAGATACATATTGTAGACCTTGACGGTGCAAAAGATGAGTCGATGCAAAACATAAAGCAGCTTACGCAAATTCGGCGAAATACGAATCTTAAAATCGACTTCAGCGGTGGGATACGAAGCAGAGTTCAAATCAACCGCTTGTTCGAAGCAGGAGCTGATTTCATCACCATAGGAAGTATGGCAATTAAAAACTACGAGGAATTCAGGAAAGCTTTGGAAGAACATGATCCGGCCCGCTTTATCCTTGCCGCAGACACAAAAAACGGGAATCTCTTATCAGATGGGTGGACAAAAATAACAAATACAAATATTGTAGATTTTATACAACAGTATCGCATACTGGGCATCACAAACGTCATGAGTACCGACGTCACAAAAGACGGAATGTTGTCGGGAACCAACATTACATATTACAGACAATTACAAGAACAATTCCCGGACATGAATCTCATAGCCAGTGGCGGAATAAGTACTTCCGAAGAAATTGTTCAACTCAATGAGACAGGTATAAAGGGAGTCATAATAGGCAAAGCATTTTATGAACGCAGGCTGAATTTAAAAAAAGTATTGGACAATTTACACACGAATAATAACAAAGGCAACAAATAATTGTATGACAATCAATTAAAAAAAACAATGAAACAATCAACCTTAGCAAAAAGAATCATTCCCTGCCTGGATATTAAAGACGGGCGAACCGTCAAAGGTATTAACTTCGGAAACCTCCGGGATGCAGGAGACCCGGTTGAGCTAGGCAAACTTTACTCAGATAAAGGTGCTGACGAGCTGGTGTATCTAGACATTACAGCCACCCATGAAAGAAGAAAAACCCTACCCCGTTTGGTGGAACAAATAGCAACACACCTGGATATTCCCTTCACGGTGGGGGGAGGGATCAACAAACCACAAGATGCCGAAATACTTTTAAATGCAGGAGCAGATAAAATATCGATAAATTCCGCTGCAGTTAGAAACCCCGGTATCATTGACAAGATAGCAAAAAACTATGGCAGCCAGTTTATCACCCTTGCTATTGATGCAAAAGAAAAAAATGGCCGGTGGGAAGTTTACATCAATGGGGGCAGGCTAAATACGGGTAAAGATTTGTTTGAATGGGCAAAAGAAGGTGAAGAAAGAGGATGCGGAGAAATCTTATTCACCTCTATGGACCATGATGGGGCAAAAGAAGGTTTTGCCCTGGATGCGCTGAATAAACTCAGTAACATATTGAATATACCCGTGATAGCTTCAGGAGGAGCCGGAAATATTAAACATTTCAAAAAATTATTTCTCAACACCAGTGTAGACGCCGCCCTGGCAGCCAGTGTCTTTCACTATAAACAAATAGAAATAAAAACCTTAAAACAAAAACTTCAAAACAATGGAATCACAGTCAGACTTTAAAAAAATAAATTCCGCCGGTATAGATTTTCACAAATCAGGCGGACTTGTACCAGCCATCATACAGGATAAAGTCAGCCAAAAAATCCTGATGCTTGGTTATATGAATGAAGAAGCATTCAACAAAACACAAAAAAAAGGATTTGTTCATTTTTTCAGCAGATCAAAAAACCGACTGTGGATCAAAGGAGAAACCAGCGGAAATTACCTGGAAGTAAAGAATATACAAATAGATTGTGATGAAGATACCTTGCTTATTCAGGTGCTGCCGTATGGTAAAGTTTGCCATAAAGGAACATTCACTTGCTTTGGAGAGGAAGAAGAAAATGGGGATTTTCTTTATCAATTAGAACGCATTATCGAAGAAAGACGAAATGCTTCACCTGAAAACTCTTATACAGCATCCCTTTTCACCAAAGGGTTGAACAAGATAGTCCAAAAATCAGGAGAAGAAATGATAGAACTTCTCATCGAAGCCAAAGACAATAACAAGAAACTTTTCCTCAATGAAGCAGCCGATTTACTTTACCATCTGCTTGTGTTATTTGCCCGGAAAAATGTAAATCTGGAAGAAGTCTCAACTGTCTTGAGAGAACGGCACAAATGAACCCCTGGGTGGAAATGGTGACCGGATGCCTGATGCCGGTTACCAGATACTGGAGACCCATTGCCAGATGCCTGATTCCGGAAACCTGAAACATGGAACACAGAAAGAGCTCATTCAAAAGATATCGTCTCAAGCCTCAATCAATTCCTTATTCAACCAATTAACTATTCAATCTCTTCCCATTCAATCTTATCTTTCCACTTTTTCTCTCCTTTAAGGAAAGCTGAGAAAACATCCTCAATATGGTTCTCCGAAAGATCATCTCTATCACTTTTAAAATAACCTTTTTTGTCGGAATACCTCATCTTAAATCCCTCTTCAGTTATCATTGCCTGAATAAATGTACCTTCTTCTCGTAAAATAATATATTCATTATCCTCACCAACTGTACTTAAAGCATCCTTCATATCTCCTCTGTCAGCTTTCGAAATGATTTCACCATTAGCCATTTCAATGCGATAACCCTCAATATCTCCCTCTGCCTCCTCCAGTGCTTTCTGATATTCTTTCGTAACTTCATCACCAGCTTTCTCGTATTCTTTCATCAGCTTTTCTGCCTTCTTACTGCTGAAACCAGAATATCTTTCACCCGATCTTCTCGTACCAATTCCAATAAGAAAGATTAATATGAGAATACCTGCCAAAATAAAATGAATAACTCTTGCAGGCTTTACCTCAGCTTTTAATGCCTGGGTAACACCAAAAAACAAGATATATAGAGTGTACAAGTTTATCAGTAAAGTTATTAAAGATGCAAAACTAACACCAATAGCTGCAGTAAAACCAAGAAATGCGCCTATTGGCATCATCACCATTACCGACGCTGCTACACGTAAATTTGCCTCAAAATCATTATTGCCTTTTGCAATCGCTGAAATGATCAACACAATAACACCACCTATAAAGACACCTATAACAGACCATATAATGGGACCTAAAAATGCCATGAGTGCAGTAGCTCCAACGAATAAATCTCCTGTGAAACCAGTCACATTCAATAAACTCCATATCAAAGCAAAAAAACCAGCTACTATACCATAGATAAGAGCTTTAAAAACAGGGGCTCCGATGCCTCCCTCGGTCGGCATAGAACTAAAAAACTTTCGGGGACTGGAAAGAACTTGCTTTGAGTCCTTAAAAATTTTCAACAAACTAAATTCTTCTGAAGCCATAATGTAAAAATTTTAAATTTAATACTTGATTATTGACTCCAAGTTAAGGAAAATATAAGAATATAGCTAATAATTTTGATAATTATTTTTAATTTAAAATGGTCTTATCATTTTGTTGAGGTGTTATTTATAAGTCCTGTTATGTATTTTTCAATTCTTTCTCTGCTTTCTTCCGGAATTAGTCTTTGTCTTTTCAAAGTTGTGAAAATAAAGTGGGTATATAGATTGTTATATTCTATTTTCATAACAGGTGAGGGTTAAGACTTAAAATTTACTTATGACAAGGATTATAATAAGTCAAAAATATTGAAAACTTCTCAACTATTGTATGGAAATGAAAAAAATACTCAATTAGGTAATATTGAGATATTAGACAAATTACTTGATAATACTAAGTTTTAAGAAACCAGGATAAGGCTTTTGTAAGAAATATTATCCGGTCTTTTCAATATAAAAAATAACGCATCACCAGTAAGTTCAAACAATTTATAAATAGTCTAAAAAAAAACAACATTTTTCCCATTCTCAACGTTAATAATGTAATCCTTCAAAGTGGCAAGTAACGATAAAGCGAACAGTAAGGTTATACTTCAATGCCCTTAAAACAATATCAAGCTAGTTACCAAATTTTACATTTACCTTAAAATAGCTTATATTGGGCAAAGAAGACAAGTACTAAGTATACAGAGACATTCCAAAAATCCGGTATAAATACTGTTTAATTAACCACGAAGGAAATTTAAATTTGTAGCGTTCTACAGACAGGGAAAAAATTATGAATAGGGTTCTGTTAAAATATTCGGGAAATACAATTTATGTCATTGAGGAAAATGGGATTGATTATAATACACTGAAAGACAACCTTGCAAAGCGAGGCTATAAAATTATTCCCGTCAATGGGGACAAAAAATCACTGGAAAAATTCTTTCCCAAAAAATACAAAGAAACCAAGGAAAATTATCTTATTATAATCATTGAAAACCAACCCTCACGACACATTGTAGAACATCTGAAACACCTTAACTTAACGGTTGAATGGCTATTAAGCATACTCAATGTGTGCAATATAGGTTTTTGCATCTACAATAAAGAACAATACTTGGCATATAACAATATTTTTCAAAACATCACAGAATTGTCGCACGAAAGTATTAAAAATGCAAGAATTGGCACATTCCTTTCTGATAAATCCCGAAAATCATTAAAAAACCACATTAAAAAATGCTTAGATAAAGAAATCAGTAAATTCAGCGTTGATTTGGAAATGAAACAAAAGAGAGAAGGTGAGAAATTTTATAAATTTTTTGGCTATACGTTGAATGTTAAAGGAAATAGTCTTGGCGTAGGATATATCTTAAACGAAACACACCATGATTTTGATGACCCAGAAAAGCTGAGGATAAATAAACTTATAATTTCAGAACTTAACCAGGCTTTCAGAATGCTAAACAAAATACAAAGTATAGATATCCATAAAATGGAAAAAGACTCTAAAGAAAAAATTATTAATAAGCTAGCAGAAGATCAGCCCAATTATTCCCGTGTAAACTTATCAGACAGAGAATATGAGGTCTTAATACTGATTTATAAGGGATATACAAATCAACAAATTGCAAATAAGCTCTATATAAGTAAAAGAACAGTTGACTTTCACCGGTCTAATTTACTGGGTAAGACGAATTTTCGTAATACTGCTGATCTAATAAGATTTGCAGTGCAAAATCATCTCATCATTGAATAAGGCCAACATATTTCACGTTTACTGTATACATCATTGAAATACCAGGTTCTAAAGGTAACGTAAGCATCCAGGAGAATGGGGTTAATCTCTAACTAACTCCACTCTTGTTTGATTACTCTGCTAAACATTTCAAAACCCAGTATTTATACTGTTTTCAGAAATATTTATTATGTTTAATTTCGTCTAAAATTATTGTTCTCCATGAACAAACGAACCATCCTTGTCGTTGATGACAATTTCTCAAATCTGATTCTTTTAGAGCATATTCTAACAGATTTTTATAATATTATTGCCTTTTCTAGTCCTCTTAAAGTTATTCAACATTTAAAAGAAAAAGAAGCTGATCTTATCATCTCTGATCTAGTCATGCCCGAAATGACTGGTATTGAACTATTTCAAAAAATCAAAACAGAGAAACCTGATCTTCCTTTTATTATACTTTCTGCATATGATAAGGACCAGGATATAACGAAAGCATACGAACAAGGGATATACAAATATATGGTTAAGCCGGTCGATATCCCTGAACTTTTAAAATCCATAGAAAAAGCCATCAAAAAGAATTAATATGCAACATTTTTCTTGTTATTGTTTCTTCACCAAGATAAATACGTAAATACACTATGCTAAAATTCTTTAGCTCGTTTTCCTTAAACTGAATTGACAGGGTTTGCCTACCACTTCTTAAATTGCCAAAAGAAAAACTACGAATAAGCTGCCCTGAATAATTATAGGCCTCAACTATAAAAGGTGTTACTGGATCACGAACATCAATGTCAAGTTCTATAGTATATTGAAAGGGATTCGGATAACAACGAATTCCACGAAAAGAGTCTTTGTTTATTCCCGTTTCTTCATTCTCTTTGACTTTAAGTTCGACAGGAATAATCTTCCAAACACTATCTTGATTAAAAATTTCTAAATCAGCGTTATAAACATCGCTGCTCAAGCCTTCAGCATTCAGTTGGATATTCAGGGTATCCGAATCATCAGTGATTAAACCCTGATCTGGTTCAATACTTATCCATGATTCATTATTATTCATAACAGCATTCGTCTGATATTCAAAAGCCTGATCGCCGTACCAATTCAGAATTAAATCAACATGAGAAGAGGAATCAATAAACAACGCTTCCTGAATACTATCCTTATCTGTGCTAAGTAGTGGGCCTCTTTCCAAAACTGCATCAACTCTTATAAAGTCTTCTTCAGGGACAATAACACCAGAAACAGTATCTGACTTATAACCATCAGCATGAAAAGCTATATTGTATGTCCCTGGTTCGATCATTCTGTAATAGAAACCGGTTTGGGAGTTAGAAAAAACATACGATCTGTCTTCTTCTGTATCGTGATTGAGAACTTCTGTTTTTGCATTTAAATTATCACCCTGTTCATTAACTACCTTTCCTTTGATACCATAAAGCACCTGCTCCAAATACTGAAACAATGCCTCCTTGTTATAATCCCAGTATTCAGGCAAAAGATCAGAAGATAATAATTTCGTGTCTGATATTTCCAGAGTTACTTCGCGGGAATGCTGGAAATAGGTCATATAATCCTGTCTTCCACCATAAATAGGATACCAATCATATCCATTAATAATGCCGCTTGCATCAACACTCTCAAAATACCCATCCGGACTGTTCTCTTTTGCACCAGATGCATAAGTTTGTGCAATGTCAATAAACCAACCTTCATCATTATGTGCTCTGGAAACACCATCCCATGGATAGTTTACTACTTCTGCTCCACCGTGAAAATTTGCTGATAAAATTATATTATTATTTTCGGCAAAGTTCATCATAGCTTCTGTTTCAGGCTCATATGATTCATTCTCTCCATCAACAGGATCCGGAAAATCTCTGTTTAAATCTTTGTAGTTGGAATTTGCTCTGATTGCCTCTGAAACGGTGTTATCGCCTCCGGAATAAGTTCCATCAGGATTGGCAATCGGATTAATATAAATATCAACATTATCTATCAAGTGCGTAATTTTCGGGCTGGTATCATAGGTAGAAAGAATACTGTCGATTAATCGAAGCATCAATACATATCCTGTTGTTTCATCCCCATGCATCGTACTGGTATAGAAGACCTGCGGTTTATTTTCATGCTCATCCGGATTATTACCAATTTTTGCAACCACTAATTCACGTCCTTCCACGGTCTGTCCAATATAATCAATAGTACAGATATCAGGATAGTTAACCTCAAATTCCTCCATCATCTGAAGATAAACATCATATGTTGGATATTTATCCCAATCTGACATTTGTGAAACTTCCTCAGCCATTTCAATATTATTTGCCATAATACCATATGGCTGAGTAAACTCAAATTCATAGTTGGTAAATCCAGAGAAATGTTCCAGTTGATCATCTGAGGCATAGGCATAAACCGTATCCCTAACAACTTTATCAATAGATACCAGTCTGGTGATTTGCTCTAATTCCTTTTTTTCATCAAATACAAATCGAATATAATGTTCACCGGAACTTTGGGCAAAAGAATTCCCGTTAAGGGATGTAAACAATACAACCCAAAGAACGGGAATTATGAGGTAACGTTTCATTATTCTATAATATCCATTTCTTCAATCAGGTGAGAGGCGCCTGCAAATTTATCGATGATAAACAGGGCGTAGCGAATATCAAGTGCAATATTTCTGCACTGGGTTGGATCGTACATAATGTCACTCATAGTTCCTTCCCAGTTTCTATCAAAGTTTACTCCAATAAGTTTTCCGTCCGCATTCAGAACGGGGCTACCGGAATTACCGCCGGATGTATGATTAGAGGCAATAAAACACACAGGCAATTTCCCGTTATCTAAAGCATACCTTCCAAAATCTTCATTTTTATATAAATTTTCCAGCTTATCCGGAATTTCATAGTCCTTTTTACCCTGTTTATTCTTCTCAATAACTCCATCCAGTGTAGTTTGATAATGATAAACCACAGCATCACGGGGTTCGTAGCCTTCGACTTCACCATATGCCACCCTCATTGTAGAATTGGCATCCGGCCAGAAATGTTTATCCTCTTCCATAGTCCTCAGAGCATCCACATATATTCTGTATAAGCTATCCAACTTAACATTATAATTCCTGTAGTCGGGCATAATTTCGCGTTCATAAACTTTCCCGAAACTTTGGGCCATTTTGAAAGCAGGGTCATTCAATATCCTTGAGGTATCATCCTGAGTGAAATCTTCCAAAAAATCATATACATCAGTAGAATCAGTTAAAATGGAATTGTTAAAAATCTTTTCTGTATAAGCCGTAAAATCAGTATCGTATTCAGCTTCTATGTCCTCAAAAAAACCAGGATAGAAACGTTCATCAATATTTTCATGATAAGCTTTCAGTAATTTTGGACAGATCTCCTTATCAATATCGATTACATAATCTTTGAAAAAATCCTTAGAAGAAGACAATAGTTTCTCAACTTGTCTATCTAAATTTTCTCCGTCCTCAACACCCAACAAGTTGCCAAATTGTGAAGCAAAACGAAGTAATTCGATTCCATAATAGCCTGTTTCAATAAAATAATCTCTTGATAAAGCATAGGGGGTATAAGCATCATAGATCTCATCAAATTTTTCCATGAGATTTGTATACTTCTCCTCGTATTCAGGGTCAGAGTTGACCCATTTCATAAACTTATTTTCCAGTTCCCTTTTTTTCTCAATTGCATTATATCTGTCAAGGCCCCTCATCTCACCTTGCCATTTTTTCCATGCATTACTCACACTAGACTGTTTAGCAGCATATTGAATCTTAATAGCCTCGTCCTGTTCCATATACTTCTTCATTACGTCCAGTTTCTTATCCCTCAATCCAATACGATGAGGATTACGGTATTCGGTAATCAATTCAACAGCGTGCGAGGTTAAATACTGCTGTGTACTGCCGGGGTATCCCATAACCATTGTGAAATCACCACTCTCAAATCCTTCTAAGGAGACCTGAAGATGTTTAGCGGGTTCATACGGCTCATTATTTTCGGAATATTCGGCCGGTTCATTATCCTCATCAGCATAAACCCTAAAAAGTGAGAAATCACCTGTATGTCTTGGCCACATCCAGTTATCTGTATCACCACCAAATTTTCCTATAGAAGAAGGAGGAGCACCTACCAACCGTACGTCATTATATGACTTATATACGAACATATAATACTCATTACCATAATAAAAAGGCTCTGTAACAGCCTTATGATCTGTTCCTTCAACAGCCTTCTCTTCAATCACTTCTGTATTATTTTCAATAATATTGCGTCTTTCTTCTTCTGACATGTTCTCATTTACTCCGTCTAAGACCTCTTCGGTAACATCCTCTATACGTACCAGAAAGGTAACTGATAATCCGGAATTGGGAAGCTCCGCCGATTTATCTTCAGCCCAAAATCCATCCTCTAAATAGTTATTTTCAACACTGCTGTGAGATTGTATGGCACGATAACCACAATGGTGATTGGTAATTAATAAACCTTCATCAGATATCAATTCCCCGGTACAACCGCCGCCAAATATCACTACCGCATCTTTAATGCTGGAGTTATTAATACTATATATTTCCTCTGCTGATAGCCTGAATCCTTCTTCATGCATATCATCAATATTAAAATGCTTCAAGAGGCTGGGTATCCACATTCCTTCACCTGCATATGCACCTGAAAATAAAAAGAAAAAGAAAATCAGGGTAAAAATTTTTTTATACATAATAATTCAATTTATAGGTTTTGATTTGATTAGTGTTTGTCAATATTTGGTCAAATGTTTGCTTGACTAAGGCATTATATCTGCCAAAGGAGAGAGCTTACCATGATAAAATAATCATGTTCTTCTGTGATATTAATGATTATGTTTCACAGACGTTGCAATAAATTTATTTAATTCTACATAAAGTTTTTGTAACGGTAAACCCATAACATTAAAATAGGAACCCTCTATCTTTTCAATACCGATATACCCAAGCCATTCTTGTATTCCATAGGCTCCGGCTTTATCAAAGGGTTCAAATTCATTTATATAAAACCATATTTCCTTATCAGTAAGCTCCCTAAAATATACATCTGTTTGTGCATAAAAAGATGTAATTTTCTTAGCAGATTTAAGGCAGACCGCAGTATATACCTGATGAACTTTTCCTGAAAGACTTTTTAATATATTATAAGCATCCTGCGTATCCTGTGGTTTTTGTAAAACTTTACCATCACTCCATACAATAGTATCGGCAGTAATAACAATGGTCTTATCACCAAGCTCATCTTCAAAAGCATCTGCTTTGGCTTTGGCAAGGTATAATGGGATCTCCTCACGTTGCAAGTTTTCAGGGTAAACTTCCTCTTTCAAATATTTAAGCTTCACATCAAAATTAATCCCGAGTTCTTTCAACAAATATTGCCGGCGTGGAGATTGGGACCCCAATACTATTCTGTATTTTTCCAATTTCTTATTCAAGATCATAATGTGAATTTTGTCTTACAATATAAAACATCCTATTTTTCTCAGTTAATGAAAACTGGTTGGTAATATTATGTTGATAATAAAAGGTCATACTGATTGTATAATAAAAATCTAGCTATAAATGCGTACAATATACCAAATAGCATAATAATTTTCAAAAAAATCCCGATTTTACGAAAATGTGTTGTAGTTTTTGCATAATAAGCTTTATAAACAACAAAAAGAAAAGGAATCGTGATAAACAATATAAAATAAATTGTAGTAATGATATTTGAATCCAGAAAACGGGCATAAACAAACCAAATTAATCCAATTGTAATAATCGCAAGGAAATTTAAAATTATTTTGGTAGTTTTTATTCCCAGCACCACAGGCAAGGAATTTCTTCCATAAGCGCTGTCGCCCTCAAAGTCTTGTGCATCTTTAACAATTTCCCGCATTAAATTGGTAAGAAAAGCAAAGAAAGAAAAAGCCAGTACCCAGTAAAAAACATACATGAAATCTTTATCCTGGGCAATTAAAATATCCCAATACGATCTGTTCAACTCAGGAATTTCAAAAATAACAACCATAAGCGGAACCAATCCGGTTAAAATGGCAACAATAAAGTTCCCTATTAAAAATTGTCTTTTGTAGGTTGTTGAGTAAAAATATAAAATACCTGTCACAAGAATAAAAACCAGTCCAATCAGTGGTAAACCAATAACAAATGAAATGAAAATGCCTAAGCCGGTACCTGCAATACTAAGTATAATATGAAGTAACATCGCAGCCCGTCTGGGTATTTTTGTTCCTACAAGCACTTTTTTGGGTCTGTTCAGGAAATCGGTATGTGTATCAAAATAATCATTTATCACATAGCCCGCAGCAGTTATACAAACTGTAGATAAAACAAGTAACAGGAAGTGAAAAGAACTCAGTTGTAACTCAAACCCGTTAACGTTCAGCAATGGCTCAACTACGCCCCATCTCATAGCATACTGCGTGAGAATAATAATTAATAAATTAGGATATCTGACAAGCTTAAGATAATATAACATCATATTTTTTTATAAAATGAATACTTAATAATGCTTTTTTATGCAGAGCTAAAACCATTCGCCTTTCAGTCTCAGTACCTGTTCAATAACATCCCGAACACAACCTTCACCCCCGTTATAATTAGAGATATAACTGGATATAGATTTAATCTCTACAGCAGCATCAGCAGGGCAAGTAGGTACACCACATTCCTTCATTACTTCAAAATCGGGTAAATCATCTCCCATATACAGAATATTTTCAGGGCTAAGACCATACTTAGAATAAAAATCTGTAAAATGCTCCATTTTATTGGTCGAATTAATGTAAATATCTGTAATACCCAAGTATTCAAAACGTTTGCGCACAATCTGGGAATTGCCGCCTGTAATCACAGCAATGGGATAATTCTTTTTTACTGCATATTGAAGAGCAAACCCATCCTTTATATTAACTGCACGTATGA
The DNA here is from genome assembly GCA_041686375.1 of Bacteroidales bacterium. GTDB lineage: Bacteria > Bacteroidota > Bacteroidia > Bacteroidales > UBA12077 > JAGXLC01. The sequence continues at coordinate 30,322 of JAWLEB010000023.1, forward strand.
ACTCATTCTTGGAGAACAAATAGATTTTTCCATTGGTAAACACACCATCAACATCAAAAGCAAATGCCTTAACTGTTTGCAAATCTTCTTTAAAGTTGGTCATTACTCGGTTTCTTTATTATAATATTTTCTTATTGCATCGGAGACAAAACTATATAAATTTTTAAACAACTCAGCGTCGGAGAGCAATTTTAGATGTTTATCAACGGTTTTTTTATCATTTCTCACAGCAGGGCCGGTTTGTAAGGCAGAAGGAATATCATCGTAAATCTTTTGCGTTGTTTCCTGTATTAAGGAATTTAAAATATGGAACGGGATACCTTGCTTTTGAAGAATATTTTCAGCACTAACAAACATAAAATTTGTAAAATTACAGGCAAATACTGCTGCAATATGAATATACAAGCGCTGTTCCGTGTCAAGGTAGTATACCTGTTGCGTCAAACTGCGTGCGATTGAATCAAGTATTTTAAGATTCTGTTCTGAATTTGCCTCTAAACAAACAGGCACGTTACTAAAATCAACTTCCTTTTGCTTATTGAAAGTTTGCAAAGGATAAAAGACGCCAAAATCTTCAAAATAAGACTCAAAAATATTCATTGGCACGCTTCCTGCAGTGTGGACAATCAGCCCTTGTTTGACCATCAATTTTTCCAGAATTTCCTTAATTGCATCATCTGTCACAGATAATATAAAAAGGTCTGCCTCAGAAACAAGATCTTGAATATCACTCGTATATGAAGCATCCGTCATATTTGCCAATTCTTTGGCAGATCTTAAGGTGCGGCTGTATACCTGTTTAATTTTGTAGCCATGATCATGCAATGACTTAGCAAGATTGGTAGCAAGATTTCCAGCGCCGATAAAAACTATGTCCATATTGTTTACTCATTAGGATTCATGACCCTTCCCATAAATAATATGCTGTTGGTCTCATTGTCCTTAATGAAGAAAATAAACGGATGGTCAGCCTTAAATTTTACCTTTTCCGAAGGAGGACGGCTGGTTTTACTCATCACAACACCGGTGGCAGCTGCAGCTTCTGTACCTTCTTCATTCACATCAATAAATGACTTATGGACAATATTATTGATGTAAAGCTCTTTCTTTCCTGTCATACCTGAAAAATCAGCATCGCCACTAAATGCCGAAGCCATCCCCATTTTTTTAAGCACATCACTTAACTCGTAATCCGCTGTTATTTCAAATTTAGGTAAAGACAGCTCTACCTGCACTCGGGATAATTCATTGTTATATTTTTCATAGAGATTATGGTCTAATTTACGCTCCAGCTTTTCCATGCCATATTTTTCAAGTGGCAACAAAATCATCATAGAAAGATCCTTGCCGGAATAAGGTATTTCCAATACCTCTGCCACATTATCTTTATAATATTTTGCTGTTAGACTTCGGTGCATGAAATCTGCTTTAGTCATACATTTGCTATAAACATAAAATGTATCTTCCCTTGTATTTTTTTCATTAAAAGGCAACGCCCAGGCCCCCTTAAAATATATGGCATTGACCAGAACCAACCTTGTCATTGGATCTAACATTCCCTTGGGGATTAAATCTTTAATTTTCTCCTGGGTATTGTCTTCAACCCATTGGTTTATTTGTTCTCTTGCTTCACTATAATTCTTTTTAAAATCTACTTTATTAATACCAGCCTTATAGTACTTTTTATTCAGATCAAGAAATTCAGAGCTGAACTCATAAGATTTTTCACCCCAAAGTGAATTAGCTATATTTATCTGAATATCTTCCTTTTCTAATTGGTGCAAATGCTCATTAATATCTTTAAAATTTACAGATAACTCCTGTTTATTTTCTAAAAAATTTAAAACAACTCTTATTTCCTCTTTTGTCTCCTTCCTTGAACCATTATATGCCATAGCGAGTGCAGAAGAAATGCTGTAAGGTGAAAAAAATACATTTTCGTCTTCATTATTGACTTCATCAAATAATGAAAAAGTAAATTTATTGTTGCCTTCTACTGTTTTTTCCATATTCTGAGCCTGAAGATTACCCTCTGTTATCAAAGAAATAAGAAGAATAAGGCCAATCACTCGAAATGAATTCATAAAGCATTAATTTTAAAAATAATTATATGTAAAGATAAAGATTAAGAACTGAAGATGAAAATTATTTTGTTCACCCTGTATTATTCATAAAAATAAACAAATAAAATGTATAATTTGTTTTGGGCACTATATTGATATTCTTTGTCCTAGCGTTGACTTTTAAAGAAATAAGTCTCAGAAAATGAAACTGATAATCTAACTTTATACGAATGACACTTTCAAATATTAATAATCAATCATCAAATGAATAAATAATACAGGATACAAGAACTAAAGCTATGCTATGTTTTCAGAAAGCCATTTCACAACTTCTTCTTTATCTCTCCCTGTACGCTTTGCATAATCATTCACCTGATCTTCGAGAATTTTTTGAACATTAAAGTACCGGGACTCTGGATGTGCAAAAAACAGACCGCTAACAGATGCTTCAGGAAGCATCATATAACTCTCGGATAACTTTATACCAGTTTTCTCTTCAGCGTTCATCAAATTAAAAACAGACTTTTTCTGGGTATGATCAGGCATTGAAGGATAACCAAAAGCCGGACGAATTCCCTGATACTTTTCTTTTAACAGTTCTTTCGAAGAAAATTTTTCATTGGGCGAATATCTCCAAAGTTCTTTTCTTACTTTCTGATGAAGAAGTTCAGCAAATGCTTCTGCAAGTCTTTGAGCAAGAATTTTAAGCATTAAAGCACTGTAGTCATCATTTTCTTTTTCATATTTTTCAGCCCATTCTTTAACTCCAATACCGGCCGTTACAAAAAATGCCCCTATATAATCAACTTTACCTGAGTCCTTCGGTAAAACAAAATCAGCCAGGCATAAGTTGGGTTCTCCTTCCTTCTTTTTTCTCTGATTTCTAAGAAAATATAATTTTTCCCGAACAGTTTGCTGTTGATCTGATTTGTAAATCTCAATATCATCACCGTCAGCATTGACCGGATAAAAGCCGACTACACCATTTGCCTTAATCATTTTTTTATCAATAATCTGTTTTAGCATTTGCTTGCCATCTTCGTACAATCTTTTTGCATCTTCTCCTTTAACCGGATCATCAAAAATCTTAGGATACTTTCCCTTTAATTCCCATGAGTGGAAAAAGAATGTCCAGTCTATAAACCGGGCAATTTCTTCAAGGGAATAGTCATTAAAGGCCTTCTCCCCCAGAATCGAAGGCTTAATCGGATTGTATTGTTCCGTGTCTATTTTAAATCTGTTCCGTCTGGCCTCTTCAAGCGAGATATACTGAGCTTTCTGGTTTTTTCCTGAATGCTGTTCCCGTAACTTTTGCTGCTCCTGATATAAATTATGGATATAATCGTCATGGGTTTTCTCCGAAATCAATTTATCAGCAATTCCAACACTCTGAGATGCATCTTTTACATGGACAACCGGAGCGCTATATACAGGAGCAATTTTCACAGCCGAATGCGCCTTGGAAGTAGTTGCCCCACCAACCAAAATTGGTAGTTGAATATTTTCTTTTTCCAATTCCTCTGCAACATGAACCATTTCATCAAGAGATGGGGTTATTAATCCACTTAATCCCAAAATATCAGGCTTATGATTTTTGACCTCCTCAATGATTTTTTCCGTAGGAACCATTACGCCAATATCAATAACCTCGTAATTGTTACATGAAAGTATAAGGCCGACAATATTTTTCCCAATATCATGAACATCTCCTTTTACAGTTGCAAGAAGAACTTTTCCTGCCGAAGAACTTTCTCCACTCTCCTTGTTTTCTTCTTCAATAAACGGCATCAGATAAGCTACAGCTTGTTTCATCACACGAGCACTCTTAATTACCTGGGGGAGAAACATTTTACCTTCCCCAAATAGCTCACCTACCCTATTCATACCATTCATTAAGGGTCCCTCAATGATATCAAGCGTTCGATTATAATTTTTGCGGGCTTCCTCCATATCCCTCTCAACATACTCTCTTATTCCTTTAATCAAAGCATGAGTTATTCTCTCCTGCAAACCTTTCTTACGCCAGTCCTCTTCTTTTTCCGGCTTTCTTCCTTTAGACTTAACTTTTTCGGCATAATTAATCAGCCTTTCTGTTGCATCTTTTCTCCTGTTTAGTACAACATCCTCAACAAGTTCTAACAGATCAGAAGGTATATCATCATAAACCTGCAGCAAAGAAGGATTAACAATACCCATATCCATGCCGGCTTTAATGGAATGATACAGGAATACAGAATGCATAGCTTCTCTTACAACCTTGTTACCTCGGAATGAGAAAGATAGATTACTCACACCACCGCTAACTTTGGCATAAGGAAGATTTTCCTTTATCCATTTTGTGGCTTCAATAAATTCAACTGCATAATTATTGTGTTCTTCCATTCCAGTAGCCACAGTAAGTACATTAGCATCAAAAATAATATCTTCAGCAGGGAAATTAATAGATTTAGTTAGCAGACTATAGGCCCTCTGCGCTATTTCGGTTTTTCGTCTAAAATCGACGGCCTGCCCTCCTTCGTCAAAAAGCATAACTACTGCGGCTGCTCCATATTTTTGTATCTTCCGAGCTTGTTCTAAAAATTTTTCTTCCCCGTCTTTCAGGTTAATGGAATTAACAATAGATTTTCCTTGTGCACACTTTAGTCCCTCTTCAATTACTTCCCATTTTGATGAGTCGATCATAAGCGGCGCTCTAGACACTTCAGGTTCTGATGCTATCAGGTTTAAAAATTCACGCATCATGGTCTTAGCATCCAGCATGGCATCATCCATACATACATCAATTACCTGGGCACCATCCTCCACCTGTTTTCGTGCAATAGATAAAGCATCTTCAAGTTTTCCCTCGCGCACCAATCGGGCAAATTTCTTTGACCCTGCTACATTAGTACGTTCACCAATATTCACAAAGTTCCTTTCCGGGGATACAATAACAGGCTCAAGTCCGGATAATCTTGTAGCTCTTGAAATCTCAGGAATAATTCTTGGTTGATAATTCTTAGCAACTTCAGCAATAGCATTTATGTGCTCTGGACGGGAACCGCAACAACCTCCTATAATATTGATTAATGAGTCTTCCATGTAAGTGGTGACATGCTCAGCCATTGCTTCTGCTGATTGCTTATAATTTCCAAATTCATCAGGCAAGCCCGCATTAGGATGGGCACTCAGAAAAAACCGGCAGATTTTTGAAAGTTGCTCAATAGGTTCTTTAAGCTGTTCTGCACCAAAAGAGCAATTCAAACCGAAGCTCAACAGGTTGACATGCGATAATGAATTGTAAAATGCCTCCAACGTTTGCCCTGAAAATGTTCTCCCGCTTGCATCGGTGATAGTCCCTGAAACCATTACAGGAATACTTTTATTGTACTTCTCATTGTAATCCTGTATTGCAAACAGAGCAGCCTTAGCATTTAAAGTATCGAAAATGGTTTCTACCATTAAAACATCCACACCTCCATCAACCAAACCCTCAATCTGCTCGTAATATGCTTGAGTTAAATCATCAAAAGTAACAGCACGGTAGGATGGTTTGTTAACATCCGGGGAAACTGTTGCTGTCTTATTGGTTGGGCCTAAAGTACCTATTACAAACCTTGGTTTATCAGGTGTTTTTCTGGTATATTTGTCTGCTGCTTTTCTGGCAATCTTAGCCGATTCAACATTCATTTCATAGACAAGTTCTTCCATCTTATAATCAGCCATCGAAATACGGTTTGCATTGAAAGTATTACATGTAACAAAGTCCGCACCGGCATCTAAAAAAGATTCGTGGATCTCTATTATAACTTCAGGTTTTGTTATAGATAAAAGATCATGATTGCCCTGAACCTCTCTGTCAATGTTTGTAAACCTTTCACCACGATAATCTTTCTCACTCAGATTATAACTCTGGATCATTGTTCCCATAGCTCCATCAAGGACAAGTATTCTCTCTTTTAGTAATTTTTCAATCATAATTCCCCTGTAATTTTTGATTCCCGGCAAAAATACGTTGCAATATGCAAATAAAAAAATCTAACCGCATTTAGTTTTTAATCCAAAATGATAGTAAAAATATTTTATAATGCCTAATCTGGGTTTAATTCCCTGTAAAAGCCAAAAACACATCTAATTTCTTTATAACTTTTTGAATTTTTAATAAATTATTGAGCTTTATGCTGCCAATTACATAGTTGAAACCTTTGCCAAAATACTTTTCAAAAATACTTTCAAACTCAAAATGATTGTAGTCTGAAAGATTATCATATCTCAAATAAATTTCCAACTCAGTATTTATTGAATACGACATTTTTTTAAAATAATTGCGTTTTTTATACTCATACTTATAATTATAGTTTCTGGCAGTGATATCGGAGAGCACAGATGATGCAGTGGGGAATGCTCCTGCTCCTTTTCCGAACATTAATTGCTTATCATAGCACTCTCCTTCAATAATAACTCCATTGTTTTCATCTTCTACATTATAAATATATTCATCTGGTTGAACCAACTTGGGCATCACAAACATAGTAAAATGATCATTATTAACTTTTTCAACCCTTGCAATTAGCTTAATTTTTAAATTTTTCTCCTTAGCAAATTGAATATCAAAGTTTTTTATCTGTGATATACCATAACAAAAAACGGAATCAGGAGGAACATAAGCTCCAAATCCATGACAGGTAATAATAACCAATTTGTAGAGCGCATCCAGACCTTCCACATCAGAACTTGGATCGCTTTCGGCGTAACCCAAAGCTTGTGCTGCTTTAAGAGCTGAGTGATAATTTTCCCCCTTACTAAAAATTTGTGACAGAATATAGTTCGAAGAGCCATTCAAAATTCCTGTTATAGATTTCAGCAAATCATTGTCATAATATTCCTCAAGGTTTCTGACTACAGGCACGCTTCCACAAGCAGAAGCATCATACAATAATGCAGAGGAATGGATTTGCTGCAATTGGATAAATTCTTCCAGGTGTTTAGCAAGCATCTTTTTATTTCCGCTCACCACACTTTTACCATTCAATAATGCATGTTTAACAATATCATACGCTGATTGGTCATCATCAATTAATTCCACAACCAAACTAATTTTTTCATCATCCAAAATATCATTAGCATTATAAGTTAATAAATGCTGCGAAACGGATCGTTGCTTGCTTCTCTGTTTAATACAAATTTTTTTTATTTCAGTATTCATGATTTTATTATTTTTTAAAAGTTGGAAAAGTCCTTCTCCAACAACCCCAAAACCAAATAACCCAATAGTTTCTATATGCTTCATGTTTATTTTATTTTATCTTACATTTATCAATAATCAGTCTTGATAGTATTCCAGTCTCAATTAAAAAAGCATCATGTCCGTATATTGAATCAATTTCAACATAATCAGAATTCTTAATATAACTTGCTACAAATTTTTGTTCAGAAACAGGGAATAACAGATCCGTAGTTATACCTACAACCAAAGTCTTGGCTTCAACCTTTGAAAGAGCTTTAATAATGCTGTTTCTTCCTCTGCCCACATTATGTGAATCCAGAGCATTTAACAAAACATAATATGAAAAGGCATTAAAACGCTTTGCAAGCTTCTCCCCCTGATATCTTTGATAAGAAGAAACTCTGAAGTTATTTACTCTATCAATCTCTTTCTCCGCCTGAGACTCTCCGTATATTTGATAGTTTCTGTAACTCAATAAAGCAACCGACCGTGCTGCTTTCATTCCTTCACTCCCGGCATGTTCTGACGCCTCATGAAAAGTAGGGTCAGACAACAAAGCCATTCGCTGGGCTTCACTAAAAGCAACAGCCCATGGAGATGTTTTGGCACTACCGGAAATAAAGGCAAAATGTTCAAATAGCTGTGGTTTCATAATATTCCATTCCAAACCCTGAAATGCCCCAATTGAACTGCCAATCAACAATTTTATCCGTTTAATTCCTAAATATTCCCTCAAGATTTCATGGGCTGCAGCCATATCACGTATCGTAACAAATGGAAAAGACGAATAATATGGCCTATTGGTTTCCGGGTTTACTGAAAGCGGGCCGGTAGTTCCATAACACGAACCAAGAATATTTGCACACACAACAAAATATTTTGAGGGATCAAAACATTTCCCTTTTCCAATCATATCAGGCCACCATTCACTCACGTCAGAACCTGCTGAAAAAGCATGACAAATCCATATGACATTATCTTTTGATTTATTAAGCTTACCAGAGGTATGATACGTAATAGTTAAATAAGGTAATAATCCTTCTCGTTCCAACGGGAAGGGCTTATCCCAAAATAATTTTCCTCGTCTCATAACTAACTTTTTAAAATTACAGCATGCTTAAAACTATTTTGATAAAAAACATTATTGCTGTCTATTTGATGCCTAATTGATAATATCTTTATCAATGATTTATAGTTTGTCAAAAGCCTGTTGAAAATCATCAATTATATCATCAATGTATTCAATCCCCAATGACACACGCAACATAGCCGGGCTAACCCCTGCTGCTCTTTGTTCCTCTTTACTCATTTGCTGATGGGTTGAAGAAGAAGGCTGAATAATCAATGTTTTTGTATCACCAACATTGGCAACATGAGAAACAAGCTTAAGGGATTCAACCAGCTTTTCTGCTTTTTCTTTAGAACCATCCAACTCAAATGATAACACTCCTCCAAAACCATTTTTCAAATAGGTCAAAGCATTCTGGTGATTAGGATCAGTTAGCAAACCCGGATATTTTACCGCTTTCACCAGGGGATGAGATTCCAGAAATCTTGCCAGATACAGTGCATTATCTGATTGCCTATGTATACGTAATGACAATGTCTCTAAACCCTGAAGAAACAAAAATGAATTGAAAGGGCTTGGAGACGAGCCAAAATCTCTCAAGCCTTCTACCCTTGCCTTAGTAATAAAAGCCAATTCCTTAAATTTTTCAAAAAATATAAGCCCATGATAACCCTCTGATGGTTCAATAAATTGAGTAAAAGCTCCATTCCCCCAGTCATAATTTCCACAATCAACAATAACTCCCCCAATTGAAGTTCCATGGCCTCCAATCCATTTTGTGGCAGACTCTACCACAATACTGGCTCCATAATCAGCCGGGCGGCACAAATAACCCGCTGCCGCAAAGGTATTATCAACCATCAATGGAATATTATACCGCTTCGCTAGTTCTACAATATTCTCAAAATCAGGAATTTGAAAGCTTGGGTTACCAATGGTTTCCAGATATATTAGTCTGGTATTTGAATCTATCAAAACTTCAAAATCAGAAGGATTCAGGGATTTTGCAAAATGAGGTTGTATACCTAATTTTCTAAGTGATACGTTAAACTGGTTAAAAGTACCCCCATATAAAAAAGGAGAAACTACAAAGTTATCGCCGGACTGCAATAAAGTTGTTAATGCAATAAATTGTGCAGCATGCCCGGAAGAAGTAGCTAAAGCACCAATTCCATTTTCCAATGCAGCCATTCGGTTTTCAAAAATCGAAGTGGTCGGATTCATTATTCTCGTATAAATATTCCCTTTCTCTTCAAGATTAAATAGGCGTGTTGAGTGACTGGAATCAAAAAAATTATACGAAGCTGTTTGATATAAAGGAACCGCACTCACAAGATTATGCTTTTCACTTTCATATCCAGCATGAACTTGTAATGTTTCGAAACTATAATTTAAATTTTCCATCTTTTCCCCTTTCTTTTATTCTATAATATTACTTTCAAGAACAGTATTTTCAGCAAGAAATAAATCTTCATGAACTGCTTTAATTGTGTCTTTCTCATACTTAGAATTAATCACAAAGTATACTGCTACAGGACTTGCTCCAAAACATAGCATTTCTATATTAATTCTTCGTTTTGCTATAGATGTAAATATTTTTGCAGCTATTCCGTCGTGCTCCTTTAATCCTTCACCAACAAGGGCAACAACTGAAATATCGTTCACAATTGAAATGTTTTCAATGGCATCGATCTCAACATTTTTTAACACCCTTTTAACTTTTTCATTATCAGATCTTTCAGTTAAAATGTTAATGGTAGTTTGGGAGGTTAATACAGATTTGATGTTTATTTTATATTGATCGAGTCTGCTGGCAATTTTGGACAAAACGTCTGGTTTAACTCCAATACTGGCGCCATTTAGACGAACAACTCCAAAATCATCACAATGAGCAATGCCTTTTACAATATTGGCAGTCTTTTTATTATAACTCGTAATTATTGTTTTGGGTTGGAGGGGATATTGATCATCACGAATATCAAAAATTCTTATGGGAATCTTTTTAACACGTACAGGCTCAACTGTCAAAGGATGCAAAATATCTGATCCAAAATATGCCATCTCCCCCGCTTCATCATAAGTTAACCGTGGAACTCTTCTTACATTTTCTATAACATTAGGATCAGCATTTAAAAAGCCCTCTACATCTTTCCATAAATCCAATGAAACAGCATCAACAGCATATGCAATGCAAGCAATTACCTGATGCTTAAAGTCTCTTAACTTTGTGATAAAATCTTTCCCATGTCTATAAATGTTTTCTGTTCTATCCAGCACATTATTCAATTGACCGGTCACTCCAAAAAAAGCGGAAATCACGATCATTAAAGGCTCATCGTAATGTTGTATCCGATCTACAACACGGTCAATATCTGATAATGTTTTCAGATTAGACCCACCAATTTTAATGACACGATAATTTTTCATAGATATATAGTTTTAAAAATTTAAACAACAAAGACACGAAAGGTTTATAGCATGCATAGAATTTGCACACTTCCCCTAAAACATACTAAGGAATAAGTATCTAATGCATGCCCATAGGCATAATAGCCATAAAGAAATGTTTACACAGTAAATGGTACGGACACATGTAATTCCGAAGGCAGATAAAACGCTGATTAATTTTTTGTGTTTTCATAGTTTAATGATTTGATTTATAATTCCCTTTTGGGTTAGGTTTTAGCACCTGGTCTGTGCAGACTGGTTGCTAGAGGTTCGCAGAGCCTAATCTCTCCCCTCTTCTTTATAAATCAAACCATCTTCATTAAGTGACTTAACAAAGAGGTTTGAATATGGATACAAATAAAAGAAATCATTTTTTAAAAACCAAATAAAATTAACAATCTGATTCTGTAAAACTTTTCTCCATTCTAAAAATTTTTTATATTTTTAAGCTGACAACTAATCTAAAAAACTTTAACGATGCCAAAAAGAGTAGTATTATCATTATTAACGGTTTTTTTCAGCATAGAACTTATTGCTGTTCCTTTCAGCCTTATTCAAAATGCTGGGGACGCCAATGATTATCCGGATGCAGACCATCTGGTAATTTTTGACAGCACAGATGTGGATGTAAAAGAAAGCGGACTAAGTTACCGTGACATTCACCAACTTATTAAAGTACTAACACCGGAAGGTGCAAAAAAGCTGAACCATTTAAGTTTTCGGTATGATCCTTTATCAGCATATACAGAAATCAAGGAAGTTAAAATTTACAGAAAAGATGGAACGGTTGAAAAATTAGGTAAAGACAGGATTCATGACTATCCGGCTCCCGCAAGGATGATATATTGGGGTGCAAGACACAAAATGATAGACATAGGTAATCTGGAACCCGGAGATGCCATTGAAATTGTTAGGTTCAGGAAAGGTTTTACTTATGCCCTTCTTCAGGATGAAAACAGCCCGCCAGACGACTCAAAGTATGTTCCCCCTATGGAAGGCCATTTTTATGATATCGTTGAATTCTGGAATGATGAACCGGTTAAAAACCAAGTTTACAAAGTAAAAATTCCAAACTCCAAATCCTTAAATTATAAGATTTTTCATGGAAACATAAATTCTTCAAAGTACAACTTAGGAGAAAAAACACAATATACCTTTACCAAAAACAACGTAGGCCCTGTCGAAAAAGAACCTCACATGGTGGCAGTTTCTGATGTTGCTCCGAAATTACTGCTAACAACCACAGAAAAATGGGAAGAAAAATCCTTATGGTTCTATAATGTTAACAAAGATTATGGAAGTTTTGAATATAGTGAAGCCATAAAAAATAAAACAGATGAAATTTTAGAAGGAGCAAAAAACGAAAGAGACAGCATAGCTAAACTTACTCACTGGGTAGCTGATAACATTCGTTACTCCGGACTTTCAATGGGTGAAGGAGAAGGTTACACATTACACAAGGCAACTATGACATTCGAAGACAGGTGTGGAGTCTGTAAAGACAAAGCAGGAATGTTGATAGCTATGCTCAGGGCAGCAGGATTTGAGTCCTATGCAGCTATGACCATGGCAGGATCTAGGATAGAAGACATTCCGGCAGACCAGTTCAATCATAGCATCACTGTAGTAAAATTATCTAATGGTGAATACAAATTATTAGACCCAACGTGGGTACCTTTCACAAGAGAGCTATGGTCAAGCCTGGAGCAACAACAAGGCTATCTTCTAGGCGTACCTGAAGGAGCCGATTTAAAAGAGACTCCTGTATCACCACCGGAAAAACATTTTTATAAGATGAATGGTAAATCAACATTGAAAGAAGATGGTTCTCTGGAAGGGGAATTTCAGATAGAAGCTGAGGGACAATCAGATGGTGCCTTAAGAAGTATGTTTACAGGAACCTACAAAAGAAACTGGGACAATGCCCTGGAAGAGAAAATACGAGAAATTTCTCCGGATATCGAAATTTTAGACATGACTTATAGTGAGCCATATAACTATCAGGAAGAAAAAATGAAGATAAAAGTAAAATATAGAATTCCAAATTATGCAATTGTTACTGAAGAAGAAATCATATTCACCCCGGTTGTAGCTAAAGAATTATTTACCTCGGTAAACTCTCAGTTAAGCTTCAATCCGGACAATAAAGAAAGGGAAAAAGATTTTCGAGACAGATGCAGTAAACTGATAGAATTGAATGAAACCATTGAATTACCAGAATTTGAAAATGCATCATATTTGCCTGAAGCAGACCAAATTGAAGGGTCATCAGCAACATTTGAAGGTGGATATGAATTAAACGGAAACAAACTAAAATTGAATGAGCAAATTGTTTTCAACAAAAGAAAGTATAAAGCAGAAGAGTGGGAAAACTTCAGAAATGTTGTAAAATCACAGAAAACAATTGCTAACGAAAAAGTAATTCTCAAAAAATAATTTTGAATGATACAAAACAAGATAAAAATGAAAAAAACAATAATATTCTCATTGATAACAGGATTTATACTTGTTTTTTCATCCTGTGATAAAAAAGAAAAAGATTACAGCGAAGCGGATGCTGTATACAAAAAGATAGTTAAAACCTATACTTTAAACGAAGATGGTTCTGTAGATTATCATTATCAACACGAACTGGATATTCATAGCTACTATGCTTTTAACAGTAGATATGGAGAAAGTTTTATAGTTTATAACCCTGATTATCAAGAACTGACTATAAACAAATCTGTTACAACAATGGCAGACGGCAAAGAGGTTGAATCTCCTGATAATGCATACAATGAAGTTTTACCACGTATGGCATCAGGAGCACCTCCTTATAGTCATCTCAGGGAAATGGTAGTGACACATACGGGTTTAGAAAAGAACTCAACCATTAATCTGGATTATGAACTGAAAAGTGAAAAAGAATTCATCCCTTTTCTTATGGAAAACGAAATTCTTGCTCAAACATCACCCGTAAAAGAATTGATAGTCAAAGTGGAAGTTCCTGAAAATTATGAGCTGAATTATAAAGTTCTTAATGCAAAAGAAGACTTGAATATCGCCAGGGAAGGTTCCACAAAAGAGTATCAGTGGGTATTTAAAAACATCAAGCCCATTTCCGATGAACGCAACCAGCCTGAATTTGATGAGCATCTGCCCCGGTTGATTTTCAGCACAAAAAATTTCACCGAAGCATATCAGTATTTAACAAATGAAATAAGCTATAATCTCCCGGAAAAAACAGAAGAAAAAGTTAACAATATTTTTGAAGATACGAAAACTGAATTCGATACTATTCGGGCCATTCAAAAGATGGTAGTCAACCAGATGAATCATTTTGACGTACCCCTAAAATACTCGGGACATAAACTTAAAGATAACCAAAAAGTTCTGGAGAATAACGGAGGTAACACAGAGGAAAAAACAGTACTGCTGGCTTCCTTGTTACAAGAACAGGGATTTGAAGCACAGCCGGTTGCAATTATCCCGGAGAACTTTTTCAACGAAGATATTGGTAACCCGAAAACAATAGAAAAATATTTTGTGAAGGTTAAACACAACAATGAAAACATATATCTCTCAGCAATTGAAGATAATAAAAGTAATGAGCTATACAAACTCTATGATGCAAACAACGTAATTTTAGATAATGAAAAGCCGGAATTTGTTGAAGCCAATGGACAAAACAGTCATGCCAAATACGAGGGCGAATTCACTATGAATAAAGATTTTCAACTTGAAGGTGAGTTAAAAGCAGATTTGACATATAATGAAAATCCATATCTTACAATTAAAGATAACGAGGAAGCTTCCAAATCATTATTAAATCCGGTTTTCACATCATCAGACATTAAAGAACTGAAAATCAATAAAGTTACTCCAGAACAGTCTATTATTGATTATACGGTAGAGACAAACGTATCCCCTCAAAAACAAGAAGATTATCATATAATGAAGATACCGGAATTTCCTGCAATATCGGATATCAGCCAATTGAATCATCTTGTCTCTGAAAGGAATACACCTCTGGGGATAGAATATCCGGTAAAAGTCAGTTATGCCTATACTATCAACAAATCTGAAGACATCAAATTGACAAACAATAACATCAAAGAGGAAAAAGAAAATGCATCAGGCAAAGTGTCCGTAATAATAAGCAGTACACCAGAAGAGATAACAGTGACAAAGGAACTAATCATTAAGGACTCCCATATCCCGGAAAGTGAATACAGTGATTTCTTTACATTAATTACAACATGGAATAAAAAAAATCATAAAGAACTGATATTTAAAGAAGTCACCGACGAATAGGACAACAAATTTTATCCATAAAAAAAATCCCGACCTTAAGGAAAGGTTCGGGATTTTTTAAAAGTCGGCGATGACCTACTCTTCCACTTTACGTAGTACCATCGGCGCTGGTAGGC
>JAWLEB010000024.1:0-45101 GCA_041686375.1 Bacteroidales bacterium
AATGCATTCTTCGTAGCTTATGGTAATGGCAATTCCAATAGTGCGATTAATGTTGTTCATTTTAATGTTTTCATGTTTTTTTGTATTATTGTTTATCAGTTGGTTTTCGTTTTACTATACATGTTTTATATATCAAACTCATTTCTGTAATTTATACACAAAAGTTTCATTTTTATTACAAAGATTATTTGGATTGAGCTAATAGGCTATCAATATAATTATACAGCTTAATGAATCTACGTTATATTAATATCTTATAATTGTTTTTTAATAAAAAAAATGCTACTTTTTGTCGCAAAAACTAAAATTTTAAGTCATGAGTTCATTACTGATTTTTATACTGGTTTTAACTTTTGGAGTAATACCGCTTGCATTGTTTGTATATTGGTTCAGATATAAACATACAATTCTTCAAAAATCAGCTTATGTCATACTTTTTTCCACCTATATAATTGCAATTACTTCGTTTATCGTTGGTAGATACGGTATAAATAATCTATTGTGGTACATACCTGTTGGTTATCTTGTTTTGCTTATTGGAAATAGATTTTTAACATGGTATGTCCAGAAACCAATTAAATCAACAACAGAAGTATTAGATAAGGTGGCAGAAGGAAATCTGGATGTAACTTTCGATGAAGAACTCAGGAACCGTAAAGATGAAACAGGACAGATGGATATTGCCCTTGAGCACACTGTCAATAATCTTAGAGAATCCGTTGAATTTGCCCGTCAAATAGGGGAAGGGAATTTGGATTATGACATTAAACTATTAGGCGATAATGATCATCTCCGTAAAGCACTGCTTGAGATGAAGAATAAACTGAAAGAAGCCGCTAAGATCGAAGAAGAAAAGCGGAAAGAAGAGGAGAAACGGAGATGGCACAATGAAGGGTTAGCTAAGATGAATGAGATATTGCGACAAGATTATAAGCTTGAAGATTTGGCATATAAAATTATAAACTTTTTTGTGGATTATTTAGGAGCAAATCAAGGTGGAATCTTTGTTAAGTCTGAGAGCGAGGACGATGAGTTAGTTTTTGATCTAAAAGCTGCATATGCCTTTGACAGGAGAAAATATATTAACAGGTCATTTAAACCGGGCGAAAGTTTAGTCGGCACATGTGCTATTGAAAAAGAAAAGATACATATGACTGAAATACCGGATGATTATATCCGGATTACAAGTGGGCTGGGCGATGCTAACCCGGGTTCCTTGTTACTTATTCCCATGAAAGTTGAAGACGAAGTTTTAGGGGTAATTGAAATTGCATCTTTTAAGAATTTTGAGGATTATGAGATTGAATTTGTGGAAGAAGCTTCCTTAAGCATCGCCAGTACACTTCAAGCATCCGAGACAAATAAAAGGACAAAAGAACTGCTAGAAAAAACTCAACAACAAGCAGAAGAAATGTCAGCCCAGGAAGAGGAGATGCGCCAGAATATGGAAGAATTGAAAGCTACACAGGAAGAGGCTACACGAAAAGCCCAGGAAAATGAAAAACAATTGTCTGAGGCTTATAAGTATCAAAAGGAACTCGAAGAAAAACTAGAGAAAGCATATCAAAAAATTCGTGAACTTGAGAAGGAATAATTTTATTTTTTTTAATTGGTTAACTACTAGAAGCTTTTCCAAGAGTCATACAGAATAGATCTACAGAAAATCCATTCTGATTTTTTGGACAGTTTCGTTATAATTGTATTGAAACAGTAGATTTTTGTTTCTGACTATTTTCGTTGTTTAATAAAATATTATATTTGTTAACTCTTATAAAAAGAAAAAATCATCATAATAATAACATTTGTGAACTGATGAAAAGGATAATATTATTGTTTGTATTGCTTATGCCCCTGTATGCATACTCACAGGATTTAAATGCAATACAGAATATCGCAAGACAGCTACAATCAGGAACCATTTCGCAGGATCAACTTTTACAGCAGGCTGAGGCTGCAGGTTATGATATTTCTGACCTTGAACAACTGAGGGGAGATCAGGAAAAGAGCTTTGATAGAGAACCCCAAATGGATAACATCGATATTGCTGGCGCTCCATCTTTTGCCCAGGATACTATGCAAGATAGATGGCGAAGAAGAATGGATAGTTTAAGATGGGATCAATGGAAAAGAAAAGCGAAAAGAGACACATTGCGAAGTAAATATTTTGGTTATGATCTTTTTATGGGACGGGAGGAAAAATTTGACAGAGGGGATATTGGTAAGTTAGATCCTAATTATCAAATAGGTCCGGGCGATGAGATTATAGTATCTATCTGGGGTGAAACAGAAAGGCGAATGATAACTAAAGTTTCAAGAGATGGAACAATTTTTATAGAGCAATACGGGCAAATTGAAGTTAGTGGTTTAAGTCTGGAGCAATTAGAGGAAAAATTGACTAAACGTTTATCTACAATATATAGTGGTTTAAAGCCCTCCCGGGGTAATCCTACCACATTTCTTGATGTTAATCTGGGAGAATTACAATCTATTCAGGTATTCGTTGTAGGTCAGGTAGATCAGGCAGGTTCACAGTTTGTAAGCTCATATTCTACGGCCTTTTCTGCTCTTTATAAGGCGGGTGGCCCTACTATTAAAGGTTCTTTAAGGGACATTCGTGTAATTCGGGATGGTGAGGTTATTGCTAATCTAGATCTTTACAATTTTATAACATCTGGTACGATGCCTGAGGATATACGCTTAAGAAATAACGATGTAGTATATGTTCCGCCAAGAATCAGTAAAGTCAGATTACAGGGAGAAGTCAAAGAAGAGTCATTTTATGAATTAAAAAAGAACGAAACTTTAAGAGAATTACTTCAATATTCAGGAGGGATAAAACGTACAGCTGATGAACGACATGTACAAATTGAACGCATTGCTCCGTTCAAAACACGTGGTGAGGATGCTGAGGTTTATAAGGTGCTTTCTGTTGATTTTGGACAATTTAATGATGAAGGAGAATTTGAGGTTAATACGGTACCTATCCAAGATAATGATATAGTAACAGTTATGCCGGTAACTGGTGAATCATCGCGGGATTCCGTTCCCGGTGGGGTGAATTTTGTAAATATTAGTGGACATGTATATAAACCAGGAAAATATGTACTTACAGATAGTATGACTATTAAGGATTTACTCCATAAGGCAGGAGGACTTAAAGATTCAATATATTGGGGAGAAACTTTTCAGACTCGTGCTGATTTGATCAGGTATAAAGATAACTATTTGGATAAAGAAATTATTCCTGTGCAACTGGATAAGTTAATGGAAGGTGATGAGGATAAGCATAACTTCCTGCTTCGGAGCCGTGACAGTATAATTGTGTATGGTGCAGATGTTGTCCATGATCTAAAAGAGGTTACAGTATATGGTGAAGTAAAGGATACCGGACGATACAGTTTAGAGGATAATATGACTTTGCAGGATTTGTTATTGCAAGCAGGAGGATTTACAAAACAAGCATATAAATATAATATTGAGGTCTTTAGATTAAGAAATGAAGGCAGGGATGAAGATTTTGTTAAATTTCATGATGTCGCAATTTCTCCGGATATCTTACATAAATTTGATAAATCTGATGATTTTGAACTCAGGGATTATGATGTTGTAGTTGTGAGGAAAGACCCAGATTTTGAACCACACAGGATTGTTGAAATTAGTGGAGAGGTTAAATTTCCGGGAAAATATCCTATATTGGACAAGAATGAAACTTTCCATGAACTGATAGATAGAGCAGGGGGGTTAACTGATGAGGCGTTCATGCCTGGATTACAATTCAAACGAAATGATAGTTTGAGAATTGTTGGTAATTTTGATAGGATGTTGAATAAAAAAACAAGGGGAATCATTTTGCAAGAAGATGATCAGATTTATATACCCAGACATCCCGGAACAGTCAAGGTAACAGGCAATGTAAGAAATCCCGGCCTAGTACAATACAATGAAAACTGGAGTATGGATAACTATATCGAAGCCGCTGGGGATTATACTTTTGATGCAGCCAAATCTAAAACAGTTGTATATTATCCAGGAGGAAATGCACGTAAAAAACGGCTTTTTTGGGACCCAAAAGTTAAAGAGGGTTCTGAAATTTATGTGCCAGAGAGGCCCGAAAGAGATATTAACATTACAGAACTTTTAACCAGCTGGGCATCTATTGCTACAAATATAGCTACTGTAATTTATATACTTGAGAAATAAAGCAACAAATGACCACACAAGAAAACCTTCATAACCGGTCGAATACCAATAAGGATGAAATAGACTTACTAGAGGTCTTTTTTAAAATCTGGAAATTTCGCAGGTTTCTATTTTGGTTTACAGCGGGGTTTATTATTTTATCCGTCATATACGCTTTATTGGCAAAGCCACAATATGAGGCTTCTGTTTCTTTGTATAAAGAAACCCAGGGAAGAGAAGGAGCACAGGGTGGAATAGAAAACTTGGCTATGCAATTTGGTTTTGGAGGTAGCCTTACCAGAACTTCACAGTTTAACATTGAAGATTTGATTGAAAGCCGAAATATTAATGAACGCATCATATACCATGAATGGACAACCGAAAAATATGACCGCCCTGTAAACCTCATTGAATACTGGGAGATTGATGCAGAAACAGAGGAATTGTCATTCTCTAGAACCCTGGAAAAATTGAGAAACAAACTTGATTTTAGAAGAGATGAGGAAACCGGGTTGATGACAATTACAGTTGAGATGCCCGAACCTCAGCTTTCAGCGGATATAGCAAATTATATTATTGACCTAATTACAGAATATGTACAAACGGAAAGAAAAACAACTACAAGAGAAAACCAGAAATATCTCCTACGACGATTAAATACGATTGAGAAAGAGTTAAAAGAAGCAGAAGAAGAAGTTAAGGAATTTAAGGAAAACAATAGGGAAATCTCTCATTCTCCAAGATTGCAAATGGAGTTGGACAGGCTTGAACGACAAGTAAATCTTAAAAGAGAGGTATTCCTTAGTCTTGAACAAGAACGAGAAATGACAGAAGTTGAGCTTGTAAAAGAAACGCCGGTTATAAATGTACTTGATTATGCTGTTAAACCAGAACAAAGAGCAAAACCTAAACGGAAATTAATTGTTATTGTAGCGGCGTTTGCAGGTTTATTCCTTAGTATTCTTTTGGTTGTTTTACGATATGTTTGGAATTATGTTAAAAAGGAAATGAATAATCGCGGAGAAACTTTAAAACTTTTTTAGCCTGCATGAATAATGCAGGTTAGAAAGCACCGGATTTTATTATGCTTAATTCCAGACCGAAATTATCTCCGTATATTTCACCCATATCAAAACCTAATCCACCTCTTAAAGAGATATTGTCCCATTGCTTTATGTTATATTCCATTTGAAGCAAAAAAGATAATTGGTTTTTGGGTGGATTGAATGATTTGGTGTGTGTTCCGTAATTTAAGGTATATGAAAGATGTGTAATATAGTTTAAATTTGGATTTATCCATCCAATAAAACCAATATGATGTCCGATTACCCGACTGTTTAAAATTCTTTCTGAATTATCATCGTTCATTACTGGTGATGTGATAAAGGGTGTTCCAATTGTAAATAGTTCATTAGTCCAGCCATTACGGTAAATGCTGTTGTTAAAATAATTATCGTTTCCACTTCCGCTTGGTTCTATTCTTTCTCCACTTTGGTATTTTGTATATATCCATTCATAAACTGCATGCTGAAGAAAACTGTGTTTGTTTTTATCAGCGTAGCTTATTCCCCATAGTCCATCGGGAAAATTTTTTAACACCATTCCTGAATTATCTTCAAAAATGCTTTGAAAATAGAGGTTTATGTTAAATTTATCAGATTTGTATTCCACTCCGAAATTATGAGAACCTCTGTGGTCACCAAGAGCATTTAGCGCTTCATTTGATGGCGCTGTAGAATCCGCAGCATTAGCAAAAAATATTTTTTTAAAGGCATTAAAACCATTTGGTAACTCTCCATGGTCAGGAGATATGCCACCCCAAAGTACTAAATGTTGCAGTCCATAGTGCAAATTCACCGGTAAATCTCCACCAAATTTTATGTATCCATATTTATGATGAAGCAGGGTTTGGGGTACATATCTGTTTTCTCCCATCCACCCATGGGCAATATAACCTTTAATTTTTATGTATTCCCTGGTATATGGAATATCAATATATCCATCAGAGAGTAAAGCTACCTTGGGTAAAGGGCGTGCATTTTCAGAATATATGATTGAACCACCGGAGACAAAAGAAGAATGATTACCAAAGCTTTCTGAGCGGGCGCCGGTTTGGAGTTTCAGAAATTTATACTGAAAATCTAAATAATATTGATTTAGCCTTATATCAAGGTTTTTACTTAAAGAGGCCGATGCCTCTAAACTATAATTTATAGCAAAGTCTTTACTGGTGTCCTTCTCTGAATAAACTAAAAAGTTAGAATACAATACTGAATGGTTAGGTAGATATTTGCCGTCGCGGTTAGCAATGAGCCAGAAAGGCTTTTGTTCTCCTGTTTCGACTATGCTTCCTTTTTCCCATTCATACTCAGGCGATTTAACTTGCGCCACTGATTTTATGGGCAAGGATGCAATAAAAAGAAATGAAAGAAAATTAAACAAGAGGATTTTTAACTCCATATTACGATTTTATGATTACAAATATATAAATCGTTAACTAAATTTTTATTTTTTGGTAGATTTTGTTTCACCGTGACTTTAATTATATACGACAAAATGGCATAGCAATATTGTTGTTAATGACATTATGTCGTTCAATCTTGGCATTTTGTGCAATGGCATACCATTTGATTGAATTTGAATGAAGATATTAAGGATTTGTGTCAAACAAAAAAAGAAAGGAGGTTTGCACTATGATACCGATGTTAAGAAATAAACGATTTTTACCAAGCTTTGATGATGACTTTTTCGGAAAAGATTTCGTAAAAGATTTCTTTGATTTTGAAGCCAATCCAAGTGTACCCGATGTTAATGTTAAAGATAGAAAAGATGACTATGTAATTGAAGTTGCTGCACCAGGATTGGATAAAAAAGATTTTAATGTTGATGTTCAAAACAATGTACTCCTGATTTCTTCTCAAAAAGAGCACAAAGATGAAGATAAGGAGGATAACTACTTAAGAAGAGAGTTTAGTTATAGTTCATTCCAGCGTTCCTTTAGTTTACCTGAGGGCGTGAAGCCTGAGGATATTAAGGCTAAACATGAAAATGGAGTACTGTATGTCACTATTCCTAAGAAAGAGGAACAAAAACAGCAGCCATCAAAGAAAATAAAGATTGAATAAAGGATGTAGAGTGATGGAAGGAATAAGAGAGCAGCAGAGTCTGCTCTCTTATTTTTTTCTATGAGTTCTTAACAAATAATCGATTAGTCTTTAAAAATTTTTTTAGGATAATGGAATTGTGTACATTTGTATGCTTAAAAACATATAAGTCTGACGATGGACAAAAAGAATGAATCAACTCATGTTATAGATAAAATGACTGTTTTTAAGGATTTAACTAAAAATCAGAAAAAAATCCTGAAAGAGAACAGTGCAATTTCATCTTATAAAAAAAATGAAATTATATATAAAGAAGGTGATAAGCCCACAGGCTTAATATTTCTTGCTAAAGGTAAAGTAAAAATATTCAAGGAAGGTGTAGGTGGCAGGGAACAAATAGTGAGAATGGCTAAGCAAAATGGATTTATAGGTTTTAGAGCATTATTTGCCAAACAAAATTATTTAGCAACAGCACAATCAATTGAATCTTCTGAAATTTGTACGATAGAAAAACGTTGTTTATTTGATATTTTGGAAGAAAATGGTAAGTTTTCGCTGGGTATTATTGAATTTTTAGCCTCAGAACTGGGTTTTTCCAATACAAGAACCGTAACCCTTACCCAGAAGCATATCCGTGGAAGGCTCGCTGAATCTCTGTTGTTTCTGAAAGATACCTATGGATTTGAATCTGATGGAAACACACTTAAAGTTTATTTGTCCCGTGAAGATTTAGCTAATTTGTCTAATATGACTACCTCTAATGCAATCAGGACTTTGTCTTCATTTTCAAATGAGGAGGTAATAGCTTTGGAGGGTAAGAAAATTTGTATTCTTGATAAAGCTGCGCTGGAAAGGATCAGTGAACTCGGATAATCTTTAGTTCTCTGAATAATACAAAATATCGCTTATTGATTCTGAAATGTTACTTGCACCTGTAGCATTAGTGTTATTAAGAAGTATTATTGTATTTGTATCTTCTACAAATCTTATTATACCGGTTCTGAAACCATTCCATTTTCCATAGTGATATACAACTTTTTTATTGTTGTGCTCTTTTATTCTGAAACCAAACCCATATGGATAATGATTCCCGTTTTTCAGCTCTGCCTTTTTATAAGCCTCTTGTTTTGTTTCTTCTTTTATAAGTTTGTTTTCATACAAAGCCATATCCCACTTAAAAAGATCCTTTATTGTTGAATAAACACCTTTGTCACCCACAGTTGCATCATTAATATTCTGTGAAATTTGTCTGTAAGAGTTCCCCCATTTGTAATAGCCTTTCAACAATTCTTCGTTATTATCATATTTAAGACACATTAAATAAGTGTTATCCATTTCCAGTGGTTCAAATATATTTTCTTCTAAAAATTTATCGAAACGTTGTTCTGAAATTCTTTCTACGAGTGATGCCAAAATAATATATCCTGTATTTGAATAAGAAAATCTTGTGCCTGGATTGAAGTACAGTTTGAGGTTATGCTCAGCCATAAGGTCTAGGACATCGTCATTATACGGGACGCTGTTTTTGTTCCAGTAGTTTTCAAGTAACCACATATAGTTTGGTAATCCTGCTGTGTGGTTGAGAAGCATCCTTATGGTAATACCATCATACGGGAAATTGGGTATGTATTTATTGACGGTATCTGAATAGGAAAGCTTACCACGTTCCTTAAGCATCATTATCGCAAATGCTGTAAATTGTTTACTTACAGAGGCAAGCTGGAAAATAGAATTTTCATTTAGCGCAGTTTTTTTTCTTGGATCAGCATAACCATCGGAGTGAGTATATAGAACATTGCCTTTATACCCTACCAGCATATTTCCTTGGAAATTAGAGTTAACGGGGCTGGTGTTTACAAAAGAATCAAGCTGGTTTATTTTGTCTTTATATATAAGCTCTACAAAATGATTATTTTCAGATGCGGAGTTAGTCATTGAAATATTTGGAGAGGCTATTGGCTGAAAAGAGGCATAAAATATTGGCAATAAGAATATTATAAAAACAAGTAAAAAACCTGTTCCGCTCTTATATCCAATATTCAAGTGTTTAAGCATATTTTTGGTGAAAAATGACAGGGCAAAATTATAACAAATACTTTAAAAATCCAAATCAGATAGTATAAAAGCACATATCTAACTATAATGATATTGTTAAAAACTGAATTCTTGTGTAATTTTGTGCAAAAAGAAAAATTGGGAAGGAAAAGAAAAAATATTGTGCATCAGAATGTCAGGATTGAAGACATAGGTGCGGAGGGGAAGTCTGTTACCAGGGTAAATGGCCAGGTGGTTTTCGTCTCGAAAGCATTACCGGGAGATGTTGTGGATCTTAAAGTGACAAAAAACAAAAAAAGTTATCAGGAGGCAATCCCTTTAAAATTTCATGAATACTCGAACATGAGAATTCCTCCATTTTGTTCTCATTTTGATCTGTGTGGTGGATGTAAATGGCAAGATTTACCTTATGAAGAACAATTAAAGTATAAAGAAAAACAGGTGACGGATAATTTTGAACGAATAGGCAAAGTTAAGGTCGAATCACGTCCTGTCTTGCCTTCTGAATATACTAAATATTATAGAAATAAATTGGAATTTACTTTTACCAATTTCAGATGGCTTACTGAAGAAGAACTAAATATAATGCCGAAAGAGAAAAATTTAAACGGGCTGGGTTTTCATATACCCGGAAGATGGGACAAAATTGTGGATGTTGAGCATTGTTATTTACAAAGAGAGCCTTCTAATGAAATTCGTAATGCCATCAAAGATTTTGCAGTACGACATAATTACACCTTTTTTGATCTGAGAAAACAAACTGGATTTTTAAGAAACCTGGTAATAAGAACTACTTCTACTGATGAATTGATGGTCATTTTGATTTTTTATTATGAAGATCAGGAGAAAAGAGAACGTATACTGCATTATCTTGCAAATCAATTTCCCCAGATTACCTCTCAGATGTATATGATAAATCCCAAAGCTAATGATTCAATTTATGATTTGGAAGCAAAGCTCTATAATGGGAGGGATTATATTATTGAAAAGATGGATGGTTTAGATTTCAAACTCGGCCCAAAATCTTTCTTTCAGACGAATTCATTTCAGGCTCTCAGGTTGTATAAATTGGTTCTTGAATTTACTGCTTTGAATGGTAATGAAATAGTTTATGATCTTTATACAGGGACAGGTACAATTGCAAATTTTATTGCTCCATATGCTCAAAAAGTTGTAGGTATAGAGTCTGTTCCTGAAGCTGTGAAAGACGCAGAAACAAATTCGAGAATGAATAATATAGACAATACTGTTTTTGTGGCCGGGGATATGATAGAAATTTTGGATGGTCAATTTATCCACCAGTATGGGGCACCGGATGTAGTTATCACAGATCCCCCAAGGGCGGGAATGCATAAAAAAGTTATACAAAACCTTCTTGCTGCTGAACCGGAGAAAATTGTTTATGTGAGTTGTAATCCTGCTACGCAAAGCAGAGATGTGAATTTGTTGAGTGAAAAGTATAGTGTGAAAATTATTCAACCTGTTGATATGTTTCCACATACATATCATGTTGAAAATATTGCATTATTGGAAGTTCGTCAATAAGAACCTAATTGTTTGTAAAAAAGAAGTTAATGTTTCTAAACTTAAAACGGATTTGGCTCGTATTGTTTGAATATAATGAAACCCTCATTAATTAGTGTACACAAAACCTGCGTATAAAATTGTACATGTCAGGAGATAATGCAGGATGGTTCCATTAGATGGATAATTAAAAAATGTTAACTTTTGTAGCAATAAGTCTCAGAAAATGAATTTAATAGTCTAACTTTATTTAGATGAAGCTACTACAAGTTATACTATTATTTCTGCCTATTTTGGCTTATGCGGAGCATAATCCAGAACAGGATTCTTTGCTAAATTTGATTGAAAAAACAGAGGTGATTTTGCAGAAGCTTTGAGCCATTATGATAGTGTATTGTTTTACAGACAAGCACTAGTTGCCCAACATAAAAAAGAATCCGAACAATTGGAAAATATTAAGAAAGTTGGACATGCCTATATGAATATTGGTAATGTCCATTATCAGTTGGGAAGATACAAAGAAGCATTGGATAATTATAATGAATCACTGTCTTATTATAATTCTATAAATTACAATAAAGGAATTGTCGGATGTTATAACAATATAGGCACTATTTTTGAAGAACAAAATGATTTTAACACTGCAATAGATTATTATAAACAATCATTAAACATAAATCTGGAACTCGAGAATTCCCGGGATTTGGGTACCATTTATAATAATATTGGTGAGATATATCTTAAGCAATCAGATTTGAAAAATGCTTTGGAATATTTTAATAAATCACTGAAATACAAGGGAAAAACGAATGATAAAAAAGGTGTTTCAGCAGTTTATTCGAATATCGCACTGGTGTATTTTGAACAAAACGAATATGAGAAGGCTACCTCAATGCTTGATAAGGCACTGAAGATTGATTTTCAAATTGATGATAAAGTGGGTGTTGCTGAAGACTTGAATTATTTGGCTAAGATTAAATTGAAAAAAGGGAATTATCCTGATGCAGTTGATATGGCAAAGCGGAGCCTTTACATATCAAATTCTATTAATACACCTCGTCAAAGCAAAGAATCGCATCGGTTATTATCTTTAGGGTATGAACAGATGGGAGATTTACAGGAAGCCTTAGACCATCATAAGCAGTATAAAGACTTGGAAGACCAATTGTTTAATAAGGAAAAGCATAAACAAATTCAGGAATTAGAAAAAAAGTATCAGACTGAGAGAAATTTGCAGAAAATTACAAAACAAGAAGCTGAATTGGAAGAACAAAAAATACTCCTGCAACATCAAAAAACATTAAAATATGTTTTTTTTGCGGGTGTTGTAGTTTTAATGGTGATCATAACTCTTATATATTATAGTTTTAGACAAAAACGGAGGGATAACCGACTTTTAAGACAACAAACAGAAGAAATTGAAGCTCAAAATGAAGAGCTGCAACAACAAAATGAAGAAATTGCTGCGCAAAGAGATGAGTTAGAACAACAACGGGATATTGCGCATACACAAAAAAATGCAATAGAGACAAAAAATGATGCAATTACTCACAGTATTCAATATGCTAAAAGCATTCAGGCAGCGCTATTGCCTCAGAATTATTATATAGCAAAACTTATTAATGATTATTTTATTTTTTTTAAACCTGAGACACTTGTTAGTGGTGATTTTTACTGGTAAACCAGAAGAATGGGAAAAATATTATAGCTTGTGTTGATTGTACCGGACATGGAGTTCCTGGTGCTTTTATGAGTTTACTGGGCATGTCCTTGCTGGATGATATTATCAGCAAAATGAATACTATTACAGCAAGTGAAATTTTGAATATACTGCGAACCCGAATGATCCAATCACTGCACCAAAAAACAGTTAATGATGAGAACAGGGATGGTATGAATATCGCAATTGCTGTTCAGGATCCACAAGCCCGACAAATTGATTATGCAGGTGCCTATCATCCTCTTTATTTGGTTAGAGATGGTCATTTGATTGAATATAAACCCGATAGGATGTCGATTAGTCTCCAATGCCAATTGGATCAAGATTTTCAGGGTAATATTATTCAGTATATAGCAGGCGACATGGTTTATCTGTCTACGGATGGATATTCTGATCAAATAAGTGGGGAAACGAATAAGAAAATGACAAGAAGAAAATTTAAGAATCTGCTTGAGAATATTGCCCATCTGAATGTGGATGAGCAAAAAGAAGAATTAAGTATATATTTTGAGCGTTGGAAAGGCATTTATGAGCAGATTGATGATATTCTGGTTATAGGGTTTCGGGTATAATATCTTTATCATGTATATGAGAAAGTGAAATAACTTGATATTCCACCCATTAAAACTATAAAATAATATTTTACGACTTTTTTTATCGTAATTTTTGTATAAAAGAAGTTTTGTTTTAGTTTTGCAACCGGAGAAATGGCAGAGTGGTCGAATGCGGCGGTCTTGAAAACCGTTGTCCCGTGAGGGACCGGGGGTTCGAATCCCTCTTTCTCCGCAAGGAACAAAGGTGTTGAAATAATTTTCAACACCTTTGTTCTTTAATGGACTAAACAATGACCTTCAAAGAGAGATCATAAGCAGGGGCTTTAATAGTGGATTTAATGAGCGTCACACAATGAGTTTAGTTGATTATAATGGGGTTGCCTTTAAGTTTTCCGTATTGTAATTTCATATATCGGGGAGTTGGCTATTCTGTAATCATTTGTGACTCCTCCAACCTAGAAAGTCTTTGTTGGATTTTTTTAATTAGATTATTAATATTTTCTCTGGTTTGATCGTCAAAATCATCAATTTGGAGGTTATCTTGTTCTACCGACAATAAAAATCTTGAACCCAATATAGGCCTGGAAAGATTGTTGTTTTTTATATAGTCGGAGTTAGATTCTGTTATACCAATCCGATCTTTTAGGATGAATTTTTTAAAATCTATAGTTGAGAACATATCCTCAATCTGTTTCATATTATTTTCCAGCTGAATAATATTTTTCCGTGCAATCTCATCATTGTTCCTGAACAGGTTATGTTTAAGAAATTTGTAGTTATCAAGAGCTTTTTTATTATTTCCAAGTATTACCATAAATTCAAGTTGCCATCCCAGTAAAAGATTTACCATTGTTATGACATACGAGGTATCTGTGGCAGGTATAAAATACAGTTCATTCATTCTTCCGGTTAATTTTGATATTGCCTTTAGATAATAATACGTTGTAATATCTTCTATGATGATATTGTTTTTGGCTTGAATAAATTTTTGTTCATTTAGTCGTGCTCCCATTACACTGTATATTGGCGATAATGTGTCAAATGATGCACGTTCAAAGGAGTTGGCGTCAAACACTACTGTTTCGCTACTGCCATTATCATCGTTTCTCTGGAGAGCCAATATTCTGTAGAGTTTATTTACATCTACAAGATGGGGCGAATGAGTGGTATATATTACCTGTAGTTCATTTTTAATGTCTTCAAATACTTTTAGTACATCTTCCTGTGCTCTTGCATGGAGGCTCATTGCAGGCTCGTCAATCAGAAGAATCCGTTTGCGGTTGTTTCGTTTTGCAAATGCTTTTAGTTCGAGGTAGAAGGATAAAAACCACCTGACCCCACGGCTGCGTTGTTTGGGATACAATCTTTCCTCTTTATCTTTGATCCAGAATTCAATATAAGGTTTTCCGAGCTTTTCTGGGGTATTGTGATCATAATGTTCTAATTCGAATGATATTTGTATTTTATTTTTGTATCCAATGCATTGGCGCCAATATTCGTGGAAATCTACTGTTATGTCTTTATTGAGTTTTTCAATTTTTTGCTTTAATATGCGGCTGTTCTTTTGGTCAAAAAAATCCGGTTTAAGATTTGCCACTTCTAAATAGTTTCTTACTGCTTTATAACCTTTGACATCCTCTTTACCTACGATAAGATCTTCAAGATCAATAGTATCCGGAAGTAAACTGCTGAAATCATGAAAAAATTCAAATGAAGGTGCATGTTTGAAAATAATTTCGCCAATATCTTCCAGGGTATAATATTCCTCTTCTTTTTCGATATCTTCTTTGACTTCCTGTACTGCTAAATTGTAGTCTTTTCCATCGATGATCTTTGCACCAATTCTGAGCCAATATTCATATTCTTTTCTCTTATTATCCATTTTTTTAGCACTGTCCAGATATAAGGTTTTTATATTTTGTAATTTCGAAACTCCAAAACTTTTCTCTTTTTGTGGATTTAATAAATGAAAGGTAGCTTCTGTTTCTTTTAATTCCTCATAAAGCTTTTGTATCTCATGATTAATTAACTCGTATTGCTTTTTTGTTTCCTTAACAGATTCAGCTATTTCTTTCTTCAGTTCAATGCTTTTCAACTGCTCCTCGTATTCTTGAAGTTTTTCATTGATATTATTATACTTTTCTTGTTCAGCATTTATTGATGACTCCAGATTTTCGATTTGCTCAGTCATCTCTTTTTGTTTTTCCTGAACTCTTTTTGATTTTGAGGCTTTTCGCTTCTGCGATTTTAGTATAGACTTATATTCTTCTATATTTCTGGATAATTTATTCTTTTGCTTTACCAGGTATTGTTTTTTTTCATCAATGCTTTGATATTCATTATAAATTTTATCAAGTAAGCTTTGGGTTTCTTCATACAGACTTTGTTTTTCTGAATGTTTTTTTATGAAAATGTCTGTAATATAATCATTTTCAAGCCTTAATGTACTGTTGTATATTTCGTCCCATTTTCTTGAAATCGTTAAATAGCTGATTGATTTCATGGATTGCTCAGCCTCGGCAGGAATTTTGTTAAAATCTATTATTTCCTGGATATTTTGGTTTTCAAATTCAAATTGGCAGTACACTTCGGGTAGCGTTAAATCACTTCTTAGCACTTCATCAGAAATATTACCTGTGAAAAAACTACGAAGTCCTTCAAGTATAGAAGTTTTTCCTGATTCATTTTGTCCTATCAGTACAGTTATATTATCATTGGCCAGGTAACACCAGCCTGTATCGATAATTGACCTGTAATTTTTTATTCTGAAGGCTTTTAGTTTCATGGTATATACCTATTTTTTAAAGCCGATACCCATAATTAAAATATCATCTGTTTGTTCTCTATGACTTTTCCATTGGGTAAGGTTCTGTTTTAATATATTCTTTTGTTCTTTAAAATCATGTTTATGAATATCTAGCAGTAATTGACGGAATCGTTTTATCTTAAATTTTTCATCTTTAATGCCTCCAAATTGGTCAATATAGCCATCTGTGAAAAGATAGATGCTATCTCCCGTTTTAATTTCCAATGTATAGTTTATGAATGATTCTTCGTAAAGTCCGCTTATCCCAATAGGCATTTTATTGCCTTTAAGTAATTCTATTTTTTTATCCCGAATCAGACAAAGTGGGTTGTTAGCGCATGAATATTGGAGTATATTTGTATCTTCATTATAAATTCCCAGTACCATATCAATTCCATCCTTTTGTTCACAATTCTCTCCGGTTTGATTAAGTGTTTTCATGATTCTTTCACGAAGGGCGTTAAGTATTCTGTTTGCCGGGGGTAATGGTACATGATTTGTTATCTCATTCAAAAAAGTTATACCGAGGATACTCATAAAAGCTCCGGGAACTCCATGTCCGGTACAATCACCAACGGAGAAAAGGATTTTATTGTCAATTTTACGAATCCAATAGAAATCCCCGCTGACAATATCTTTGGGTTTAAAAAAAACAAAACTGTCCGGTAATATATTAGTTACCTTTTGGTATGATGGGAAAATAGCATGTTGAATGTTTCTTGCATATTTAAGACTCTCTTTTAACTCTTTTTGTTGTTGAGTTAATGAAGCAATGTCTTCTTGATCATAATCTATCGAATGAGTGTTATTGCCCATCATATGCAGTAACTTAGTGACTAATTTGGAGACAAGATAAAAAAAAAATCCAGTATTATCAAAGTGCTAAACTATTGCATTATATAATTCCTGTAAAAAAGCTTTATATTCCAGTGTAGTTGAAAGGAGTTATTCGTTTTAGCTTTTCTTTTATATCTCCGCTAATTTGGAGTTGGTTAATAAAATTTATGAATTTTTCAGGCGTTAATTTTTCGTTTGTTCTTGTGAGATCTTTTAACAGTTCATAAGGGTTTTCGTATCCTTCTTTTCGTAATATTGTTTGAATAGCTTCAGCAATAACTATATAGTTATCCTCCAGGTCTTTATTAATATTATCTTTGTCTACAGATATTTTATTAAAGCCCTTAAGAAGTGAATTGATAGCTATTATGGTGTGGGAGAGGGGAATTCCAATATTGCGTAATACTGTGCTGTCTGTTAAATCCCTTTGTAATCGGGAGACGGGTAATTTTGCTGCTATATGGTTTCCAACCGCATTGGAAAGTCCAAGGTTTCCTTCGGCATTTTCGAAATCTATAGGGTTAACTTTATGTGGCATTGCCGAAGAGCCTACTTCTTCTTTTTTTATTTTTTGCTTGAAATAATTTAACGATATATAATACCACATATCCCTTGCCATATCAATTAAGATAGTATTTATTCGTGACAGGGCGTGAAAATACGAAGCCATATTATCATAATGCTCTATTTGAGTTGTAGGGTAGGATCGTTTTAGTCCAAGTCGTGAATTCACGAAATGCTCTGCGAAATCATTCCAGTCTATCTCTGGATACGCAGCATGGTGAGCATTAAAATTGCCCGTTGCTCCACCAAATTTTGCTGAAAATGGTATTGCTTTTAACTGTTTGATTTGTTCTTCAAGTCGTACAAAAACGACTTTTATTTCTTTTCCAAGGCGTGTAGGTGATGCCGGTTGCCCATGAGTATGAGCTAGCATGGGAATATCATTCCAGCTTTCCGATAATTCTGAAAGTTTATTAGTTAGTTTATTCAGCTTGGGTAGTAATTCTTCCGTTGTTGCCTCTTTAAGACTTAGTGGGGTAGCCGTATTGTTGATGTCCTGAGAAGTTAGTGCGAAGTGTATGAATTCTTTATAATTATCAAGATTGAGTTCGACGAATTTTTCTTTCAGAAAATATTCTACAGCTTTAACATCATGATTAATTTCTTTTTCTATATTTTTTATCCTTTGCGCATCTTCCAGGGTAAAATTCTTATAGATTTTTTGTAAATTATCAAAATTTTCTTTCTTAAAATCTTTTAACTCAGGTAGTGGATGACTACATAACGCAATGAAATATTCTATTTCTACCAAAACCCTGTATTTGATTAACCCGAATTCTGAAAAATATGATGACAGAGATTCTGTTTTGTTGCGATATCTCCCGTCAATTGGAGTTATTGCTGTCAGTTGATTTAAGTCCATGTTTTGGTTAAATTATAATTTATAAAGCAAATGTAGAAAAAATGTAGTATTCTTTATTATTTTTTGTCAATATAGAAAGATTTTGTATAATTGAATAATTAATTATATATCAATGAAAATTACCATGATAAAGTTATCATTGATATCACAAAAGAAGATAATTATTTTCTCATGGTAATTATTTTTTCGCCTTTGTCAGTGAGAAAGCCTGCGGCGGAATGGCTTTTGACAGATACTAGATAAAAAATGATCAGATGAAAAGATATTACTTGTTTATAATTGCTTTAATTTTGTTGATGACCTCGTCAGTGTACTCTGTGTTTTCTCAGCATACTGCAGATAGTACTGTTACTGATTCACTTTCAGAGAAAGTTGCCTATGTTTTTGAAATAGATCAAGATATAGAGCCTTCTGCCTGGAGATTGACAAAGAGGGCTTTTGAAAGGGCAAAAAATCTGGGTGCAGAATATATTATTGTTAGATTAAATACATACGGAGGATTAGTAAACATTGCAGACTCCATTCGTTCAAAATTTTTATCCAGTAAAATCCCTGTAATTGTATATATTGAGAATAATGCGGCTTCTGCAGGCGCCTTAATTTCTATTGCTGCAGATAGTATCTATATGCGCGGAGGAGCACGAATGGGAGCGGCCTCTGTTGTGAATCAACAAGGAGAGATTATGCCTGAAAAATACCAGTCTTATATGCGTTCAACTATGCGTTCAACTGCAGAAGCTCATGGAAAAGATACCATTATTAGGGGAAACGACACAATACTGAGCTGGCATCGTGATCCGGTGATAGCTGAAGCAATGGTTGATCCGCGCATAGAGATAGATGGCGTAGTTGATAGTGGGGAGATATTAACTTTTACTACTGATGAAGCCATTGAAAATGAATATTGTGAGGGAAAGGTATCTAATATCAATGAATTGCTTGTTGTGGGGAATATTGAGGATTATAAAATTGAGAGATACGAGGTGACTGACTTGGAGCGGATTATCGGGTTTCTTATGAGTCCTGCCTTACAGAGCCTCTTGATTATGATCATTTTTGGAGGATTGTATTTTGAAATACAAACGCCGGGAGTGGGTTTTCCTTTGATGGCTGCTTTGATGGCTGCTGCCTTGTATTTTGCTCCTTTATACCTTGAAGGAATTGCGGCGAACTGGGAAATATTAATTTTCATCCTGGGCTTGATTTTGATTGGTATAGAGATTTTTGCTATACCGGGTTTCGGTGTGGCAGGAGTGACAGGGATATTATTTGCATTGGCGGGTTTGGTTATGAGTATGGTAGACAATGTTGTTTTTGATCATCAGCTTTATCTTGAGCAAGCTGTTAAAGAGGTGTTGAAATCCTTTTTGATTGTATCTGGTTCAATGCTGGTGTCGTTGGTTTTATCCATTTATTTTAGCAAGAAAATTCTTACCTCTCCAAATTTTTCGAGGCTTGTTCTGGATTCCGTTCAGAATAAGAATGAGGGCTATATTGGTGTGGATAGTAGCTATTCCTCGATGGTTGGCAAAGAAGGTATAGCCTTCACGGTTTTGAGGCCCGGAGGAAAAGTTGAAATTGAAGGAGATGTTTATGATGCGATTTCAGAACTCGGATTTATTGATAAAGGCGAAAAAGTAAAAGTGATTAGTTATGGAACTAGTCAGTTGCATGTTGCTAAACCGGAAGATTTATAATCAAACACTGAAAAAGCCAAACAATGGAAAATTTAACTGACAAAGCTGATTCTGTGGATACTGTTGTGGTAAGAGATTATAAGAGTAAAGATTATGAACAAGTACAACATGTATGGGAAAAATCCGGGGTAGGTGGAGCACATAGGGGAGACAATCAAAAGATTATAGAGCAGAGTATAGATATAGGGGGTAAATTGCTGGTACTAGAGGACCAGCGAGAAAACAAAATCTTAGGAACTTCTTGGATGACATTTGATGGAAGAAGAATTCATCTGCATCATATTGGTGTACTTCCTGAGTACCAGAATAGAGGATACGGTTCATTGCTTACTGTTCATTCAATAAATTTTGCAAAACAAAAGGGCTGCCAGATTAAATTAGAAGTTCACTCAAATAACACGAATGCAATTTCTTTGTATAAAAAATTAGGATTTAAGCGTTTAGGAGATTATGATATTTATATTATACGGGAGTTTTCGCACATAAAGATTTAAGCTCTTGCTTAAGAGTACTTTTTGGTTTTTAATATTTGATAGAACTCATCTCGAAAGTGGTTACTACAATTAATTAATCGATATGCTGGTTTATCCGGAGAACTCATATCTACCTCTACTCTCGCTGTTGGATCTTTCTCCACATGTTCGATTTCCCTGATGAAATCCTGAACTATATCAATTTCTATGTATTCAAGGTCATATGGATCTCTTTTAATTTCTCTGCCATTCACAAAACATTTGACTTCCATATAAATAGTTTTAATTGGTTATTTTGTTTCTTTGTACAATTACTATACCATAATTAATTATAAACTTCTTTGTCAAGACGAATAGAATCTCCTAATGGTTGCGTCGGTCTTAGTAACTTTTCAATATCAAAGGATTTAATTGTTGTACGAATTAATGAAATTAATGTTATGATTTTTCTTTTTTATCGATAATTTTATTCAAAATAGATAGTAAAAGGTGCATATCATCTTGATTTATTCTTGCCATGCTTTCCATTATCCTGCCATAAATATTTGTTTCCTTATCGAGGCCAAGCTCTGGTAAAATATTCTCTACCTTCTTTTTAAAGGCTTTATATTCTGAGGTTTTTTGTCGATACTCAAAGGTCATCTCTGATGGGTTTTTCTTTTTTTTTCTTTTAAAATCTGAGAGAAGGTAGGAATACAACATGACTGCCTGTCCTAAATTTAGAGAGGGGTAATTAATTATCTGAGGTATTGAACTGATTATATCACATTTCCTCAGTTCTTCATTCCGGAGTCCGTATTTTTCCCTTCCAAAAATAATACCTGTATTCTTTATAATTTGTATTTTTTCACAAAGAAGATGTGATAATTGATTTCCTTCGATATATTCATAGCGTATACTTCTTGATTTGGAAGTTGTTGCTATGGAGAAATCAAGTTCTGATAGCATCTCGTCAAAAGAATAGAAAAATTTCACCTTATTAAGTATATCATTGGCGCCGTGTGCAAGGTATTGAGCCTCTCTTCTTGTGTATTGTTCAGAGTTCACTATCCAAAGAGAATTAAAGCCCATTGTTTTTATTGCCCTGGCGGCTGCACCTATATTTTCAGGTACGTTTGGCTCTGTTAATATAAAATGTATATTCATAACTTAACATTGACAAAAATAATATATACTTGAACTCATCTGTAACTTTATATGGTTATTTTTTGTTTTATAATAGTATTTTTTTAAGACGGAACATCCTGGGAATACTCGATATAATTTGTATTTTTTTAATTTTAATCATTAATATGAACCAGTTTCCTTTCTTTATAAATTCTTTAGAGTGATTATAATTAAGCACAATTTTTAGTTTTTATAAGTATACAGCCCTGATAAAAAAATATTGAAATAACTGCTTAATAACATGTGTAGAATTGGTGTCGTAAATGATATTTATCATGTTCTTGCTGTTTGTTCCATCCTAATTTTACCCATCTTAATTAATAATATTGAAAAAATAAAATGTTATTTATTTAACAGTGTTATTTAGTTAACAGAATCATTAATTAAAAATAGTCAATATGCCTGAAATGAAAGAATTAGTCAAAAATTTAGCAGACAAGCATGGAAGAAACCGTGAAAGTTTGCTTCCAATTTTACAAGGTATTGTTAAAGAGGAAAGATGTGTATCTGAGAACGCAATGTCCTTGGTAGCCAGAGAGCTGGAAATGTCAGCCGCGCTGGTTTACGGGACAGCAACTTTTTATTCCTTTTTAGATACTCAGCCACGAGGCAAATATGTTATTCGTGTTTGCAGAACCATTACTTGCGATATGAAAGGCAAGAAAGAAATTGTTGATACAATTAAGGATCTTTTAAAACTCAATGTGGGTGAAACCACTAAGGACAATAAGTTTACTTTGCTTGAGACAAACTGTTTAGGTTGGTGTCATAAAGGTCCTGCAATGCTTATCAATGAAGAGGCCTATACTGAATTAACCTCTGAAAAGGTGAGTGAAATTATTGATAAGTATATGAAAAAAATAGAATAAGTTAAAACCACTAAAAGTAAGTTCATTATGTCAGATAATAGAAAATTACAAAGAGTTGATTTAATATTTGCCGAGGATTACAGCTATAAGGAAGTACTCCAGAATACATTAAGACGACCGAAAGATGAAACCATACAAGAGATATTAGATTCTGGACTTAGAGGACGCGGAGGCGCAGGTTTTCCTACTGGTTTGAAATGGAAATTTACAGCACAGGAAGAAAGTAATGAAAAATTCGTAGTATGTAATGCCGATGAGGGTGAACCAGGCACTTTTAAAGATCGCGAAATTCTTTTCAAAGTTCCTTTTAAAGTTTTTGGAGGTATGGCTGTATGTGGCCATGTTATAGGTGCTAAACAAGGATACATGTATCTTCGTGGTGAATATGAATTTCTGAAGGAAGATATTCAGAGAAAGCTTGACGAATTTCACAAAACACTTGATGAGTTAGGGTTTGATTTCCGTATCCAAGTACTCTTAGGAAGCGGAGCCTACATTTGTGGAGAAGAAAGCGCCTTGTTTGAATCGATGGAAGGTAAACGGGGTGAACCCAGAAATAAACCTCCCTATCCTACACAAGCTGGTTTTCGAAATAAACCCACTGTAATCAATAATGTGGAAACCCTTGTTTATGCTTTGATGATTTGCAAAGTTGGTTCAAAAAAATTTCATGAACTAGGTACAGCAGACTCCAGGGGATCTAAAGTATTTTCAGTATCTGGCGATACTCCGATTCCTGGAATTTATGAACTGGAACTAGGAATGTCACTCGCTGAATTTGTTGAAGAATTCGGAGATGGTGATACCAAAGCTGTCCAGGTTGGTGGTGCAGCAGGTTTTTGCGTTCCAAGAAAAAAATTCAATGATACAATTATTGGCTTTGAGGGTGTACCTACAGGAGGGTCTATGATGATTTTCAATAGCTCAAGGTCAATGTATAATGTCCTTAAGAATTACGTTGATTTTTTCCGTGAAGAATCCTGCGGACAATGTACTCCTTGCCGGGTTGGCTGTCAACAGCTTCTTAAAGGTATAGAATCGGTGAAGAGAGGAGAACAGCCTACAACATATCTGAAAACGTTACTCAAACTTACAGAGGTAATGAAAATTACTGCTAAATGTGGCCTTGGACAGTCAGTAGCTAATTCATTCTCTTCAATTGTAGATAACTTTAAAGAAGAGATGATTTACTAAAATTTTGTTGAATCTTATTAAAATTATATAACAATGGCAGATAAAATAAAACTCAAAATAGATGGAATTGATGTTAGCGTTGATAAAGGAAGAACCATTCTCGATGCAGCTAGGGCTCTTGACATACATATTCCAACGCTTTGCTACCATGAAGATTTATGTGTAGCAGGTAATTGCAGAGTTTGTATGGTCGAAAGAAAAGGAGCAAATAATCTTGTCGCCTCTTGTTCTACACCTGCAGAGGAAGGAATGGAAATAATGACCAATACATTAAAAGTAAGACAAGCTCGTAGATATATTGTTGATTTGCTACTTACTGAACATAGAGAAGATTGTACGAAATGCTACAAAAACCATAACTGTGAATTACAGTCCTTGGCTGCTGATACAGTCATTAGTGATTACCTGTTTCAGGACTTAGTACCTGATAAGAACTTCACTATTGATCAATATTCTCCTTCAATCATTAAGGATGATAGTAAATGCATCCGATGTCAGCGATGTGTCAGAACCTGTACTGAATTGCAACATGTTAGTGCACTTGGTGTAGCTTATAAAGGTCATGAAATGAAAATCTCAACATTTTTTGAGAATCCATTGATTGATGTTGTTTGTACGAATTGTGGACAGTGTGTTAACCGTTGTCCCACGGGTGCACTGGTTGAAAGAAACTATATTGATCAGGTTTATGATGCTATCTATGATCAGGATACTCACGTAGTTGTTCAGACTGCACCTGCAGTGAGAGTTGCATTGGGTGAAGAACTTGGTTTTGATGTGGGTGAACGTGTTACGGGTAAGATGGTAACTGCTCTTAAGCGAATAGGTTTTAATTCTGTTTTAGATACAGACTGGTCTGCAGATCTTACTATCATGGAAGAAGGTACAGAATTATTAACAAAACTTAAAAAAGCTCTTGTTGATAAGGATCCAAATGTCAAGTTACCTATGACAACGTCTTGTTCTCCAGGCTGGATTAAGTTTATTGAACATACTTTCCCCGAGTATCTTGATAATGTTTCTACTTGTAAGTCTCCACAGCAAATGTTTGGAGCTCTTGCGAAAACTTATTATGCACAGAAGCGCAAAATTGATCCTGAAAAGATAGTTTCTGTGTCAATTATGCCTTGTACGGCTAAGAAGTATGAAGCAGACCGACCAGAGATGAGGGATAGTGGCTATAAAGATGTTGATTATGTACTTACTACCCGTGAGTTAGCTATGATGATCCGTCAGGCGGGTGTGGATTTCTTAACACTGGAAGATTCCCATTATGATAATATCATGGGTGAATCCAGTGGTGCAGGTGTAATTTTTGGAGCTACCGGTGGCGTTATGGAAGCAGCATTGCGTACTGCATACGAAATTGTTACCGGAAGGGAGGTTCCTTTTGACAATCTGAATATAACTCCTGTAAGGGGAATGGAAGGCGTACGAGAAGCATCTGTTGTAATTGAAGGTACAAAGAAAGAATGGAATTTCCTTGAAGGTGTTGAATTGAAAACAGTAGTTGCACACGGGCTTACAAATGCACGTAACGTTATGCAAAAAATAAGAGATGGAAAAGCTGACTGGCACTTCATCGAAATTATGGCTTGTCCTGGTGGATGTCTTGGTGGTGGTGGACAACCTATACCAACTACTCCTGAGATCAGACAAAAACGAGCTGATGCAATTTATGAAGAGGATGCCAATATGAAGATTAGAAAGTCTCATGAAAATCCTGAAGTACAAGCGATCTATAAAGAGTTTCTTGGAGAACCGCTTGGGCATAAATCTCATGAATTGTTGCATACTCATTATAAAGAAAGAAGAAGAGTGTAAATTGCGGGAATTGCAAATATCTATAACAAAAAAGAGAGGGGTGGCCAATTATATCCTCTCTTTTTTTGTTAAAATTCTATAAGAAGCACGAAATGAATAGTCTTATGTAGCTGTGATAGAAAAATTGAGTGAAGGAAGCCCGAAAGAAAAATATGACTTTCAAATTTCAAACCTTTAAAAACGCTTCATACGCAATTTTATTCGATTTCATAAACTAAGTGAAACTTTAGCAATTTATTTCTGCTTCCATGAAATAGCTTTACATTTAAGATTCCAGGTATTTTTGGTATTCTTCAGGAACATCAAAATATTTTTTATAAAGCTCCACATCGGGACCCATACCTTCAACTTGTTTGTCTCGCATTTTGTATGTGCATTTTTCCCCTGCGATACCTGAGAAGAATATTTCATATTCTTTCTTGTTTTCATCAACCATAAAAACTTTAACCAGACTCTTGTTTTTCTCTCTGTTAAGCGTAGCATGGCAGATTGGACAGAGAAATTTGTATACTTCTCCTTCATCAATTTTTAAATTGGGATGTTTAGAGGTTTTATAGTTTCCTAATTCAGGGCTAAGGAAAATCAGTCCTTTTTGGTTGTCCTTACTTTTAGCAACAAATACAAGGTTGTCATTAACCCGTAGCTGACCTTTGCATATTGGGCAATAATAATCATAATACATAGCAGCCTCCTTTTGGTTATAAGTTATCTAAAAACTTAATACAAGTCAATTTTTTATTAGTGTATGTGTTTATCTGGTTGATAATTTCTTGTGCTCCACTGAGAACTTCTGTGGATAAGTCTTCCCCGAAGTGGATGTGCTTGGGCTGAATACCGAGGAGGTATACTTCACTGTGAAAGAGTTCAGCTACTTTGTCCAGAGTTATATTGTGTGTGTTGGTTGTATATCCCTTAATTTTATCAATGGGTAGTATATCCCAATGCCCGGGTTGTTTGCCAAAGTTCATGGCGTCTATGATGACCAGTATATCAGGTTTGATCTCGTTAATTTTACCAATATAGTTTTCAATACTTACTTCAACTGTTAGTACTTTGATGTTTTCTGCATTCTTCAGGTTATTGGATATGTATACGCCTATTCCGTCATCTTGCTTTAAAACATTACCCACTCCCGTAACGAGGATATTTCTGTTTTGATTTTTATGAAGGAAATTATATAACATTATAGGGTTTTTACATCATATTTTTAACCTGTACTTTTCTTAGACAATTTGGGCACAGGATGTTAAACATATCTCTGCGTTTTAAATCCTCAGACAATTCAAAATCAGAATCTTCTTTTGAAGCAAGTTTGAGTTTTTCATTCAGCATATTAAGATTCAAGATATTGGAAAAAGCTTTAGGCCCCAGTTTTTTATGCATAAACATCAGGTGTTCTTTGGTCGTAATCACAGCGCCGCAATTTTTACAGATAAGCAGTTCTTTTTCCTGGTACTCTAGATTGGTATTACGGTCAAAGGAGGATAAGTCATATATTTTATCCGATAGTTTTACACCTTTTCCGGTAATACAATGTTCTTCACATTGTCCACAGAACAAGCACTTACCGTAATCTCTTCTTATGGTTCTTATTCCTTTTTCCGGGTCATCTTCGTGCGTAATGGCCATAGGGGGGCATACGTTGGAGCAGGTTTCGCAACCTACACAATTTTTATCATCTACCACTGGTTTACCCCGAAATTTTTCAAAAGGGATATGTTCCTTTGTTGGAAATTTGGTAGTGTAGGCCGGTGTCACAAGAGAAATTACGGCCTCTTTTAGTTCTCTGAGTTTTGGATACCTCATTTTTGTACCTCCTTATAATCGTCTTTAACACTTTTTTTACCTAAAGGGATTCCAAAAATATACGACCCCCTTACAAGTGCATGTGCAGAGACGGTCGCGACAAAAAATAAGATTGGAATGGCTATCAGGGCTTTAACCCCAATTTCCACAAAACCATAACGAACAAGGACGCCTATCAGTATGCTCCATGTTCCCAAGGTAACCGTTTTGGTTGCAGATTGTAACCGGTTGTATACATCAGGTAAACGGATTAGCCCGATGCACCCAAACAGATTAAACAGAACGCCTATTGCTATCAAAATTGTACTGACCATATTATTCGTTTAATTTTTTACCACTTAAATATTTAGCAAGAGTCAATGTGCCTATAAAGCTTAGAATAACCCATGCTATTCCTATGTCAATCAGATATAGCTTTTCCGTAACAATAGCCAGTATGGCACATATTCCTACTACTAAAATGCCGAAAATATCTATACCCACCATCCGGTCGGCTATTGAAGGACCTCTGATGATCCTGTATAGACAGAATATGCTCAACCCTATTTGTATGTAAAGTAAGATGTGTAAAAAGTCCATTAGTCAAATATTTTTTTTATATATTTTTCAAATCGTCCTGAAACCTTATTCGTATAGACAGCCGGATCGTCTGAACTGATATATATCCAATGAATATACATCACATCATCAATTACATCCACTGCAATTGTTCCTGGTGTCATCGTTATAGAGTTTGCCAACATCGTTTTAGCCAGATCGCTCTTAATATCTACCTTTACTTTAACAATACCTGGTTTAATAGGCATCCCCGGATGCAGAACCCGGTATGCAACATCGAAATTGGCTTTTATACATTCCCATAAAAAAATAAAAATGTAGACAATTAGCCATAGATATCTTTTTGGTTGAATAAATTTTCGAACATTTTGGACAAAGTATTTTCCAAATAATAAACTTGTCACTAAAGCTGCCACCAAACCAACAATGATATTGCCAAGAGAAAGGCTTAAAGTGATTAATAGCCAGAAAATGAACGTTATTATAAATAATGTTAAGTATTTCATATCACATACCAATTATTTTTGTTGCATAATTTGTAGTCTCTAAAAGCACATCAACAGCAGGAGATACGAATACCTCCCTAACACCCGGTATAGCAAGAGTACTCAAAACTACACACAGGATTACCAAAACAATCATTGAAAAGCACATTGTAAATGGTACCTCTTTTGTTTTTTTTGTAAATGTTGTTTTATTATAGAAAGCAAAACGCTGAAACCTAAGAAAGTAAACTAATGTTACAATGCTAATAATAATAGCTAATGTTGCGAGCAGATAGAAGC
This sequence comes from Bacteroidales bacterium, assembly GCA_041686375.1. Taxonomy (GTDB): domain Bacteria; phylum Bacteroidota; class Bacteroidia; order Bacteroidales; family UBA12077; genus JAGXLC01. The sequence continues at coordinate 28,579 of JAWLEB010000024.1, forward strand.
CACCTTTTATAGCAGCAATTACTATTATTAATTTACTAAAAAAACCATTAAAAGGAGGAATACCTGAAATTGACATAGATGCACCCAATGATGTAGATGCAGTAACTGGCATACTATGAGCTAGACCGCCCATCATTTTCATATTTCTTGTACCGGTTGTGTATTCAATTGCTCCAGCATTAAGAAATAGTAATCCTTTGAATGTAGCGTGGTTAATCATGTGAAATAATCCACCAAAGATAGCCAGGGCTGCTATTGTCGGGTTCCCATCATTGACCAGTATTGTCATCCCCATTCCTAGTCCAATAAAAACATATCCCATCTGGCTGATACTTGAATAGGCCAGCATTCTTTTCATATCCCATTGGAATATAGCCAACAGTCCGCCAATGATCATTGAAAGGGTTCCAATAACTGTTATCAGGGTACTTATTTCTATCGAGAGAGCAAAAACATTAAAGAAAAGTCGTATGATTGCATATACTCCTACCGCTTTGATTAGCACTCCTGAAAGCATGGCAGAAATTGGGGAAGGGGCTGATGAGTGAGCATCAGGTAACCATGCATGGAAGGGTATCATAGCAGCTTTGAGTCCGAAACCACTGATTAATAATACTTGGGTAAAAATTATAAAGAAATCCGGGTCACTGGAAGCCAATACCCTTGAAATATCAGCCATATTGAGTGTTTGAGTTTTCCAGTAGAGCATTCCAATTGCAAAAAGTATCAACAGTGATGCTACACCCCCCAGTACCTGGTATTTAAACGAGGCTTCCAATTCGGTTCTTTCTGTACCAAATGCTACTAATGCATATGAGGCTATAACACTAATTTCCAAAAATACATAAAGGTTAAACATATCTCCGGTAAGAACAACTCCATTCATACCTGCTATCATGAGGCTTAGTAGGGCATAGAAGTTGTTTTCTGCAGTATATCTTTTAATGTAAGAAATGGCATAAAATGCAGACAAGAATCCTACCAAATTAATTATGAGCAGTAGAAAGGCGCTTAAACCATCCATGACCAGATAAATGGCTATAGGAATCTCATTTATAGCTTCCCAGCCTCCAACCTTATAGGATATAGTAGAATCAATACCGTTGAGAAGGAACATAAAAGTTAAGCCGGTTAAAAATATTAGAACCAGCGAAAGTAAAATTTTCTGAAATCCTTTAATCAATCTGCCAAATATAGGAATTAAAAAAGCAGTTGCCAACGGTAAAATAACATATAGTGGTACCAGGGTACTCATAATTTTTTATCCTTTTAAATTATTTATTTTTCTAATATCAAATGTTCCGTATTTCTTATAAAGTCTGATAGAGATGGCTAAAAGCATTGTCGATGTAGCCAACCCAATCACAATAGCTGTCAGAACCATTGCTTGCGGCAAAGGGTCTACAATAACCGCATTCTCAGATAAATTTTCTGTAAGAATTGGGGCTTCTCCAACATCAATATAGCCAATTAATACCAAGAAAAGGAATACACTAAATTCCATAATAGTAAAACTAATCACTATTTTGATGAGATTACGCCGGGTCACTATACCATACAGACCCACTAAAAACAGTAAAAAACACATTACATAAACTATCATTGTTCTTCCTCTTCTTTAAAAATTATTAATGCTAAAAATATGGTAACGATAGCTGCTGCAACTTCGATTCCAATAAGAATATTGTAAAGAGGTATAGATCCTGCACTTACTAATTCTCCTACCGTTCCTGTTGGTAAAAAGTTATGAAAAAAAACTTTTGTCCCTACAAACATTCCTATTGCAGCTAAAATGATTGCAACCAGGAGTGCTGCGCTTTCACTTATTGACGAACCAGCTTCTTCTTTTCGGAGTTTAATGATTTCACTTCCAAATGCAAGTATCAACAAAATGAATGCACCCGCTAATATAATTCCGCCGGCAAAAGCTCCTCCTGGTGTTAAATGCCCGTGGACCACAATATAAATTCCGTAGATACAAATGATCCCACTCATTAATTGGGCAATTTTTTTTACTATTGGTGTTAGTCCTTTCATATAATTATTTTTTGCCTTTAAGTCTTAATACTGTTAAAACTCCAAGAGCTGCAGTAAATAAAATAGTAGCCTCTCCTAAAGTATCATAAGCCCTGAAATCCCATAATACTCCTGTCACGAGATTAGCAGCTCCGGTTTTTTCAGCTCCTTCTTTGATATAGGTTTCAGACATTCTCAGGGTGTGTTCTCCAAATACCTCGAGTGAACTTGTTGCCAAGCTAAAAAAATAGATTAGGAAACCTATAATTACCAAGCCGGTAATTATGTTAATTATTCCCTTAAAGTCCAGTTTAGCTTTTATCTCTTTCCTGCTGCTGTCAAGTACCACAGCTACCATTATGATCAGGGTTATGGTTTCTACCACGATCTGTACTATCGCCAAATCCGGTGCTTTCAAATGCAGAAAGCATATCACTAAGCCATAGCCAACAATTCCTTGCGCAATAACTGCAGAAAGCAGATCGTTAGCGTGAAGTGCGTATATTGCACCGATTATCATAAAACCCAGTATGACTGATAATAAGATTTCCATATAATTTTTGAGTTATTAATTTTTAAAGTAAACACAATACAATAATTACAAATCCTGCAAATATCCATATAGCATACGTTGTTAATACTCCCGTATGCATCTTACTGAAAACAATATGCAAGCCGTAAAATACATGTTTTAATAGATCATATAAATCAAACCATCGTTTTTCTGCTCTTTCATATATACCCTTTAAAGGTTTCAATTCTCTTATGGTATTATAAAATTCAGTTACCCTGAAACCGGTATCTTCGTGTATCTTTTCACCTCCAATAAATGATTCGGCTGTTCTCATATTTTTTATATTGCCAATGAGATAGATTATAATACCCAATATTATTGAAATAACAATTAATAATGAAACTGTGGAAGATTGCCAGATTCCAGTAAAATTAAACTCACCGACATATGGATGGAATAATTTGGGTACTGCCCAAGTAGTGGCGAAAACTCCTAAGGCAATGCATATTAATGCCAGAATCAATTTAGGGAGCCACATTAAAATATTGACTTCTTTAATATTTTCAAATTCTTTTTTGCGTGAACCAAGGAATATCCCGGAGATAAACTTAATGAAGCTGGCAAGAGTTAATGCAGACCCGAGAACGGCCAGTGCAAGCCAAACTATCCACAGCTGGCTGGCAATTCCTGTTCCTATTTCTCCAAAATCAATAATTCCTTGATATATCATCCACTTTGAGGCAAAACCATTAAAAGGAGGAATTCCTGAAATCGCCAATGCAAAGATCAGTGCAGAGAAAAATGTGATGGGCATATTTTTTGATAAACCACCTGTTTCATCTAAATTTTCTTTGCCCGTGCGGTGAATTACGCTTCCAGCTGACAAGAATAAACCACTTTTATACAATGTATTGTTGATCATATGAAAGAGTCCTGCTGCAATTCCAAGTGGTGTAGCGATAACTATCCCAACAATCATGTATCCAACCTGTGATACAGCATGAAAACCTAATAATCTTTTGAAATTATGCTGTATCAGAGCCATCATGACAGCAAATATGATTGTTAACACTCCAATTATTAGTAAAATAAGTGTTAGTATTTCATTGAGCGTGAACATATCAATACATAATCGGGTCAGAAAATATATTCCTAATAATTTATCCAGAGACGCAGGTAAAAATGCTGCAGATGAAGCAGGAGCCTTTTGGGAATAATCAGGTATCCATGTATGGAACGGGAAAGCTCCAGCCTTCGCAAAACTGCCTATTAATAATGTAATAAATGCTGCTGTTGCCAGAGAAGAATTTGTTGCTATATTCAGTTCGCTTATATTCAAACTTCCTGCTATTTGCCAAATTATGGCAATACCTAGAATCATTATTCCATCAGATGAACCAATTATTATCAGGGTTTTTTTGGCGGCTGCTGAGCTTTCTTCATCTTTACCTTTTATCAGTTTGTAGAGAGTGAAGCCTAAAACTCCCCAGAAAAATAGGAATAAAAGTAAATTATCGGCAAGTATTGCTCCTATTGTACATCCTAGGGTAATTAGGAAAAAGGGGTAGTAATTGTATATTTGTTTTTTAGGGGTGACATAGACTAGCGAATAAATAGAGATAAGAAATCCGAATATACTTGTAAACAGAATAATTAATCTACTCAGGCTATCTATGTTGAGCGTGAAATATTTACTAGCACCGTCTAAAATACTGTGAAGGATTGTTCCGGACGCCACGCTGTCAACAAATAGTTGCAATTGCATGGTTTGAGTATCGAAAAAGTACACCTGGTAAGCAAGATATAATATGAATGCTGAGATTATCAAGCTCAGTGAACCCTTCAATGGTTTCATCTTTTCCGGGAATATGAACAGGACAATCCCCGCAATTATAGGTAGAAAAATTATGTAGTATAAGACATCCATAATCTATAATTTATAAGTTTTTTCTAATATTTTCGGTTTTTTTCCTTGACAATTCAATAAGCTGATTTCCATCGTAAATCATTTTCTTAGTTTTGCTGTCATAAGCATATGCCATCCTTTCTGTGCAGCAATAGCAAGGGTCTACGGCTGCGAGTGAAATTGTGGCATCGGATATCGTCTGACCGACACAAGCTTTCTTGAATGTTGCAATGTTAACATAGCTTGGTGCCCTTATTTTGTGTCTGACGGGAGAATTTGAACCATCTGTTTTTACAAAATGAAAAACTTCTCCCCGTGGGGCTTCAGCATGTCCGCCACCCATTCCTTCTGGTATTTCTTTAACTTTTACTTCTATATCGCCTTCGGGTTCTTTTTCTAGCCCATCTAAACATTGTTCAATAATTTTTATGGACTCATAGTTTTCCAGTAATCGTACTTTTGCTTTTGCGAAAACATCCCCTTCTTCAGCTGTTATAACTTTCCAGTCAATCATATCGTAGGCTGCATATGGGTCATCCCTTCGGACATCAATATCCCATCCTGAAGCTCTTGCTGTTGGACCCACAGCTGCATAGTCTTTTACATCCTGTTTGGTAAGAATGCCAACTCCTTTGGTTCGCGCATGGATAACCGGATCGTCCATAACAGCACCCGTCAGTAGATCATTTTTCTTTTTCAGATCATTCATAATTTTCCGGGCTAGCTTTATCTGATCTTTGTCGATGTCCCTTCTTACGCCTCCAATTTTGAACATGGCGTAACTGTTCCTGTTCCCAGATATTATCTCGAAAAGGTCAAGTATGGGTTCACGATATTTCCATGCCCACATCCATACTGTGTTGTATCCCAGAAAGTGTCCGGCCAGTCCAACCCAAAGATAGTGGCTGTGTAATCGTTCCAGTTCGCCAACAATAGTTCTGATGTATTTAGCCCGATTGGGAACTTCGATATCAGCAATTTCTTCCATGCAATTTGCATAAGCAAAAGGGTGAGATGTTGAACAAATTCCGCATATTCTTTCCACCAGGAAAAATACTTGCTCAAAGCTTTTGCTTTCGCTTAGTTTTTCAATACCTCTGTGGTTATAGCCAGTTTCCCACTTAATATCTTTAACCGTTTCTCCTTCACAATATAACTTGAAGAGTTCAGGTTCTTCCTGAAGTGGGTGATAGGGTCCTACTGGTATGATTCGTTTATTTGCCATCATTACTATGATTTAAAATTTTTTCTGTATGGATAAACACCTTCAGCCCAGTTGCCATCTGAAATAAGTTTTTCAGGTTCGGGATGATTTAAAAATGTAATTCCTAAAATTTCATGCATTTCTCTTTCAATCCAGTTAGTTCCTGACAGCATATTAGCCAGGGATTCAATCTCCGGTTTGTCTTCCGGAAGTATTACATGCAGGTTAATGATATTCCCTGACTTGTCATCACTGAAATGATAGAGTATTTCAAATCCGTGTTTACTTTGGAATGCTGAGGCAATGATAAATCTGTACATTAAATTTTTGTAAAGGTATTCAACTACCTTAGTTAATGATTCAGGCTTAATCTGAACGTTTACTCTTTTCTCTCTGAGCGTTTTTGCCTCAATAACCTCAGCCGGAAATTGATTTTTAATATTTTCTAAGAAGGTTTGTTTATCCATTGTTTATATGTTTTGTACAAGCTTGGTTACTCCTGCAAGGATGGCCTCTGGTTTTGGAGGACATCCGGGTATATATGCATCTACCGGTATTATTGTGTCCACCGGCCCGGCAAAAGTATTTCCTTCTGCAAAAATTCCTCCTGTACATCCACAAGCGCCAAATGCTATAACGAATACTGGCTTGGATGTTTGTTCATATACTTCAATTAATCTGTCTTTATCCCTTTTGTTAATTGATCCGCTCACAAGTATAACATCTGCGTGCCTTGGACTGCCAATCAGCTGTATTCCAAAGCGTTCAACATCATACCGGGGTGTCAATACATCCAAAATCTCAATATCACAATTGTTGCAAGATGCACCTGCAAAGTGAAATACCCATAATGATTTTTTTAAACAAAAACTTTTAAGTCCCATTTATTTAAATTTATAAACCTAAATATGTCAATATTATAGCAACGATAACGAATATATTCATGCCTATCAGGAAAAATCGCATGGCTTGTTTAATTTTTACTCTTGGATTGGTATTCCTGATAAGGGTCATTAGCAGAACTACTGCCAAAATTTTCAACACAGACCATAAAATTCCGATTCCTTCGAAATTCAATCCGCTCATAAAAAAACCTACGACTAAAGCGGAAAGCGTAAACAACATTATATATTTTGTAAATTTTACCAGAGCATAGGCAGATCCGGAGTATTCAATGAAAGCTCCGGATGCCAGCTCTGTCTCGGCTTCAGCAATATCAAAAGGAACCATTCCCATTTTTGCTTGAATGCAGAAAATGGCAGCTATAAATAGAAGTATGCCTGAAATACTACCAATAAAAGCTCCCTGTTCGGCTTGTAATTGCAGAACTTCCGTCATGCTTATGCTAAAGTCTGATTTTAATATTATTGCAGCGAATACCAACAAGAATGTTAATTCGTAACTTATCAGCAGTTTTATTTCCCGGGAAGCGCCCACTGCGGCAATAGGATTACCGGTGGCCAGTGCACCGATAATGTAAGTTAGCGTAGGAATGGTAAGAAGATAAAATATGACGATTAGGTCTCCTTCAAAACCTACCTGAATGTTTAGAAGAGGTAGCAAGATAAATACTGCAGCAATTGTGGCACCAAACAGACCCAATACAGGAGCCAGCAAATATGTCCATTTTGCTCCCCTTGCTGGAAGTATTGTTTCCTTTACTAACAATAACTTTAAGAAGTCATAGAAAGGCTGAAGCAATGGTGGTCCCTTTCTAAATTGGACCTGCGCTGTGATTTTTCTGTCAAACCATGCTAATAAACCACCAACTACTCCTGCAAACAATAAGCCCGGATAGATTAAAAAGTAGAATAACGTTTCAGTCATTGTTTTGTTTTTTTAATTTTTCGTAAGGAATATCCTTAACCAAAACTTTATCATTGAGTTTGTAAATGTTTTCTTCTTCGTTTTCTTCCATGTCAACAAGTCTTACCATTCCCCCATGGCTGTATTCCACATATTTTTTGAGCTCCTTCTCATCGTTCAGATCAAAATAGTTTTCTTTAGTTCTTATATGTTCGAAGAAATCTGTCATCATCGTGCCAAAGGGGCATATTACCACACATGATTTACAAGCTATGCAGAGATTGGTATATCTGACCACAACTCCATCATTGTCTTTTTCAAGTGCTTCGGCAGGACAAACATTAATACAAGGAGCCTCTTCACACCGCCGGCACGTAAATCTAAAAACCGCCAACTCACGAATTGTTTTAAGCCCATTCGTATTCGGAAAATCACTTAATATGCCGTCAAGTCTTTTTTTATCACTCTTCCCGGCTACTTCGTGATCGCGTATTTTGGTTAAATCTATAAGTATTTTTTTGCTCATGAGATAGCTTTTTTATTTCCAAATGTCCGGTTGATCCTTTATTTCATCATAACTGAATACGGGACCATCTTTGCAAACAAAATATTTTCCCATCATGCAATGTCCGCATTTACCAATGGCACATGACATATTCTTTTCCATTGACAGGTATATTTTATGTTCTGGATATCCCATATCCAGTAGTTTTTGAACACTGAATTTCATCATAATCGGAGGACCTACAACTACAGCAGCAGAGTTTTCAATATTAACCTCCACTTTGTCCAGTAAGTTGGTTACGACTCCCACCTCTTCTGTCCAGCTTGAATCTGCCTGATCAACAGTACGAAGGAGTTCAAACTTGGGATAGCTGCGCAGTTCGTTTATATAAGGCTGGTAAATACATTCCTGCGGAGTCTTACTTCCATAGCAAAATGTTACTTTTTTAATTCTGTCTTGTTCTGCCTGGAGATTGTACAGCAATGAGCGAAGTGGTGCGAAACCGCATCCACCTCCAACAACAAGTACTTCTTTATCATATAATTTTTCGAGAGGATATCCTCTGCCATAAGGACCCCGAATTCCAAGCGTTTCACCTCCTTCAAACTGGTGTAGCTTGTTAGTAACATAGCCGGTTTTCATAACAGTTACATCAAGCCTGTCTTTTACCAGGGGAGATGATGAGGGTGTAAACGGAGCTTCTCCAACACCTTCTATGGCTAATTCAATAAATTGCCCTGTATGAAAGGTGAAGTTACGTTCTGGTTTTAGAACAAAAGTCTTAATTGTTGGTGATTCTTCAATCACCTCAACTAATTTTGCTTTTATGGTTTTGTATATATTTCCTTTTTGCATTGAAATGCAATTTTTTTATTTGTTTTTTAGTTCAATAAATATTTCGTTCTTATTTATATTGCCTATGCAGGCTTCAATACATCTTCCGCATCCTGTGCAGGCGAGAGATTGAAAACCATCAGGTTTCCATACATATTTGCACATATAGCGGTTGTAAAAACGTTTGTATAATTCAGCCAGGGGATCTTCGCCGGCAGCCACCTTTTCAAAACCGGGATACTGACATGCATCCAAATGTTTGACTTTTTCAAATTCAGGTCTTTCCAGAAGAAGAAAACATGTGCAGGTAGGACAGGAGGTGGCGCAAGCTCCACATGAAACACATGTCTCCGAATGTTTTTTCCAGATATCATCTTCGGATTTTTCTATGAGTTCCCCGGTTAATGTATAATTAGGTAACTCTTTATTTTTTTCATTGAGCTCTTCTTCTACTGCAATTCTTTTGTTCAGTAAGTCCTGAATTTCATTTTCACCGGGTTCCTGTAGATTGCTTGATTTTTGTATATCCTTTATCAGCATTTCACCCTTCTCTGTATTGCTTTGCAGATATACCGTTTCTTTAAGTACGCTTAAAAGTATATCATGATGTGCTTCAGGATAAGGTTTCACTTCATAAGTCGTGCAATGGCAGTGTTCAAGTGTGGAATGACAATCTGTCCCTATTAAAATTGAATTTTCCCTGTGTTGTTTATAAGCAGGTTCTTCATAGTCACGATTAAGATTCATTTCATCCTGAATATCCAAAGCCTTCAAATCACATGAAGGGATGCCAATAATAATTTTTTTCTTGTCTGACCTATGAATGTTGACAACGTTTTCCAAAATAGGAGAAAAAAATGTTTTTAATGGTGTTGAGGGCTTTGGAGTATTGTATAAGATTGATGATATCAAATCCTCATCAATGAGTTCATAGTCTTGATATTCATCAAACTTCACAGGGGCATAAACGTCGTAATTGTTTGTAAGATTAAAAAGGGTTTTATCCCACTCGTGTTTTGATATTCTGTAATAATTGTTCATAATTATTGTTATAATTTTCACAAAATAAAAGTAGAAAAGAAAAATATTTCTGTCAATGCCTGAATGCAAATATTATTGTGAAAACGAGTAATTTGTATTTAGAACAAATAAAAATAAGCATCTATATAGCCCACTTTTCAGGGTTTTGCGTTTTTGTTAAAAATGTTATATATTTCACAAAAATAAATTATTGAGAAAAATTTCACAAAAACATGACGTCTTACAATCAAACAAAACGTATTTTGCAGTACAGAATGGGAATATTGCGTTTGAAAAAAATGGGACTAGAAAGGGTATTTTCTTATACTTTAGGGAAAGAAACTGGTGTTTCTGCTGAATTGGTAAGAAAAGATTTTTCACAATTTGGCATTAAAGGAAATCGGAGGGGTGGTTATGATATTGATGAACTCCTTGCTGCAATGGAGCATATTTTTGGAAAAGAGCGCGTACAAAATGTGATTATTATCGGAATGGGAAGCGTGGGTAGTGCTTTGTCAAAGTATAAAGGTTTTTCGGAAAGAAAAGTGAATATTGTTGCAGGTTTTGATATTGATCCCTCAAAAAGAAGCAAAAAGTATTCTATACCAGTATATTCCCCGGATCATCTTGCCGATGTTATAGAAGCATTTAACGTTTCCGTTGCCATTCTTGCTGTACCAGAAATAGCAGCCCAGGAGACAGCTAACTTGCTTGTTGAAAAGGGTATTAAAGGTATTCTTAATTTTGCACCTGTCCTTTTAAAAGTTCCGGATGATGTATTAGTAAATAATGTTAATTTATTGGTGGAACTTGAAAGATTGATGTATCATTCAGGGGTTCTGAAATGAGCCGGTGTATTTTCTTTTTTTGTGAATATCTATTATATTAGACCGAAAAAAGTTGAAAAAAATTCATTCTTACTACGAAATTCATATTAAGGGACTGGTACAGGGAGTTGGTTTTCGCCCGTTTATTTATCGTTGTGCAGAGCAGCATGAATTGACAGGGTGGGTAGAAAACAGGAATCATGGTGTAGTGATTAAAGTTAATGCACAATACAGGGAGGTAGAAAATTTCATTGAACTGATCAAAAAAAATGCTCCCCTGGCTTCATCAATTAAAGATATAAGTATAGTTCCTTCAAGTAAGGAAACCTTTAACAGTTTCCAGATTCTTAACAGTAAAGATCAATCTGACGATGTTACGGAAATCAGTCCCGATATAGCAATATGTTCTGATTGTCTTGAAGATATGAAGATGCAGCCTAGGCGAATTAACTATCCTTTTACGAACTGCACTAATTGTGGCCCCAGATTTTCTATCATTAAAGATTTGCCTTATGACAGGGCAAATACAACAATGCAGCCATACACCATGTGCGGGGAGTGCAGAGCTGAGTATGAAAATATACATGATCGAAGATTTCATGCACAACCTGTTTCCTGTAACTTTTGCGGACCTCAATATGAATTGTATCACCATGGACGATTGATCAAGGATATTTATAAAATAGTCCGGGAAATAAAAAAATTATTGTATCGGGGAAGTATATTGGCTGTGAAAGGAATTGGAGGTTTTCACCTGATGTGCGATGCAACAAACGCAAGTACTGTTCATAAACTCAGAAGACTAAAAGATAGAGATAATAAGCCTTTCGCTGTGATGTTTTCTGATTTTGAAGTTTTGGAACATTATGCATATGTGAGCGAAGAAGAAAAAGCACGATTGCTCTCATGGAAAAGGCCTGTTGTTTTGCTTAAAGAGAAAAAAGAGCTTAACCCGGAAGTTAATGATGGCATAAAATCTATAGGAGCTATGCTTCCCTATATGCCGCTGCATTTTGTATTATTTGAAGAAATTGATTTACCGGCTGTTGTCCTGACAAGTGCTAATCCGTCAGATCAACCTATTGTTAAGGATAATAAACAGGCTTTGGAAAAATTAAGTTCTGTTGCAGATGCATTTTTATTATATGACCGTGAAATTTATAATCGGTCTGATGATTCAGTTGTTCAGACTATAGATGGAAAACCCCAACTGATAAGAAGATCGAGGGGTTATGTTCCTTCACCCATTGAACTTGAGATGGACGTTTCCAATGTTCTCGCTACTGGTGCTGAATTGAAAAATACCTTTGCCATAGGAAAAGGAAAGCAAGCAATCTTAAGTCAACATATTGGTGATTTGAAAAATTTTGAGACATATGACTTTTATATGGATACTATTGAGCGATTTTTGAGACTTTTTAGAATAAGCCCTGAGATTATCGTTAGCGATATGCACCCGGATTATCTTTCTACAAAATTCGCACGCAGTTATACAGGTAAATCAAATCGCAAAAATACCGCTGGTGACCAGCCACGGCCAAAATGGCTTCAAGTACAGCATCATCATGCTCATATTGCTTCATGTATGGCTGAACAAAATCTGAGTGGAGATATTATAGGAGTAGCTTTGGATGGAACTGGTTACGGGGATGATGGAAAGATTTGGGGAGGCGAATTCTTTATTTGTGATTTTAACAAGTATAGACGATATGCACATTTAGAGTACATACCAATGCCTGGTGGTGATAAAGCTGTCCACTCCCCTTGGCGTATGGCATTATCATACTTGTATAGGGCTTTTGGTGAGGATTTAAATTTATCTGAACTGGAATTTCTAAAGAACAAATCCACTGAAGATGTAAAACTCATAACAGCAATGATTAGGAAAAAATTAAACTCACCACTTACTTCAAGCACGGGTAGGTTGTTCGATGCCGTTTCTGCATTACTTAATCTTTGTACGGAGAATTGCTATGAGGCTGAAGCTCCTATGAAACTTGAAGCAATTGTAGAGGATGATATAAAGGATTACTATTCGTTTGCTTTAGACAAAAATATAATCTCCTTTATTCCTGCAATACGTGAAATCGTAAAAGATTTGAAAGCCGGAACGGAAAAGAAGTGGATATCCACAAAGTTTCATAATACTGTTTGCATGGCTGTTATGAATGTTTGTAAAAATATCAGGAAGACTGAAAAATTGAATAAAGTGGTTTTATCTGGTGGAACATTTCAAAACAGATATTTGACTAGTTTCATGATAGATCTGCTAAAGCAGAATCAGTTTGAAGTATATACCAATAATTTGGTTCCACCGAATGATGGAGGAATATCATTAGGACAGTTAGCAATTGCAGCGCAACAATTAAAATAAATAAACTATGTGTATAAGTATACCAGCAAAAATTATTTCTATTCAGGAAAATATGGCTAAAGTCTCCATGGAAGGAAATGAATATTCTGTAGGCATACAGATGTTAGACGATGTTAAAGTTGGCGATTATGTATTGATTCATACGGGCTTTGCCATACAAAAGATTAGTGAGCAGGAAGCAAAGGAAACCCTTAAAATAATTGAGGAAATGAAGGGGCTATAGATTTACAATTTAAACACTGAATCTAAGCTCATAAATTTGGAATTCAGACATGAAGTATATTGATGAATACAGAAGTAAAGAATTGGTGGATCAACTGCTACATGAAATACATGCGCTTGCCCGGGGGAAATACACCTTGATGGAGGTCTGTGGGAGCCATACTATGGCTATCCATCGATTTGGGCTGCCATCTGTTTTGCCTTCCAATATCCGGCTGGTGTCAGGACCAGGCTGTCCGGTATGTGTTACGGGCAAGCGATTTATTAATATGGCCATTGCCTATACAAACAAACCTGATACAATAGTAGCCACATATGGCGATCTCCTTCGCGTTCCCGGAAGCAGCTTTTCGCTGGAAAAAGCAAAGGCTGAGGGAGGAGATGTCAGAATTGTATATTCCCCGCTCGATGCATTGAATATTGCAAAAAGCAATGCAGAGAAGAATGTTGTTTTTCCTGCAATAGGTTTTGAAACTACAGCACCTGGAACAGCTGTAGCTATAGATCAGGCAGTCAAGGAAGGTGTGGAAAATTTTTACGTGTTATGCGGACATAAAATTATGCCTCCGGCTATGAATGCTATTGTTGAAGAGGGGGTAAAAATAGATGGATATATTTGTCCCGGCCATGTGAGTACCATTACCGGTGAAGATATTTATAAACATATTCCTGTAAACTATGGTATTCCTTGTGTAATAGCAGGATTTGAACCAGTGGATATATTATATACTATCCTGATGATTATAAAGCAAATAGAGAACAATAATCCTGCTGTAGAGATACAGTATAAACGGGCGGTAAAACCCGAAGGTAATCGAAAAGCCCTTGACTATATGCACAAGGTATTTATAACCCGTGATGATTATTGGCGTGGTTTAGGAATTATTGAGAAGAGTGGACTAAGAATCAGGGAGAACTATAAAAGCATTGATGCTGAGGAAGTCATGCCCGTCCGAGTTCAAGCTGAGGAAAAGGATCAAGGATGTATTTGTGGAGAAATTTTGAAAGGATTAAAAAATCCTTTAGATTGCAAATTGTTTGAAAACCAGTGCACTCCGATAAATCCTGTAGGGGCTTGTATGGTCTCTTCAGAAGGAGCATGCCAGGCATATTACAAGTATAAACGTTATGAGTGATACAGTCAGTTTAAATCATGGCAGTGGCGGCAGGTTGTCACATGAATTGATAGACAATCTTTTTGTTAAATATTTTTCCAATTCGGTACTAAATGCCCAAACGGATTCAGCTATTGTTGGATTGGATTCTGGTCATGTTGCTTTTACAACTGATTCATACGTTGTCGATCCGGTTTTTTTCCCGGGTGGGAACATTGGGAAGCTCTCCGTTTGCGGAACAATAAATGATCTGTCTGTTTCCGGTGCTGTTCCGGCTTATCTAAGCGCTGGATTTATTATTGAAGAAGGTTTTAGCATTCATAAATTGGAACAAATTGTTTGTTCTATGGCAGAGGAAGCAGAAAAGGCAGGCGTTAAAATTGTAACCGGCGATACGAAAGTAGTAAATAAAGGAAAGGCCGATAAAATCTACATTAATACTGCGGGCATTGGTACGATTGATGCTGCCAGAAAAGAAATCAGTTTTGGTACACAGATAAGATTAGGAGATAAAATTATTGTTAATGGTGATTTAGGCAGACATGAAATTGCAATAATGACGGCAAGAGAAAAGTTAGGAATAGAAACCTCAATAGAATCTGATTGTGCTTCTCTTAATAGTTTAACAGAGAGCGTGTTAAGTGCTCATGGAGGCATTCATTTTATGCGTGATTTGACAAGGGGTGGATTAGCGGGTGTATTGAATGAAGTTGTTGCTATAGGTGAATTTGGAATCACGCTAAACGAAGAGATGATACCAGCTAATGACAAAATTCGTTCTATTTGTGAATTACTTGGCCTCGATGCTCTTTTTATGGCTAATGAAGGAAGGATAATGTTTATCACTGATAGTGAGGAGGCTGATAAGATAATGAAAACAATGAAAAATCATCCATTGGGCAAGAATTGTGCTGTTATAGGAGAAATCACAGATTTGCATGAAGGAACAGTGCTTATGGAAACAGAGATAGGAGGTAGGAGGATTATTGATATGCCTGCTGGCCAGCAATTACCAAGAATATGTTAATGGTGTCATTATGCATGAAGTAGCTATAGTAAATGAGATGTTCGGAATTATGCATGAAGTTGCAGAACAGGAAAAGCTCACAAGGATAGATAAAGTATCTTTTTCTATTGGTACAATGATGCAGGTTGTTCCCGATTTGTTTCGTTTTGCTTTTGATTCGGCCAAGGAAGGGACTATTGCTGACAATGCGGATCTGGAGATTGAATTTTTACCGGTAAGAATGAAATGCAAGCAATGTAATACGGAGTTTAATATAGAAAACAATGTTTTTAGATGCCCTGATTGTGAGGGTGTTGAACTTGATCTACTTCAGGGTAAAGAGTTATATATAAAAAGTATAGAGGGAGAATAACTATGGAAATAAAAGTTATGAAAAGAGTTCTTGATAAGAACCAAGACAAAGCCGAACACATTCGTAAGCTATTAAGTAAGAAAGATGTAAAAATGTACAACTTCATAAGTTCACCCGGTGCAGGTAAAACTACACTGTTGGAAAAGACCTGTGATCAATTCCGCAATGAAATGAATATTGGAGTCATTGAAGGAGATGTTTCAACAGACAGGGATGCACAGAGATTGAAGCAATTCGATATTCCTATTGTGCTTATCAATACAGAGGGTGGTTGTCATTTAGATTCAAACAGCATTGAAAGGGCTTTGGGTGAACTTGATCTTAGCCAGTTGGATGCGATTTTTGTTGAAAATGTTGGCAATTTGGTTTGTCCAACTCATTTTGACCTTGGTGAACATTCGAAAATTGCTGTTGTAAGTACTAGTGAAGGCGATGATAAACCTATAAAATATCCCATGCTTTTCAGGGATGCAAAGGCTGTTGTGTTGAATAAGATGGATTTACTGCAATATACCAATTTTAGTTATGATTCTTTTTTACAAGACTTACGCGATGTCAATCCTTCTGTTCCTTTGTTTGAAATTTCATGTACTTCGGAGACAGGATTAGAAGGATGGTACAATTGGATTCTTAATGAAGTGAATAGTAAGTAGTAAACGGGAGTAATAAGAAATGGTAACTAAAAAGGGTATGCTTGTTATCCTATTAGCGAAAGCCCATTACAAGCAAATCATTGACTTGTTCGTATCTGTTTTTCCAGGATCTTTTTTTGATCGTCCATTGGTTTATCATGGATAGTGA
>JAWLEB010000025.1:0-42482 GCA_041686375.1 Bacteroidales bacterium
ATCGTGGTGATCCGAAATATCTGCCATACCCCACCTCCGGCCCGTTCACGGGCTTCAAATCAATAACGGAGGCCAGGAATTTCTCTAAACACAAAAAAATAAGCAGGTATCATGTATCTTTTCAACATATTAATCTGTTGAAATAAAGCCTATTAAAACGTTTATGTATATAGGAGATACAAAAAAACCGGTTCTTTTTTGGAACCGGTTTCTACTTTAAACAGATATAATTTATGCAGTTGCTTTCGCCTTCTGAACTTCTTTAATAATTTCTGTTCCTCTGTGTATAGCTTTTTCATTCACTGGTAACAGGTGGTGGTACCGTTCAGGGAGAGACTTTTTAAGCCCTTCAATAGCATTATTCATTTCAACAATTGGTTTGACTTTTAAGAAACCACCTAAAACAATCATGTTGAAGGTTTTGGTAGTTTCCATTTGAGCTGCCTCCGCTGCCGCATCAACGCGATAAATGTTAAGATCCTGCCTTTCCGGATGCCTTGTAATACCGTTTCCGTCATAGATTAGGTATCCACCAGGTTTAACAGCTTTCTCGAATTTATCCATTGATTGTTGATTAAGGATAATAGCTGTGTCGAATTCATTTATAATTGGCGAGCTGATTCGTTCATCGCTAATAATTACAGAGACGTTAGCTGTTCCGCCTCTCATTTCAGGTCCGTAGGAGGGCATCCAGGTTACTTCTTTCCCTTGCACAATACCTGCATAACACATAATTTTGCCCATGGAAAGAACACCTTGTCCTCCGAAACCGGCTATTATTATCTCTTCACTCATAGTTTTCTGGTTTTTAATTTGTTAATCAAAGAAAGTTTATTCTTCAGGTACCTTTATGTCTCCAAGCTCATAAAATGGAAACATATTTTCTTCCATCCATTTGTTGGCATCATTTGGAGTCATTTTCCATCCTGAGTTGCAGTTGGATACAACTTCTATAAACGATGTGCCTTTTTCCTGCTTTTGATATTCAAAAGCCTTTTTGAAGGCTTTTTTCGTTTTCCTAACATTAGCAGGTTTATGCACAGCTTGTCTTGTAACGTAACAAGTACCAGCCAGTTCTGCAACAAGCTCAGTCATCTTAAGGGGATTTCCCATTTGTTTAATATTACGACCATAAGGACTTGTTGATGACTTCATATTCTCCAGGGTTGTTGGCGCCATTTGGCCACCTGTCATTCCATAGATACCATTATTAATAAATACAATGGTAATATTTTCACCTCGGTTGCATGAGTGTATTGTCTCAGCAGTACCGATAGCAGCTAAATCCCCATCACCCTGATATGTAAATACATATTTGTCAGGCATTGTACGTTTTATACCTGTTGCAAGCGCAGGAGCTCTTCCATGAGCTGCTTCATGCATATCTATATCCATATAATTGTATGCCAATACAGAACAACCAACAGGAGCAATCCCTATTGTTTTTTCCTGGATATTCATTTCTTCAACAACCTCCATAATCAGACGGTGAACTACACCATGTCCACAACCCGGGCAATAGTGGAATATGTTATCAGTAAGAAGTGGGGTACGTTCAAATACCTTATTTTCTTCTTTGATAATATCTTCGGTTTTTATTTTTGTTTCAGCCATAATAACCTCCTATAAAAATTTTTGTTTAAAAGCATCAAGGACTTCATCCGGCGAAGGAACTATTCCGCCCATACGTCCGTAATATTCTACCGGTACTTTCCCGTCCACTGCGAGCCTAATATCTTCTACCATCTGTCCTGCACTCATTTCGACTGACATCATTCCTTTAGCTTTTTGAGCCATTTCTCCTAATTTTTTCTTAGGGAAAGGGAATAATGTTATAGGTCGCAATAATCCAAGTTTTATGCCTTCTTTACGCGCTAACTCTACTGTTTTTTGGCATATCCTTGATGAAGTTCCGTATGCAATCAATAAATACTCTGCATCATCACACTGGAATTCCTCGAATCTTACTTCTTTCTCTTCTAATTCCTGGTATTTTTGTATAAGTTTTCGATTGAAAACTTCCATTTTGCCAGAGTCTAATTCCAGGGAAGTAATGATGTTTCTTTCCCTGTCTTTAGTTTTACCGGTAGTTGCCCAGGGGTATTTCTCTTTGATGTCGTCCTCGGGCATACGTTCCCTTTGTTCACCGATTTCCACTTTTTCCATCATCTGTCCGATTGCTCCATCAGAAAGGATCATGGCTGGATTTCTGTATTTAAAAGCCAGGTCGAATCCGATTTCCACGAAATCATACATTTCCTGTACAGATGAAGGAGCAAGAACGATAAGTTTATAGTCACCATGACCGCCACCTTTTACAGCCTGGAAATAGTCTGATTGTGATGGTTGTATGGTTCCCAGTCCAGGACCGCCTCGAACTACATTCAGTATAAGGCACGGTAATTCTGCACCTGCAATATACGTGATGCCTTCCTGTTTTAAGCTTATTCCCGGACTTGATGAAGATGTCATGACCCTTTTTCCACAACCTGCTGCTCCGTAAATCATGTTGATTGCAGCAATTTCACTTTCTGCCTGTAATACAACCATTCCGGTTCTTTCTTCCGGCTTTTGAAGCATGAGGTATTCCATCACCTCTGATTGCGGTGTAATAGGGTATCCGAAATATCCATCAGCACCGTAGCGAATAGCCGCTTCTGCTATTGCTTCGTTGCCTTTCATTAATTTTAATTCTCCCATTATCTTGAATTTTAATTTTTCAAAAAACTTTAAACGTTAACTTTTGTGCGATAAACAGTTATAACTGCATCAGGGCAGACTAATGCACAGTTTGAACAACCTGTGCATGCATCTTCATTTGCCATAAAAGCATAGTGAAAACCTTTGCTGTTAACATTGTCCGCTAAATTGATGACATCGGTCGGACAAGCTGGTATGCAAACTCCGCAGCCTTTGCATCGTTCCGTATCAACGACTATTCTTCCTACATTTTTTGCCATTATGATTTGTTTTTAGTTGTTATTAGTTCAGTTATTTCCCAAATTTAATAATAAAAAGTTTCGATTATTTAATGTTTCCTTTCTTTAAAATCTGTTTTATAATATATGTTTTATTTATTGTTATCTCTCTTCTTTGTTATCTAAAATTATGGTCTTTGTGAAATTTTTTCAGTCGCTCTTCAAGTGTATCAAATTGATTGCGTTCTGTTTGGGATACACACGCCCTTAAGCCCTCTGTCCTCTCACTGCCGGTAATATCAAGTGTAATTGCACTTATTCCGTAAAACAGAAGATGTTCAAGGAGTTCACCTCCAGTTAATCCCGGGTATGAAAAAGTAAAGTAAAACCCATCAGCGAGGGGCTGATCTTCATCTTTTTCATAGACAAGTTTAAAGCCATTTTGGATGAGAAGGCGCTTCATAAGTTTTGCTCTTTCTCCGTATTCTTTCACATCTTCTACAAAATCATATTTACCCTGATTGACAGCCTTGAGAATTTCAAGCAAACCATATTGCGCTGAATGGTTAGTTCCGGCTGAAAGTGTATATAATGCACCGTAAATAATTGAATAGCCAAAGCCCTCATTGGGAAAGTATTCCTTCAGTTTGGAAAATCTGCGGTCGAATAGTTTATCTGAGATAGCCATCATTCCGAGGCGTTCACCTGCCAGGCTAAATGATTTTGAGCCTGATATTAACAAAATATAGTTGTCTGTATAATTTGCTACTGATACTTGGTATGGTGGTTCTCCCGGTTTAGAGAGCTCTTTTCTGAAATCCATTCCAAAATAGGCAAGGTCTTCCAATACAACTGCATCATACTTGTTTGCTAATTCACCAATTATCTCTAATTCTTTTTCTGTGAAGCATATCCATGATGGATTGTTTGGATTGGAATATAAAATAGTTGAGATATTACCTTGTTTCATGTAGGATTCCAGTTTAGCCTTTAACTTATCTCCTCTGTAACTGTATACATCAAAAGTTTTATATTTATATCCTAAAACCTTATGTTGTTGCTTTTGAACCGGGAAGCCCGGGTCAATAAATAGCGTGGTGTCTTTTTTGTGGTCTCTTTTACAAGAAACAAGGAATGTTGCAAAAGCTCCCTGCATTGAACCTACCGTTGGTATACAACTCCGGGGAGTAACTTCTATGTTGGTAAAATTTTTTATAAATTTTGAGATTTCTTTCTTTAGTTCCTCTACTCCCTCTATCATTGGATATTTAGAAGCAACACCATCCTGCAGAGCTTTAATTTCTCCGTCTATAGCAATTTTAGGTGGTTCTAATCCTGGGACTCCCATCTCCATTCTAATGTATTTTTCACCAGTAGCTTTCTCTATCTCATTTACCAATTTTACAATTTCCCTTATACTGGCGTTACTAATAGATTCCAAACCGCTTTCCCTGATTTTTTGTTTTACCGTTTTGTAGTCAATGGGGGTATCCTTAGGAATATTCATAATTTTATATTTTATGATTTATGATTTATTAGCATAATTAAATAAATATTTTATTTCTATAACATAACAAATATAAGGTATAAAAAAAGACAGGATTAGATTTCCTGCCTTCTTTTTAATCTGCCTTATTTGAACTTTGGAAGAATGTTATCCAGCCAGCTTTGAATTCTTTGATCTGTTTTTTCCGGTTCGTAATCTTCATCTATAGGCAGGCCGATAAATTTATCATCATATATTCCTGTCGACTCTTCAAACTCATACTCATCAGTATCAACATAGCCTACAATATTTGCATTGTGAGGCAGTAATATTTCAGCAAGTTGCCTCAAAGCATTCACAAAATGTTTTGGATAAGTTATATGATCTCCAAGGCTGAACATAGCTATGATTTTATCTGAATAGTCTACTTTATCCAATTCAGGGCGAAATTTATCCCAGTCATTCGCTGTTGAATATCCATTCCATGTTTCTTTGCCAATGGTTGATACGCCAAATATAACGTTACTGTATTTTTTAATGTTTTCTGCTTTGGAGTCTTTGACGGGTAGAAGGTCTACTTTGTCATGTCCAATCATCTCTGCCATTTTTTTGGCTACTTTTTCTGTTGAACCTCCTTTTGGGCCATAGAATAAACCTATCTTTTCCATATTTTATTTTATTGTTTTTTGATTTACTACAAAGATAAAATTATTTTTGACTTTTCAGGCTTGCAACAGCCAATAAAACTCCCAGTACAATGCCCAGTATAGCTGCAAACAACACTCGCATATGAGGCGGCAGCAAGAAGGTTATTGTATGAGCCGGAATCCAAAAAAGTGGAATAGTTTTTTTAAACACAAAATTCCATTGAATCCCCCAATCCAGGCTAATAAAAATTTTGCTGAAGTTAATAGGCGTAAAAAAACCTCTTAGTGTACCTCCATTCCATATGATATGCGTATCTGTTATTTTGTGAAATGTCATGAAAACAGGAGCAAAGATTAAATTCATAGCTACGCTGGTACAAAAAGCTGTTAGTAATTTTGTTCCGGTAAAAGAACCTTCCAATGCGTTACTTGCTCCTTCGACTCCAATATATTCAAGTACAGCCGGTGTTCCTGTAGCAAAAATAATAAAAGCAATTTTTATGGTTATACCAATAAATCCCCATACTATAGCTCTTGGAGCTACACCGAATCCTTTCCGGTAATATATACCTTCACGGATTCTCAATGCTATAAGTTCCCCTAAAGTTGCCAGAATAGCAAACTTGAAGAAGCTTGCTATGATTCCTTGATTTTTATTGAAGCTGTCGTAGAATTCGTATAGCGCATCTGAAATAAAAAAAGGGGAAAAAGCAATGATTACTAATGCTATAAAAACAATATCTGTTCTCTTCATTTATTTAAATTTATTTCATGATGTCTCACTAATTATTATTTTTTAAACCATTCTACAACGTCGAAATAACGCCACCCTTTGATTGTGCCCTCTTTTATCTCATCCCATCTCACTGCTACGCCAAATATTGCAATAATCAGCATAATGATAAGTATGATCTCCTGTCGCTTAAGTGGTCGTTTCAATCTCATTATAATCTCAGGATTATTCACTCTTATTAATTCTTATTCTTGCATCAACTGCCACAACTTCCTTAGTATTTCCTAATAATGGATTTAAATCCATTTCAGCGATTTCCGGTGCTGCATCTACCAGTGCTGAAATTCGCATTATTGCATCCGCAAACTCATCTTCATTGACACCCTCTTGTCCACGTGTTCCTTTTATGATACCATAACTATTTAGCTCCTTTATCATTTTATACGCTTCGTCTTTATTTACCGGAACAATAGCCATATTTACGTCTTTCAGAACTTCAATAAAAATTCCACCCAGACCGCAGAGCACCATATGTCCAAATTTGGGTTCTTCTTTTGCACCTATGAAAATTTCAGTTCCATTCAACATAGGCTGCATAAGAACACCTGTGGTATCCTTGATTTTCATCATACGTTCAAATTCTCTGACTAACCTATCTTCGTCGTTAATATTAAGCGCTACGCCTCCTACATCTGATTTATGTACTGGTCCTACTACTTTCATCACTACTGGCATGCCTAACCGTTTAGCTTCCTTTACAGCATCCTCTTTATTGTCAACTACAGCCTCACCAGCTCTTGTCACTCCTGCTGCATCTAAAAGTTGTTGGACTTTCTCCGGTTCAAGATATCCGTTTTGAGAATTGTCAACAATGGAGCGTATTGTTTTCTTGTCAATATCCGGAATGCTGATTTTTTCGGGTACCGGTTCCGGTGTATGGTAAATTTTTGCAAGCGCCCTTCCAAAAAGTACTTCTTCAGGGAAGGTTATTCTTCCTTTACTTATGAAATGATCGATTTCATCTTTTACATTAATGATTGAAGGTAGGATTGGATAGATAGGCTTTTTGCTTTCTTTCATTTTTTGATCGAGCACGTCGTAAACTTCATATACCGGAAATAAACCAGGGCTTCCAAAAATTACTGCCACGCCATCTATGTGGTCAAATTTTTTGTCACAATAATCGATGATTTTCCCCAGTTGCTCTGCTGTTCCTGTAGCAAGAAAGTCAATAGGATTAGCAACTGAGGAACCCGGGAAGAGTTCCTCAAGAAGATGTTTGCTCTCTTCTCCTTCAATAGGCGGAATTTCCATACCGTTTTCTGAAAGTGCATCTGTAAGCATTACTGCCGGCCCGCCGGCATGAGTTATAATAGCAATGTTTTTGCCCTCCAGTTGAGGATGCATAAAGATTGAAGCCACTGTGGTCAGTTCCTCTCTTCCATGACATCTTACAATTCCTGCTTTTCTGAATAAGGCATCTACTGCAGCATCAGAACTTGCCAGTGCTCCTGTGTGTGATGAAGCAGCCCTGCTGCCTGCCTCTGATCCACCTGCTTTTATTGCTCCTATCTTGCATCCTTTTCTGATTAATGAAGAAGCGTGCTTTAGGAGCATTTGTGGTTTACTGATACTTTCAATATACAATAGTTTTATTTTTGAACTTTTCCCAGGGTCAAAGTTTTCATCCATGTATTTGAGTGTTTCTTCAACGCCTATTTGAGCGCTGTTTCCTACTGAATATACACTGGAAAATGTTAAGCCTTTTGGCATTCCTGCTTCCATTATGAAAACTGCCGTTGCTCCGGACCCTGAAATAAAATCAACCCCTTTAGGATCGAGTTTGGGGATGGGAGTAGTGAATACCCCATTATAATTCTGATTAAGAACGCCTATGCAGTTTGGCCCAATCAGGCATCCATTGACATTGTTCACTATTTCTACAAGTTCTTGTTCCAGTTCAGCGCCTTCTTCGCTTTCTTCACTAAAACCGGCTGAAAGTATAATAAATGCTCTTGTGTTCTTCTTCTTAGCCAGCATCCTGATTGTGTCCGGACACAATTTTGCCGCTATAGCAAGAATTGCCAGGTCTGTTTCCGGTAAATCTCCAGGGTCTTTATAGCTTTTAATGCCTTGAACTTCTTCTTCTTTTGGATTAGAGACGTAAAGATTTCCTTTATAATTTCCGTCAATTATATTTTTTAATACTTTTCCCCCTGGCTTATGTATATTGTTTGAACCTCCTATTACTACAATGCTTTTGGGATTCAGTAATTGTTTATTTATCATACGTTAATATTTTATATTTTTTTGCTTATCACAAAAGTAATAAAATAGAGAGATAATTATTATTACAATTTATAAGGCTATAATCAAACAGAATAGGAGCGCATTTTGTATAAATACAAATTTTCAGATATAGGTTTTTCTTATAAATGTTAATGGAAATCAAATTTTATAGATTTTTTGACTTGCATTCTAAGGATCAGGTCAGTATTCATCAATTGTGTAACGGGTTTACCTTTTTAACCCGTACATCAAAAAAATATTACAATGCTCATCAACAAGCTGGTAGTAGTCATTCTGGATTTTTCGTCAAAAATTTTACATTAATCATTTTCATGCTTGACGTTTTAAAATTATTTAATATAAATTTGATAGTTTAGGTGTTAAGGATTCATATCTATGGTTTGATGTAAGGTTGAATAAAAAGAAAAAATATATTGGAAAAGCATTGATTATAGAGAGATAATTTTGGACACTTAATGTTTAACTTTAAATAGGATTGGTTTTTTTATGAATCGATTATTAGTAGCAACAGCAGGAGGTGACTGTCCGGGATTAAATGCAGTAATCCGGGCGATCGTTAAAAGAGCCTCCAAGGAAAAAGACTGGGAAGTTTTAGGAAGTATTCAGGCTTTTAATGGTGTTTTATGGGAACCAACAGAGGTTAGAGTACTGGATGACAAAAGTGTGTCAGGGATTCATTATCAGGGAGGTACAATACTTGAAACAACTAATAAAGGTGGGCCATTCGCCTGGCCTGTAAAAAATAAAGATGGTTCCTGGTCTACTGTTGATCGTTCGGATGAGATGATAAGGAAACTTCAGCTTATGGGTGTTGATGCAGTAATTAACATTGGTGGAGATGGTTCTCAGAGAATTTCACAAGCATTATATGAAAAGGGGCTGAATATTATTGGAGTTCCTAAAACAATAGATAATGACTTAAAAGCCACTGATTCAACCTTTGGTTTTCAGACTGCGGTACAAATAGCAACCGATTCTGTGGACAAATTGGTAACGACCGCTGCCAGTCACAATAGAGTCTTGATCACCGAAGTAATGGGTCGGGATGCAGGCTGGATAGCTCTCAATGCATCCGTGGCTGGTGGAGCAGAAATATGTCTTATTCCTGAAATTCCGTATGATGTAAATAAAGTTATGGAGCGAATTAACTCAAGGTTTGTAAAAGACAGAGGGTTTGCCATTATTGTTGTTGCTGAGGGAGCACACCCCAAGGGTGGTGAACCATCACAAAAAAATCCTGAAGAGGTGGGATATAATAATATCAAATATAGTGGTGCAGCAAGCCGTTTGGAACAAGAGCTAAAAACTGCTGGTTGCAAATATGATATACGTAAAACGGTATTAGGTCATATTCAAAGAGGAGGAATTCCTATTGCATATGATCGTGTTCTTGCCACGCAATTTGGTGTGCGCGCTTTTGAAATGGTTCTAAAGGAAAAATTTGGAGAAATGGTCTCATATCGTCACCCATACATAACTTCAGTACCATTTAAGGAGGCTATATGTGAGCCCCATCTTGTCACACAAGAAACTGCCATGATGGTAAATGCCCGAGGTGTTGGAATAAGTTTTGGAGATTAAGTAAAAGTTTTTTATTAAACTAAAAAGATAGGGGGTTGCATATAAAGACCTGAAAGCTGACAGTTAAAACAAAGAGGTTGCCAATTTGCATCTCCTTTGTGTAAAGGAATCCAATTTATTTTATATCCTCAAATCATAGCTTTCCAAATAAAATTAATTTCTGAAATGTATCAATTGTATGATAAGTCGATTTTAAAGTTCTCCCTTGACTTTCTCTGTGTTTCTTTATGTAACGGTCTGTGTATATATTTTTAAAATGCTTATAGAAGGCCACCAGTTTGTGATTAAGTTTTATAGTTCCTTCCAGCGCTCCCCATTCCTAATTGTTGTAATGACCAGCAACCCATATAACACTTTGGTCGCTTTGGTAATACATGCTCAGTAACTCCTGGGTTTTAATCTCATATCTTTTGAGCAATTCTTTCTTTTTCATCCTAAATTCTTTCAAGCTTTTTAGTAAAATATCGGATAAATTCCGGTAGTTTTTCCTTATGATTTGTGATAATTCTTTATCAGTTTTATCAGAAAAGATGGATTTTAATTGTGATAAAATCAAAAGATGCATATAAAAAAGAAAAGGAACCAAAGAAAAACAATCACTCCCATCCTGAACAAGTTATAAATGAAAATTTTGCATACGAAGGTCAATTACTTCTATTTTGATGAAAGCATAAAAACTAATCAAAATGAAACTTTTACTGTTTTAAAAAGTATATGTTAATTGAATAATTCAGAAAATTGAGAATATTCAGCTTTTCTCAATTCATAACTTTTTGTATATGTTTTATGGTAATATAAAAAAGCTAAACGATATATGGAAATCATTTTTCCCTTTTATTTCTTCCCCATTATTAAGGGGCAGGGAGCAAGTAAACACTGAAATTCCCAGTGATAACAAAATAATAGATGAGCAACAACTGACATGGCAATGTCTCACGGATAATCTAAAAAGCATAGTTTTTATTTTCAATCAGGAAGGACGTTATATTTATGTTAACCCCTTTATGGAGATGCTAACCGGCTTTGCTGCTTCTGAGTTAAAGGAAAGTTTTTTTTATGAAATTGTACACCCCGATCATCAGCAACTAGTTAAAGAAAGAGGGTATGCACGCTTAAAAGGAGGCGATATGCCTTCAAATTATGAACTTAAGATTAAAACAAAAGAGGGTAATGTTAAATGGGTTGAGTTGTCTGTTTCCCTGATTAATATAAAAGGAGAAGCATTGGGTTTTGGAACTGGACTGGATATCACAGACAAAAAATTTGCAGAAAAACAACTTAAAGTGGAAAGAGCTTATCTAGAAAATTTATTCGATAATTCCCCTGAAGCAATTGTAGTTACATCTAATCAAGGAATTGTACGATCGATAAATAAGGAATTTACAAGACTTTTTGGATTCACCGAAGAAGAGGTTATCGGACACTCTATCGATTCATTGATAGCACCGGAGAATCAATTGACAGAAGCTAAGAACGAGACTGATACAGTGGCACGAGGCTATCGTATTTCTACCGAGGCTGTAAGGCGTAAAAAAGATGGCACCTTAATTAATGTATCAATTTTAGGAGCACCTATTGAGGTAGATGATGAACAAATCGCTGTATATGGCATTTATCGAGATATTACCCGGCGGATTCAATACCAGAAAGAGATGGAGGATGCCAGGCGTAAAGCTGAAGAGGCTGACCGTCTCAAATCTTCTTTTCTGGCTAACATGTCGCATGAAATAAGAACACCAATGAATGCAATAATTGGATTTTCCAGATTGCTCAAAGATCCAAATATTCATCCTGAACAATTATATGAGTATGTTAACATTATCAATGGTAGAGCCAACCATTTACTTCAAATTATCAATGATATTATTGATCTTTCTAAAATTGAATCAGGAGAATTAAGGGTCTCTGAAGATGTATTTAATTTAAACCATTTTCTTGATGAGATTTATTCTGTAACTTTAAATGAACTTGAGCAAGCTTGCAATAAAGAAATTAATTTGTTTCTGAATAAAGGGCTTAAAGATGATGAAGCAAATATAGTTGCTGATAAAACAAGGCTACAACAGATATTGCATAATCTTTTAAGCAATGCCGTAAAATATACTCAAAAAGGATATATAAAATTCGGCTATAAATTGCTCAATGGCAAAGGGAGGAAGTTAGAATTTTATGTCTGTGATACAGGTATTGGCATTAAAGAGGAGAAACAGAAAATAATCTTTGATCGTTTCCGGCAATCTGATGAATCGAAAACAAGAGAATTTGGGGGAACTGGCTTGGGATTGTCGATCTCAAAAGGACTTGTTGAAAACATGAATGGGGAGATGTGGGTGAATTCCCAATACGGAAAAGGTTCTGTATTTTCTTTTACCATTCCGTTAAAATCCACGGATGTAAAAGATAAAATTGTAACTTTACACGATAATAATTATTCTACTATGGCATATAACTGGGAAAACATACAGATATTAGTAGTTGAAGATGATATATTGAGTAGTAAATTTCTGGAAGCTGTATTAGAAGAGACAGGGGCAAAAATCATATTTACCAAAGATGGAAATCAAGCTATAGAGACAGTTAAAAAGAATAATGTCGATGTTGTTTTAATGGACATTCAATTACCCGGAATGAGTGGTAACAAGACAACACGTAAAATTAAAGAGTTTGACAAGAATATCCCTGTAATTGCCCAAACTGCCCATGCAATGCCAGAAGATAAGAACATCAGTATGGAAGCAGGTTGTGATGATTATATTACAAAACCCATTGACATAAATATGTTGCTTGACAAAATTGAGGCTTTATTAAAAAAGTTTAAAAAGATAAGTTCCCAAAAGTAGAAATCATTATAGATGCAGTTGCAAATATTTATCAATAGTCTATAAGCAGAAACGTTTAAATTTTCTAACATTATCAGAAATACTGCTCACGGTTAAATTAAATAATATACACATGCAACCTTCATCCACTAGCATAGACAAAAGTCTATGTATAAAGCATGTAGACAAAAAGACATGAATAGAACGCAGATGACACGGATTGAGCGGATAAACGCGGATTTATTTATCCAAATTAACAATTGCTTTAAGTTTCGTTTTGTAAATCATTGAAAATAAGCATAATAACTACAATTTATTCAAATGAGGTAATAACTTAAAAAAAACGATATTCAAATGAAAAGAATTAAAGGGATTTTTGTATTGTTTATCTCCGTAGTGCTAATATTTCTTGCTGCGTGTGAGGATGAAAGATTAAATCCGGAAGATGATACCTCAGTGCTGGAGGGCGAATGGGAGGTAGATGAAGATAGCGAATTCTATAAAAGTACTCAATCCAGGTACAGGGTTTATATATCTGTTTCAGAAACAGATACATCTCAGGTTGTTATCTCAAATTTTTACCAGCTTGGCTATGAAAACGCTCAGGTAGTTGGCGAAGTTAGCGGGAAAAGAATACAACTTTTACAGGATCAATCGATAGAAACACAGGGTGTAACCTATACGGTTCTGTCGGGTAACGGTGAAATTGCTGACGATTATAGGAGTATTGACTGGGAGTATGAAGTGGATGATGGAAGTGGAGATGTGGATAATGTCACCGCCCGTTATACTAGAAGATGAGACTTAAAGACACTACCAAATGGTCTTATAAAGTTTGTTGCCATACAAACATATCGTTAAACTTTCCAGAAAGATCTGGTTTGTCTTTGAATATGCCATATATGCCGGAACCACTTCCTGACATTGCTGCGTATTCTGCATTTAACTCATAAAGCTGTTTTTTGATATCTTCCAAAAGAGGATATTGTTTAAAAACATGATATTCAAAATCATTGACAATATTGTGTTTCCACTTTTCAACCGGCATATTTGTAATAATATCTTTCAGTGAAATTTTGTTTTTATGAGGTTTGACTTGCTTGTAAGCAAATTTTGTACTTACTTGAATATCTGGAACTATTACTATCAGGTAATATCCGGTAAGATTTATTGGAACAGGAATTATTCTGTTTCCTTTTTCATAAGCGAAAGCAGATTCGTTGTGTAAAAAGAAGGGGCAGTCTGAACCCAGACTTTCAGCATATGATGCAAGTATTGTTTGGGAAAGATTCAGTTTAAAAATTTTATTCAGTGTTAGTAATGTGTAGGCTGCATCTGAAGAGCCTCCACCTAAACCTGAGCCAGGAGGAATTATTTTATGCAAATGCATATCAACAGAAGGGATGTCATGATTATCTTTTATCTTCCTGTAAGCTTGATGGCAGAGGTTCTGTGAAAAAGGGACATCAATATGAATACCGGTATTTTGTAAAACTATCTCCTGATTAGCTGGTGTTTCCTGAATTTCGAGAATATCTGTTAAATTTATCGGATAAAAGATGGTCTCAATGTTATGAAAACCGTCATTTCTATGTTCTGTGACAAAAAGTCCGATATTAATTTTTGCATTAGGAAATATAATCATACCACAATGAAAAATTTAGGGATAAATGTAGGAGATTTTTTTAACAAAATGTTAACTAAACCGTTAATTTTAGTTTAAAAATATTAATAGGGTAAAATGACGATATATTTAATTCTATTATTACCTTTGGTAATTTGAAAACAGAAATGATTATGGCTGAAAATCAGAATAAAAACAAAAAGGGGAATTATATTGAGCAAGCGCTTGATTATGGCAAAAAACCACCACAGGCCGTAGATCTTGAGGAGGCTGTACTGGGAGCCATAATGCTTGAGAAAGATGCTATCATTTCTGTTATGGATATTCTTTCTCCTGATAGTTTCTATAAAGAGGCACATAAAAAGATATATTCTGCTATCATAGACTTATCCCAGAATTTACAACCGATTGATATACTCACAGTTACCGAAGAATTAAAAAAGCGTAACGAATTGGAGGAAGTTGGCGGACATTATTATATAACCCAGTTAACCAGTAAAGTTGCAACAGCTGCTCACATTGAATATCATGCCAGAATTATTGCTCAAAAACATATACAAAGGGAGTTGATAAGGGTAGCCAGTGAAATCCAGACAAAAGCATATGATGATTCCGTTGATGTAAACGATTTGATAGATTTTTCTGAGTCTGAATTGTTCAGGGTTACTGAAACCAATATTAAGAAAGAAACAGCAAAATTGAACACCCTGATTCAAGAGGCTATAGAGCAAATTGAAGAAGCGGGCAAAAAGGAGGAAGGGCTGAGTGGTGTTCCATCAGGGTTTACTAAATTAGACAGGGTGACTTCCGGTTGGCAGAAATCTGATTTGGTTATTATTGCTGCCCGTCCATCTATGGGTAAAACCGCTTTTATGTTAACCATGGCACGAAATATGGCTGTAGAGCATCAAAAACCCATTGGCATATTTTCTTTGGAGATGAGTTCTATACAATTGGTTAATAGACTTATAGTGAGTGAGACGGAACTGCCTTCTGAGAAAATCCGTAATGGCAGATTGGAACCTTACGAGTGGGAACAGTTAGAGCATAAGATTAAAAAACTGGTGGATGCACCGTTTTATATTGATGATACCCCTGCAATCAGTATTTTTGAATTGCGATCAAAGTGCAGAAGACTAAAAGATCAGTATAATGTCGAAGCTATTTTCCTGGATTATCTCCAGCTTATGAGTAGCCCGGGAGATAACAGAGGTAACAGAGAACAGGAAGTAAGTATTATCTCACGTTCATTAAAGGGTATTGCAAAGGAATTAAATATTCCAATTATTGCCCTCTCACAGTTAAATCGTTCTGTAGAGCTTCGTTCAGGCGATAAAAAACCACAGCTTTCAGATTTAAGGGAGTCAGGAGCGATTGAGCAGGATGCTGATATGGTATTGTTTATCCATCGGCCAGAAAGATATGGAATAATAGACGATGGAGAAGGGAATTCATTACTAGGCATTGCTGAAATTATTTTGGCAAAACACAGAAACGGAGCCCTTGCAGATATTCAGCTAAGATTCAGGGATGAGCTTGCTAAATTTGAAGAGTTAGATGAAGGCTCTTTAAGTATTCCGGAAGATGAGGCGGGAAATGCCATGACCATTAGTTCTAAAATGAATGAAGAAGATGCTTATAATTTATCCAGAAATGACGACTTAGGAAGTAACGTTGATTTCGATGAAGAACCTCCTTTTTAAAGTAAATCCACAAGTTGTAATAACGAATCGATTTCGTAGGTAGCTTTTTCTACCGTTGTGGGGCTTTGATTGGGATTAAAGTATATCTGATCGATTCCAACAGCTTTGGCCCCACGAATATCACCCTCAAAATCATCTCCTACCATTAAACTATTTTCTTGGTTTGCATTGGCTAAACTTAAGGCATATTTAAATATTCTTTGATGAGGCTTTTGTACACCTGCCTTTTCAGAGGTAATAATCTTTTTGAAATATTGCTCCAGGTGGCAATTCCTGATTTTTTTATACTGCACTTCTTCAAAACCATTGGTAATTATATACAAGTAATACTTGTTTTTTAAATAACCCAAAGCCTCATGAGCATAAGGAAAAAGTTTAGTTTTCTCTGCACTGAAAGATACATAATCATCACCTATCTGTTTTGCTAATTCCAGGTCGTCATGTCCAAAATGTTTCAATGTGAGGTAAAATCTTTTATATATAAGTATTTGTTTTTCAATCAGTCCTTCCCTGTAATCCTGCCATAGTTGTTTGTTGATTTGCCTGTATAGTTTATGAAAACTGCTGAGGTCAGGGAAAATACTATTAAGGTTATATTTATCAAATAAGTCTTTGAATGCCTCGAGGGAGTTTGCTTCAAAATCCCATAATGTCCTGTCCAGATCAAAAAATATATGTTTATATGTTGACATGTAAAATTCATTTTTTATTTTTTTACTATTATTTCTTAACCAGCTTATTGTTGTTACAACAGGTTGATTATAAATATTTTGTTATTTTTTCTAATGTCATCCCCCTGGAGCCTTTTATTAAGATGTGATGATTATCCAATGGATTTTGTCTTAAAAAAGAAATAAATTCATCTGTTGTCTTATATACAGGATAGTTATTTTGCTGTAATGCATAGAAATTGTTTCCAACAAGAAAAACTTTTTCAAAGTTATATCGAGTCAGATATTCAATAAGATTACGGTGTTCTTCTTTGCTGTATTTTCCCAACTCAAACATATCGCCAAGTATGAGAATTTTAGATTTTTCTTTGAGATTGGCAAAATTACTTATTGCCGCCTGCATACTGCTGGGATTTGCATTATAGGCATCCAGAATAACTGTATTAGATTTTGTTTTAATGAGCTGTGATCTGTTGTTTTCTGGAATATATTCTTCTATTGCTTGTTTGATATTATCAAAATTAATATTAAAATATTTTCCTATACATAAAGCCGCCATAATATTTTCAAAATTATATTCTCCAATAAGTTGTGGAGAAACTTTTCCAAATTGAGTATTCACCTCAATAAATGGTTCGGTGTTGATTAGCTGACCTTGGCAAAAAGAATTTT
Source organism: Bacteroidales bacterium (assembly GCA_041686375.1). GTDB lineage: Bacteria > Bacteroidota > Bacteroidia > Bacteroidales > UBA12077 > JAGXLC01. The sequence goes on from JAWLEB010000025.1 coordinate 17,165, forward strand.
CATGGGTTCCGTAACTATATTTGGCGCATGAGAATTTATCAGTCATTTCTTTCAAAATACTATTGTCTGCATTATAAAATATAACTCCATTATTTTGATTAAGAAAGTCATATAATTCTCCTTTGGCTTTTCTGACTCCTTCAAATGAACCAAAACCTTCCAGATGCGCTTTGCCGATATTTGTAATTAGACCAGATTCCGGTTCTGCTATGTTGCACAATGCTTCAATTTCTCCCCGGTGATTAGCTCCCATTTCAACAATGGCATAGTCGTGGTATTCTTTTAAATTCAACAAAGTAAGTGGCAAACCTATATGATTATTGTAATTTTTGATATTGGAAAGCACATTGAATTGTTTTTCCAATACTTTTTGGGAAAGTTCTTTTGTGGTCGTTTTTCCATTGGAACCAGTAATGGCAATAATTTGTGTGGTTAATTGTTTTCTATGATGATGAGCTAACGCCTGCAAAGTCTTTAGTACATTATCCACTAATATGTAGCGGTTATCTTTGGCATATTTTTCTTCATCCACCACAGCAAATTTACTTCCTTTTTGAATAGCTTCCGCGGCATACTCATTCCCGTTAAAACGATCTCCTTTAAGGGCAAAGAAAATAGAGCCCGGATAAATTTCTCTGCTGTCTATTGTGACGCTGTTTGCCTCTAAGTAGTGATTGTATATTTGTTCTAAGTTCATAGTTGTAAATGAAAAAAAACCCCATTGAATTCAAATGAGGTTTTTTCTCTTATTTAATGTGTTATAAATTTTATTCCATTCCACCTGGGCTACCTACGTGAGTCATTGCACATCGGAAACCTATATCATTGGTTGCTCTTGTTTCGTCCATAAATCTTCTATTACTTGGACTTAGCCAGTAAGCTCTGTCTTTCCATGAACCTCCTTTATATACTCTTGATCTGTCTGATACCAGCGATGCATCTTCGGAATACATCGATTCGCTTTCGCCTTCTTCGCTATCGTAGTCAATTCTTGATTGCAGGTCTCCAGATCTGTAATTTCTGTAATCAGCTCTCTGGTAATTGGTTCTTCCTGCTGCGTCTTCTTCATCGATAGGTTCTTTCGGAATTCTTCCAAGGCTATCTTTTGGTGCCAGGCTACCATCTTCATTTCTAACATATTGCTCAAAAACATTGCCTCTAAAAGGTCTGAAATCATCTACATCCTGATGACTCATAGGCCGATAAACATCCTGCACCCATTCATTTACGTTACCTGCCATACAGTAAAGTCCAAAGTCGTTTGGCCAGAATGAATTAACCGGTGCTGTAATACTCGCATTGTCATTCAGGTCCCCTGCTACACCCATCATATCTCCTTCACCCCTTCTGAAATTGGCCATCATTTCCCCCCTGTTCCTTTTCTCTGAATTTCTTACATTGTGTCCATCCCATGGATACCATCGTCTTTCATATACGATTTCATCGTAAGTATTGCCAATATAAGCGTAAGCTGCATATTCCCATTCGGCTTCAGTAGGTAGGCGATATTTTGGTAAGAGAATTCCATCGGACATCCGAACTTCTCTTGTTTCTTGATTCGGATCTAATGCAGGGAGATTCTCTCTTACAACTCCTTCATACTGACCAGCAAGATAAGCATCCGTATTAAAGTTCTCTTTTCCAACTTGCTCCGGATCTAATTCAAGAATACCTTCCTCTACTAAACGCATTTCGTTAACCCTGTCTGTACGCCATATACAATAATCGTTTGCCTGCAGCCAGTTTACACCAACAACAGGGTAATTGTTGTAGGCGGGATGTCTAAAGTAATACTTAACGTAAGGCTCATTATATGCGAGCTCACTTCGCCATACCAGAGTATCGGGGCGGGCGTTTTCGTAAACTTCAGGATTATCTATAAAAACTCTTTTTAACCAATTAAGATACTCACGGTAATCTACATTGCGAATTTCTGTCTGATCCATATAAAAAGAGGACACGGTTACCCGTCTTGGCTCGTTATCCCATTTATATAGTAAATCATCCTGAGTCCTGCCCATCGTAAACGTACCACCCTCAACATATACTAGTCCCGGACCAGGCTCTTGTTCATATCCTAAATTTACTTCAAAACCTCCGTTTTCGGGATCATTGTAGTCCCAGCCAGTAGTTGGAGATGACTCTCCAAGGTCTCCGCCTCCCTGTGTTCCACAGCTAACAACTATAAAAAGCAAAATGAAAACAAGTGGATAGATCCTGAGGTTAAATTTCATAATCGTACATTTTTTATTTAACACCAAATATAATAATTTTTTCATATAACCGAATTAGAGTCAACAAAAATAACTAAAATTTACATGTATTTATTGTATTCTTCAATTTTTATTTATCTCTATTATACTGAAAATTTATCGATAAAGTTACTTCATGAGCATCAGAAATTGGATTTTTTTTCATTTTACTTAGTAAACTCGCATCATAACTGTAACTTATAGTGAAATTTGAGATGTCTATGCCCATCAACATGATACCTTTAAAATAATTAAATGATTGGTTGTGTTTACAAAATATGCCTATCTCGAAGTCTGAGACAGATAAAAAGGCCCCGTAATGAAATATACTTTCGGAACCTTGCTTTTGAAGAAGGATGGTTGGTTTTAAAATTGGGATAAGGCTTTTGGATCTTTGATCAACCAGTAACACCTCAATGTCAAAATAAAGACTGTATTTTCTGTTGATTTTTTTGTTTTCATCGCCAAAAAAATTGTTTGGACTATTTAAATGATGGACTGAGAAACCCAAGTTGAATTCTTTATATCTTCTTAACATGAATTTTTTGTAGGTTAACAGAGCCCCTGTATTGAATTCCCAATATTTGTCTGAGATATCTGCGAAGTGTTCACGGGAATATTCACTTTCGTCTCTCATACGCCAGTTATAAGGATCAAACATATCCGGAAACGTCAACTCTTTATTCTGAACAGAAAAATAAGCCAGCTTGGCTTCTAATCCTGCCTGTATTAAAACCTCACTGGATACCTGGAAATGGTACGAGTACATTCCGCTTCCATAGATTTGATTAATAGCCCCGTCTGCCTGTCTGTCATTAATAATCTGAAAGCCAATACCCCCGTGTAGTGTCTCGCTGTATTTCTGAAAAGAGGCATGATGACTTATATAATCGCCAAAACTTGAAGGGGAAAAATTACGATGCCCGATAACAGCATTTGGAATGGCTTCCTTACCTGCAAATGCCGGGTTTATATAAAGCTTGGTCGATTGTAAATGGGAGAATTGAATATCCTGGGGGAATATATAGGAAGAGATAAATAACAAAAAGGATGTGAGTATTAAATTTTTCATTAAAATTTAGTGAAATTTATGAACATTAAATCGGGCTATAAAATATAAAACCTTAGAAATCGTTTAATAGTTTTAACGCTAAATAAGAAATATTATTTTTGTTTCAAATTATCTTCTTTGATGAGCGCAAGGCTTTACTTCATGTTATTTACATTTATTCTAATCACGGGTACATTGTTTTCTCAGAAAGAAACTACCTTGAAACGGAATATTTCCTGGGCTATCCCCAAAACTTATAGTATAGAGGAAGATCGAGCAGTCAGAGATTCTGGGCAATATCTTAGTTTTTATGGTGCAGAATACCCGGAAACGTCTACTATGCTCCCGTATTACTCAGAGTTAATTCCCCTAAAAAATAAAGGCGAGATAGATGTAACTATTAATGTTACGGATAGTTCTCATTTAAAAGAGATTGATATGTTAGATGACAATGCCTTGTCAAAAATCAAACATGCTGTAAATCCTCTATCTAAAGTGGTTCAATCACGTGGAAAATTTTATCTGCAAATTTCATTTCTTCCTTTGTTCAGACAAAGCGAAAAGAAGATTTTGAAAGTTACGGATTTTGAAATAACCTATGAGCCAATTGGCGAAAAATCAGAAAAGAAAAAGTTATTGGAAAAAACAGAGTTTACAGACAAGTCTGTTTTTACAAATGGGAAATGGTTGAAAATAAGTGTACATGAAACAGGCGTATATAAACTCACCTACAGCCAGTTAAAAGCAGCAGGGTGGACAAATTTTGATAATGTGGGAATTTTTGGGAACGCTGAAGGTGTTTTGCCTGTTGATAATAATCATTTTGAGGATAAAGATCCACGGCAAAATGCGGTAAAATTTCATTTAGGGGAAGACCGTGAGTTTAATAAGGGTGATTATATATTGTTTTTTGCAAAAAGTCCGCATGAATGGCTTTTTGATAACGAAACATACGGTTTTTACCGAAATACCCACCCTTATGCACGGCGTAATTACTATTTTGTAACTTCTGATGCTAAGACTTTAAAAAGGGTGGATACTGTTTCTTCTTTAAATGAACGAACCAATAAAAGGGTGAGTTCCTTCATTGATTATGCCCACCATGAGGAGGATAATATTAATTTGATTAAGTCAGGTAGGGAATGGTTTGGAGAGCAATTTGGAACACAAAACAATTATGATTTTTCTTTTGACTTTCCCAATAGAATAGAGGATAAACCTGTTACAGTTCGCGCACGACTTGCCTCTCGTTCATCCGTGGTGAGTAATTTTCCGATTATTGCAAATGGCGATACAATCATTAATTTACCCATCAATCCCGTTTATTTTAATCATAACAGCGACTATGCTAAATCAAAAACTAACACAGGGAATGGGATTGTTTCAGGGGAAAAAGTAAATCTTAAAATAGATTATAATTCAGCAGGGTCTTCTTCTGTTGGATGGCTCGATTACCTTACAGTAAGCGCCCACCGTAAACTTACGATGCAAGGTGATCAACTTTTATTCAATCATCCACCGGTAGATAGCACTCAAGTAGTAGAATTTGAGATTGACAATGTGAAAAGCGATCTGACAGTATGGGATGTTACATATCCTACAGATGTTAAAGAGGTTCATGGTCTGGAAATACAAAATAATAAGGCCAGGTTTAAAATTAAGGCTGATACAAAACTAAGCCGCTTTATTGCTTTTACAGGCAAAAATTTTCATCAACCTGAAATTGAGAGCAAAGTGCAAAATCAGAACCTGCATGGCCTAGGGCCAAAAGATATGATTATTGTCACCAAAGAAAAGTTTTTATCTCAGGCAAATGAATTGGCGGAGCTGCATAATGCGAACAGTGGCTTAAAAACAGCAGTAGTTACCGATAAGGAAATATTTAATGAGTTTTCTTCCGGAGCTCCTGATCCTGCAGCGATTAGAAATTATGTTAGGTATACTTATGAACAGTCAACATCCGAAGATTCACTGAAATATCTTATGTTGTTTGGTGATGGCTCTTACGATAACCGGCAGTGCCACAAGAATGATTTTCTAATTACTTTCCAATCCCAGGAATCTTTACATTATACAAACAGTTTTGTTTCAGATGATTTTTTCGGCATGATTGATGAAAATGATAATGTAGAAGGAGAGTCTTCCGGCCTGGTAGATATTGGTATAGGAAGATTCCCTGTTAATACAGTTAGGGAAGCACAAAATGCAGTTGACAAAGTAAGAAAATTTATTGAGCATGAACCAGAGAATTCCTGGCTAAACAGGTTGGTTTTTGTAGCAGATGACGAGGATAATAACGATCATGTGGAGGATGCCGAAGATCTTAGTGATATTGTAAGAGAGAATAATAAAGAGTTTGATGTTGATAAAATCTATCTGGATGCATATACCCAGATAACAGACGCTACTGGTGCTCAATATCCTGAAGTGAATAAAGCAATTAATAAAAAAATAAATAATGGCGTTTTCCTTTTTAATTATTCAGGACATGGAGCAGAAAATTACCTGGCGCATGAACGCATCCTGACTAAGGATGATATAGCTTCATGGGTTAATGACGAAAAATTTCCGGTTTTCATGACAGCCACCTGTGAATTTACGCGCTTTGATGATCCGGAATATACTTCAGCCGGAGAGAAGATATTTTTACGTGAAAACGCCGGTGGTATCGCTTTGCTATCAACGACAAGACTGGTTTATGCCAATCAGAATTTTGCTCTGAATAAAACTTTTTTCGATCATATTTTTAAAGGAGAGAACGAAAACAGACCTTTCAGATTTGGAGATGTAGTGAGACTTACTAAAAATAATGCCGGCATAAGCAATAACAAGAGAAATTTCTCATTGTTTGGTGATCCGGCATTAAAGTTGCCTATTGGAGATATGAATGTCCATACCGATTCCTTGAAAGTAAATGATACCGTGCTTGCAGATACTATTAAAGCAAGAGATCAGGTTACTATTTACGGGCACGTTCAAAATCCTTCGGGTTCCATCAACCATAATTTTAATGGCTTGATTTACATTGATGTTAAAGATAGAGAGCAATATTTTTATACGAAAGGGAACGATGGAGGACCAACCTTTGCATATAAATTAAGAGCAAATTCCCTGTTTAAAGGAAAAACAAGGGTAAAAAACGGAAAGTTTGATTTGAGTTTTATTGTGCCCAACGACTTATCTTCTGAATTTGGAGAGGGCAAAATAATCTATTGGGGGCATGAAGATGATCATATTGTACAGGGCGCATACGACGATTTTTTTATAGGAGGGGCATCTGATAATATTTTGGATGATCAAAGCGGGCCTGACATAAAAATTTATATGAATGACAGAAATTTTGTCTCAGGTGGAATAACGAATGAAAACCCCCAATTGTTGGTGGATTTAAGCGATGAAAACGGAATAAATATTTCAGGAGAGGGAATAGAACACGATATCACAGCTATGCTGGATGGTGATTATAATAACAAAATAACTTTAAATCAGTATTACACGGCAGACGAAAATACGTTTAAAGAGGGTACGGTCAAATACCAGTTCAGCGGACTTTCGGAAGGGGAGCACACATTACAGATAGAGGCATGGGATATTAACAATAATTATTCATCGTCTTCATTGGATTTTGTTGTTTCTGATTCATCGCAATTTTTAATCTCTAAGGTTTATAATAATCCCAATCCATTTAGTAACCATACAAAATTTTACTTTGAACATAATCGTCCAGGGGAACCTATGGAGGTCACATTAAGTATTTATGATTTATCCGGAAGCTTATTGCTAAGAGAAAAAACTTCTTTACAGCCCTCAGGATATAGAGTTGGTCCGGTTTCCTGGAACGGAGTTGGAAATTTGGGAAATAAAATCGAAACCGGTATATATATATACCAAATCAAAATACGTTTAAAAGATGGCGAAACGGACTCAAAAAGCGATAAGTTAATGATCGTTAGATAGTTGACCTGTTCGAACAAAATCAATTTAAATTTATATATTTGTCAACCTTTTTAAATTAGAGTTAACATGATGCGTAAAAAATTTTTAGTAGTACTAATAATATTTATAGCGGGCGTTAAATATATACCAGCTCAAGATAATTTATCCCCGGGAGAACTGGCAGGCGCTGAAAATACAATTCAAATATCTGTTCCATTTCTCACCATAGCGCCCGATTCGCGGGCCGGAGCAATGGGAGATGCAGGTGTAGCAACCTCCCCTGATGTAAATTCACTGCGCTGGAATCCCTCAAAGTATGCTTTCATGGAAAATGATATGGGATTGGCAGTTTCTTATACGCCATGGTTAAGAAACCTCGACCTCGATGATATTTACCTTGCTCATTTGATCGGCTATAAGCGATTGGACAGACAGCAGGTCATTAGTGGCTCGTTGTTGTACTTTTCCCTTGGGAATATTACTTTCAGAGATGAATTTGGAGAATATAACGGCCAGCATACACCAAACGAATTTGCTATTGATGCTGCTTATTCACGACTATTTGGTGAAAATGTAGCAGGAGGTATTGCGTTCCGCTATATACGCTCTGACCTTACAGGAGGTGGTTATGTCAACGGTTCAGAATCCAAGGCTGGCCAATCTGTTGCGGCTGATGTGTCTGCTTACTACCAAAAAGATAATCTCAGCCTTAATGATAGGGCCTTTGATTTGGCTTTTGGTTTGAACATCCGCAATATCGGTTCAAAAATTTCTTATACCACTGTGGAAGAAAGCTTTATCCCTACCACTTTAAAAATCGGTGGTGCCGTGAATTTTCACCTCGACCAGTATAATTCAGTTATGCTAACAACTGACCTGAACAAATTGCTGGTTCCTACACCACCTGTAGATACAACAAATGAGAGTGGTGACAGGGTTATTGTTGCAGGTATGAATGATAACGTATCAGTTCCCCAGGGTATGCTCCAGTCTTTTTATGATGCACCGGGAGGATTAAAAGAAGAGCTGAATGAGATAAGATATTCTTTTGGTTTGGAATATTTATATCAAAGTACTTTTGCCGTAAGAGGGGGGTATTTCCATGAACACCAAAATAAGGGAAATAGAAAGTATTTTACAATAGGCATAGGGCTAAAACTTAATGTTGTAAATCTTGATTTTGCTTATTTAATTCCCAGATATCAGAACCATCCGTTAGCAAATACTATAAGATTTACCTTAGCGCTTGACTTTGACGATCTGAAGCAGGAAAGAAGCAACAATTAAATATGCTGTTTTATGAACTACCGTATAGGTCAGGGCTATGATGTACACAAACTTTCTGAAGGGAGAAAGTTAATATTAGGCGGAATTGAAATACCTTCTGCAAAAGGTTGCATAGCTCACTCGGATGGAGATGTTTTGATTCATGCAATTTGCGATGCCTTATTTGGAGCAGCATCTCTGGGAGATATAGGAAAACATTTTCCTGATAGCGATCCTGGGTACAAAAACATCTCCAGTACGATACTATTGAGACAAACTTTGGAGATGGTGAGTAAAGAAGGTTTCTCTGTCGTAAACATCGATAGTACTATCTGTTTGCAAAGTCCCAAGCTAAAATTATATAAAGAAAACATAAAAGAAAGCTTAATAGAGTTAATTGGTGTTCAGAATATATCAGTTAAAGCTACAACAACTGAGGAAATGGGTTTTATAGGTGAGGGAAAAGGAATTTCGGTCTACGCTATCGTACTATTGGAAAAATTATAAGAAAATCCTATTTTTATTCCTTGATATCAGGTAACCAATAAGAATATGTGTTATGAATAAAGTCATGGTTTTAGGAGCAACTCCCAATAGAAAACGTTTTGCCAATACTTGTGTTAAAAGTTTGATAAGGTATGGCTACCCTGTCATTCCTCTGGGAATTAAAGAGGGCTCAATAGCCGGACATGAAATAATTATAAAAAAAATACCTGTAAAAGGTCTGCATACAATAACGATCTATCTTAATCCGGAAAATCAGAAAGAGTATTACGATTACATTATTAAACAAGAGCCTAAACGGATTATTTTAAATCCGGGTGCTGAAAATCCTGAACTAAAGGCAATCGCAGAAGAAAAGGGAATTGATGTGATTGAAGATTGTACACTGATTATGCTCAATTCCGGGAAATTTTGATATTTTGAACAACTGCAATTACTGCTTGTTATTTTAATATGGCTTTAATTAAATCAGTACGCGGGTTTACTCCTAAATACGGCAAAAATTGCTATTTTGCCGATAATGCTACTATTATAGGAGATGTGATTATGGGGGATAATTGTACAGTATGGTTTAACTCAGTAGTGAGGGGTGATGTAAATAGCATCAGAATAGGGAATGGAGTCAATATACAGGATGGAGCTGTTATTCATACATTATACCAAAAATCTGTTGCAGAAATAGGTGATAATGTATCAATTGGGCATAATGTAATTATTCATGGCACAAAAATTGAACGCAACGTACTCATTGGTATGGGGGCTACAGTGATGGATTATTCAGTAATTGGTGAAAATTCTATAATAGCCGCAGGATCTGTTGTTTTGCAATCTACCAAGGTAGAGCCGGGAAGTATATATGCAGGAGTCCCTGCAAAAAAGGTCAAAGCGGTTGATCCACAACAAACGAAAGAAATGATAGAAAGAATTGCAGAAAATTACCTTAGGTATGCTGAATGGTATAAAACAGAAAATAATCATCCACCCCAAAATACTGGAGCGGATGAATAATACCGGGTTATTTCTTGAGTTTTATATTTTCCCTTTCTGATAGTCCAAATTCTTCTTCTAATTTAATGCCAACTTTTTCCAGCTCCTCTAATACAGGTTCATATATTTCCGGAATTACCGGCCGGTATACGCCTTTTAAATTGATTGTATTTTCCAGGATCATTCTCACTGCAATTGCTGCGGGAAGAGCAACCGTTCTCGCTACCGAAGTATCAGTGTCCGGGCTGCCAAAAACCAGCATCCTGGAACGGATAACTTCCTTGCCCGCATTTTCAAAATTTACAAGAAAAGTGTGCTGCATGGCTACCATATCTCTTTCATTATCCCCAAGCTGCATCTTCTCCATCATAAGATCAGAAGTAACTTCAAAGGGTGAGTCCTCTTTTCTGTTGATTAATTTGTCTTCAAACAGCCCAAGCCACTCAAGGGCATATATTGGATGAGCATCTTCCTGAATACCAAGAAAATCTGCTGTTTTCTTTTTAATATCAGATGAATCGGATGCTCCTATTTGATGAGCGATAAGGTCAGCATAAGTTTTTCCCTCGAGGTTGATTTTTTCCTCGGATATCAAGTTTAGTTCTTTCATAGCATCAATAGTCTCGCACCATCCTTTGTATCGGAAAGTTCCCCTGAACATGGTTTTTGCTTCGGGTATATTGTAAATATCAATATAACTGATTGAATCCCTGTTGGGATAAACTTCAAGCTTTCCGATTTCAGGGAATTTAATAATAAAAGTATTTTTGAAAAGGTCTTTAGATGAGATATTGACCTTTTTACCATCTTTTAAATAACGTGCCGGGTTGTTGCCCGCTTTGACAACGCCTTTAGGACTCCATGAAAACTTATATCTAAATGGATTATCGGCAGATTCAGGGGCTGCAAGAGCTCCTGTTATGGAGTAAAATTCTTCTATTTCTCCCCCTTTGTTGTGTACCTGGTCAATTATTTTCTGGGCTGACATGTGGTCGATTCCAGGGTCAACGCCTATTTCATTCAGTATTACAATCCCGGCTTCTTTGACTTCATTATCTAAAGCGGCCATTTCTGGTTGTACATAAGAAGTAGTTACCATGTTTTTTTTGTACTTGATACATTTTTTGGCCACCATGGCATGATATGCATAGGGTAAAAGACTTACCGTAAGGTCATGTTCATCGACCATCTGGTCTAGTTTGTCTTCCCGGTCAACTGTCCATTCCATAGCTTGACCATTTGACCTGTTGTTAAGCATTGCTTCACCTTTTGACCTGGTTCTTGAGGCAATGGTAACAGAATAATTATTGTCTAACAGATAGTCGACCATAGGCTTTACAACCATGCCAGCTCCAAGAATTAATACTTTTTTCATAATTATTGTTTTTTTTTGAGTGAGACGAGTGGGAAAAGAGCTTTTAAATTAAATAAATTTTAGCAGAATAAAAAGAAAATTGGTTTAATCATAAGCACCGTTTTTTATCCTGCGCTATTCGTAAATAACCGGAATGAATCCTATTCCGACGATGACTTTTTTTACCGTCAGGAGCTCCTTTTTTTTTGTGTGGGAAATGAGTAAAATAATTCACCTGATTTACCAAAGATGTTGAAGGAATGTTGATAATATATGGTTGCACACGCTTAAATATTTTTTCATGCATTTTAATATTATTATAACTTTGTTAAGTAAACCAATTAATAATATAGCCCAAATTGACAAAAAAAAGCAAAGAGAAAGCGGTTGAGACACCATTGATGAAGCAATATTATCGCATTAAGAATCAGCACCCCGATGCATTATTGCTTTTTCGGGTGGGAGACTTTTATGAAACATTCGGTGAAGATGCGGTAAAAGCCTCTGAAGTTTTAGGAATTACATTAACCAAAAGAGCAAACGGCTCCGCTTCTTATGTTGATTTGGCCGGAATACCTTACCATGCCATTGATACTTATTTACCAAAATTGGTCAGGGCAGGACAGAGAGTTGCTATATGCGAGCAGCTTGAAGATCCTCAAAAAGCAAAACAAATTGTGAAACGTGGAGTTACTGAAATGGTAACACCTGGCGTTTCTTTTAATGATAATGTTCTTGAGCATAAGGAGAATAACTTCCTGGCATCTGTTCATCTGGATTCTAACTATGCAGGCATTGCTTTTCTTGATGTTTCAACGGGAGAATTTTTAACTGCTGAAGGGAATTTCGAATATATTGATAAACTGCTTAACAGTTTCCAGCCCAAAGAAGTTTTATTTGAAAGGGGCATGGAAAAACGATTCAAAGAGCTTTTCGGCGACCGGTTTTATACATATAAATTGGACGATTGGGTATATACAGAGAATAATTCCAGGGATAAATTGCTTAATCATTTCAATACCAATTCATTGAAAGGCTTTGGAGTCCAGGGATTGATGCATGGCATTATTGCCGCAGGTTCTATACTTCAATATTTAGAATTGACTCAACATGAGAATATTAAACATATATCATCAATTTCCCGTATTGAAGAAGAGCATTATGTTTGGCTTGATAAATTCACAATTCGGAATCTTGAGTTATTTAGCTCAATGCATGAAGAAGCCAAAACCCTTGTGGATGTTATCGACCGGGCAGTCTCACCTATGGGAGGACGATTGCTTAAAAGGTGGATTGCATTACCATTAAAGGATAAGCAGCCTATTGAGGAGAGGCATGATATTGTAGAGCATATCCTAAATGAACCGGAATTCAGAGAGTTGCTGGAAACGCAGATACAGAAAATGGGGGATATAGAAAGAATCGTTTCTAAAGTTGCTGTTGGCCGTATTAATCCTCGTGAGGTGATGCAGTTGATGCACGCTCTATATGCTATAGAACCTGTGCAAAAAGCTTGTGTAGATTCAGAGAACATTGCTTTGAATAAAATAGGAGAACAGTTGAACCCTTGCACATCCATTCGTAGCAGAATTGAAAAAGAAATAAATCCTGATGCACCTAATAACGTAAGCAAGGGCAATATGATTAATGAGGGCGTGTCGGAAGAACTCGATGAATTACGGCATATCGCATACTCAGCAAGGGATTATTTGAATCAGCTTAAAGAAAGAGAGATTAAAAGAACGGGAATTCATTCCCTGAAAATCAGTTTTAACAATGTATTTGGTTATTATATTGAGGTCAGAAATACACATAAAGATAAAGTTCCGTCCGACTGGACAAGAAAACAAACGCTCGTAAATGCTGAGCGATATATTACAGAAGAACTTAAGGAATATGAAACCAAAATTTTGGGTGCGGAAGAAAAATCTTTACAACTGGAAGCTGAATTGTTTGGTAAGCTGGTGCATAGTCTGACAGATTATATCAGCGCGATCCAGTTGAATGCTGGTTTGATAGCTAAATTGGATTGTTTATTGTCTTTTGCAAAAACCGCAGATGAAAACAATTATTCACGACCAGTAATTAATGATTCATTGGTAATTGATGTCAAACAAGGCAGGCATCCTGTAATTGAAAAGCAATTACCGCTTGATGAGGAGTATGTAGCTAATGATGTTTATCTGGATAATGAAGACCAGCAAATTATGATCATTACCGGTCCCAATATGGCGGGGAAATCAGCTTTATTAAGACAAACTGCTTTAATTGTTTTATTGGCACAGGTCGGCAGTTTTGTTCCTGCTAAATCCGCTGATATAGGTCTGGTAGATAAAATATTCACAAGAGTAGGAGCCTCGGATAACATTTCTCTTGGGGAATCTACTTTTATGGTAGAGATGCACGAAGCTGCAAGTATTCTTAACAATCTTTCTGAACGCAGTCTTGTGTTGCTGGATGAAATAGGACGGGGTACAAGTACTTATGATGGCATTTCCATTGCATGGGCAATGGTGGAATATATCCACGAACACCCCAAAGCTTCTGCTAAAACCCTCTTTGCAACACACTACCATGAATTGAATGAGATGGAAAAATCTTTTTCACGAATAAAGAATTATAATATTTCTGTGAAAGAGTTAGAAGATAAAGTTATTTTTGTCCGTAAGCTGAAACGTGGAGGAAGTGAACATAGCTTCGGTATACACGTAGCACGGATGGCAGGTATGCCAAAGAGTGTGGTAGGCAGGGCGAATGAGGTTCTTAAAGATCTTGAGAATGATGAAGATAAAAATTCCATCTCTAAGCCTGTGGGAGAAATTGCAAGTCACAGGGAAGGATTGCAGACTACTATTTTTCAGTTGGAAGACCCTGTACTCAAACAAATTCGGGATGAAATAAAAAATATTGACATTAATAATCTCACACCCATTGAAGCGTTGAATAAACTAAACGAAATTAAACGGCATATCGGGATGAAATAGTTAAACTAATCTGGAAAGATTATTTACATTGGCATAAACTAGTTGAGTTCAGCCCGGATAGAAAATGAAATGTTTATTATAAGATTAATCAGTTAATTTTCTCGGCAACATTCTTTTCTTTCATTTGTTATACCTGAAACAATGATTATGAAAGTATTTTTTATGACCATTGGAGCAATATTATTGTTTCAATTTGGCTATACTCAAAATGATACTATGAAATACAAGGAACTCACAAAAGAAGAAGAGAGGATAATTATACATAAAGGAACAGAGAGTCCTTTTACAGGGCAGTTTTATGAGCACAGTGGAAGAGGAATATATACCTGTAAACGTTGTGAAGCTTATCTTTATGCTTCTGAAGATAAATTTGATGCTCATTGCGGATGGCCAAGTTTTGATGATGAAATTGAAGGTGCAGTAAAAAAGCAGAAAGACGCAGATGGTATGCGCACTGAAATTTTATGTAACAATTGCGGCGCTCATCTTGGTCATGTATTTTATGGCGAAGGATTCACCGATAAGAATGTCAGGCATTGTGTGAATTCAATTTCCATGGAATTTATACCTTTTGAAGATTTAACAGAGAAGGAACGAAAAAAATATTTCAGCGATTAAACCTTGTGGTTAGATTTCTTCAATATTAAAGATTTCTTTTCTGTCCCAGTCTTCCCAAATTTTCAATGCTTCTTTTTTTATGTTTTCCCAGTATTTTTGAGAATCCAGTCCGTGTGCTTCTTTCTCTCTGGAAATTATCTTTTGAATTTCTTTCAGGTACTGAATTTCCAGTTGTATACGTATTTCTTGATTTTTGTACCCGATAACCGCTTCAGGCAGATTCTGATTCCCTGTTATTTTGAAAGAACCATTTCCGAAAGTGCATCCACTGGATACTTGTAGGCCGTCATTCATGCAGCTTAAAGGTGGTTTATTGCCTGTGTATGATTGTATATGCAAATTTTCAGGTAAAGCACGGAAATATTCAAGTGCCCTTACTCCCATTTTTGCTCCTATGATAGAATATATACCAATATGTCCATGTATTTCTGTGGTCATTACTGCCGCCTTCCATTCCTTGAGACCATATTTGTTGATTACAGTTTTTGCAAATGGTCGTAGTTCTTTTTTGTATAAAGAAGTATCTTCAGGAAATTCCTGGAAAATGAGATTATTATTGATATTATATGATTTTAACAGGTGTAATATGTTGTTCTCCAGTTCATCAGGACTCTTAACTTTCATTACAGTCCCTAAAGAATCGGGAAGTGACTCATCTTCTTCGAAAAGATCTGGTTTTAGAAGATATAGTGAAGCCAATTCATCCCATATTTTTAGATGATCATCCTCAATTTCCTTTGTAATTTCCTCTGATGCGTGGGTTTGAAAAATGTTTTTTGCATAAGGGGTGTTGATTTGTCCAATGGATTCATGTAAAGATTTTGAAAATTTCACAGGTTCTTCTCCATTTCTGACTGTTATAACGGGAATATCTTTATTTAATAAATAACCGGCTGAAAGGCAGTCCATCCCGTAATTTGTCCATTTGTCATCCGGTTGGCACTGGTCAAACCATATTATGCGTTTTATCTGACTTTTTATTTCCGGTTTCATGATTATGGCATTAGCAATGTTTGTTAATGGGCCCAAACACACTAACTCTACCGGTTCTTCTTCTTTTTCTATTGTTTGAATTAAGAATTCTTTAATTTCAAGGGGTTCCCTATAGCTTAACACTTTTTCTCCCCATTTCATATTTTGGGCAATATCCCGCCACTCGGGGTTCTTATCTTTGCGTGCAATCATTCCCTGGGACACAGGAATGCCTTCATGCCCAAGATATTTGAGCAGTGACTTTATTTTCATAAATCCTTCTTCGGGTTCAAGAGTGCCATCTATGGATGTAATAGCTAACACTTCTGTATCCTTTGCTGACAAAAGTAGATTAATAGCCCGGAGATCATCCGGTGCACAGTCTGTATCAATGATGATACGATGGCTGGGGGAGTTTTGTCCTGTTGAATACATGGTAAATTGTATTGACAGTAAGATTGTTAATGCAAGTATGATTTTTTTCATCTCTTGATCTTATATTAAAAATTGAGATTCACACCTCCGAATAACGTTGCCTTTGGCATAGGATAACCATAGTTGATGGAATACTGAGCACCTGTGACATTTTCTGCACTTATAAATAAGCTGAGCACTTGTGATTGTTTATATGTTAGTTTTGAATTTAGAATGGTATAGGTTTCCATATTATCAGCACCGGTATATAAATCATTGATATGTTCCAGATTGAGGTTGAGCAAAATATTATCCCACTGGTAACTGCAATCTATGAAAAATTTATGCTCCGGTGCGGCTAAAATATTTTTATCCGTATTTAGATATGAATAGTTGGTGTTTAAATTAAGATTTTTGGTTGGGGTATAGTTGATGGCTGTTTCAAAACCATAATTCTCAAAACTTCCACTGTTCATATAGAGAGCTCTTTCTTCAATCGCCTGAATAAGATTATCCCCTTCCATATAGTAACCTGTTACTTCCAGTTCCAGTTTGTCACTGAAAAGTTTTTGTGTCAGACTCAATTCATAGTTATCCATTTTTTCTGGTTTCAAATCCTGATTCTGGAACCGGAAAAGGAACAATTCATTCATGGTAGGATTTCTGAATCCTTTTGAATAAGAGCCTTTTATTGTTGTACCATCCGCAGGATGATAGGCAAAACCTGTCTGAGGAATCCATTCTGTTCCGTAATGATCATGGTTTTCCATACGGATTCCTCCATTGAGCGTTAATTTATTGTTTATGGTGTGTTGCATCAGACCATAAACGGCTTTCTCATTGATGTATTCTTCCCCAAAAGTGGTGTCTGCAAATGTATTTTTTGCTATTCCTCCTACATTCTTATACTCACCTCCGATGGTAATCATGTTATTGGGTATGAGCCGGAAAGTCTCATACAACATAACACCGCTAAGCCTGTCTTTTGAATAGAAACCGTCTGAGATATCATGCTCTCCGAAGTTGTGATATAGTTTCAGGCCTCCCTTAATCTTGTCATAGTTATTTTCCAGGGACAAAGATGCTCTCCCCCTGGAAATTTCTATAAAATTTCCTGCTCCGCCGTTGTTTATTATGCCCGGATCTTGTGAATCAAAACCGGACAGGCTAAAATCCCCTTTAAGATTTATATGTTCATTAAATTTGTATCCGGTTTTAATGTATCCGTTTGTAATGTTGAATTCAGAACTGTCGCGGTGTCCGTCAGTACGGTCATGATTGATTGAAGCAAATACATTAAATTTCCCGTTGTTGTAACCTCCACTCGCTGTATATTTTTGAGTATTGTAAGATCCATAAATGGCCTGAGCTTTGCCCCGAAAACCTTCTTCTTTTTGTTCTTTGGTTATCAGATTAATTACTCCACCCATTGCATTTGAACCATAGAGAATAGATGCTGGTCCTCTTATTACTTCTACTTTTTCTACATCCGAAGTTATGTAATTATCTGGTAAAGGATGACCAAAAATTCCCATATACTGAGGATGACCGTCAATAAGCATGAGAACCTGATTGTTGGGTTGGTTGCCTACACCTCTGATGCTTATTTGACCGGCTGACCCATCAGATACTCCAAAACCCGTCACACCTCGTTCAGTAACAAATACGCCCGGTGTTTTTTTGCTCACCATAGGAAGTATTTTGGTTTCCTGACTTTGAGAAATAGATTGTTCATCTATCACTGAAATGGTTAAAGGGACATTGTCCTTCGCGACATTTACTCTGTTACCGGTAACAACAACTTGTTCAATTTCTACGGTGTCTGCTGGTGTAAATTGACTGTGAGCCACGGCACTAGACAACATAAGCAAAACATATACAATCAGTTTTCGGATCTCCATAATTCATTAAATTTTATCTATCAAAAATAATTAAAAAATACTAAACTATGATTACTGAATAACAATATATTGGTTGATTTTCACCTCAATTATATTTTGCATTTTTTCTTTAATATTCTTTGTTATTTATAAGGAATTCATATAAACATCTTTTATATTTGAAGTCGAGTTTAATAGTTAATATAATTTATAAGCCTGAAAGTGTGTAAATCACTGTTGATTGCTTCGGTTTTTAGATTTTCAGGCAATGCATAAATAAAAAAATGTATCCTATGAAGTCTATTTTAGTCCTGGGAGCTGGTTTGTCTTCCTCCAGTCTGATTAAATATCTCCTTGAGAACTCTGATGATAACAACTGGCAAGTTATTCTAGGTGATATTTCTAAGGATCTGGCTGATAAAAAGATTAACAATCATCCAAATGGCAAATCGGTGAAATTCGATGTCTTTGATGAGCATCAAAGAGGGAATATGATTAAGACGGCAGATGTTGTAATCTCAATGCTTCCCGCAAGGATGCATTCATGGGTAGCAGCGGACTGTGTGGAAATGGGCACACACATGATTACAGCTTCTTATGTTTCCGATGATATTAAAGAACTGGATGAAAAGGCCAAGGAAAAGGGAATACTGCTTTTAAACGAAATGGGAGTAGACCCGGGTATAGATCACATGTCGGCTATGCAGGTGATTGATAAAATTCGTGATAAAGGGGGTGTTTTAAAGGCTTTTGAGTCATCTACAGGTGGTTTGGTTGCCCCTGAATATGACGATAATCCCTGGGGATATAAATTTACATGGAATCCAAGAAATGTTGTGGTTGCCGGACAAGGTGTTTCGCAGTTTTTGCATAACAGGAAGATAAAATATATTCCATATCATAAATTGTTTACACGAACCGAGAAAATTAGTATTAAAGAAGTGGGAGATTTTGAAATATATCCCAACAGAGACTCTCTGAGATACATAGATATTTACGGTTTGAAGAATCTTGACACAATGTTCAGAGGAACAATGCGCAGACCAGGTTATGCTGAAGCATGGAATGTTTTTGTTCAATTAGGAATGACTGAAGATACCTATATTGTGCGTGATTCAGAAAATTTGACTTACCGCGAATTTGTTGATAGCTATCTGCCGTACGTTGGAGGAATGGATGTTGAACAAAAACTTGTCAGATATCTGGGCATTGAAGAAGATGGAAACATCATGCACAGATTGAAATGGCTGGGGATTTTTGAACATACAAAAATAGGTCTGAAAAACGCTACTCCTGCACAGATTCTTCAGAAAATCATTGAGCCGAAATGGCAGATGCGCCCTGAAGATAAGGATATGATTGTTATGATTCATTTGTTTGACTATGAATATCAAAAGAAGAAACGAAGGATAAAATCAACACTTGTATTTACCGGGCATGATAAAATGCATACGGCGATGTCCATTACCGTGGGAGTTCCTGTGGCAATCGCAACAAAACTGCTTTTGAACGGCCAAATATCACTTACAGGGGTTCAACGTCCTTTGGGAAAAGAAATATATGACCCTGTTATGGAAGAATTGATGGTGTACGGAATTAAATTCGAGGAAGAAGAGGTAGTTCTGGATGATTAGAGATACAGATAGAAATCTTTAGTATAATCAATATATTCTTGTGTATAATCATGCCGCTTGTTGTTCTCTATAGTCAAGTAGTCTTCAGTAAGCGGCAGTTTTTTATATGAAAATTCAAGTAATACACGTTTGGCTTGTTTCTGTGGAGTGGGCCTGACATTTGTTTTTCTGATGCAATTAAGCTTGTATTCCCGTGCTTTCTTTGTGAACGCTGCCTTTTTATCAAAGGGAAGTATCAAAGCAAGTCTTCCTGAGGGTTTAAGCAACCTATGGGATGAGGAAAGAAAATCATTCAGGGTGAGCGTTACATCATGTCTTGCATTGCTTTTTTCCTGAATCAAATTTTTAAGAGAATTGCTGAAATAAGGTGGGTTGGATATAATCAAATCATATTGAGTTTTCGAGTTAAAATCTTGAAGGGGCGTACAAAAAACATTGATCCTTGAATTCCATGGTGATTTTTTTGTATTTTCAAGTGATTGGCCGGCCGCATTTTTATCTATTTCTACTGCGTCAATTACAGCATTAGATCTCTGTGCCATCATAAGAGCTATAACACCGGTTCCTGTTCCTACATCAAGAATGCTTTTTTCTTCTTCTAAATTTACCCATGCGCCCAGTAAAACTCCGTCTGTACCTATTTTCATTGTGCACCGGTCTTGTTGAATTCTAAATTTCTTGAATTGAAAGTATTGATTAGCCAAGGATTCTAACTTTTTATGCAAAACTAAAAAATTTAAACTTTGTCAAGTGGATTATGTCTTATTTTAATTATTTTTATACAACTAAAAAATAATCAATATGAGAAGGTATTTCAGTTTTATCTTAATAATGTTATCTACAGGTATAGTGTTTGGTCAAGATAAAGATTTGTTTATTCCTGCAGAATTACAGAAAGCATATGAAGACGAGAGTCGTTCTTACTCCGGTAAACCAGGAGACAACTACTTTCAGAACAGCTCAGAATACGTCATAGAAGCTGATTTTGATCCTGAAACAGGATTTTTAAACGGAAGCGAAAAGATCACATATTCAAACAACAGTCATGATTCATTGGAATACGTAGTGATACGATTATACATGAATTTATTTAAAGAAGGAATGGAAAGAGACTTTACATTACCTCATGTTGATTTGCACAGTGGTGTAGACCTGACGAAATTTTCTATTGAAGGGGAAGAGCTAGATAGCAAAGGTGGTCCCACCCTTGAAAGAGATATGGGAACAGTGCAGATAATAAAACTGTCTGAACCACTTGCACCGGATAGTGATCTTTCTATGTCAATTGACTGGGAAGTTCAACTACCTCAGCAAGTAACCATACGGATGGGACAGTATGGCGAAGGGAATTGGTTCGTAGGGTATTGGTATCCACAGGTTTCTGTATATGATGATGTAACAGGGTGGGATACCCACACATTTACAGGTTCTGCTGAATTTTATAATGATTTTTCCGATTTTGATGTAACTATTAAAGTACCTGAAAACAATATGGTTTGGGCAACTGGTTTGCTTCAGCAACCGGAAAAACATTTCAAACCCAACGTTTTAGAACGTTTCAATGAATCCCGTCGTACAGATTCTGTTGTTAATATTATCACTTCTGATGATATTGATGAAGGAGATTATTTAACCAAGAATAATGAATGGAATTTTTTAGCTAAAGGTGTTCCTGATTTTGCTTTTGCTGTGAGCTCTGAATATCTGTGGGACGGAACCAGTATTATGCTGGATACCGCAAGCCAGGAAAGAATTTTTGTTAGTGCCGCTTATAAAGAAGATTCCGAGGATTTTCACCTAGTTGCCGGACTGAGCAGAGAAATTATCAAATTATTCTCTGAAGATATAATGCAGGCACAATATCCTTATCCGTCAATGACTGCATTTAATGGAAGTGGTGGGATGGAATTTCCTATGATGATAAATGATGGAGATTCAAAAAATCACATTGGTACTGTACACTTGACAGCCCATGAGATTGGACATAGTTATTTTCCTTTTTATGTCATGACTAATGAATCCTATTATGCATTCATGGATGAAGGATTGATTTCTTTTCTCCCCAGAATTGCAGAGGATTATATGATCGAAGATTATAATCCGTTTCCTAATTTGGTTTCCGGTTATGTGGATAATGCGGGGTCAATGACTGAAGCCCCGTTGATGGTAAAAAGTTATATGATAGGAGATTATTCAGCATACCGTACTCATGCTTATACCAGACCTGGAACAGCTTTTTATTTGCTTAGGCAAATGCTTGGAGAAGAAGATTTCAATACAGCTCTAAAGGCCTTTGTTGAACGATGGGAATGGAAAAAGCCAACTCCCTATGATTTCTTTTTCACCTTTGAAGATGTTCTGGATACCGATCTGACATGGTTCTGGAAGCCATGGTTTTTTGAGTTCGGATATCCCGACCTGGGTCTTGGTGGCGTAAAAGAAAGTGATGATCAAATTGTAGTGGAAGTGAAAAAAATAGGCAAAATGCCTGTCCCTATTGTTCTTAACCTAAAATATAAGGATGGAAGTGAGGAAATAATACGTAAAGAGACTGATGTATGGAAGAGTGGCGATAAAACCCATACAGTAACCGTTTCAGGAAGCAAAGAAATTGAACGAATTAAGCTTGGTGCACCAGACGTCCCGGATATTAACAAGGAGAATAATGTTTATGATGTCAGGTGATTAGATCCCATATACATAAACAAGCTATGCAAGAAAGTCAGATGTGAGGGGAATTAGTGTATTTCCGGATATATATCCCCTTATTTACCTGTTTAAAGGGAATCAGGCAAAAATTCATCAGACTATATATCTTACCAGGAATCAAATATATATCTCTTTTAATCGGAATAATTTTTAACGCAGAAATTATTCCTGTCTCCGACAGCTCAGCATTCTTTGTCACTTCGGCACACATCCCTGGCCTTTTTCACTTCCAGCATCTGGTGGTGGAAGTCTCTGAATTGCTGCCTTCCGCCAAACCAGCTCATTACGGTTTTGTGATGCAGGAAGGTGTATTTCTGGTGCAAAAGCGGCAGGTAGGAGCTCCAGCCATAGTCGATAAACGAATCTGCCAATCCCTGGAAGACGGGCAGACAGTGACCACATTAGACCTGACAGGTTTTTGAAACCTGTCAGGTCTCGCTGAAGCGGCTTTAGGCCCTGACAGCGTTTGGGTGCGGGAGACGTAGCTTGTTTCTTCATTCTCCTGCATTTTCTCCTGATTTTTTTATTGCTTGGTTATTGCCTAGTTTCTTCCCTGTAGCTCAACCGCCGTCAGGGTTTGAAACCGTTGACGGGGTTTTCAAGGCATCAGACCTGACAGGTTTCGAAAACCTGTCAGGTCTCGTTGAACAGGTCTTGCTGAAATGGCTCTATGCCTTGACAGTGGTTAGGTTCGGGAGACGTATCCTTGGTTCTTGTTAATCAATAAGGAACTGTTCAATTTCTTTTTCTGCGTGATTCTTCTGGTGAAACAATCTGAAATTATCTCTATCTTCAAACCAGCCAATAACTGAGTCACGCTTTAACTTCGTTGGTTTAACCGACATAATCGATAAATACGATGACCAGGTATAGTCGGGAATGGTATCTGCAAATCCATGTTTTACAGGGTTATTGTGGATATAGAAAACCAGGTGACGAAGATATTTTTCATGGGTGATTTCGATGCGATGGAACGGACGTTCAAATAACGAACCGGATCGATTATGTCGTTTGTTGAAAGCTTTGGTATAGGCGTTGAAGAGATTGGAAAAATATTGGTACGGTTTCTTCCGGTCATTAGACCTGACAGGTTTTCGAAACCTGTCAGGTCTCGCTGAATCCGGGATTTCTTCTTCCAACTTGATACGTACCAGGAGGTGAAAATGATTCGGCATGAGAACATAAGCAAACGTATCCACAACTGGTTCAATATACTTCTCATACAATCGTAAAAAATACTCATAGTTAGTATTCTCACGGAATAACTTTTCTCCATTTATTCCACGATTATAAATGTGATAATATCTGCCGTGTTGTATCGGTTCTATTTTCTGAGACATGTATTCTTTTTATTTTTGCTTGATTATTGTTTGGTTTCTTTCCTATATCCCAACCGCTAGCAGAATTAAGGGCATTAGACCTGACAGGTTTCAAAAACCTGTCAGGTCTCGCTGAAGCGGTTCTATTCCCTTACAGTGCTTCATGCGGGAGAGGTAGCTAAGGTCTTCATTTTCCTGCATTTTCTTCTGTGTTTTTTATTGCTTGATTATTGTTTAGTTTCTTTCCCTGTAGTTCAATAGCCGTAAGGGTTGGGAACCGCTGACGGGGTTTTCTGGGCATTAGACCTGTCAGGTCTCGCTGAAACGGTTTTATGCCCTGACAGCGGTTCGTGCGGGAGATGTAGTCTACTTCTGCTCAATCTTCTGCCGTATATATTCCTTCAAGCTTTGCGGCTGATGGATTTCGATCTCGTCTATCAGTCCCATCACAAACCTTCCCACACCGGCCAGGCTGGCCACTTCGGTTTCAAAAAGGTAGGAATTGTCATTTTCTTTGCGTATGTATTGTTCAGCTAATGGATATTCTTCTGTCAGCAAGTTTTTGGCAAGAAGACTTAACGTCAGCCTGACAGGAATTTTCTGATAACTGCTTATACGGAAAACATCCATAAAAGCAGCTTGATGGCTGTTCTCGTAATGCCATTTTTCATCCAGGAGCAAGACATTTTCAATCCTGGAGGTTTTATATATTTTATTTTCTTGATCTTCTGTATCATAACACCAAACAGCAATAAAATTAGTGGTAAAGCCAAAAGGTTCAACTACCCTATCATAAATTTTCCCACTGTTAGAGGAATGGTAATTGATCAGTTTCACCTGTCTTTTGTTGTTAATAGCTTCAGTGAGGGAATGAATGTTTTCTGAATTCTCCTTTTTGATGATCGGTACGGCAACCCGGTCGAAATCATAAAGAGAATACAACTTTTTAATCAATTTGATTTTCAACTCATTCTCTTCATCAATGGAGTGAATGGCTTTGCTTAAGATATAGGCTTCCTCTTTGGTAAAATGCAACAACTCGCTGATATCGCGTTCCCGGGAATCTTCTTTATTAATCCGGTAAAAATATTTTCCAAAGCTTTCTTTTTTATCAATAACAAACCCTGCATCCCTCAGTGTTTCAATATACCGGTATGCCGTTCTCCTGGAGACGTCCAGGTGGTTGGTAATATCCTCTATGCTTCTGCCATATTTGCAGTTCAACATAAGCAGTAATTCCAATGTACGCTGAATTTTAGGCTGATTGCTCATCTTTTTGGTATTTAAATTCTTATTATCTAAATCTAAGATAATATTTTTTGGGAAATACTGACAAAGGAATGCCAATCATACATAACATACAACGATCAGGTAATTGGTATTCCGCCTCCCCCGGCTATAAAGCCAGGAGAAGCAGAAATCTCATTAAAATGATTTT
>JAWLEB010000026.1:0-42345 GCA_041686375.1 Bacteroidales bacterium
TAAGACGTCTCCAATACTAAGAAATTGTTTTGATTTCTTTTAGAAATTTTGCTTTACCAAATTTTGAAGATGATATTTTGCAGAGCCCGTCCTTTAGAGCGGAGATTCAAATGCGCCTCCTGGTCAATGATTTCTAAGCAAAGCATTTTTCATATTATATAGAGCTTTGCTCAGTGTATAGCGAGAACAACCGAAATTTAACCTTTGAAACCCTTCCCCGTTTTCTCCAAAACCAGCGCCATCATTAAAAGCCACTTTTGCCTTTTCAATCATAAAGCTGTGGATTTCATTATCAGGGACAGGCAATTCTCTGCAATCCAGCCATGCCAGAAAAGTTCCTTCAGGTCGGATAAGTTTAATACCTTCAATATTTTTTTCAAAGTAGTCTGAGAGAAAAACAATATTACCTTCTAAATACAGAAGTAATTGATCAAGCCATTCTTCACCGTATTTATAAGCAGCCTCAAAAGCCACAGTACCAAATAAATTGCCATTGCCCATATGCAGACGGTCTAACATAGTATTAAAACGAGTTCTGAACTCTTTGTTAGATATGATGCCAATTGAAGCAGAAAGACCAGCAATATTAAAAGTTTTACTTGGAGAAATAAATGTAATTGTATTATTGGCTATTGCTTCTGATATCGAAGCCATTGGAATATACCTGAAACCAGGGTAAACAATATCACTATGAATTTCATCGGCTATAATGATTGTGTTATATTCAAGGCACAACTCCCCCATTTTCTTCAGCTCGTCATGCGTCCACACATTCCCTCCGGGATTATGGGGATTGGATAAAATAAACATCTTAACTCCTGTTTTAAGATGATTTTCAAAATCATCAAAGTTAATATGATATCTTCCGTTTTTTAATATTAATCTATTCTCAACAAGCTGGCGGTTATTTTTCCTGATAGCATGAAAAAATGGTGCATAAACAGGAGGTTGAATCATAATTTTGTCACCTGGTTCGGTAAATTCCAAAACGGAAAAATTAATCCCCGGAACTATTCCCGGGGAGAAACTTAACCAGTTGAGATCAACACCCCAGTCGTGTCTTTTTTTCACCCATTCTTTGGCAGATTGGAAAAAAGAAACCGGATGATAACTATATCCATATATTTTGTGGTCTGCCCTGTTTTTTATAGCACTGCTCACGCACTCAGGGACACGGAAATCCATATCAGCGACCCACATCGGAATCACATCCTCTCTGCCAAATATTTTTTCTATTAAACCATATTTTACCGATAAAGTATTCCTTCTTTCAATAACTTCATCAAAGTTAAATTTCTGCATAGGTAGATTTAATTTGTCGGGTAACCCACTGATTGACTGTATATAACATGTCGGTCCCCTTTCAAATTGAGTTTCTTTTTAATTTTATCTTTATCTATCATTGCCCGGAAAACACTTATCAGATCATCTGATGCAGCAAACAAATATACATTTTGCCCAATAAAACCACAGTGGGTAGACGCAGTCGCCATTTTCTGCTGGTCGTCATCACCATCATACTTTGAAAAATCCGAAACATAAACAATATTAACAGCAGCACTGCCCACAAAATCCTGACTACCCATAAATTCTCTTATATCTTCGTCTACTATTTCTTTCAAAGCGTGCTCTTCAGGAAGGTATACATAGGCTCCATTTTTAGTGGTTATGTAAAGTTCCATATCCTGAACATTTCGTGATGTAGGCGCTGTTCTTTTGCCGGATTCGGGGCGGTTAATACCGAAAGCAGCCCAAAGCATGTCCGATAAGGTTTGTAAAGACATCTCCTTGTTGCTAAAATTTCTGGCTGAGCTTCGTTCATTTAAAGCTTCCATTAGTGGTTTTCCGCCTTCTTTTTGAGGTTCTGGCAAATTAAGAATTTCTTCTTGTCCAAATATTGTGGCGCTCATTAAAATAAAAAAGGCTAAAATAAAAATACGTTTCATAATCATATCTATTTAAATTGGTTCATAAATTTTTTCGTGTTTATTATATACCGGGTATGACTTCCTTTTCCTATGATGCCATCTTCATCTTCAGCTTCTACGTCAAAAACCAGTTTTTTACCCTCAACTTCCTTCAAAATAGCCTGGCATGTAACAGTCTGGCCTACAGGCGTTGGTTTCAAATGCTTCACATTAACCTCAAACCCAACTGTATTCATATCCTCATCCAGATATGGTAGTACTGTTTTTAATGCTGTATTTTCCATCAGGCTTATCATGGCAGGGGTCGCAAATACTTCAACAAGCCCTGAACCATAATTGGCCGCAGTATCTTCATATCTAACAACTTTGTTTTCTTTATGCAATATTCCTACTTCAAGTGTCCTCTTCATATGAATAATTATTTTAAATGTCCAATCGAAGTTCGCATGTGCTCCTACCAAGCATTACTAAAAAATTTGGCTATGAAGCATTAATTTTCTCTGCCATTTCATTGGCCAGACGGTCACACTCTTTCCTGGCTTCTTCACCGGGAAAACCTTTAATGTCTACTGGTTCTCCCACTAATTCCCAATCAATTTTCTCTGAAAATTTAGCAAGTGTTTTTACACCGCCTCCTGTCCAGCTAAAGGAACCAAACAAACCAAGATAATGATTTTTCACACCCATATGCTGGAGTGTTTTTGTGAGATGTTCTATTGTTGGCAACATTCCTGAATTATATGCAGAGCTACCGATTATGACTCCTTTAAATCGCCAAATATCACTAATAAGGTGTGATAAATGTGTCTTAGAAGCATCATGTACCCTTATGTTTTTAACCCCTTTTTCAGCAATTTTCCTTGCTGTATAATCAGCCATACCTGCTGTGTTACCATACATGGAACCATAAATAATAACAACTCCTTTTTCCGTTTCCTGCTTACTCCATTTATCATATAAGGATAGAACCTTGTTAACATCATCTCGCCAAACCGGACCGTGAGTCGGTGCTATCATCTCAACATCTATACCATCAAGCTTTTTAAATGCTTTTTGAACCATATTGCCATATTTCCCGACGATATTGGAGAAATAACGCCTCATATCATCCTCATAAAATTCAAAATTGATTTCATCATCAAATATTCCACCGTCTAAGGTTCCAAAACTGCCAAATGCATCTCCTGAAAAAAGTATTTTATTGGTCTGTTCATACGTCATCATGGTTTCCGGCCAGTGTACCCAGGGAGTCATAACAAAGCTAAGCTTATGAAAACCTAAGTCAATCTCATCTCCGTCTTTTACTTCATATAGATTGTCTTTATATCCATAGTAGGCATCAATTATCTTGAACGTTTTGATGTTTCCCACGATCTTAACATCAGGATAGCGCTCTACAACTTCCCTTACAGCTCCGGAATGATCCGGCTCCATATGATTGATAATTAAATAATCAATATTTCTTTTACCAATAAGGCTTTGTATTTTATCCATGTATTCTCCCGTAGAACTATGCTCAACGGTATCTATCAAAGCTACTTTCTCATCATCAATAAGATAAGAATTATAAGCCACGCCATTTTCAAGAGGCCATAAGTTCTCGAAAAGATGGGTCCTTCTGTCGTTTATTCCTAACCAATGTATGTTTTCACTTAATTTTACTGTATAGTTCATGGTTTAACGTTTTATTGTGTTGTAAATTCATGGGTTAACAAATATAATGAAACTTTCACGATAAAATAATCATTACGCTCACAAAAAACAATAATTGGATTATCATGTTAAGTTCTCCACCTATAACAATAAAGTGTCTTCGTCGGATAAACAATTGACCAATAATAAATAGTATACAATCAAATGCATAAAGCGTTATTTTTATTAAACATTCTATTATATATGTCATATATTTTCAGAAAACTGGTCATTCGTCATAAAAAAAATTTATTATAGTTTTGATATGTTTTTCATAAAAAAACATAAATAAGTTCATAGACAAAATAAAGTAAACCATATGAAAAGCAAGCAATCTCAAAACCATTATTATCCCAATATCTTTGAAGCGCTGGTAATCATAGCTATTTTTATTTTTTTGTCAATTATATTTGGGACTATGATGACTGGGGGGATAGGAGCTGGAAATAAGAGCATGCAGGATATTATTGCTTTACTGGGATACATTTTAACTGCAGGGGGAACATTATTATTAATCATACAATTCAAACGCGTTAAAACCCCTGCAGAAAAAACATTCAGAAATTCGCATTACAGCTTCAGAACGGGAACGATTATAGTTATTTTATCAGTTCTGCTAATTATCGCTATAGACCCACTTACCGAACTAATACCCGTTTCGGATTATTTCAGAGATATCTTAGATAGAATGTATAGTGAAACCATTCCTGCATTTCTAACCGCTGTAATTGTCGCTCCTGTTATGGAAGAATTGATATTCAGGGGTATTATGCTTGAAGGACTATTAAAAAATTATAATCCACTGAAAGCCATCATTCTGACAAACTTACTTTTTGGAGTCGCTCATCTCAATCCATGGCAATTTGCTGGTGCATTTCTGATGGGATTATTTATAAGTTGGGTATATTGGAGAACCCGGAGTATTCAACTGGCTATAGTTATCCATTTCATAAACAACCTGGTAAGTTATACGGCTATTCTTATTACGTCAAAATCCCCTGCTGACATCAGCATAAAAACTTTCTTAGAGAACGAGGCAGTTTACTATTCTTTAGCTCTTGTTTCACTTGTTATAGTAATTATCACAGTTGTTTTTGAAAATAGAATAATGCACTGGAAAAAATAGAATAAACATTTATCTTCTCCTATTGTTAACCATTTATAAGTTATTCTGGTAAACAATATGGCATTATGCCTTCAGAAAGGCTTCTTAAATTCAGTACTGTAAAAATTGCCGACGATCATTTTTTACAGCAGTTTGTTAAGGCTTTGCCTTACGTCACTGCCATTTTAGACAAGGAAAGAAAAATAGTCCTGTCTAACAATATTCTTATTGATGAGAAAACAGAAATCTCAGTAGAAAATTTTTTTGGAAGACCTTCCGGTGAACCTTTAAATTGCCTGCATACAAACAAACCGTATTCAAATTGTGAAGGCAATGGTATCTGTAGATATTGTGGTTTACCCAATGTTTTAATCCGCCTGGAATTATCAGGAAAAAAGGAAACACAAGAAACAACAATTAATGTAACCCTTGAATCAGGGAAAGAAAAAACATATGATGTAAAAATCATTGCTTCACCTCTGATTTACCAAGATGAAAAATATACTTTACTAACCATAATGGATATTAGCGAACAAAAACGAAAACGAGCGCTGGAACGTATATTTTTTCACGATCTTTTGAATAAAACCGGAAGCTTACATAGTGTTAACGAATTATTACTGTATGATGACCATAAAGATAACAAAGAGGAATTAATGCAACTCTCGTCAGATATAATAAAAGATCTCAATGAAGAGATATTGTTGCACAAAAGCTTAATGGCAGCAGAAAATGGGGAATTAAAAGTAAGAAAAAGTTCAATTCAGGCAAAAAGCATACTCAATGAATCCATTAATCAAATCATTCAATATCCTTCATCTCAGGGAATAAATATTCAATTGAGCAAAAACTCCTTCAATGAATCATTTCATTCAGATCCGGTTTTATTAAAACGCATATTGATTAATATGCTCAAAAATGCAATTGAAGCTTCCAAAAGTTATCAGCAAGTGGATACAGGTTGTTACCCCAGAAATAATAAGATAGTCTTCTGGGTTCATAATTATACCTACATTCCGAAAAAAGAACAAATAAAAATATTTGAACGAAACTATTCCACTAAAGGGGAAAATAGAGGATTGGGTACGTATAGTATGAAATTACTCGGAGATAATTACCTGAACGGCAAAGTTTACTTCAAAACGGACAGTAAAAAAGGTACTACTTTCTATTTTGAGCTCCCCAAAGAATAAAGGCCTTAATAATAGTTTTTTCCTGCAAAATACTTCATAAATTGTGTTCTAAAGTAAACTGCAGGATTATCTGTTTTAAGCTGGCTTAATTTGCCCCTGAATTCTTCAATACTGGAATATCCTTTTTTGTCCATCCAGTTAGAAATATCTTCAAGCATAGTAGTGATAATACTTTTACCGTTTTTATAAACCGTAGAAGCAATCTGCACCACTTTAGCTCCGACAAGTAATTGTTTTATAACGGCTTCTCCATCATGGATGCCCGTGGAAGCAGCCAGATCACACGCTGAACGGTCAGATATTATGCCAATCCATCGTAAAGGCAAGGCTATTTCTGCAGGATCACTTAATACATAAGAAGGACGCAATGTAAAGTCGTTTATATTAATATCAGGACTATAGAATCTGTTAAATAACACAAGCCCTTCTATACCTGAATGCGATAGTTGCTGTATAAGCGCTCCGAGATTTGAAGAATAAAAGCTGATTTTAAGGGATATGGGTATTTTAATATTCCTTTTTAATTCCTCAATAATCTTAAAATATACCTTTTCATTTTCATCGCATGTTTTATTAAAATCCGAAGGCATCAAAAAAACATTAAGCTCCAAAGCATCAGCACCGGCATCCTGAAGATTTTGAGCATAATTCATCCATTGATTCGCTGAAACACAATTCACAGATGCTATAACAGGAAAAGAAACAGCTTTTTTTGCATCTGAAATAAGCTTCAGGTGTTCTGTAAAAGCATCATCCGAGGCTAAATCCTCATAAAAATCAACTGTTTCAGGATAGATAAACGACTGGCGATTCCTGGCTGTTGTCTCTTTTTCCAATTGTACTAATATCTCTTCTTCAAATATGGATTTAAGAACAACTGCAGATGCACCTGCTTGTTCAAATTCCTTAATACTGTCAATATTATCAGTGAGTCCTGAACTGGCAGCAATGATTGGATTTTTCAATTTGAATCCAAGGTAGGTGGTTTCCAAACTTGCCATAACAAAATATTTTTTAATTTGTGTTCAGTAAATTTAATGATTATTTTCGACAAATAGAAAACTTAATCTTATCCTATTCTGCAAGAATTTGTGATTAAGATTAAACCATAGAATTGTCTTTAGTCTTAAAACACAAAGAAGAACTTATGCATAGTCATAGTCATTTAAACCCCTAAATTTATCTAACTTATGAAAAAACTAGCGATTTTAGTAGTAGTATTATTTGGTGTAAGTTTCATCCAATGCACCAATGATGAGACCTCAAAAGAAACCAATGATGAAAAAATTGAATACGCCATTGTAATACATGGCGGATCAGGAAATACTGATCAGGACACATATCCTGATGAAAGAAAAGAAGAATATACCCAGAAGTTAAAAGAAGCCAGGGACAAAGGTGTAGAAATTCTTAAAGACGGAGGTTCTGCTTTGAAAACTGTTGAGGAAGTAATTCATATAATGGAAAATTCTCCTCTTTTTAATGCGGGTAAAGGAGCAGTTTTTACCCATGATGGTAATAATGAACTTGATGCTTCAATAATGGACGGCTCAGACCTTAATGCAGGGGCAGTGGCAGGTGTCAAAGATATTAGAAATCCTATTTCAGCAGCTAAAGAGGTAATGAATAATTCAGAACATGTAATGCTATCTGGAGATGGAGCTTCTGAATTTGCTGATAAAATGGAGCTGGAAATTGTTGACCCCGAATATTTTTATACCGAAAAAAGATGGGAGGCATTACAAAAAAGTTTAGAAGACGAAAAAAAAGGTACTGTAGGTTGTGTCGTACTTGACAAAGATGGAAATCTGGCAGCAGGGACATCCACCGGCGGGATGAATAATAAAAAATTTGGAAGAATAGGAGATTCACCAATTATCGGAGCAGGAACCTACGCGAATAACAATACCTGTGCAATATCAGCAACCGGACACGGTGAATACTTTATCAGATATACCGTTGCTCATGACGTTTCTGCTTTGATGGAATATAAGAATATGTCACTGGAAGATGCATCTGAGCGTGTAATAAATGATAAACTGGTGAATGCAGGTGGAACTGGTGGTATCATAGCAGTTGACAAGAATGGAAATGTAAGTATGTCTTTCAATACTTCAATGATGTACAGAGCATATGCAAAATCAAACGGTGACAAAGGTGTAGCTTTATTTAAATAAGCAATTTATTTTACTATAAAAAGTGGCGGCTGGAGTCTTGTGTAATTTATTATCTCGATTTCAGCCGTTGCTTAAACCCTAAGAAAACATAATGTCATGATAGAAAAAATGTATAAAGGATTACTAAGAATATTTAGCATACTTTCAGTATTGATAAGTTTATCTTTCTATAGCTGCAATCAGGAAACAACACCTGAATTATTAACTAAAGATAATCTGTTTATTTTCACAAGCGAACTTGCCAGTTCGGAATACGAAGGACGACTTGCAGGTAGTGAAGGATACAATAAAGCTGCTGCCTTAACAGCCGAAAAATTTAAATCCTTTGGACTAGAGCCTTTGGGAGATAGTGCATTTTTTCAATTCTTTAATATTGAATACAACAAAATTAACCACCTCAGCTTTTCCAATCTAACAA
Organism: Bacteroidales bacterium; assembly: GCA_041686375.1. Classification (GTDB taxonomy): domain Bacteria; phylum Bacteroidota; class Bacteroidia; order Bacteroidales; family UBA12077; genus JAGXLC01. The sequence continues at coordinate 8,514 of JAWLEB010000026.1, forward strand.
ACAATGATAGCATTATTCATTATGAGGCAGGAAAAGATTTCGTAGCCCGGGGCTTTTCGGGTTCAGGAGATATAGAGGCACCGGTTGTTTTTTGCGGTTACGGAATTTCCAGACCGGGAAAAGGGTATGATGACTATGCCAATATTGATGTAGAAGATAAAATTGTGATGATTTTTAAAGAAAAGCCCCGATGGAAACTCGACAATGAAAACATAGGCCACAATTCCCTCAGAAAAAAAGCTAAAGTTGCCGAATCAAAAGGAGCAAAAGGAATAATTTATATATCCTTTCCAAATGCAGAAGAACCCCAAAAGCCTATTGGAAGTGTAAAACATGGCAAAGGAAATCACCTGAAAGATATGCCTCAGATACATGTGGCTAATCATGTAGCTAATCAAATAGCCCGGGAATCCAGAACAGATCTCAAAAAGCTCCAAAGCTATATTGACGGAAATAAACAACCTAAGTCAAAACCGCTCGAAACCATAGCCCATATTTTTATTGATGCGGATTATCAAAAGAAAAAGAGAACAATGAATGTTGTGGGGATGCTTGAGGGAACAGATGATAGTTTAAAAAATGAATATGTAGTTTTAGGGGCCCATTTGGATCATGTAGGAAACCAGGGTGGCAAAGTACTCTTCCCTGGAGCAAATGATAACGCTTCAGGCGCTGCTTCAATAACAGCAGTTGCAGACGCCCTCAGCAGGGAAAAAGATTCGATAAAACGCTCGGTAATAGTTGTTGCATTTTCATCTGAGGAGCAAGGTCTGCAGGGAGCAACACATTTTGTAAAAAATTCACCTGTAGATAGAGACCATATTGTAGCAATGCTCAATATGGACTGTGTAGCGCACGGAGACAGCATAGTTCTGGGTAGTGGTCGTACCTCTCCTGAATTGTATAAAATGGCAAGAAAAACAGATAGTGTAAACAAAAAACTGGTGATAGACAGGACATGGGGCGGTGGTGGTGCCGATGCAACACCATTCTATAAAAAGGGAGTTCCAACATTGTACTTTGCTACCAAAAATAGTTATACCCATTTGCATTTACCTACAGACACACCAGAAACGCTTAATCAAGATTTGCACTATGAAATAACAAAGCTCGCATACAAACTTACAAAGGAAATCTCGCAAGGAAAGTATGACGGCGAGAAAAATGAATAAGGAACTAAAACTTAGTTATTTTTATTTCAAGTCCCGATTCAGTTTCAAAATCTTTAACCTCTTCGATCATATCGGGATCGTCTTCCTCGTAATACCAAATAACCTCAGCATCGCCTCCGTTATCCTGATATTTTTTTAAAATCTCAAATATATCCAATAGACATTTGGTGGCACTCGTATTAAAATAAAATAACTTCACATTGAATTGAATCCTGCCCCTTACTTCTTCTATATATTGTTCTATCCATTGCATTAAAGGCAGAAAAAAGGTATAAGTAGACTCCATGTAAGATTCACCGGATATTTCACATACTCCGGTTTCAGCATTGAAATATACTGCGGGTTTGTCAGGATGGTTTTCTGTTCGGGGAATATCAATATTTTTCATTTGATCGTAGTTTTTTTACTATTTGCCATATGTTCTATCGGAACATCATTATTTTTTGTTTTATTTGATGCTAAATTATTAAATTCATAATAAAAACAAACATAAAATGCTTTTTACAACTATGATTATATTTTAATTATATGTTATAGTTTGTAAAATATAAATGAAATCAAAAAGAATTAAAAAACAAAATTTTATTTTTTGCGTACAAATCAATTTAAGTAGCTAATTTCTTATGATAAGAAACAATTTTAAATTATATTTGGCATTCAATTTGTTTCAAACAAAAAGAAATATTTTTTCTATGCGAACAATAATCTTCATAATTACTTTCATTTTCATATCAATTTCACTTTACTCCCAATTACCTGATGAACATTTAAAAGAAATGGTTCTGAACAATAACATAAAATCAATTACTCAATGGAATCATAAATTTAAAGATGGTAAGTTCTCAAAGGAAGGTTATAAAAATGCATATAAAGCATTTGATGAAAATGGAAATATTGTCAAAGAAGAATATTATAGACAAGGGGATATAAATCAGAAACTTAGTTATAAATATGATGACAATCAACTAAAAACTGAATATGAAAATTATGATGTAAGCAATGATGAAGTTAGCTTTAGACAAATTATTGATTATAATGATGATGGGAAAAAAATAAAAGAAGAAAGGTATAATGGTTCCGACTTATACGAAATGGAATATAAATATGATGCAAAAGGGAACCGTACAGAAATTATAAAGAAAAAACGAAAAGAAAACGGTTCTGGGCAGGATTATGAGCTAACAGAGAGAAGAGTGTATAATAAAGAAGGAAAAACAACCACCATAGAAGTTTTAACGCCCGACGACGAATTAACAAAAACCATTGTCAATGAATATGATAATGACGGTAATTTAATTAAATTCACTGAGTACAATCAAAATGAAAAAAAAACGAAACAAATAGAATATGAATATAACGAGAAACAGCAGAAGCTGGCAGAGACAAAACATCAGCATGGGAATTTTATTTATGAAAAGAAGTTTCACTATAATGACAGAGGTGATTTAGTAGAAATCCAGAAAGAAGAACCCAAAGAGGAGGTCTTTATCTCCAAAGTTTTTGAATATGATACTAATGATAATGTAGCTAAAGAACTGAGGTACGAACCCTCTGCCGATAAATATTCTCATAAAATTTTTGCCTATGATGAAGAGGGTATTCTTCAGGAAGTGGAAGTTTATTATGCTACATATGATTACAAAATACAATACAAATTTGACTACGAGTTCTTTTAATTTTTGATTTTTTCAGCAATATCAAATGCCTGTTTAATACGGTCGGCCATACCAATACCATCGCACATATTTCCTGCTAATATTATGCCTTTATATTTTTCCTCGATTCTCTTTATAGCTTCATATCTTTTTCTGCTGTCTTCACCATATTGAGGAATAGCAGCTCCATATCTCATAATACGCAACATATCAGGGTTAAAATTATCTAACCCAAACATATCAGGTATTTCCTTGCTTAAAATATTCTCAATTTCGCGATCTGTCCTATAATACATTCCCTCCCTTCTTACACCCCCCATAAAAACAGAAAGTAGTTTCCCTTCTGCAGGAGTACGGTTAGTAAGAAACGAAGAGATATAAAGTGCACCCAGAATATCCCTCTTCTCGATATGAGGTACTAACCCTCCAAAACCGTCCAGATCAATCCCTTGCCAGGTTTTATAGCCAAGAGCAACTTGCAAAACTTTAGCATACATTAGCGTACTTATGTCTTGCATTAAGGAATCATCAATAAATCCAAACACTGATGGTAATTCATATGAAGGAATAGATGAGATTACAGTATCTGAAAATAAGTTTATTGTTGTATCCTTTCGCTGCAATGAAACCCCGTATCCTTTCTCTACGGGTTGTACCGAAGTATCTTCTGCATGAAATATAATCTTATCCTCACCAATAGAATGAACCAAAGCGTCCACCAAATTTTTAAGTCCGCCTTTTACAGAAAAAACTTCCTTTGTAGCTAATTTTTCCATTTCATTCTTTTCTTCATTCATTTTCTTTTTTATGGCTCCTCCTATAAAGCTTCCATAATCCTGTTCCAGATAATACAACTTGGGTAAAGCATATTTAGGTACAATCCGGGCGGGATCTCCCGCATAAACACCTAAAATAAAAGGATCGACAGCATAGTTTAAAAAACTTTTACCCATTCGTCTAATAACAAGTTGATCCAATGTCTCATATGGGTCTTCCCCTGCTCTTCTGAAAGGCTCACCTAATAAGCGAAACTTGTCCTTCCATTTGAATAGTGGGGTTCTGATTCCTCCAATCAGCCCGGAAGGCAATTTATGCCACCTCTCTCCTTTCCAAATAAATCTTTTTTTTACTTCATCGGAGGGTATTTCTAGTTGGCACAAATCTCCTAATTCTTCAAACAACTTAATCACCTCTCCATATTTGATAATACCTGTATTAGGGCCTTTTTCATAAATAAACCCATTACTGTTCTCAGTATCAATTACACCCCCTGCTTTATTTGTCTTTTCTATGATTACTACCTTCCTGCCTTGTTGTTTTAATTTATGAGCAAGAACCAAACCCGTAAGTCCGGCACCTAGTATTACCACGTCAACATTTTTTTGCATAAAATCACTTTTTAAATTGTCTTGGAATATTTTTTTTCTCCACTCTCATTTATTATTGGATCAAAAGCCATCGCAATATTTCTGATTAAAAAGAATCCCTTTGGAGTAACATTTATTTCATCATCATGATAAGAGATCAAATGATCACTGATAAATGGGGCGAGTTTCTTTTCATCGAAATCCACTATTTTAGCCCATTCATCGAATGTAATATCATATTTTGATGCCAGATCTTTTATATTTAGTGTATGATTACACATAATTTCATTAATTGTAGCACGTATAACCTTCTCTTTATCATTAACAATATAACCCCTGAAAATAGGAATTTTATTATCTTTTACCTTTTTTATATATTCTTCTACAGAGCGCAAATTCTGAAAATATCCATCAGTAAGTTGACTAATAGCAGTGGCGCCAAAAGCATAAACCTGACCTGTTGTTTCTTTAGTACAGTATCCCTGGAAATTACGGTGTAATTCTTTATTCTTAAGAGCCACTGCCAGTTCATCATTGGGCTTGGCATAATGATCCATGCCAATAGGAACATAACCTGCATTGGTAAAAGATGAAAACGAAGATTCCAGCATTTCCAGCTTTTCATCAGCTTGTGGTATACGATATTGCTCCAGTTTTTTTTGATGTTCTTTGAACCATGGCACATGTGCATAAGAAAAGGTTACTACTCGCTCTGGAGAAATTTTTATCACACGCTCTACACTTTCATTAAAGTCATGTTTATTTTGACCAGGCAGTCCATATATCAAGTCAATATTAACGCTTGAAAAACCCGCTTTTTTTGCTGTTCTGTATATATCTTCAACAGGATATTTTGAGGGTTGTCTGTTAAGCTTTTTCAACAATTGAGGATTAAAATCCTGAATACCCAGACTAATTCTATTAAACCCCATTTCTCTGAGCTTGAGTAAATCCCCAAGATTTAAATATGCGGGGTTGACCTCCATTGCTATTTCGGCATATGTTTCCACAGAAAAAAGTGAATACAACAATGCCATAATCTGCTCAATCCACTTATAACTCATGGAATTTGGGGTTCCTCCACCCCAATGAATCTGAGAAATTCCCCGTGTCTTATCCAAATTTGAGGAAACCATGCGTATTTCTTTCTCCAGGGACTGAAAATACGCTTGAACTTGCCTGGAGTTCTTTAAAACATTGGTATTACAGCCACAAAAATGACAAATTTGTGGGCAGAATGGCACATGAATGTATACAGAAATATGCCCTGGAGATTGTTCATTTGATTGCTTCAAAAGCCGAACATAATCATTTTCAGTATAAGCCTCTGAAAAATGATTGGCAGGGGGGTAACTTGTATATCTTGGTCCTGCAACATGATATTTTTTTATTAATTTTTTGTTGATCATATTATGCGCTTTTTTTCTGATATTTCAATTCTGTCAGCCCGGATAATTCCGGATCATAATACAAATACTTTGTAAGAATGGAAACCGTAAGTGCAAGTGAAGCCTCGACAAAAAACAAACCCGTATATCCCAGCCAGTCACCTATCCTGCCACTGATCACCACTATCATCAAACTGCTGAGATGAGTAAGCACAATCTGCAGGGTGTAATCTGTTCCTTCTCTTCCTGCTCTGACAGTATTCATAGAAATTGTATATACCCCAACCGCGCACATTCCGTATGCACTCCATATTAAAGCAATTCCCACGTACAACTCTCCCTGAGAAGGTGTAATCATTGTTAAGAAAGCCAGATATAAAGCACCCAGAAAAGCATAAAAGGTAAATATTCTCAGAGCTGTTTTGTTATTTGTTCTGCGCATGATAAAAGCCCCAAAAAATGAACTTGCTGCACCGAATGCTGTTCCAAACACTCCTGTCATAACCGCGATTTCTCTGATGGAATAGCCCAAATCAACCATATATGGCTTTAATAAAGCCAGAATACCTACAATGCCAGAATAAATCAATACCAAAAGAATAACTCTTCTTCCTATTTTGGGCTGTTTAAAAAAGCCCGGGATATCTCTTAGGGAGACTCTTTTCTTCAAACCAGTCCTCTCAGTATCATCAGGTTTGCTTTTTTGTTTGTATCGTGAAATGGGTATTAAAGCAACCAGTACAATCACACTTAATAAGAACATTAGATACTGCCATCCCATGGTTGAATAGAGCATCAATAATACACCGCTTCCAATTAAAGTGCCCAAAAAATTTCCGGAGGACTGGAGACTGTTTCCATAACTTCTCTGCTTCTTTTTAAGAATTCTTACCGCAAAAGCATCTGAAGCAATGTCTTGGGTGGCAGAAAGTATAAAAGCCATTATCATTAAGACAACAATTGTAGAAAATTGTGTTTCTAAACTGAAAAAACCAATAGCAATAATCACAACAGCATAAAACACTTCAGCACTTATAATCCATTGGCGATAGTGCATGTTATTATGAGCATTCCTGTCTACAAATGGAGCCCATAAAAATTTTAATATCCAGGGGATTTTAATAAGTTGTAACAAACCAATACTTGCCAGAGAGTAATTTTCCATTCTCATAATAACCGGAAGGACGGTTGAAAAAAAGCTCATTGGAATAGATTGTGCAAGATAAAGACTAAAAAGAATACTGTATTTTTGTTTTGCTCTCATTAGTTTACTTTATAATTAAAAATTAGTAGAAATCGTTATACCAAATCTTGCTGGCATCCCTTGTTGTGCATACTCATTTTGAAGAGGAGCAAATTCAAATAAAAAAACATCATAGTTTGTGTTAAAAACATTCTTACCCCAAACAGAAACATTAAACTTTTTCAGGACTGCCGTGGTATTAAAATTCATCAAGCCATAATAGTCTTCATGTAAAGTATTTTCATCATTCCAGTAATGTTTTCCAATTCCTTTATAATCAATACTAAATCTGAACTCCTTAATGGAACTAAAATCCATGGGAAGTCTCCAATCACTTCCTATATTAAAGGTCATTTGCGGAATATAAGGTATATAATTTCCGGAAAAATCAATATTTTCCGTTTCATCTCTTATAAATTTGTCATATTTAGCTTCTGTCAGGGCAGCATTTGCAAATAAAACCATGTTTTTCACAGGAAGATATTTAATTTCCATCTCTGCCCCCTGACTATGGGACTCTCCGGCATTTTTCAGCATTGACCCCTGTCCACTGGGAACAGGTTGATATACCTGTTGATCCTGCCAATCAATATAGTAAAGAGCTACATTGGCTTTAACTTTGGATTTAAAGAAATTTCCTTTAAGTCCTATTTCATAATTTGTGCTATATTCCGGCCCGAAGGAGATATCTTCCTCCCGTTCTATTGTCGAGTTGAAACCACCACTTTTATATCCTTGTGTAAAAGTTACATACTGATATATGTTGTCATATAACTGATAACGTAGAGATAATTTAGGCAGCAATAGAGACTCACCCATGCTTTCATCAAGCTCGTTCTGTTTCGCTCTGTTGCCTGAAATTTCTAAATCATAAAGATAGTCCATGTCAGTTTTCTCATAAGCATATCTCAGCCCTGCAGTGACATTTAAACCTCTTACCAAAAAGTCATCATAACCTAGCTGGCTAAATATGGCAAACCCATTCGTATTAAAACCATAATCTTTATATTTAGTCATCTCTGCGGGAAGTTGAAATAAAGATACAGCATCAGCCCCATAATGAACCTCAGTATTTTTATTCTTGTCCTGGTGATAAGCAAACATACCTCCCATAATATCTATGCCACTCTTTCCTTTATAGGAAAGGTTAATTTCCTGCGTATAATACTTATTGGTTCTGTCTTGTATGACATGTAAATAATCCTTTGGTGTAAAATCTTGGTCAATATCCTGATAATCATCAATATATTGAAAAGCAGATATTGACTTCAACTTTACATTATTCCACTCTTTGTTAAAAATAAGCCCGGATGTCAACAATTTCCTTTTATATTTGCTTGCCTCATTATAATTAACAGTATTAGAAGAACCTTCATCATCTGCTCTGGAATACGGGTAACCATTGTTTTTATTATCACTTGCATCAATAATAAATTGCATGCTGGAATTTTCAGATAAATTATATTTCACTTTCATCCTTCCACTTATATTGTCTTTACCCCCGATACGCTCATTATTAAAATCATTCTTATAATATCCATCTTCATACCTATAATTACCAGCAATTGAGGCTGATAATTTATTATCCACAACAGGAATATGTTGTTTTAAATAAATTCTCCTGTTATCATAAGTTCCGTATCCAAGAGAAAATTGTGTACTATTGTAAGATTTCGGCTGGCCAGTATGTATCTTAATTAATCCACCTAGTGAATTTTTCCCATATAATGTTCCCTGTGGACCTTTTAAAACCTCTATACGTGAAATATCATAGAGATCAAAAATAAAAGTACCTTTGTCAAAATACGGAATATCATCGACATAAAGAGCCACAGCCGGTTCATTAATTCGTGAGCCAATACCCCTGATATAAATAGGTGATGTTAAAGCTGTTCCATAATCAGGCATATGGAATCCCGGAGACACTGATGTCATATCGGTTAAAGTTTCCATGTTTTTGTTTTCTTGTTGCAGACCTGTGAATGTAGATACAGAAAAAGGCAGTTTTTGAGCCTTTTCCTCTGTCTTATTGGCTGTAACGATAATATCTTCAATATAAAATTCATCCAGAAAGAGGGTGTCTTCTTTAGATTCGTATGTTTGCGCAAAAGAGAAATAATTAAACAACAGAAATAGCAAAGAAACAAATAGTGTAACTATTCTCATGATGGTAAATTTTAGTAGTTAACGAATAAAATGAAAAATCCTGTAGACAAGAAGAATAGTTACATTATGGGAGGGGCACGTAAAGAAAAATAAGAATAATAAAACAGAATGCTTCTGACAGTATAATTATAATAAAAATATTGACTCTTTTGAGCATAAAAAGTCAATGATATATGTCTTGGATGAAAATAGCGGTCTGCTTTATCATCTTCAATATCATTCTTCTTTTTGAGTTCTTTAGCGTACAGAAAAAATGTGTCAGCTTCACCGGAAATTGATTTATGATTATTTCTCTGTTGATCAAATTTCAATGATTGTAAAACAGATAAATCCGATACTTTCTCGGGATTACACAAAAAGAAGGTAGTAAAAACTCCAAAAAAAAGCAGATAAGGTAATAAAGATGTTATTGCGCTCACAAAAAACATACACTAATATATTATCACAAAAGTAATTATTTTGGTAAATAGGTACCAAATATATTTAGAAATTTTTCATCATCTATGCGCTTCTCAACTTTTGCTATTACAAGCTAAATAGCGAAATATTCTTGACTATAGAAAACACAAATGCTTCTCAATAATTTCGCTTAGGATTTTTCGGGAACCAACCTTTCCTCACTCTTTGTTCCTGTTCAATAATTTCACCAATTCCCCACAAATAAGTAAACCCCAGGATACTCAAAATAGCAGATAGCGTGAAAGAGTTAATAATCAAAGACCCTGCTAAAGCAACGATACCAATCATAAGAAAACCTATCCAAAATTTTTTAGAAAAGTAGTACTCTGCCTTTATCGTAGTGTATCTGCCAATAGCAATAATCAAAAAAGCAGCCGCTCCAATTATTATCCCGGTATAATCATATTGCTCAATAAAAAAACGCATTATTGCTTATATTTTCTGTTCGGGTTGGCTTTTGCTTGTCCTTTCAAAACCCTTTTATGTTGCTGAAATATTTCAAGTGTACTCCAGAATAATGCAAATGCAAAAACCCCTAAAAAAACGGTTATCATGGTTCTTTCGAAAAATCCCGAAGCAATAGTCAGTACTATCCCGGGAATAAAAAACGCGGGCCATGCTTTTTTCCCAAAATAATATTCTACATATTTAACCACGGGGTGAAATATCCCTATTAAGAAAAAAGAACCCAATCCCACCAGAAATCCATTAATGTTTAACTCATTAAGAAAATCCATAGGTCAAATAGCTAACGTAAATTTCTGAATGCCAATTCCAATTTATCAGAGAGTCTCTTAAACACCTCTTCCTTTGTTCCAATACCATCAATATCATAAATTGGCTTTTGTTTTCGATAATAATCAAGCACAGGCTTTGTTTTATCCTGAAATTGCTCCATCCTGCGAATTATAGTTTCTACTTCACGGTCATAGGGTCGTCTTGCAGAAGTATTGCCACGTGCCGTAAGCCTTTTAATAGAAACAATTGTAGGGACATACAAGTTAAAAAGACAGGAAACACTGGTATTTAATTTTCTTAATAATCCATCCAGGATATAAGCCTGCACGATAGTTTTCGGAAATCCTTTAAAGAAAAACCCATTGGCATCGGGATGTGTTTTAATCTGTTTCTCAATAAGCCTAATAGCAAACTCATCGGGAACAATATCTCCTTTTTCCATATAGGATTGTGCAGCTTTACCCATCTCAGTTCCTTTTTTGAGTTCTTCCCGCAATTGTGAGCCGGCAGATATATAAATCAGATTATGTTTTTCAGCCAGCATTCTTCCCTGTGTATCTTTACCAGAACCCGGAGGGCCAAATAATATTACATTCAACCATTGTGTTGTTAATGAATGTTCAATGGTATCCGTAATGCGATGAAAAATTTCATCGACAGTACCAACTCCATCGATTTTATAATAAAGTCCTTTTTCATTATAAAAATTAGCAACAGGAATCGTTTTATTCTTGTATTCTTCCAATCTGTTTTTAATAACTTCATAGGTATCATCGCTTCGGGATTCCTTCTTAGCTCTGTCCAGCATTCTTTTCATCAGTTCTTCTTCAGGTACCTCAAGACTGATCATGCAAGAGAGGGATGTGTTTAATTTTAATAATAATCCTTCAAGAATATAAGCCTGAACTACTGTCCGGGGAAAACCATCAAACAGAAAACCATTCACCTGGGTATTGGTTCTGATTTTCTTTTCTATGATTTGAACGATAATATCATCAGATACTAATTCACCACGTCCGATTACATGTTTCGCCTTTAATCCGAGATCTGTTTTTTGATTTATTTCTTCTCTTAAAATATCTCCGGTTGAGATATAAGCGAGGTTGTATTTTTCCACCAACATCCGCGATTGTGTCCCTTTCCCTGCACCTGGAGGACCAAATAAAGCGATATTAAACATAAATTAAATAGTTATTTATTGGTTTAAGAAAAAGTAAAGATAAAATTTAATTGCGGTTTCCTCTGCATAAAAAGAAAAATACAATCATGCCAAAAAACAATAATGAAATAAAAGAAGAATTTTCAAGGCTTCCCGAATAAGTAAATATTTTATACAATGAAAGCAAAAAGATAATCAGGGAAGAAAGCACTGTAAAAGTTTGTTTACTCATAAAAGTACCAATGAAAAACAAAATTCCGAAAAAAACCATTATCGATGCAATGTAGAATTCGTGATGCTCATAGTTAAATTGTAAAACAGTGTTAAAATAATTGACGTAAATGTAAAATAACACACCAAGTCTCAATAAGAATGTACTTACGGGCAGCAAAATACGTACGGGTTTCATAATAATTTGTTTTTATGGATTAAAAATTATCACACTTAATTGATTATCAATATTATAGGTAAATATAATTTACAAAGGAATCAAACCAATAATCCAATCTTATGTAAAGTTTTGATACATTACCTTATTCAAATTGAAAACTTTTTCGTAAAGATGGGAAAAAATACAAAAAAACACAATATAATAAATGACTTAATCTGATTGCTATGATTCATAATGATTCCAAGGAATGAATAAAATTAAAACCAAATTTGCTCAAACAAAATAGCATGGTTAAACCATATGAGATTTTATGTGTCATTTTAAAATTATTAAATTGGATCTATTTCATCAAACAATACAACTTATGAAAAACATACTATTTTATGCCCTTCTACTTTTTGCTGTTCACTTCTCTTATGCTCAATCACCTGATTGGATTACATACTACGAAAAATCTGACTCAACAGAAACACCAAGATACGAAGAAACGATTGAATACTGCAAAAAACTGGCAGAAGGCTCAGAATGGATTGAATATACTACCTTTGGAGCCAGTCCTCAAAACAGAGACTTGCCATTACTGATTTTAGATAAATCGGGAAATTTTGAGCCTTCAGCAGTACATGATGGGGACAATGTAATAATTTTAGTAGAAGCTTGTATTCACCCCGGGGAACCTGATGGAAAAGACGCCGGGTTAATGTTGCTGAGGGATTTAGCAATAAAAAAGGAAAAACCGGATATACTTGACAACTTGACCCTCCTGTTCATTCCCATTTTAAATGTTGATGGACATGAGCGTTTTGGACCGTATAACCGTATCAACCAAAACGGCCCTAAGGAAATGGGATGGCGAACGAATGCACAGAACTTAAATCTTAACCGGGATTTTTTAAAAGCTGATGCCCCTGAAATACAACATTGGCTTAGACTATTCAACAAGTGGATGCCGGATTTTTTCATAGATATACATACTACGGATGGGGCTGATTACCAATATCCCCTTACATATGCCATGGAAGTATTTGGAAATATGGAAGAGAACTTATCAGAGTGGCAGAAAGAAACTTATCTGAAAAAACTTAAAACTGATATGCGGGCTACTGGCCATCCGATATTTCCTTATGTTTCCCTTAAAGAATGGCATAACCCTGAAAGTGGTATTGTAGCGTGGCTTGGTGAACCAAGGCTTTCACAGGGTTATACAGCTATCAGAAACCGTCCCGGACTTTTAGTGGAAACCCATATGTTAAAAGATTATAAAACAAGAGTATCAGCCACCTACGAGCTGTTGAAGCATACATTCAAAATTCTGGATAAAGAGAAAGATCAGTTAAAACAATTGGTACGGAATGCTGATAAAAAAACTGCTTCTGATGATTTCAGAGAAAAACAATTCCCTGTAGATTTTGAAAACACATCGGATAGTACGATGATTGATTTCGAAGGGATTGAATATAGTGTTAAAGAAAGTGAACTAACTGGTGCTAAATGGTTCCAATACGGGAATAAACCTGTGACATTTGAAGTGCCTTATTTTAACGAAATTATCCCTGCTCAAAAAGTTACCTTACCTGAATATTATATCATTCCTCCCGAATGGACAGAAGTAATTAAACGAATTAAACTTCATGGAATTGAAACTCATAAAATACACAAAGAAATAGAGCTGAATGACGTCACTACTTATAAATTCAGCAATGTTCAATGGAGTACCGAACCTTTTGAAGGAAGACACAGAATACAAAATTTTGAGATGGATACCCTGAACAAAACAAGGAAATTCCCTAAAGGTTCAGTAGTAATAGACATGAATCAAAATACAGCAAAAGTTATTGCTCACATATTAGAACCTGTGGCTCCTGATTCCTATTTAAAATGGGGTTTTTTCAATGCCATCTTTGAACAAAAAGAATATGCTGAAATGTACGTCATGGAAAAAAAGGCACGGGAAATGCTGGATACTAGTGAGCAAATAAGAGAAGAATTCGAAAGAAAAAAGAAAGAAGATAAAGAATTTACCAATAATCCCTGGGCTATGCTAAACTGGTTTTATAAAAAAACCCCCTACTGGGATGAAAAGAAAAATGTCTATCCAGTAGGAAAAATAACGGAACAAGAATCTGTTAAGGTATTGCAAGAATATCTATAAAGAGCGTTATAAAATTTTTTCTCCAAAAAAGACTCAACATATAGTGAAATTCAAAACATACATCAAGGGATTACAGCGGATCTCTGGCAAATAAAACGGATTATATAATTATCAAATGAAACCATTGATTATAAATGATTTATACGTGCCTGCTTTATATCTAAAGGTAAGGTGAGGTAAATACCTATACCGAGACCTACTTCCTCCCACGAGTGTTCAAAAATTGAGTTTGAAACTATTATACTGAAATTGAAATACCATCTATAAATATTTTTATTAATTTTGGGTAGCATCATTCTTTAATACTTTGTAAGTTAAATTTATCTATCTTAAATCAATTAAAATAATGAAGTACTTTTTGATTTTTATCTTCATACTATTCAATCAGGCTTTGAATGCTCAGAATTATGCAAACAAACAATTTGCACTGATAAATTACAATCTTGAGATTTCAAAAGAATTTAGAAAAGATCTAAAACCGCTAAACTCATTCATAAAATCAGCAGAGGTTCATAATAAAAAGGCAGAAAATAAATTAAAAGCCATATTAGTACACCACTTTTATTATCACATGAAAGATGAGTTAGAAGACTATCTTAAGATCAGTATACTACCTGTTAATACTCACATGCAAAAAGTAAAATATGATGCATTTGGCTACCCAAACGAAAAGATCAATAAAATTTTAAGAGTAGGCGATGCATCTCATTATTTTAAAATAGATATAAGCCTTGACAGCAGAACCAAGGATATGAAAAAAAAGAATGAAAAATTAAAAGGCGATATTACCTTTCCTGAAATTCATATCAAGGTTACGGTATATAATAATGAAGGAATGATACCTATTGATAAGTGGTACGGAAAGAAAGTCACACAAGACTCTGTTATGGTCAAAAAAAGGTTTTTCAGGGACTTAGTGGACGAAAAAGATATCCCTGCAAAGCCTGATGAAGATAAAGAGCAGAAAAGCCTGTTGAACTTATATTATGAGGCAGTTGATGACCTAATCAAAAAGATTTAGAACGCAAACGCTATTTACACAACTTGAAAAAAGAATATAATATCATTGGTATAATGTCCGGATCTTCATTAGATGGTCTGGACATGGCTTTATGCCAGTTTAACTTGTCATCGGGGAAATGGAACTATAAAATATTAGTTGCAGAAACAGTGGCATTTTCTCCACATATTAAAAATCAGCTTGCCGATATTTCAAACTTAAGTCCAGAAAATTTTGTAAGCCTCGATTTTCAATTTGGCAAATATATTGGCAACGAAGTAAATTCGTTTATACAAAAACATAAAATAAAGGAAGTAGATTATATTGCATCCCATGGCCACACAGCATTTCACAATCCTGCCAACGGTTATACGAGTCAAATTGGTAATGGAGCCTCTATTGCTTCGGAAACAGAGATATCAGCAGTTTGTGACTTTCGTTCGACTGATATCGCTTTGGGTGGCGAAGGAGCTCCTCTTGTTCCTATCGGGGACAAGCTACTTTTTAATGAATATTCATACTGCCTGAACCTTGGTGGATACAGCAATATATCATATGAAAAAGATAAGTTCAGAATAGCTTTTGATATTTGCCCTGTAAATAAAATCATCAACTATTTGGCTCAAAAAAGGGGGGAAGATATTGACAAAGATGGAGAAACAGCAAAACACGGTACGATTAACTCACAACTTCTCCAATCATTGAATAATCTGGATTTCTATAAGCGAATATCACCTAAATCGTTAGATGATAACTGGTTCAACAATATATTCCTCAATGTTCTATCCCAATTTGATAATACCGGTGTTCAGGATTTGCTCAGAACAGTTTATGAGCACATTGCAATACAAATAAGAAACGTAACAAACCATACAGACAACAAAACTATTCTTGTTACTGGTGGAGGGGCGCACAATAATTTTTTAATTGAACGGATAAGCTCAATTAATCAAAACGCTCTGATTCTACCTGATAAAACGCTGATAGACTACAAAGAAGCTTTGATTTTTGCTTTTATGGGATTATTAAGAATTGAAAACAAACCCAACTGCCTGAGTTCAGTAACCGGCGCTAAAAAAGATACAAGTAGTGGCGTAATTTACAACGTTTAACCCTCCTCCATAAGAAATGATCAATATTAATCAAAAAAATTCATGCCAATGTTATAAAAATCCTATTTTTGTCATTTCGGATATTCACGTATTAAATTAAATTAAATTAAATTAAATTAATATCGACTTATGAAAACTAAATTAAAAGCAATTACACTAAGTGCAGTTTTAAGCCTGTTCTTATTTAATATAAGTAGCCAGGCATGTACTAACTTTTTAGTAACCAAAGGAGCATCTGAGGATGGATCTACAATGATCACGTATGCAGCTGACTCCCATGTCTTATATGGTGAACTATATTTCTGGCCTGCTGAAGATCATTCTGAAGGTTCTATGTTAGATGTTTATGAATGGGATACAGGCAAGTTCCTTGGGGAAATAAAGCAGGCAAACCATACTTACCGGGTTGTTGGAAACATGAACGAACATCAGCTTACCATTGGAGAGACGACTTACGGAGGCAGAGAAGAACTAGCCGTAAAAGATTCAAATGCAATCATAGACTACGGAAGCCTTATGTATTTGACACTTCAACGTGCCAAAACAGCACGTGAAGCAATAAAGGTTATGACTACTCTTGTTGATGAATATGGATATTACAGCACTGGAGAATCTTTCTCAATAGCAGACCCTAATGAAGTATGGATATTTGAAATCATTGGCAAAGGTCCGGAAGATAAAGGCGCAGTATGGGTAGCAAGAAAAATTCCCGATGGATATGTTTCAGCTCACGCAAACCAAGCAAGAATACGTACTTTTCCATTAGCAAATAATGCATCAAGCATCACTTTCAGCAATATTGATGATATCTTTGATCCAGAAGTTGAAACTGTATACGCTGATGATGTTATTTCATTTGCAAAGGAAAATGGTTGGTATGAAGGTAAAGATGAAGACTTTAGCTTTTCAGATACATATGCACCAATGACATTTGGTGGTGCTCGTTTCTGTGAAGTAAGAGTCTGGTCATTTTTCAAAGATATCCATGATGATATGGATCAGTATTTAGAGTACGTTAAAGGCGAAGAACTTGATAATCGTATGCCTTTATGGATTGAGCCTGACAGACAATTATCACAAAGAGACCTTATGAATTTCATGAGAGATCATCTAGAAGGCACAGAACTGGATATGCGAAAAGACTTTGGAGCACAACCATTTGAAGTCCCTTACAGATGGAGACCTTTAACATGGGAAGTTGACGGTGAATCATACTGTAATGAAAGAGCAACAGCAACACAACAAACAGGCTTCTCATTTGTTTCACAATCAAGGAACTGGCTTCCTGATGCTATAGGTGGAATACTATGGTTTAGCGTTGATGATGCAGCAAACACTGTATATACTCCAATGTATGCAGGGTCACAAAAAGCACCTGAAACTTATGAAGAAGGCAATGGCTCTATGATGGATTGGGGAGAAAACTCTGCTTTCTGGATTTTTAACCAGGTATCCAACCTTGCTTATACAAGATACAACGCAATTCATCCAATTATTGCTGATTATCAACAAGAGCTGGAAGAGCGGTTTGTTGAATATACGCAAATGATAGATGAGAAAGCTAACGATTTTTACAAAGAGGACCAGGAGCAAGCCAAAGAATTCTTAACTGATTTTTCTGTTGATAATGCTAATACACTGGTGCATAACTGGAAGAAATTCTACAGATTCCTTTTTATGAAATTTATGGATGGCAACGAAAAAGTTACCGAGGGCCGTGAATTTCAAACCAATGGTACGGGTGTAGTAGAAGTTGAATTTCCTGGTTACAGTGACGAATGGTATGAAAACCTAATTGAAGAGACCGAGGACAAATTCAAAGTGATAGAATAAAATCCTTAAAATATTATTTTATCTGAAAAAATATTTGTAATATTGCGCCCTGTAAAAAGAAATTCAAACATATTAAAATAGAATTGCAGCATGGATTTAATGAAAGAAGTTGAAAAAGAATTCAAGACAAAACAGGATATTCCTGATTTTAGGGCTGGTGACACGATCTCTGTTAATTATAAAATCAAAGAAGGAGCTAAGGAAAGGATTCAAAGTTTTCTGGGCATTGTGATTCAGAGAAAAGGTGAAGGCCTTTCAGAAACATTTACAGTACGAAAAATGTCAAGTGGTGTTGGAGTTGAAAGGATTTTTCCTCTACATTCACCGAATATTGCAAAAATTGAGGTTAAGAAGCGCGGTAAAGTAAAAAAAGCCAAAATTTTCTATCTACGTGGCCTCACAGGTAAAAAAGCTAAAGCCAAAATTAAAGAGCGAAGAGTTTAATAACACTATAGAAAAATTAAAATCCCGGTCTCACAGAAACCGGGATTTTTTTTGCTTAAAATAATCAATTCTCTTTTTCTATTTCTTTAGCTTTTTGTCTGGCTTGTTCAATTATTTTATCAGCCTGTTTCTCAGCTTCTGTCTCTATTTGATTAGCCTTCTTATCCGCCTCCTCTTTTATTTTTTTTGCTGACTCCTCAGCCGCTTTCTTCACCAGAAAATTTTTCCCTTCAGCTTCTTTGAGAAGCTGTTGTGCTCTTTTTTCTGCTTCTTCTCTAACCCTGTCTGCAGCCCTTTTGGCTTCAGCATTTATTTTTTCAGCCCTTTCTTCAGCGTTTTGAATAATCTGCTCTGCCCTTTCAGAGGCTTCTTCTCTAACCTTGTCTTCGGCTTCATCTTTTTTCTTGTCAATCTCCTTCTCCACTTCTTCTTTAACCTGGTCTTTGAGACTCGTTTGACCTTTTTCTCCTTCACCGAAAAGAAAATTAAACTGCGGATCTTTATATGTTCCGGTTATTTTTGCATTAACCTTGATTGTTTTGCCTGCACTTAAATCAACATCTTTCCCTATTGCATTGCTTATTAACGAATTAATTTGTTCTTCAGCAGCATCCCCAAGCCTTCCTCTTGGAATATCCATTTTGACAAGATAGTTCATAGTTTTGTCAAGACCTTGTGAGCCAGATATATTCATATCGATATTGCTGATTTCAACATCAAAAGGCTTGACCATCAACCTGCCTTCCTCCATGAGAAAATCAACTTTGGTATTCCTCAAAACATGTTTGTCACTTTTCGTGAGATTCAGTTCCCTCAGCATTTTACTAAGGGTTTCAGAGCCTGAGAACACAAGTTGTTTGCTTCTGAATTGTCCATATCCATTAATAGTTGATAAATCAGGCTGCATATTTTGCTGCAATGCGCTCATATACTGTATATCAAGTGACATGTCACCCGTTGTGTTTCTTAAAACAGGAGCAAGAGAATCCAGCATGGAAAATGATTGTAATGCATAATCTACTTTCAGAGATTGTACAGAAAAATCAAAGTTCACGTAGGGATTATCCGGGTCGGCTGTGCTATATTCTCCATCTGCCATTAAAGAACCATCAAAAAGATTCATGTTGAAATCTTCCAGATATATTTTTCTATCTTTTACGAGTATCAGACCTTTTGCATTGTCGATATTCATTTTATCATAGATGATTTTATCAAACCGTGACTGAAGTTTGAAATCAATCCTTTCCGGCACTTCAAAAAGCTCCAGTTCAGCGTCAACAGTCTCCGGCATTTCTTCCGTTTCACTATCTGTAATAAATTCATTTGTATTGAAATACCCGGACGAAAGTGTAAAATCTCCTCTCAGGACACCATCTTCCAGTAAATATGAAAGGTAATTGTCAATCTTGCCGTTCACCTGCATATCACTGCTCCCAAGTTTTGAGTCGAAGCTTTTTAACTCAAGGTATTGTGGGGAAAATAGAAATTCTGCACTGGAGATAGAAAATGAAGCAGGCAGGTCAGGTGTTGAAAGGAAGAAATCCTGGATTAAAATTCTGCCATCGGACTTAAACTGTGCATAGTTTTCCTGCTCAACCATCGACATCTTTCCGTCAATTTGAAGGTCTGAATCTATAAACCCTTTAAACTCTGTATCCTCCATAGGAATCACATCTGTAAAGTCAGCAAGGTCTATTTTTCCCACCATCTCGCCTCTTATTTCCGGATCAGAAACTGGCGTGGACAATCTAAACGTAGCATCAAAAGGATTGTTAGCTAACTCCATATGAAATTTTTCCAGGTTCACCACCGATTTGTCATAATCTATACCATTAAAATAGGTTTGCATGCTTATGTTGACATTGCTCACTTTTTTCGGTAAATCTGGGTAGCTAAACATTGCATCCTCCACAAGCAGATTCATATCCAGTGATGGCAATACATCATCCTGGTAATACCCTGATACTTTCCCGTTCAATGAAAGATTCCCTTCTGTTTGAATCTCTTCAAAATCTTTTTTATAGATAACTGGTATCAATGAAAGCAATTCTTTAAAGCTGGCTTGATTGGTAAAAAAATCAATATTTGTATTGATTCGGTTCTCCTCCTGCATTTCAATTAATCCATCAAAATTTAACTGCAGTTCGTTCAAAGCCAATTGATTTTCCAGAAAATGATACCTGCCATCCTTAATATTAGCTCCAATTCCTGCTTTAAAATTCACTGCAGCGTCATTCACATAGTTTACACCACCCATTGATATTAAAACCGGATTAACGTCCATTTGTATATCCAGCGACGAGGAGTCCGCTCCCAGATCACCTTTCAAAATAAAATCTAAATTACGTGAATCAGCCTGCAGACCTGAAACCTCATCACTGTATATAATTTTGCCGTTGCTGATTTCAAGGGTTTTTAATTCAACCCTGAAATCCATTTCACTCTCCGTAGTATCAATTTCCTCATCGGAGACCTCCTCCTTTTCAACCATAATATCCCAGTTTACTGCACTATCTGCCGCTACTTTTGCCATCACCTCCGGTTTTACCAGAAATACACCTTTAACTTTCATTTTTTTACTCAAAAGACTGATTAGGTCAACTTTAGCATTGAATGAATCAAATTTTACAAGAGTATCGTTTTCAAATTGATCCTTTCCTGAAATACTCAGGTTTTCAATACCCACACTAAGATCGGGAAAATGCCTGAACAGGGATAGTTTAAAACCAGAAAATTCAACCTTCGCATTCAATTGTTTGTTTATTACTTCTTTGCTCTTGGTCATAATATCATCCTTGAATATGACAGGAACTGCTATCATAAAGGCAAGAAGAACTACAGCGACAATTATAAATATTTTAAAAAATCTTTTCATGGTGCATATAATATTTATTAGGTATATTCAAAAATAGCAAATTAGATGCATATAAATGTTAGAATGACCGGATAAATTTTAATAGCCCCGAACACATTCTGCTAATCCAGTAATCAAGGCTAATATGTTAACAAAAGAAAAGCCTAGCCGTTTACATAAATTTATGTTTAAGATAAGGAAATTTTTATATATTTACATCCACATTTGAAAAAAACGCTGGACCTGTAGCTCAACTGGATAGAGCGTCTGACTACGGATCAGAAGGTTGGGGGTTCGACTCCTCCCAGGTTCACATTGAATAAAAGGGAGTTACAAAAATTTAATTTGTAGTTTCCTTTTTATTGCATACACAGAGCCCCATCGAAATAAACTGGCGGACAAATTTTATGCACATTTAAAAACTGGCATAAAAACCCTTTTAAGGATTCAAGTTAAAATTTGGCCTAAAATTGGCTTTTATTGAAAATCGCTATAAAATTCTCATTAACATTTTACTTAAAATTTAAACTGGTAGAAGATTTTTTATTCCTGTTTAAATTATTACTTTTAAACGAAGGTTTGTTAGGCTGCACATTCATTAGCTGCCGAAGATACTAACTGTGGGAAACAGAAACCATTGAACGAGTAAAAGCACCGTTAGTATTCGGACTAATATTGAAACGCCCATAAAAAATACATAACGTAACTTCTTGTTTTCCATGTTTTCGTCGGGTACAAGTCTAGCTTCATGATCCTTGAAAAGAAAACCTGGAATATTGCGAAAAAGATCGATAAGTACACTGGGGGCAAGAAAGAGAGCAAGCAGCCAGGCAAGTACTGTACTAACAAGACTGAGAGCTGGGACTAAACTAACCAAGCCTTTGAGGGCAAGGGCGATTAACAGGAAAAGGATGGCTATCGTAATTCTGTTTCTCCTTTTTCGTGCGATTCCCCATGATGCTGAAAGAAGTAATTGCCGATGAGATTCCAAATGACCAGGGCGCCAAGTATTGCCGCTGGCCAAACTTCGCCTACCAGGACGAGCAGGATCGTCAGCCCAATAGCAATCCAAAGACCGACCATTGGCCACAGCGCAGTTAGTGCCAAAACGGCAAATAACCAATCGCCGTTGACAGCGAGATAAAGGGATAGACCAACAAGAACGACTAACTTCAGTATCATAATCTATCTTCCTCAATAAAGACTAACATCCAAATGTAATATTTTTCAGAAACAAAACTAACTTTTATTTTAAAATCCTTCCAAATCCACAATTGCTACGTTTTTGTAAGGAATCAAGAATATTTTTCTGGAATGGATCCAAAATTTTCTCTACAAACAGTTTGCAGAATGCTACATGATGGTTTGAATTGTTACATTTGCGCACTCGTTGTTCAGCCTTACTTGTAAATGTTCATCATTGAAATTCTGGTATTTTCACGCCACAATATTTGCATGCCTCAACAATTCAACCTTACAAAACTATTCTTCCGTCCGGACCGATGAATAAAGAAGGCTATCAGCTAAATTACAGCAAATTGCCTTCTTTTTATTTTATTAAGGGGTCAGATTTACAAACTACCTCAAATACATCTCAAATTATTCCAATATTTCAGGTTCATCAAATTGCAGTGGTGATCTTCCTTTTATATGAACCTTTTGAAGATTATTTTGCCATTACCTGATCTTATAATTATACCTATCCAGAAACGTTACATCGAAATTTGTCATTTGTGTTCCTGCCAGAAATTACCCTGCAACAACGAATATTACATATCGTATTGAAGATTGCAGGGATTCCACGGTAATATCAAAGTATTCCTGTACACTCTGCGGACGTATACCCCGGAGAAATTTGTAGGTTCTTCCATCCACGGACCCGAAGACATATACTGATCGATCCGTATATGCCATCTTTTACTTTCATTTTCCCCCGGAGAATGGTGCGCTTAATTGCTTTGTATCCATTTCCTGACAATTTGATCGGTCTGGTTTGAATCAGACAATGAGGAACAGGAATATCTTCCTGTCTCAGATTATAAACTGACGCTTGTCTCCTGCCAGAGAAGGAGGGATAATTGTTAATGAATTGCTCAAAAACCTGTGTTATCGTTGTCCAATTTTTTAAATGATTAATTGTAGTTTTTAATAATAAGGATATCTTTGGGTCTAAAATAGAATATACATGAAATTTACTGAATTTAAACTAAATGAGAATATACTTGAAGCCATTTCTTATATGGGTTTTGATGAAGCCACGCCGGTTCAGACAAAGGCTATACCGGAAATAATTGAGGGGAACGATCTGATTGCCTGTGCTCAAACCGGTACCGGTAAAACTGCCGCATTTGTTTTACCCATTTTGGACAAACTGTCTAAGGAAGCAAAAACATCTTTTAGTACATTAATTATCGTCCCGACCCGTGAGCTGGCAATACAAATAGACCAAGAGATTCAAGGGTTCTCCTATTTTAGTGATGTAAGCTCTCTTCCTGTTTATGGCGGCGGCGATGGTCAGGAATTTGGAACCGAGCGAAAAGCCTTAATGGGCAGTTCTGATATTATTGTAGCAACACCCGGCAAACTTATTTCTCATTTAAAAATGGGATACGTAAAATTCGATAATATTAAGTATTTAATTCTTGATGAGGCTGATAGAATGCTTGACATGGGATTTTACGACGATATCATGAAAATTATCTCCTATATCCCTCAAAAAAGGCAAACGCTAATGTTTAGCGCGACTATGCCTCCCAAAATCAGAACGCTTGCCGGTAAGATTCTCAAAGATCCCAGGGAAATAAATATTGAACTATCCAAACCTGCCGAAGGAATTCTACAGGCTGCCTATTTGGTGTTTGAGGAACAAAAACCGGCGCTGATTAGTTATTTAATTAAAGGTAAGCCGGATTACGAAAGCATTCTAATTTTTACGTCAACAAAAAGTAATGTATCTCAAATTGTTCGGAAGCTAAAAAGGAATGGTTTTTCTATTGAAGGAATTTCATCTGATTTGGAGCAGCGAGAACGAGAACAGGTTTTATCGCGATTCCGGTCAAGGCGAACACGGGTTTTAGTAGCTACTGATGTTATTAGCAGAGGAATTGATATCAAAGACATCCACCTGATTATCAATTATGATGTACCCCGGGATGCTGAGGATTATGTACACCGGGTCGGCAGAACAGCGCGTGCAGAAGCAACGGGGGTGGCTCTTACCCTTATCAATGAAGAGGATATGCTTCGGTTTACACGAATTGAAAAACTCATTGAAACTGAAATTATGAAATTACCTGTTCCTCCTGAAATTGGACAAAGTCCGGAATGGAAAATAAAACCAGGACGTAAATATCAAAAACCGAGGTATAAAGGAAGGCGGAAGTAAACGAAATGCCAATATGTGCAAAGATAAAAAGGAAGTAATTTTTTATTAAAATTCATTTTTTCATTAGAAGAATGTTGTTTAGTCGTGCATTTTTAATCAAAGTTAATCTCGTTTTGCCAATTAAAACTCATTGCATCTTCAAACCATTCCGGCCAGTGTTTAAACCACTCTGGCACATTGCATTTTTTCACTCTTTCCATTGGAAAATATGGTTTTATATCAAGAATAGGACTTCCTGGTTCTGCATCAATAAAAGGTGTATGTATAATCCCTGTTTCAATATCAATTTTCTCGACTTTAATTGTACTAATCATAATTGGATTAGGTCTGACCGGGGCACGAGTACCAAATATTCCTACTTTATCCGGTGCTTTTTTAAATAGTTTTTCTGCAATTAGCGTTTCTTTGTTATGCCGTTCATCAGATAAATGTGCCCACCAAATAATTTGAAGATGACTAAAGCCTTCAATCTGGGTCAGTCCTGACAAGTAATTACTATCAAGTTCAATAATATTTTTATCCTTGATAAGCTTAACTTGTCCGATAGCATTTATTTGAAATGTTTTATTCATAATTAACGCTTTATAAATGATTAAGCTTTCTGTCTTTTAAACCATATTGCTATCAGGATGAAAGATGCCGGAGCTCCAATAACCCAAATCATACTTGTAACAATAAAAATTGTCTCAGAAATATCAATCATGCTATAACCAATTTGCCCAATAGCAGAGATAATCTGTACCATAAGCAAGCCCCTAATCCATTTTTCAAGTTTCCCCTTTTCAAAAATAAAACTTGCAAAAAACATTGAGAGAGCCATGTACACATAAGAATTTGCTAATGCATTGTATATGGAATGTGTATTATCAGGAATAAACATTTCTATTCCATTTATTTCCCCTGCTGCTAAACTTTGCCTAACGGCAACCGCTTGAATATTGTAATTAATGCTGGCCATAACTGCATAAACAATTCCAATTGATAACGCAATCAAACTCCATAATTTTTTATCCTCCGGTAAAATTCTGTGTGCACTGGCAAGCATAATGATATAGGTTAATGCTAAAATAAGGGAAGGATAAATCAACGTTAACCTTGAGATGTTAAATGCCTCTGCATAATCTTTTAAATTTTTCCAATCTGGAACTGGTTGAAATACCTCCTGCATGTTGAAAGTAATAAACCATATTATTGCAAAAGCTGCGGATAAAATAGCAGCCCATAATCCAAGCTTAATTTCTTTTTTCCTCATTTTTATCGTAATATTTAGGTTTATATAAATTAAATTTTTATCTCGCCTTTTTCAATGATTTTTTTAATATTTCTAATAAATCTCGCTGCAGGGGCACCATCTATAATATCATGGTCAAAACTGAATGTCAAACATAAATGTTGTCTTTTTTCAAATTGATTATTCTGCTCAACAATCCTATCAACTATGCCTCCAATTGTGACATTTAATGTATGTGTTGCTATTGGAATACCCCATCCAGCACCACTTCCAATCATATTTGCAGATGTAACCATTATTGTACCAGCTCTCTTTTTCATTAATTTTGGCGATTTGTCAAGCAACCTAAAAACTAATTGCCTTATAAAGGAAGGTATCGCCAAAAAAAGATTTATTGAACGAAAAACTTCTACTTTCGATATATCTCTCTCCTTTTCAGTTTTAATCTCTTCTGATATTTCTGCAATTGTTTTGTGATTTGCTCCTCGAACTATCATGGCAACAACTTCACTGTTATTGTCAACTTTTCTTTCAATTGTAGTGCTCACGTCAACATCATTAAATAAAATCAATTGATTTTTTTTATTCCTGTAAGCATGCATTAATTTATTCTTATCTACTGCCTTTGATACACAATAAATAATATACCCCGTTAATGAACTATAATTTTTCGTTTCCTTTTTAATTTTCCGAATATTTTTCCTGGCATTCGAAATATCAACCTCAATTATACTATGGATCATATTTTTACGCTTGGCAGCTTTCAGCACACCAATGGTAGCTCTCCGAATCTTAGGATAGGGTACTTTTATATATTTATCGCCAGGTTCAAACATTTGTTGTTTAAGTATTTGCTTAGTTATATTTATTTTTCTGCATGTCACACACCGTTATTATTTTTAAAATGGAGATTAATGTACATTAAACTTGTCAATTTTAAAAGAACCTTTATGCAAGTCCCATTGTTCGAACAAAACCTCGTCCTAAGTATTTTATGGCTGTTTATTGCAAGCCAATTTTCTTATTATCAATATTTCTCTTTTTAATAATAAGCTTTAGAAACAACTAAATCAACAGCCAGGCTGATAATACCCCAAACATGATACTATACAAAATTGCTTCTAGTTGAATGATCCAAAACACCCTTCTTTTTACAAATTCCTTTTTTAGATATATAATGCCTTCAATGGTGTTGGAAAATGGAACTGCGCTGGCAAAATCTGCATATACAAACATGAGCCCACTCATAAACAAAAATTGCATGTAAAATGTAAGCTCCTGCAAATAAGGCAGAATAGGATAAAGAACTAAAGACATTAAAAGCCCTCTAAGAAGCTGAGAGGGGATTAATAATTTTGCAATTCTGTTACTCTCTGTTTTATCTTCCATGTCCCTGAAAAACGCTTTATACAATCGATCTTTCCCTTCATACATATTCTTAGCCAGTTGTTTGTCAATGACACCGGCAATCACGTAACATACAAAATGAATGGCAAAAAATAAAAGGCTGAACTTAATGTAAATAGTCATAGGCTATTTGTCTTTTTAGTTATACTTCATTATTACCAATTTACATTCTAACAAAGCTTTAAGCTTTCGTGTGTTTGCAAAAACGAATCCACTGCATTTCCCCATTTTTTATAAGTCTGCATATCAGTTGGAAAATGTGCTCCGTCAAAACCACAATATTCTTTTTTCAAAGACTTAATTTTTTCAAATGTTTTTTTTGTGTAACAACCCGGAGTCATTTTATCGTGTTCGGGTTGACATACCAATACCGGTTTTTCATAATCTTCATGTTTTATATCAGGTTTGGATTGTGTTATCAAACTACATGCACCTCTTAAACTAATCAAAGTCCCTGCTTGTGGGTCAGTTTTTAGCAAATTATTAAATTCCATGCTATCAGTCAAGGTGTCGTAAGAAACAAAATAATATGTTTTTACACGTAACCTACCAAATAAAGTAGAGAAAAGTTTAAGAAACGGTATCATCGGGTAAGTCAGTCGTTTTGTATTTGTTTCCTTATTCATAAATTCTTTGTCAGCAAAATCCCATAAACACCAGCAAATTAACCCATCAACACAATTGTAACGAGCATCAGTTGCATAAGCCAATGGTCCACCCATACTGGCACCACCTAAATAAATTTTACCTTTGAAAACTTTCTTCGCGTAATCAACGGTATCTTTTAGATTCTGCAAATGAATATTCCATGTGAAATCACCTTTCAATCGGTCATTAAATCCGTATCCTTCTAAATCAGGGGCAATGATATTGTATCCTTTTTCAAATAGCGGAATTAAAAATGGCAATAAGAGTCTTGCATATCCAGCAATTCCATGAGAAAAAATTATTGTTGGGCTGGATAAATCAGTGTTTTTATAAACTTCTATATGGATTTTTCCCTTTGCAGAATCAATTTGTTTAATCTCAATGTATTTTTCCCACTTTTCAATCAGCTCAGCACCAAACCATTTTATCATGTAGTTTTTCCAAAAGTTTTTATCAGAATATTCTATCTTCATCTTACTTTACTAATTGTATGTCAGTTTTTCTTGCATGGGGGTTAACGGTAAATTATGTTTAGCTGTGGTTTGCATGGCAATATCCATTCCGCATACGCACAAAATTGAGGCGGGGTGTAAAAATGAAATTTAGCACTGAAACCACTTTAAAATATAAAATATTAGCCGCTGGCATTATTTATTATTTTTCAAATTCAAGCAATTCAATAGGTGCCCCATTATGTTCAATCATGGCAACTCTCACTCCAT
This sequence comes from Bacteroidales bacterium, assembly GCA_041686375.1. Lineage (GTDB taxonomy): Bacteria > Bacteroidota > Bacteroidia > Bacteroidales > UBA12077 > JAGXLC01. Next base: position 37,040 of record JAWLEB010000026.1, read on the forward strand.
CGGAAGGTGGATTTGGTTCTGTAATAATTTTCAAATCACGGTTTTTTAATTCAAAGTCCAAATCATCAACTTCAAATGCAATATGAGGAACAGTCTGTATTAAAATATCTATCGGACTATCTTTCTCAAATCTCATCCACTCAATTCCGAATGGACTTGTGCTAAACCCTGAAACATAGAACTTAAATTGAGGTAAATATTTTTCATTTGGCATTTCTTTATCCGTCGGAATCCCTAAATGGTGATACTTCCATCCCCAGCTTTCAATGCAGGAAGGCAATTCAATATCCTGACGGATTTGTTGAGTTTCTTTCATAATTATTCTTTCGTTTACATTTTAACAAAATACATTTTATATGGTGCGACTTTTTATCCACGTGTTTTATTGGTTCATCAATTTTTGAAAATTGCATCAGTCCATATCTCCTAACTTTCCTCTTATTCACATTATTGTATCATTTAGGCAAGACGCGACAGCATGCCACACAATGGATGAGTGTAGCAGAAGTAAGGGATTAGGGGCGTCGTAACTGTCTGCCGGTACTGAAGTTTGAGCGGGGCAGAATGCTTGTATTATCACTGATACCCTTATTCCTGCTAACCTTTGTTACCATACGTATTTCTTTATTGTCTTGCCTTAAAAACAACTGAAGTTATTAACTCAATTAGAAAACCGTAAATCATCCCCATTACAATTGTTGATATCATCATCATTGTATGAGAAAATTCAGGATTTTCAGGTCCTAACATGGCACCAACTCCCCCAGGTAAACTAAATACGAGTCCCATTATTATTCCATGTAATGACCAATGCTTTAGTGTAAATCGACTTATTCCTATCGCCACTCCTATCAATGTTCTGCCCAAAATAATGTTTATGGCTAATATTGTTGAAATTTCATTCTGTCCGCTTGATGCAAAGCCATAACAAACAAAACCAAATACTACTCCTAATAAGGTGCTGATAATCAATCTTTTTGTTTTTATATAATCTCCTGTTAGTGAATATTTTATTATATACTGAAATGTGGTTCTTTTACTCTATTTGTGACAGTATTACAACATAGTTCTTGCTATACTTCTTAGCACAGTTTGGGCATTTTGAACTGAGAGGTTTAATTTAAATATTTAATCATGGGTAAAAATACAATTTACAGTCTACTAATCTCATAGGTATTATTGTGTTCACATAAAAATATGACATAAATGTATAAATTAATTCTTTAAAAATTTGTTGATTTGTTCCCTTGCATCTATCAATTCAGAAATTGCACCATGACCGCCTTTTTCATAAAGGATTAGTTTTGAGTTTTTTATGTTTTCATGAGTAAATTTAGCATGGCTGAAACTTACTAATCCATCGTTTTTAGAGTGAATGATAAGTGTAGGTACTTTAATATTATCCGGAATTATAAAATTTTGAATAATTAAACCATCGGTTATAGTACCCTTGTGCCGCAAGGACATAGGATGCATTATATCTAGCAATTCATTGGCCAATTCTTTTTGTTCTTGAGTAAACTGTTTATAATTATCAGCGGGTATTCCAACCATACTCAAAATTTGCGCTTTGAATGCCTTTGTAAAAAACCAATAGGCAAAATCCGACTTCTGAATGGTTTGTATGATTTTTATAAAAAATGGGTTTTTGTCGTTCGAGTTAGGCGGCATGCTTACTGCACTAAGCAATATCATTTTTTCAATTCTTTCAGGATAGTCGCTAGCGAATTGCATTGATGATGGGCCTCCTGCAGAAACAGCAATTACACTAACCTTTTCGATACCCAAATAATCTAAAAGAATCTTATATTGCTCTGCCTGAGTTTTTGCAGAGTACTCATCCGGAGTATCAGAATTCAGATATCCAAATTTTGAAGGTGAGATAAACTGGTAATCGCCATCTAGACAAACTTGCCCGAGCCATAAACCTTGGTCAAAACCACCTCCTGCGCCATGAATTAACAAAACAGGTTTTCCTTGTCCGCGAATAGCGTATTCCATTTTACCATATTTGGTTTCTAAAATTCTCGATTCATCTTGTATTCTTTTATCAGCTTCATTCATTTGCTTTTTATAGAAGGAAAAGGTAATCATTAAAACAATAATGATAATTGATAAAAATCCAATTAGAAGGTACAACATTATTTTCTTCATATTTTTTTTTATAAATCAAAAATGTACATTTTTCAGGACGGGTCAAAATGCGCCCTAACATCCAGCTTCATGCACCGTGCAGGGTTTCGGAGACGGGTTCTCACTGTATCCGGCTTTTGAGGGATCCCCCGTTACAAATTTTGCTAAAGCCGACCAAACTCAAATTTCAAGCCAAATACCCGCATTTTGTATATAGAAGAATGTTGTATGCTGGCGCTTATTTATCGTTTCGTTATCCATATGTCAAAATACCGAAAATTAATCGATAATTATAAAACGATGCTGTCAGTTAATCGTTTTCTTGCTAATCTAAAATCAAAAGCTATAAATCCTTTTGCCACTCTATTATCTAAATCCCAATTCCATTTTTAATCGCTCATACAAATTGAATACAATCGGGCAAATCTCATAATTATCAATCACTCCAAATAGTCTGAAAATAAATCCATCTTTATGGGTATAGGGATAAGATCTGCACTCTTCTGGTCGTTCAGCATAAATCGTACATTTTTTATCTTTCAAATATTTGCATGGTGCATCTTTCAAATATTTTGTCTTGTCAAATTCATCTAATTCAACAAACTTTTTTTCAAAATCCTTTGCCGAAATCTTGTCAATTTTCGATAATCGGTCAATTTCTTTCTCTGTAATGATCGGTCTTAAAAAATTACAACAGTTCCCATATTCGGTACAATCAATCCGTGCAAATATCTCATCGTGTAGTCGATGTACAATCTCATCTACTTTATCAGAGTCTTGTCCTTTTAGAAAAGCTCGAAAATCAAAGTTCTCGTCTTCTCTCTCTTTTCCTAATCGTTTTATTAAATCTAAGTCTAATTCTAGTTTCATTTATCTATGGGTTTACGTACTCGTCCTAGCGCTTGTAGCCAAACATCCAGCTGCATGCACCATGCGGGGTTTTCGGAGACGCGTTCTCATTGTGTCCGGCTTTTGACGAATCCTGCGTTACAAATTTTGCTAAAGCCGACCTCCTTAGACGCTGGAAGCCCGCCCGCATGGCGCATGACAGCATGTTGTGCGCTGGCCGGTTATATTATCACAAACTCCCTGAAATTTTTCCTATCAATTACTTTTTCATTTGCATTATAAGATTCTACAAATCTTCTGGGCAACTTAACCTTTTTTTTATCACTCCATTTAAATTCATATCCATAGATCTTACCTGCCTTATCCTCAACAAAATCTACTTCTTGCTGTTGTTTTGTCCTCCAGAAATAAGTTTTTGCCAAGCTCTCTTTATATTCGTTCTGTTTGATCCTTTCTGAAATTAAAAAATTCTCCCAAATCGCTCCTCTGTCTGTTCTTAATTCTAGAGGATCAAAATTACCAATAACCATATTCCTGACACCATTATCATAAAAATAAATCTTTTTATTGGTTTTGATCTCATTGCGAATATTCCTGCTAAAACTGCCTAACTTGAATATTACATAACCTTTTTGCAATATATCAATATACTTGCTTATCGTATTCTTATCCACGTTTACTATCTGTGATAATTCTGTATAATTCACTTCGCTACCTACCTGTAAAGCAAGAGCCTGAACCAATTTATCTAATACTTCAGGTTTTCTAATTTCCGAATAGGCTAAAATATCACGGTAAAGGTAACTATTCACTAAATTTTTTAAAATACTTATTTCTTCACCTGGATTATTTAAAACATCTGGATAAAATCCATAAAGTAGTCTATCCTCTAATTGTTGTTCTGCATATAGATATCCATGATGGTTTTCAAATTCTTCCCAGCTTATCGGATATAACTGATATTCCCACTTCCTCCCAGTCAGGGGTTCATTTATTTTATTTGATAAATCAAAGGATGAAGACCCACTTGTAAATAACTGAACTTCTTTAAATTGATCAGTTATTATTTTCATAGTTAGTCCAATTCCTGGTATTCTTTGGGCTTCATCAATAAAAACCAGCTTATGCTTACCTATTATATTTTTAATTTCTTCAGTATTGGGATTATCTAACAAACTCCGAACTTTAGGGTTATCTCCGTCTAAGAATAAATAATCATTAGATCCTAATATATTTTTTAGTAAAGTAGTTTTTCCAACTTGTCTTGGTCCAACCACTATTATTGCTTTACCTTTGCCTGTCTTATTGGCTATTTTTTCCTCGATATATCTTTTATACATTTTTTTATTCAAATATATTAACTTTTGGTGAATAAGCTCACTGAAAGTTATATTTTTTAGTGATTATATTCACAGATTTTTCCACCAAGAGGCTTGCGTACAAACGGATAGCTGTATGCAAAGTGCGGGATTTTCGGAGACGCGTTCTCATCCCCCGTTACAAAACCCAGCTAAAGCCGACCACCTTAGATGCTTGAAGCCCGCCCGCATGGCGTATGACAGCATGTTGTATACCGTTTATTATTTAATTTTCATGTCAGCTAATTGTCTGATTTTTCCAACTAAAAGTTCTCCCCTTTCTTTTGCTTCGTAAGGACTCAAGTGACATTCTATGATTTCTGATAATGAAGAATGTGAAAGAATTTCATCACTCATCTCTTTCAAGAAGGCTTTCACATCATAATCCGAATAAATTATATCATCTATTACATTTGGATTGTTATCGAGAATATAGATGATATCTTCAAAATCATGGCTCATTCTTGGATCATCTCCCCTGTTTTTAAAAGCCTCCCATTTTGTGGCCAAAAAATAACTAGGTGGTAAAACTTTTATATATGTTTTTCCAATTCTAACAGAATAGGATTTTTTAAAGCCGGGTTTAATCCATTTATTGGTCGGTCCCAGTAGTGTATCTTCAATAGGAATAAAATCAATTAATATATCTTGGTATGAAAATCGATACATAACAGTTTCTGAAGCTGCGGGATAGATCTTTTTCTTAGCCAATCTTTTTCGAAATTGATCCATTTGTGAATATGAGCTAATTTGAACTGAGATATCTATATCCATTGTCGGTCTTGGTTGCTCAGCGGTATCATCAGTCACATATAAACTTACAACTGCTCCACCTACATAAATTACTTCATCATTAATATCTCCCAAAGCTAAAGCAACTTTTTCGACTACTCCTAAATTAATCTTTCTGTTATTAGGCATTTTATATTCTTTCCTTTATCATTTCAATTGCAAGTTTCTTTTCTC
>JAWLEB010000027.1:0-38866 GCA_041686375.1 Bacteroidales bacterium
CATACATATAGTGAATTTTGCAACACCCAAAAATAAAAAATCATTATTGATATTCAATTATTTATACGGGTGTTGCAAAAAAGTGCGGAAAACAGGAGATACTCAAAAGGATAACTAAACTACTTAAGGATATCTCCCGCAATCCTTATTCTGGACTTGGAAAGCCCGAACCCTTGAAATACAAATACCAAGGATTTTGGTCACGCAAAATAACTGATGAACATCGATTGATTTATAAATACCGAGATGGTGAAATACTGATTGCCAAATGTAGATTTCACTATGATTAGTAGTCTAATACTTACAAGGATTATTGGGTTGTCAGCCAGGACAAGACAAGATGACACCAAGTTATTATACGAAAAAGAGATTAAACAATATTAAATCGGAAAAAGCAATATTGTAGTTTTGAAATACTTTTCAGTTTTTTGATATCAAAAAAAGCAATCCCGGCTGGGATTGCTTTTTAGTCCATTCACTCTTCTCGTTAATCAATCATTCTTATTTTTAGTAAGTTAATAGCCCATATTCCGGCCTTTTTCAACTGCCGGGATTCCTTTTTTCATCCATTCAGGCATGGGTTTTTCTTTGAGGAAATGGTCGAAGAACTGCGACATACGAACTTGGAAGTCGTATTTATCGCGAATTTTGGTGGGCCAGTGATCGGCTTCGTTGTAGTTGAGTAACCATGACGGCTTACGCAATCTGCGCATAGCAACGAAAAATTCTATTCCCTGACTGAACGGTACAGCTCCGTCATCTTCATTGTGCATGATCAGCATAGGCGTATTAATCTTATCAGCCCAGAACAGGGGTGAATTTTCGAGGTATCTTAGGGGTGCCTCCCAGATGGATTTTCCAATGCGGCTCTGCGTATGTTCATATTGGAAAGCCCGGTTTAGTCCTGAACTTTCCCGAATTCCTCCGTAAGCGCTGAACATGTTAACAACCGGTGCACCGGATTCTATTGCAGCAAACATGTTGGTGCGTGTAGCCAGGTAAGCTACCTGGTATCCGCCCCAGCTATGACCTTGTGCAGCAATATGGTCTTCATCGATGAAGCCTTCTGATATGAGCTGTGTAATGCCTGTCATCACACAATTAAAGGCATCTTCTCCGGGGTACCCGGTTTTGTAGTAAATATCCGGGTTGAAAATGATGTAATCATTACTGTTGTAATAGTGATAATCAACTGTTGAACGGTGTGCTTCCGGTGTGCGATGACTGTAAAGTCCTTGTGAGCTTTTTTCGTAGAAGTTGACAATCAGGGGATATTTCTTATTGGGATCAAAATCCTCAGGCTTTACCAGCAATCCTTCCAGCTTTCTTCCGTCTGCAGATGTCCAGTCGTACAGTTCAATGGTTCCCCATTTAAATTCTTCCTGTTGAGGGTTAGCATTGCTTATCTGCTCCGACTTTCTGAAATTTTTGGTGATTTGAAGGTCGGGAAATTGCTGGAATGTCTCCTGGGTATACACATAGATATTTTTATCTTTTGCCTTAACAGGTTCGTTAAGCTTATATTCTCCGCCAATCAATTGTTTAGGCTCTCCCGGTCTTTTTAATTTTAACTCATAATATGCATCTTCCCGCGTTTGTTCATTATGTCCGTGCAGGTGATAAGTTTCTGATTCGTCCAGTCCTTCTTTCTTTTCGTCTTCCGTCCTGTAATCTATCAGGCGGTATTGTGTTTTTGTCTCTCTTCCATTTTCTGTTAGTTTTACAGGTTCTTCCCGCTTTTCAGGATCCACTTTCCAGATGTCAAAACGGTCATATACCAGCAGGGCTTCATCGTCTTCCAGCCAGCCTGGCATTCCATAAGGACGTGGCGGATTGGGTATGTCATTGAGTTCATTTGCAACCTGTACGTTTTCCGGTTCTGTTACGATGAATTCTTCGCCAGAAGCAATGTTGTATGTGACCCAGGTAGTATCCAGTGCATTGTACCAGTAAACGTATTTTCCCTTGGTTGATACATCAGGCGTTGCGCGGCAGTCTTTTTTGAACATCTCGGCTTCTCCGGTTTCCATGTCCACCAGGTAAAAATCGTTGTGATAAGGATAGCCTTCCCACATTCTTCTTACGGCATAAGGTAAATAGGACCATGCCAAGGCTTTGTCGGCATCGCCTTCGTCAATGAGCTTAATGCCTGTAAAGTCTTCCTCTTGAAGTTGTACCATTTTGTCCTGATCAAGATGATATACTGCCAGGTAGCTTTTCTTTAGATTTCTTTCTCTGTTGTTGAGCTGGCGACTTTGCAATACAGGTTCGTCCCAGTGCCATACATCCAGTACAGGTATTTCATCTTCCGGCTTCGTGGTGTCTTTTTCTGGTAGCTCAGGTGCTGTACCAAAAAATAATCGCTCTTTGGATTTGGAAAAGCGGAGATCTCCGTGCTCACTGATTTCCCAGTCTTCAGGCAAGGCTTTGTTATTGTTGTTTACGAGCTCACTTGCATTGCCTTCTCCATTCCATGCATATAATGCAAAATCCTTTTCTTCTTTTGTAGTTGTACTGTCTGACACAAAAGCCATTAACGAGCCGTCGTCGCTTATGTTTAATTGTTTGTATTTAGCATCTCCCTCCATTACAGGTGTCAAATCCTCTGCGGCGAGATCATACTGATATACGCCGGCTTTAAAATCCTCCTCATCGCCCGTGGAAACGAATGCTATAACTTCTTTGTCCTCAGCAAACAGGTAATCTGTTACGTATGGAAATTGAACAGTCTCACCGGGAAGATTTTTAATATGCAAAGGATACCCGTTTTCTGATGATGCTTTCTTTTTGTCTTCATCTTCTCCTGTATTATCGTTTTCCTCTTCCGGCTCGGTTTGATAGGCAGCCCAACCACTCCATTTTTCAGGCACTTTAAAAGATTTCAGGTTATCAATAATTTCTTGTTCACCGGATTTTACATTCAGTATAAGCAACTGATCCTCCGGCATGTCTTCTTTCTTTTTACCTTGTAGTTTCAACTCTCGTATGGTATCTTCAAGCGGCTTTATTCTGGAAAGAACATACCGGGAATCTTCAGTTATCCGTATGTCCGTTCCACCAGTTTTTGTGAATACCGTTGAACCATCATTTTCTACTAGTTTAAGAACAGGGTCTCCTTTCCAGGGCTCTAGTTTATAGGCAACCAGACTTCCATCATTAGCAATTGTTTTTTCGGTTATCCGGTTCCATTTCAGGATATCGTCAAATGTAAGCGCTTTCTTATCCTGGGCAGCAACCGAAATGGTCAAGCAAACCAGGACAGAAAAAATAGTGATTGATTTTAGATACTTCATAAGATACATGTGTTTTTAGTGAGTAAGATTTTGACTGAAAAAGTTAAGAAAGGTTAAAAAGAGATGAAAATTTCAGGCAATTTTCTTCGATTTTTTTTTGTGTCACAACCGCCGGGATACACCATTATGCCCATAGGAAGTGTGTTTGTGCTTACCGAAAGGAAAATGTCTCAAAAATCTTCAAAATTCAAGCAATCTAACCCTCAAATAATTCTTCCGTCACACTTAAAATTTCTTTCTTTTCAGGTAAAAAAAATATTTTACTTTTGCCAACTCATTTAAAAGATTTAAAAAATGAATATTAAGAGAATCTTACCGGGAATTATTATTATTGTTATCATCAATTCATGTGCCGTGAAGAAGTATACAGAGGAGGGCAATGATGCTTATCAAGCTGGTGATTACGATGCAGCCCTTGAATCCCTGGAGCAGGTTATTGAAAAGCGTGAAAGTAACAACAAAAAAGCAGAAGCTGAAATCTATTATAAAGCCGGTTTGTCGGCTAAAGAACTGGATCAAACTTCTAAAGCCAGAAGATATCTTGAGTCGGCAGAAAACCTGGAGTTTACTTCTCCTGAATTATTTGCTTCATTAGCAGATATTTATAAAACCATCGATAATTTGTCCAAAGAAATAAATGTACTGGAAGATTACCATGAAAAATATCCAGAGGGAGATAAAATCGATGCCATTACCGTTCGCTTATTTGAGACTTATGTGGAAAGTGAAAACTGGGAATTAGCAGTTGATTTATGGTCCGATCTTGGAGACGAGGCTCAAGACGATATCGATTTACTTACCGGATATCTTATCGTTAATAAGAATTTGGAAAATGAAGCGAGAAGTAAAGAACTTGCAGAGAAGATTTTAAAGCTGGATTCAGATAATATTACTGCGCTTGAATGGCTTGCCGAGAAATATTTCTGGGATGCAGAAGATCTTTACATAGAAGAAATGGAAGCCTATGAAGAAAACAGAAACTGGAGCCAGTACCGGAAATTAAAAAAGGCACTGGATAAAGCTTATGCCGATTTTGAGAAATCACGCGACTATTTCCTTAAATTATATGAGCTTGACCCTAAACCCGAATACGCCAAATTCCTGGGACGCGCCTACACCCGACTGCAGGAAGAGGACAAGGCAGAATATTATTATCAAAAAGCTGAGGAGTAGGTTTTAGTCATGGAACGTCGGCTTTCAGGCAGTATTCAGTCCCTGCCCGGTAAATTTATATCATCATACGGACGTATTTATTGTCTATTTCAGGTACCACCATAAATGGCGAGTTTTATGACCATAAATCTCCGGCTGGAGGCCAATTGGTTTGCCCGGCCTTGAAAATTTATATAATCCTAACATTGTGTTTGTTGTCAATTCAAGGAACCGCCATAGATGGGGATGTTTTTTTTAAAGCTTATTACCCACTTTAATTCCAAAGTATATCGTTCTTGGCGCTCTTGGCCCGTAAATATAGGCTGGGTCTCTTTCAATTCCCTGATCAAAATCGTTCTGATAGGAGTTGAGAATATTTTTTATTCCGCCAAACACTTGCAGTTTAGCTCCATTAATACGAATCTTGTAATTGACTTTCATACCCCAGTCGAAAAACGGATTGGAACGGCGGAGTTCTCCTTCTTCCGGTTCTGTTAATTCAGGGCCGAAGTAAGGTATATACATTATGCCTGTGTAGTTTCCTGACGAGGAAATTTCAATATGCTCTGTTGCATCCCAGTCTACAGTAAAGTACCCGTAATTATCAGGTGTTCTGAAAAAGGCCTTTTTGTTAAACTCGTGTGGTTGCTTATATTTACTGGTCTGCATAGTGTACCCGGCTTTAAATTCCCAATTGTTGGAAGAGGTTAAATTCATTTCCATATTTACCCCTTTTACTACAGCTCCTTCTTCGGCATTTTTCCTGGTATAAACGACTGTTCCTTCATCATCGGAATCCCCGAATTCGTTCACGAAGGCATCATTTAATTGAGTGTAAAAGCCTTCCACCAGAAAATTGATATAGTTATTGTTTCCGACCTGCCTGTTATAATCGAGCGAAGCCATATAACTGTGACTGGCTTCTTGTTGAAGGTCGGGGGCATTTTCATGAATTACCTTACGGGCGCCTGATGTTTCTATATGCAGGTCTTCATCATAAATTTGCGGTGCCCTGTAGCCTTGCGCATAGCTTGTCCTCAGCTGTAATGATTCCATAGCATCATATTTCAGTGTTATACGAGGACTAAATACATTGCCCGAAACATCTGAATTATCTTTTGATTTGTCATCGATTGCATAATGGTCGAATCTTCCGCCAACAGATACCTGCAGTTGCTCCCAGTTAATTTCATACTGAGCAAAAACGCCTGCTGTGTTTATAGTCTGGTCTGCTATTGTCCGGTTATCTCTGCTTTCAATGCTTAGAGTCGAATCAGTGTAATCTATATCCGCGTTTTCAATATCCGGATACCCCATTTTCTTGTCTTTTAGCCATTCTCCGCTGTTTTCAATACCAACCGTGAAATTTCCCCGGTTAGTGTGATCAGTATATTGTGCTCCGATTGTGTGGGTGAAGTTTTCCGTATTTCCGTAGTCTCTTAATGATTGTTCCGCACCGTAATAGGAATCCCGGTTGATTTTTTGTCCCGATGCATAAACAGAGAGCAAATCTTTTTCATTGAAAAATTGATCGTAGGTAATGGCGCCGGTGGAAATTTTATGGGTTACCTGTTCTGCAATATCGGCCAAATGAGGAAGATAATCATGTTTATTCCCTCCTCGCCGATCTTCATCAATATGGAAAAAATCTATGGTCAGCTTATTACGTGTGTCAAATCGATGAAACAGGCGGCTTCCGACGGTAATGTTTTCTATCGATGCCAGCTCGGAAAAACCATCGTCATTGGCATCAAACGGCTCTTTTTCTCTGTAAAAGCCATACAATGCCATACCGGTTTTATTATCCGAAGAAACTACCGAAGTGTTGAAATTCGCTGTATAATCTTCAGCCGGATTTGGATAGTCATTTGCAGCGCCAATAGAATTACCGCTTACGCCAAATTCATAAAAATTGTTTTTGGGTTCTTTGAGAATCAGGTTGACTGTACCTGCAATTGCATTGCTTCCATAGAGTGCAGAGCCACCTCCACGTATCACTTCTACTCTTTCAATCATATTGGAGGGAATGAGTTCCAGCCCGTAGACTCCTGCCAGTCCACTGAAAATAGGTCGGCTGTCAATTAATATCTGGGAATACGGTCCTTCCATACCGTTCATACGAACCTGTGAAAACCCGCAATTCTGGCAATTGTTTTCCATCCTGAGTCCCGGCGAAAAATCCAGACTTTCGTCAAGGGTTATAGAATGCGTTGCCTGAAATATTTTGGGTTTAAGTGAATTTACTATCACGGAAGATTCATCTCTGGACTTTCCTGTGCGGTCTCCGGTTACGACAACTTCTTGTATGTCCATTGCCTCCTCTTCCAGCTCAAATTTAATTTCTTTGCTTTCTCCGGCTTTGATAGTAATACTAACCTCATCAGGCTTGCAACCCATACAGTCTGCCTCAATGACCAGCTCTCCTTCAGGGAGATTGATCAGCTGATAATGACCTGTCTCATCGGTTATGGTTCCTATCGTGGTTCCTTTAACCGTTACCGAGGCAAATGGTATGTGCTCTCCTTTGCTGTCTACTACATGACCGGTAATGTTGGCATCTGTTCTTTGTTTTTGTGCTTGTGAAAAATTTATGATGAGAATTGTAAAAATCAGGGTAAAAATCAACCTTATACGCATAATTTCTGTGTTTTTATAAAATGAAACTCTTAATATTCCCTGAAATAGATTTAATAGATTTCCATTAAGGGCAGCCGTACCTTGTTAGGTTAGCTGTAATTTATTTGTAAGCGGATTATGGGTAAAATTATGCAAAAGGAGGAGCCCTGCCGAGGTAGACAGGTATAAATTCACAATAATATTGTGTTTGAAGTTCTGGTTTATGCTTCTTATTGCCTTCATTGTAAAATAGAGCAAAAAAGAGGAATAAAAGAGGAAACAGCAATTCAAGATGCTCTATAAATATGAATTCCGGATCGCTGTGATGGTGTGATTTTATCGGTTGAGTATCATTTGCCTTATCATAGGGGTGGGCATGAAAAATAACGGTTCCATCTTTCTCATGGGCATGGATAAAGATAGCACGGTTTACAACCATAAAAGCTATTGAGCCTATGATTAGATAAGCAAACAGCAGTTTTGTTATTTTATTAACATTAATCATTTGCTGGCAAAAATAAATAAACCATATCAAAAATTGCATCCCTAATAGTTGGGATTTTGATGTTATTTATAAATTTTGGTTTAATAATAAGTAAAGTTTCACATTTTAAACTAATACCAGATGCTGTTTGTGTCTCAGATAATCGATAAATAAAACTAATTTGTTAAAGTAGGACAAAATCAAAACAGTTTCTTATATTTGCATTGTTTTGGTGGAATTTCTCTTTTCCGAGGAATCCTTAAAATGGGAATCCGGTGATTCGGCTTTTGTCGGAAATTCCGGAGCTGTTCCCGCAGCTGTGAACCCGAAATATACTTTTTGAATACCCCTTGCCACTATTCAGCAACTGCCGAATGGGAAGGCCTCAAAAAGTAGGGTAAGTCAGAAGACCTGCCAAAACACAAAACTATTGTTCGAACTTCGGGAAAAAGTTCGGAAATTGCCACACCAATTTCTGCTCTTTTCCTGTAAATAAAATAATTATGAAACTGTTTTCGTCGTGGAGTGGAGGGAAAGATTGTATGCTGGCATTGTATCGAATGTTAAATAATAACCGGCATGAAGTGCTTTACCTGGTGAATATGTGTGATCAGGAGACACACCAGTCCAGATCACACGGTCTGATTAGCGAGCTGATTAAAAAACAGGCCGAAAGCATTGGAGTTTCAATTCTACAAAAAGGAACGGATTTTAAAGATTATGAAAATAATTTAAAACAGGTTATATCCCGGTTGAAGATACAAGGTGTGGAGGGTGGAATATTTGGTGATATATATCTTCAGGAACACCGTGATTGGATTGAAAGGGTGTGCAGCGAAATGCAAGTTAAATCCTTCTTCCCGCTATGGAAGGAAAATACAGGAGAGCTTCTGGAAGAATTTATAGATTTAGGTTTCCGTGCTACGATTGTTTCTGTTAGAAAGGATAAAATGAGCAAAGACTGGCTTGGCCGGAAATTGGATAAGGATTTTATGAGGGATATCATCGGGACAAATATTGATCCTTGCGCTGAAAATGGAGAATATCATACTTTTGTGCATGATGGCCCTATTTTTGGTCAGTCAGTAGATATTCAGCCAGATGGTTCCCGTAGTGATGAAAGCCATTGGTTTTTAAAAATAAACTAAAAAGTACAGCAATGAGAAAAATGCTACTTTATACGGCAATTTTTGCACTTTTACTGACGTCAGTATCCTGCTGCAATAATAATACGAATTCGGAACAAGAAAATAACTCCGATAGTTTACAGATTGTAACTCTTACACCATCAATAACGAAGCAATTGTTGCTGTTAGGTTTGGAAGATAATGTGATTGGTCATACGTCCTTTTGCCCTTCCGATAAACTTGTAAACAGTGAGTTAGTGGCATCTGCTGCAGAGGTGAATGTTGAAAAAATCGCAGTATTGGATCCTGATATTGTTTTAGTGAGTACTTTAACAAAGGAAAAAGTCATCAAAAATTTGCGGAAAGTAGGAGTTGAAGTTAAGTATTTGGATATGCCCCGGTCTTTTGATGAGATATGCGGCCAGATGATAAAATTAGGCGAACTTTTGGATAAGAAGGATAAAGCTGCTAAAATCGTAGCAAGGCAGAGAAAAAGGATGGATTCTCTCCGGCATACGATCCCTGAAAGTGAAAAAGTGAAGTTTTTAATTCAAATTGGTGCCAAACCCTTATATGCAGCAACTTCAGAGTCCTTTATGCATGATTATATTAAGTATGCCCAAGGGGAGAATATTGCAGCCGGTTTAAGCAGCGGTACATTGTCAAGAGAGAGTGTGCTAAAGAAAAACCCGGATGTTATCGTTATTGTGACTATGGGTATGGCAGGTAAGGAAGAAAAAGAGATATGGCAGGGTTACCCAAATCTTAAGGCTACAAAAAATGATCAGGTTCATATTATTGATTCAGATGAAGCATCAAGTCCTACACCGGTAACTTTTGTCAATGTACTTGATACCATCATAGAAATGGTGTATAAAAATGATTCTAAGCATTAAAATAAAATAATCAACCCATGAAAGAAGGATTAATTCATATTTACACTGGTGATGGCAAGGGTAAGACGACTGCAGCGGTTGGTCTGGCAACGAGAGCCCTGGGACATCAATTTAAAGTTTGTTATGCGTATTTGCACAAAAGGCCTGAAAAATACGGGTACACGGAAATAAAAAACCTTGAGAAAATGGGAGCTGAAATATTTCCTGTTGCCAAGGGACACCCTTTTTGTGATAAGGATATTGATAGAACCCAACACCGTCAATTAACGAAAAAACAATTCGCTGAGTTAGAAGAGAAGATAAAAGACAAAGATTTTGATTTACTGATCATGGATGAGGCTATTGTTTCAGTGCGTGATGGATTTTTGCCTGAAGAGCTATTGATAGATTTTATCAGGAATAAGCCTGCTGCACTTGAGTTGGTAATGACCGGAAGGGGAGCGACTGAGAAGATGATTGAGCTTGCAGATTATGTGAGTGAAGTAAAAAAGATAAAACATCCTTACGATAAAAAAATTATTGCACGTGAAGGGATTGAATACTAATTATATCAGGCATAAATATTTGTCATGGATTTTTATTTCTGTGGCATTACTGGTTGTTTTAATTGTGGCGGTGTTCATTTCACTTACCACAGGCGAAATAGATATTACTTTGTTTGATCTGCCTAAATATCTGGGCAAAGAAGGAGATAGTGTTATTTATTCCATTATCAATAAAATAAGAATTCCCAGGATTCTTCTTGGATTGGCTGTAGGAGGCTCCCTTAGTTTGGCCGGAGTTATTTTACAGGGTATTTACCGGAATCCCCTGGTGGAACCTTACACTCTTGGTATATCAGGAGGTGGAGCGCTGGGTGTGGCTCTGGTTATAGTGCTTGGACTGCATCGTACAATGGGTAGTTTTATGTTGCCGCTGGCCGGCTTTATAGGTGCCCTGTTAACAATCGTACTCGTTTACAGTCTGAGTTTGCGTAATGGAAAGATACATATTCAGAGTATGCTCCTGATAGGAGTGATGATTAGTTTTATTGTTTCTTCGGCTATGATGTTGCTGATGGCTATTACAACCACTGAGAATTTACATGGAATTGTTTTCTGGATTATGGGCTCACTGGATGAGCCTGATTTTAACCTTATTCAGGTAACGTTATTAATTTCTGTTGTTGGACTGGCGGTTTCCTATCTCTTTGTACAACCATTAAATGCTTTGAGGTTGGGAGAGGCCAAGGCTAAACATTTAGGTATAAATACGGAGATAACCATACGCATCCTTTTCATTCTGGCATCACTGTTAACGGGTATGTGTGTTGCTGTAGCAGGGGTGATTGGTTTTGTTGGGTTAATTATACCACACCTTATGCGCTTGGCAGTTGGATCAGATTACAGGATTCTTTTGTTAAGTTCATTTCTGGGTGGAGGTGCTTTTCTGATCTTTTCCGACCTGATAGCACGTACAATCATCGCTCCTAATGAATTACCTATTGGAGTGATCACAGGTATTATCGGGGGTACAGTCTTCGTAATTGTGTTGAGCAGGTCTAATTTAAAATTGAAATAAGCTAAAAAATATGCTGCAGATAGACCATTTAAAATGTGGATATGGAAAAAAGTTTCACATTGCTGATATTACTTTCAGGGTGAAAAAAGGCGGTTTTACTGGCATTATAGGCCCCAACGGGTCGGGGAAGACCACATTGTTTCGGGGTATAACTTCTGAGTTAGAGTTAGATGAAGGAAAGGTGATATTGAATAATGAAAATGTATCTGCTATGAGCCAGAAAGAAAAAGCTCAGAATATGGCAATTGTTACACAGGAGATAGAAAATCCTGCTATTACAGTGGAAGATTATGTGCTAATGGGCCGTATGCCATACAGAAGCACATTTCAGTTTTTTGAAACCAAAGACGATTACAGGATTGCGCACAAGTATTTGGAGCTGACTGATGTTTTTCATTTGAAGGATAAATACATGTACCAGCTTAGCGGAGGTGAAAAACAATTGGCGGCCATTGCCCGTGCATTAACACAAGAGCCGAAACTATTACTGCTGGACGAACCTACTTCACACCTGGATATTACCCATCAGGTGCAGGTGTTAAATTTGATTCAGCGATTGAATTATGATCTGGGTTTAACGGTTCTTATGATTATTCATGATCTTAATCTTGCAGGGGAATATTGTGATCATCTCGTGATGATGAATGAGGGGAAGATTCATGTAGCAGGAAAACCGGAAGAGGTGCTTACTTATAAAACCATTGAAGATGTATATAATACTGTGGTTATTACCAAAACTAACCCCTTATCAAAAAAGCCGGTTGTTTTTTTGGTTTCAGAGAATGTACTTAATCAGAATAGTAAGAAACTGTTTTGATTTCTTTTAGAAATTTTACTTTACCAAATTTTGAAGATGATATTTTGCATAGCTTTGTCCTTTATGGCGGGGTCTGTGGTCAAGCTTAATTATCTGTCCGATTTCTAAAAATTTTGATCATGAGGAATTCAGGAAGGTATAATACGATAATTTTGCAGCACTGGTCAGAAAACATAAGGATACACACTTTATTTACAGACAGCTAAAATCAGATTTATAATATATGGTCATGGCGATGACGGTTACAGGTATAATGGTGAAACTGCAGCCGATTTTATTCTTCAGTTATTGTAGAGGTAAAACGCATTTTCTATGAAAGTATAAAAAAATCCTTCTGCTTTGGTCAGGCAGAAGGATTTTTTTTATTGGTTAGTTTTCTCAGTATTTATTCTCCTTTATTGACCCAAAGTAGCAACCATTACGGCTTTAATGGTATGCATTCTGTTTTCCGCTTCGTCAAACACAATTGAAGCTTCAGATTCAAAAACTTCTTCGGTCACTTCCATGGATTCTATACCGAATTTCTGGTAAATTTCTTCGCCTACTTTTGTTTCTCTGTTGTGAAAAGCCGGCAGGCAGTGTAAAAATTTAACTTTTGGATTGCCTGTTTTCTCCAGCAATTCTTTGTTTACCTGGTATGGCTTGAGCAATTCGATACGTTCTTTCCATACTTCTTCAGGTTCTCCCATGGATACCCAAACGTCAGTGTATAAGAAATCACAATCTTTTACGCCTTCTTCAACTTTATCGGTAACAAGAATTTTTGCACCTGTTTCTTTGGCAATTTCTTTAGCCTGTTTAACAAGTTCGTCAGAAGGTTGTACTTCTTTAGGTGCCACTGACCTGAAATCCATTCCCATTTTTGCTGCACCGATAAGAAGTGAATTGCCCATGTTGTTTCTGGCATCACCTAAATAAGCAAATTTGACTTTATTAAGGGGCTTGTCAGTATGCTCCATCATTGTGAGGAAATCAGCCAGGATTTGAGTCGGGTGAAATTCGTTGGTTAGGCCGTTCCATACCGGTACGCCAGCATATTTTCCTAATTCTTCAACCACTTCCTGACCAAAACCACGGTATTCGATACCATCGTACATTCTGCCAAGTACTCTTGCGGTATCTTTCATGGATTCTTTCTGTCCCATTTGAGAGCCTGAAGGGCCTAAGTAGGTTACATGAGCTCCCTGATCTAATGCAGCAACCTCAAAAGCACAGCGCGTTCTTGTTGATGATTTTTCAAAAATCAGCGCTATGTTCTTTCCTGTCAGTTTATGTTGTTCAGTACCTGCATATTTGGCTTTTTTTAGACTTACGGAAAGATCCAGCAGGTGTTGTATCTCTTTTGGAGAGCAATCCAAAAGTTTTAGAAAATTTTGGTTTCTTAGATTAAATGCCATAGTTATTTAATTTTTAAAAGTTATTATTTATCGTATTCTTTGATGATTCTTGTTCCATAAGTTTTGTTTTTGAGCAGTTTGGATTCTGTGATAACGCTTTTATCACCGCCTTGCTCAACAAACTGAACTGCAGCTTTTATTTTCGGCGCCATGCTGCCCTCGGAAAACATGCCCTGATCTAAATATTTCTTGGCATCGGCAACACTTAACGGATCAAGTTTTTGTTCTCCTGGTTGTTTGTAGTTAATGTAAACATAAGGAACGTCTGTCAATACATAAAACTCATCTGCTTTAATCCTGGCAGCAAGCAATGATGATGCCATATCCTTGTCTATTACAGCTTCTGATGGTTGTACTTGATTGTTTTCGTCGAAATATACAGGAATTCCTCCTCCGCCGGAAGCTATTACAATATTACCTTGTCTTGCTAAATTTTCGACTACATTTTCGTTCATAATGCTTTTGGGTAATGGTGACGGTACTACTCTCCTCCATCCTCCTTCTGTTTTTACCTCTTCTTTGAAAATCCACCCTTTCTCTTTATTGAGCTTATCTGCCTGCTCTTTGTTGTAGATTTTACCTACTCTTTTTTGCGGGTCTTGAAAAGCAGGATCATCTTTATCAACTTCCACCTGGGTTACAAGTGTTACAACCTCTTTTTTTATGTTGTACTTACGAAGAAGATTCAGCATCATACGCTCAATCATGTAGCCAATTTCACCTTGTGTATCGGCAACGCAAACATCCAGTGGCATTTGTGGTAAATCGTACATGTGCTCTCCGGCATCGTTTTTCATTAATAAATTGCCTACCTGGGGTCCGTTACCATGACCAATCACAATATCATAATCTTCTTCAAGAAGAAATAATAAATTTTCTAATGTATCGGTAACATTTTGCTCTTGCTCTTCAATAGTACCAATTTGGTTGCCTCGAAGAAGCGCATTACCTCCTAAGGCTAAAACAGCTAACTTTCTCATAATCAGATTTTTAATATTTGTAATCTAAAGGATACAAATCTAAGAAAAATTTATGAAACCTTAAGGATTTTCTTTTATCCTGACCTATAAATTGCCATACTTTTTACTGGTCATTTTAATTTAATTTGCTATTTTTACAAGTATTAAACGGTTAAAATGATTCATGGGATTTCTTAAAAGGCATTTTTTATACGCTTTAATTGTAGCTTTTAGTTTATGGATGCTTTATTCATGTAGTGAAGAGGAGCGAAACGGAAGAATTACAGAGGGATATATTGTATATGATATTGAATATCTGGACGATTCTTTGAACAGCTTGGTGAAAAGTTTTTTCCCTAAGGAAATGGTAATTAAGTTTAAAAATAATTCTGTAAAAAATCAGATGGTTGGATTTTCTGATTTTTTCAGTTTTGCGCATATAAAAAAATCTGATGATAAGATAAATACAACTTTACTTACCCTCATGGATAAAAAGTATAGGTATACAGAAAAATTAAATGGATCGTCTATATTCTTTAAGGACAGGCCGGATATTCAAATAAAATATACGGATGAAGAGAAGGAGATTGCCGGTTTTCATTGCAAAAAAATTAAGATAATTCTTCCAAAGCAGCAGGAGGATTCGGAAAAATTCAGCATTTTTTATACGGATTCGATCATTATAGATGGCTTTAATTCCCACACCCTTTTTAGATCAATTGACGGTGTTTTGATGGAATTTCAGCTTGATTTTTATGATATACCCATGAAACTTACTGCTACTGAAGTCAGAGAAACAGAAATTTCTTCAGAAGAATTTGAGATTCCTGACGAATACAGGCAAATCAATAAAAAAACCATGGAGGAGATCATTGCATTGTTAAAATAGTTCAGGATTTCCCTGTGCTTCCTTGTTTTTTATGAGAATATTTCTTGTAATTTTGCAGTTAAGTGTAAACATGCGATAAGTTGATTCAATATGACGAAGAAAACCCAGAAAAAACGGACTAAAATAGCTAAAGATGAACGGTATAAACTGCTGATAGGAATTTTTATAGTCTTTTTTGCCCTTTATCTGACAACAGCTTTTATTTCCTTTTTCTTTACATGGAAATCTGACCAGAGTTTTGAGTGGGGACAGGTTATGTCAAATGCCAATGTTGTGGTAGAAAATTGGGGAGGAAAGGTGGGGGCCAGATTCGCCAACTTATTTATTGCTAAATGGTTTGGTCTGGCTAGTTTTTCAATTCCCTTTATGCTTTTTATTATAGGGATGAAGATGCTGAATGTTAGAATTTTACCGGTTAGAAAAACTTTGCAGTATGCCATTACAGGAACAATAATTCTTTCTTTATTATTAGGCTATTTTTTTGAAGATATGAGCGGATACCTTGTCAACGGACCGGGAGGAAGTCATGGCTTAGTCATGGCGCAATGGCTTAGCGCTTTTATTGGTAAAATAGGAACCGCCT
Source organism: Bacteroidales bacterium (assembly GCA_041686375.1). Lineage (GTDB taxonomy): Bacteria > Bacteroidota > Bacteroidia > Bacteroidales > UBA12077 > JAGXLC01. Next base: position 15,774 of record JAWLEB010000027.1, read on the forward strand.
TCTTGTTGTTTTTATTGATAACAGGGTATTTGATTTCTTTTATTAACAAACCCATTGAGTTCTTTACAAAGGATTTGCAGCATGTATTTGCATGGAATAGAATTTTAAACTTCATGAAATTTGCCAGAAAAAAGGGAGAATCAGGAGGTCGGTTTTCTGCCGGTGCAGAAAGCCAAAATACACAAATGGCAGGTAAAAACACAACAGCTCCGGATAATAAATCAGAAGCTTCTGAAGTTAATCAAAGAAAAGAGTGGACAGATGATATTTACAGAGAACATGACTTAAATGTCGAACCTGAAAAGGAAACTCCTGAGGAGGAGGCTGACGAAAACAATGTTTCGGTGGATGAGAATGAGGACGATAAAAATATTAAATTGACAATAGAGCAGAAAAAAACAGATACCCAGTCCTATTCGATGGATAACAGAAGGTTAGAAGATTATGATCCTACCCTTGAATTAAGTCATTTTGAGATGCCACCGATTGAAATACTTGAGGAATACGGGGATTTGGACGGCGAAACCAAAATTAACAAAGAGGAAATTATCAGGAATAAGAATAAAATTGTTGAAACCCTTGGTAATTATAAAATACAGATAGATAAGATAAAGGCCACTGTGGGGCCAACCATAACCTTGTATGAGATTATCCCTGCACCGGGAATAAGAATATCAAAGATAAAAAACCTGGAGGATGACATTGCCCTTAGTCTGGCTGCATTGGGTATTAGGATAATTGCTCCTATACCTGGTAAAGGCACAATTGGTATTGAGGTACCTAATGAAAATAAAGAAATTGTGAGCATGCGGTCAATTCTTTCTTCAAGAAATTTTATTGATGCAAAATATGATTTGCCAATTGGGTTAGGGAAAACTATTTCAAATGAGTCTTTTATTATCGACCTTGCACAAATGCCTCATTTGCTGGTTGCTGGTGCAACCGGACAGGGGAAATCGGTGGGTTTAAATGTTATAATTGCCTCACTGGTTTATAAAAAACACCCGGCTCAGTTGAAATTTGTTCTGGTAGATCCTAAAAAAATTGAGCTTACCCTTTATTCAAAGATTAAATATCATTACCTCGCTAAGATGCCGGATATAGAAGAGCCTATTGTTACAGAAAATCAGGATATTATTAGGACGCTGAATTCCCTTTGCGTTGAAATGGATGAACGCTATAATTTGCTGAAAGCTGCACATGTACGGAATATTAAAGAATACAATAAAAAATTTATCAAGAAAAGGCTTAATCCTGAGAAAGGACATAGATATCTGCCTTATATTGTGGTAGTTATTGATGAGTTTGCCGATTTGATTATGACTGCTGGTAAAGAAGTGGAAGGGCCCATCGCTCGATTGGCTCAATTGGCAAGAGCCATCGGTATTCATTTGATCATAGCAACCCAGCGCCCAACAACAAACATTATTACTGGCGTGATTAAAGCAAATTTTCCGGCCAGAATAGCATTTCGGGTAACTTCAATGGTTGATTCCAGAACAATTCTGGATAGCCCTGGCGCGAATCAATTGGTCGGAAAGGGAGATATGCTGATTTCGACAGGAAACGATTTAACCAGGATTCAATGTGCCTTTATTGATACGGAGGAACTGGAAAAATTAGCAGATTTTATCTCTAACCAGCAGGGGTTTACAGAACCGTATGTGTTGCCTGAATATACAGAGGAAAGTTTAAATGGAGATGCCAATAGCAAGACTATGGATAAGTGGGATTCTTTATTTGACGAAGCAGCACGTATGGTAGTTAGAAATCAGCAAGGATCCACATCTTTGATTCAGCGGAAATTGGCTATTGGATACAACAGAGCCGGAAGAATCATGGACCAGCTCGAAGCTGCTAATATTGTGGGCCCTCACGAAGGAAGCAAAGCCAGACGGGTGCTTTTCCCTGATGAGTACGCTTTGGAACAATATTTGAATGATTTTAATAAATAGCTAATATCCGGGACAAAAATTAAAATATAAAAGCAAATTAAGAGTTTTATTTACTCAGGGAATTACCATCATTATATATTAAATTTATTTTATTATGAAAATCAAATATTTATTCATAACATTATTTTTACCTTCGCTGCTTTTTGCTCAGGAAGATGAGAAAGCAGAAGAGATATTGGATAGGATGGCAGAGAAAAACAAATCCTATGAGACAATTACTGCTGAATTTACAATTGAGTTTTCTAACCTTCAGTCTGAAGATTATAACCGAAGTAAAGAAGGAACGATCATTATAAAAGGTGATAAATATAAATTGGATTTGAATAATTCAATTGTTTATTACGACGGGGAAACAATGTGGAACTATTTAGAAAAGCCTAATGAGGTAAATATCTCTGAGGCTTCATCTGAATCCGGCGAGCAGCAGGATATTTTAAATCACCCAAATAAAATTTTTGAATTATATAAGCAGGATTTCAAGTATAAGTTTATCGGGAATACTACTGTTAATGGAAGACAGGTTTATGAGATTGACTTGTTCCCGCGAAATCTGGATGAAGATTATAGCAGGATTCGAGTAAAAGTTTTACAGGAAAATGATATAATCTATGCTGCAAAAGTTTTTGGTAAAGACGGTGCCAGGTATAATTTTACCATTGACCATATGACAACTAATGAATCTGTTCCCGACTCCACTTTTGTGTTTGATGAATCAGATTATCCAGATGTGGAAGTAATTGATATGCGTTTTTAATTGTTCTATTTTGGATATTTTATTCTTGCATGGTAGAAATTCTGTAGTTTCTTTTTGAAGATACCTTTTATTATTGTAATATCCCGAAAGGTGATATCTACATTTTCAAACTGACCGTCATTCAATTGGCCGTCAATAATTGTATCGACAAGATTGTTGATAATTTTCTCGTTTAAATGGGTGTAACTTCTTGAAGCCGCTTCCACAGAATCGGACATCATCAATACGGCCATTTCTTTTGAGAAAGGTTTAGGTCCGGAATACGTAAATTGTGTATCATCTATCTCTGCATCGCCGGTATTTTGTATATATTTCTTATAAAAATACTGAACTTTCGTTGTTCCATGGTGTGTTCTTATGAAATCCACCAATGGTGCTGGTAATTTGTATTTTGATGCGATTTCCACTCCCTTTTTGACGTGTCCAATAATAATTTTTGCGCTTTCTTCTGAATTAATTTGTTCATGTGGGTTAAAGTCGGGGCTTTGATTTTCTATAAAATATATTGGATTATCCATTTTGCCAATATCGTGATAAAGCGCTCCTGTTCTTACCAGTAGCGTATTTCCTCCGATTTGATATACCGCTGTTTCGGCCAGATTGGCAACCTGTAGGGAATGCTGAAATGTACCAGGCGCTCTTTCTGATAAACGACGTAATAGCGGCTGATTTGTATCGGAAAGTTCCATTAGCGTTACATCAGACACAAAACCGAAAGTTTTTTCAAAAACATAAATTAACGGATAGGAAGATAGTACAATGGCTCCGTTAATTCCAAAATAGGCGAAGTTCATCCAGTTGATACTCTGTATATTCCCTTCTTGTGTGACCGCTAAGCCAAAATAAACAAAAGCATAACTGAGAATAACTAATGTTGAAGAAAGAAATAACTTTCCTCTTCTGTTAAGACTGGTAAGACTGAAAATGGCAACAATCCCTGCTATGAAGTTCATGAAAACAAAGTCAAAGCTGTTTGGGGCATAAAACCCTACCAATAAAACCGTGATTATATGTATGAACAAAGCAAGCCTTGCATCATAAAACGAGCGAATGATAATAGCGAGAATAGCGAAAGGAATAAGATAAACAAGATCAGCATTAAGCCGTATTGTTAAACTGGAAATAGCGGCTAACAGAACTATCAGAAACAGTATAAAAGCTGATTTCAGACTGTTCTGGAGAATTTCATTTCTAAAATGGTATAAGAATAAGTATAAAACAAAAATTCCCGCAAATACGAAGATAATATGGCCCACAACTATTATGGAGTCTCGTTGAGTACCACCCATTTTTTGTTCATATTCTTTACGCAATGATTCTATTATTTGATATGTTTCACTATCTACTACTTCACCTTTTGAAACAATACGTTCCCCTGCCTGTACCACTCCTCTTGTTACGGAGAGATCATCAAGCTGGCTGTTTCTTACCTTTTCCGTTGTTTCATCATCATAAATTAAATTAGGCTTTACAAACTGGTAAAGACTGTAATCATTAATATAGGCCATTAAATCGGAATTCTGGATGTTGTCTTGCTCATATAATGTGTCAACATATGATTCTGATTTTTCTACAACATACTTATATGCTTCCTTTTGATTATATACCTGGCTCACCTTAAGTTCTTCCGCTACATTATCTGTTAAAACTACGATTTCAGAATGCTCATCAAGAGAAATATTCATATCTGTTACCAGAATTCCTTTATCATAAATTGTTTGAAGGAGCTTGACGATATAATCTTTGTATTGGTCTAAGAAATTATCAATTCTGCGTATTTGCCACCTGGGGGCATTGTTTTCTGTAGCGAAAGTCTCAGTAAATTCTTTTTGCTGCTTTTTATACTTTTCTTCAAAATCTGCAATTTGAGTCTTAGCAACACTGCTATCGTAAGCAAAATATGGATTTGTATTTTCCAGAATACTATCTCTTTCTTCTTTGAGCTGTTTTTGGCTTTTATAGATAGGAAAATCAAATGGAGCCATTAAAGTTTCATAACTCCATGGCTTACCTTTATTATATTCATATTTGAATTTTCCTTCCTTGGGAAGAAGGAGGACAATAATAGCTATCGTAATTATAAACAGTGCAGCGTTGAATATTTTCTTATATTTTGTTTGGAGAAAAGATATAAAGTTCATTGTCAGATAAAGATTAATTAATGTACAGACAATTCAGCAAGCGCTTTGTTTATGTTATTTTCAATACGTTTTTCTACATTCTCTGACTCTGTATAATGAAATTCTTCTCCGGTTAATTTTTCGTAAAGTTCTATATATCTTTCGGATACTTTTTTTACGAAATCTTCCGGTATTTCAGGCATTTGTTCATCTTCGTTGCCTTGAAATCCTTGCTCAATGAGCCATTCCCTTACAAATTCTTTTGATAGTTGCTTTTGGGGTTCGTTGTTTTGAAATCTTTCCCAATAACCATCTGAGTAGAAATATCTTGATGAATCAGGTGTGTGGATTTCATCAATCAAATAGATTTTACCGTCTTTTTTTCCAAATTCATATTTTGTATCTACAAGAATCAGCCCTTTTTCTGCTGCTAATTTTGTTCCCTGTTCAAATAGCTGCAGGGAATATTTTTCCAGTAGTTCATAGTCTTCTTTGCTTACCAGGCCTTGTTTAATGATTTCATCTTTTGAGATATCTTCATCATGCCCTTCGTGTGCTTTTGTTGTTGGGGTGATAATGGGTTTATCAAATTTCTGATGTTGTTTCATCCCTGCTAAAAGTGGCTCGCCGCATAGTTGACGTTTGCCGGCTTTATATTCTCTCCAGGCATGACCTGTTAAATATCCGCGAACGACCATTTCCACAGGGAAAGCTTCTGCTTTATGGCCAATCATTACATTGGGGTCCGGTGTGTCTATCTTCCATGTAGGCACTATGGAAGCGGCTTCATTTAAAAAACGTTCTGCAATTTGATTTAATACTTGACCTTTATAGGGAATACCTTTGGGTAATACCACATCAAACGCGGATATTCTGTCTGTGACTATCATGACAAGATATTCGTCATTGATATTATAAACGTCCCGGACTTTTCCTTTATATACGTCTTTCTGTCCAGGTAAGTTGAACTGAGTTTCTACAATCGGCTGCTGCATATTTATTATTTTTATTTAGTAGATTGATTATTAATGTATTTGTTGTATGCATCTACGATGCGTTTTACCAGTTTATGCCGGATAATATCCCTGTTGTCAAAATGAATGATAGATATTCCCTGTATATCTTTCAGAATCTCCATCCCTTCAATAAGTCCGGATTTCTGTTTTTGGGGCAAATCAATCTGAGTAATATCGCCGGTGACAATAAATTTTGCATTCTTCCCCATGCGGGTTAAAAACATTTTCAACTGATTGACTGTAGTATTTTGAGCCTCATCAAGTATGACAAAAGCATTATCTAGCGTTCGTCCTCTCATATAAGCCAGTGGAGCAATTTCTATAATACCTTCTTCTATAAATTCGGTCAGTTTTTTGGGGTGAAACATATCCCTCAGAGCGTCATACAATGGCTGCAGATACGGGTCTAGTTTTTCTTTCATATCCCCAGGTAAAAATCCCAGGTTTTCACCTGCTTCCACAGCAGGTCTTGTGAGAATAATCCGCCGAACTTGTTTTTCTTTGAATGCTTTTACTGCCAGCGCTATTGCTGTGTATGTTTTACCTGTTCCGGCCGGCCCAATGGCAAAAATCAAATCATTTTTTTCGTGTTCTTGTACTAATTTTCTTTGATTAACTGTCTTTGCTCTTACCGGCTTAGCATTGATGCCATATACCAGCGTATCTTCCGTAGTTTCTTTTGCACGGAGCATCTCTTCTCCTTCTCCTTCCTCCTGTAATAATGCATCAAATTCCGCTTCTTTCAGATGTTTGAATTTTTGAAGATATTCAAGGATGGTATCAATCTTCTCTTCAAATTCATTAATCTCGTTTTCTTCTCCTTTGACAATTATTTCGTTGCCCCTCCCAATGATTTTTAACTTGGGGTAATATTCTTTTAATTTTTCCAGTCTTGAATTTTTTACTCCGTACAAATTCACGGGCTCAATACCCTCAAGATATATCACTTTTTCTATCATAGAATTTAGACAAATATTATGTACTTTTGGACTATGAGCAAATCTAATAATTTATTTAATAACAAACACAAAAGTTTGTTAAACGATTATATGGTATTGACTTTATCAAAGGACAAATGGATGTTTCGCCATGACTACGATCACGCTGACAACTGATTGGATCAAAGATGATTTTTATGCAGGAGCCCTTAAAGGCAAACTCCTTAATCTGTGCGAAGACGTTAATATTGTGGATATTACACATCAGATTAAACCTTTTAATTTGTCTCAGGCAGCATTTATTATGAGAAATACGTATAGTCATTTTCCTGAAAATACGATTCATATTATTGGGGTCCAATCTGTACCGCTTAAAAATCAGGATTTTCTCCTGGTAGAAAAAGAAAATCAATATTTTATCGGGGCAGATAATGGAATATTCGGACTCCTCTTCAACAGTAAACCAGACAGGATTATTAAACTAAATGCTTCCTTGGATTATCCAACATTTCCCGCTTTGTCGGTTTTTGCAGAAACTGCCGCTGCGTTGGTAGCGGGTAAAACATTAGACACCTTGGGTACTGAATCATCAGAAATATCCAAACGTGTTCCTTTAAGACCAACTATCGATGAGTCTGTAATCATCGGTAGAATCGTATATATCGATTCGTTTTCAAATGCTATAACAAATATTACAAAAGAATTGTTTTACAGGGTGGCAGATGGCAGAAAATTTCAAATTTATGTACAAAGTAATGCTCATAAAATCAGTGATATAAGTAAGTCTTATAATGCTAAACCTGAAGGTGAACTATTGGCTCTTTTTAATTCATTGAATTTGCTTGAAATTGCTATGAATGGAGGAAATGCGGCTGATATTTTGGCGTTAAGCACGGATTCCACTGTCAGGGTGAGGTTTTAGTGAGGTTTACTGGTGTGTTGATGGTAGAATTGAAATAATGAAACCCTCATCCACTAACGTAGACAAAAGCCTGTGAATAAACCCGCATCTGTCGGTAAACAATGCATGAGGGTTTCATGGGATAGGTAGATCAAGAACGAGGAGTTTGGTAGAAATAAATATCAGAATGTCAAACTTTTAATCTAACTTTATACTAATGGATAAGAAATTAGAAGCTTTTGAAAAATTACTTCATGTTTTGGGTGAACTAAGAGAAAAATGTCCATGGGACAGAAAACAGACCATGGAGTCCCTTCGGAACCTTACACTGGAAGAAACTTATGAGTTAGCTGATGCAATCATTAAAAATGATATACGGGAAATTAAAAAGGAACTGGGTGATTTGTTACTCCATATTGTCTTTTATGCCAGAATAGCTGAAGAACAAGAAGAATTTGATATTGCTGATGTAATTGATGCCTTGTGTGATAAGTTAGTAGCCCGACATCCGCATGTTTTTGGAGATACTGAGGTGGATGATGATAAGGAGGTTGAGAAAAACTGGGAACAGATAAAAATGAAGGAAGGATACAAATCAATTTTATCTGGTGTTCCGGATTCTTTGCCTGCTATGATAAAAGCCAATCGTATCCAGCAAAAGGTCAGAGGGGTAGGTTTTGATTGGGATGAAAAGGAGCAAATCTGGGATAAGGTAAAAGAGGAGGTGGAAGAGCTTAAAGAAGAAGTAGGCAACATTGACAGAGCGAAAATGGAATCAGAATTTGGTGACCTGATGTTCTCGCTTATTAATGCGGCACGTCTATATGATATCGACCCGGAAACAGCCCTGGAAAAGACTAACAACAAATTTACAAAACGCTTTAAATATCTTGAGAAACAAACATTGAACAAGGGGCGGAAACTTACGGATATGAATTTAGATGAAATGAATGTAATCTGGGATGAAGCAAAGAAAAATGATTAAGTATTTTTTAGTGCAACTTTAATTATTTCTTTTCGTTGAACTCGGTAATTCTTATTGAATGGAGTTCTTATCATGGATAGAGGAAGTACACCTACAGGGAAGATTGCGAAGGAATTAGAGGTTTTAAAACAGGAAAGCCAAAAATTAAAAACAGAGCAGAAGTTTAATCGCCTTATTCTTGATAATATCAAGGATATGATTAGTGTACTTGATAAGGAAGGAAAGTTTGTTTATGTATCCCCGTCTCATAAGCAATATACAGGTTACGAGCCTTCTGAATTACTACATACCGATGCGTTTCAGTATATTCATCCTGAGGAAGTTGAATTAGTAAAAAGGATTTTTATTCAGGCCGGTAAAAAACTTGAATTGGGTTCAATCGAATTCAGGGCCTTGACAAAGAGTGGAAAATATATTCATTTAGAGGGTGTTGCAAAGCCCTTATTAAATCAGGATGGCTCTGTTAAAAGCATACTTATAAGCTCAAGAGATATCTCCGCTAAAGTTGAAACCAGAAAAAGTGAAGAGGCATACCTAAGAGCTTACGAGTTTCTTACCAAAGCCTCTATGGAGCTCAACGATTTACCTCAGCATCAGAATATCGATAAATATATAACAACCATACTCCATAGCTTTTTGCCCCGATCAATCATTGTAATGCACAGTTTTGATTACAGGAATGCTCAGATTAACTTGCGTTCAATACAAGGTTCGTTAAAAGAGAAAATCAACTGGATTAGTTTATTTGAGCACCTTAAAGAACAACCTTTGAATCTCAGAAGTTATCCTGTAGATACATTACAATCAGGGAATATCGAATATTTGGGTGATATATCTACGGAGGAGGTGAAGCATTATTTTCATGAAGAGATTTTTTCTTCTCTCCATAAAATTTCACCTCATCTTAAAGTTTTTGGTATGGGTCTTATTGTAAATAAGCGAGTTACCGCAAATGTTTTTATCATTAGTGAACAACAAATCACAACGACTGAATTTTATACTTTAGGAGTTTTAGCAAAGCAGGTTTCCCTTAAAATGGAGAAACGCGAAGCTAAGCGTGAATTAAGCGAAAGCGAGAAGTTTTATCGCCGCATAACGGAAAATATGGGGGATATCATAAGCATAACAGACTCGAGGGGAACATTGCGTTATGTAAGCCCTTCGCATGAGAAGATCTTGGGCTATTCAAATAAGGAGATGATAGGAAAGAGCATTTTTAATTTTTTGCACCCTGCTGATACTTTTAATTTTTATAGTTTTATTATAGAAAAAGAAAAGGAAGCATTCCCGGAAAAGGTAGAATTTAGGGCTAAAACAAAAAGGGGCGAGTATCTGTGGTTTGAAAGTATGGGAAAACAACTGGATGATGAGAATGGTAATTTTGAGGGTTTTATTTTTTCTATGAGAGAGATAAGTGAGAAGAAAGAAACGCTCAATAATCTTTCTTTCCTTTATGGTGCAGGCAATAATTTTTTAAAGATCCCCGGGCAACAGGAAATTTTTCAATATATAGGAAAGAAAGTCGGCAAACGCTACCGTCAGACTATCGTTTTTGTTACAAGCTATAACTCAAAAAAAGGTAGTTTTCCCGTAGAGTTTATAAGTGGTATTGAGGGAAATCTTAGTAAATTTATAGAACTGACTGGCACACACCCATTGGAAATGGAGTTTAATTTACAAAAGCAAGATTTGAATTTTTTGAACCAAAAAATAAATGAAATTTCTCTCAAAAGGGCGAAAAAAGTTTCCAGAATTCTATATTCTGAAATTTTCCAGCAAATCAATGAACAATATAACATTGATTATTTGTATTATATTGGTTTATCTATTGATAGAAAATTGTATGGAAGTATAATTATTCTGTCCAAAGATCGTAAGGTTAAAATGGATAGCAAAACCCTGGAGTCATTTGCAAATCAGGCAGCTATATCAATTTTTAGAAAAAATATGGAAGAAGAATTGTTTAAGGCTAAAGAAAAAGCTGAAGATTCTGATAGACTGAAGTCGGCATTTTTGGCAAATATGTCTCATGAGATTCGGACACCTATGAATGGAATATTGGGTTTTTCCCAGTTAATGAGAAATACGAAGCCTGATGCCAAGAAACAAACATATTATCTCAACCAGATTATTAAGCAGAGTCAGCAATTGCTTACACTGATTGATGATATAATTGATATATCAAAAATAGAAGCGGGACAGATTGACATAGAGACTGGAGAGGTAAATCTGAATTCTTTGATGGAGGAGTTAATGGGATTATTCCAAAAAAGCAATACAAAGAATTTGGATTTTCGGTTAAATAATGGATTGGAAAGAAGCCATAGTAATATTCAAACTGATGAGCATCGACTGAAACAAGTTTTGACGAATTTGTTAAGCAATGCTTTTAAATTTACCGATGAAGGAGAAGTTGTTTTTGGTTACAGGCTTCGGAGTGATCGTATGCTTGAATTTTATGTGAAAGATACAGGGGATGGAATACCAGAGGAGTCGAAACAGCTTGTTTTTGACAGGTTTAAACAGGCAGAAAGTTCTTTTAAACAAAGCAGTGGAACAGGCCTTGGATTAGCAATTTCAAGGGAGATTGCTGAATTAATGGGAGGGGATTTATGGGTAAAATCAACATACGGAGTAGGTTCTACCTTTTATTTGACTATCCCATATATTCCAAAAGAAAATTTAACTGTTAACAAGGTGGAAGAGGAATTCCAATTTGCAACAGCACTCGAGAATATAAATATTTTGATTGTTGAGGATGACGAAACCAGTTATATATTTTTAAAAAATTGCTTTGAAGATACAAAGACAAATCTCAAATGGGCCAAGGATGGTGAGGAGGCAATAAAATTCTGTAAAGCAGATCCTTCTATTGATATCGTCCTTATGGATATCCAGTTGCCTGTGAAGGATGGATATACAGCTACAAAGGAAATTAAAAAATTCCGCAGGGATTTACCGATTATTGCGCAAACAGCTTATGCTATGCATGGAGATAAGGAAAAAGCAATAGAAGCAGGCATGGAGGATTATATAACAAAGCCTGTTGATTTTAACCAGTTAATTAGCAAAATCATCAAGGTCCTTAAATCGGACTTTAAATAATTCTGGGTATCGGAATGAATTATTCTTGTTTTTCTTCTTTCTCATTTGAATCCTGATTCTTATTACCGGATTCGTCCTTATTTTCTTCTTGCCCTTTTTCTTTTTCTTCTGTAATCTCTATTAAATCAAACTTTATGAGTTGGTTATACCAGTTCAGTATTTTTTTTATATCTGAATTATATACCCTGTCTCTATCGTATTCCGGAATAATTGTCCCAAAGTAATCCTTCAATTCTTTAGTAGAGGCTTTTTTGGGATTTATGGTCGGTTTGCCATCCTGGTGTTGGTAAATAGCTTTAAATACTTTTTCAAGTGGCATGTCTTCATTATCCGTAAAAATACTAATATCTTCAAGTGCATTAATACGGGCAGAGGGGTTTACATTCATCCGTTTTTTTGTTTCCAGATGTTCGACTATAATGCCGTTCCTGCTTTTGTTTATATATTTATACAGTCCACTATACCCTGCAATGGATAAGATGTCTTTCAGCATGGTTTAAGATTTTTAGGTCAACAAATATATAATAATCTTTTTTAATTTAAGCCTTTATAAACATCAGTTATATCTTATTTCGCTCTTTTTTAATTTTTTCATATGCTTCATTCACTTTTCTGAACTTTTGATTCGCGACTTTCTGAAAGTCTTCTCCCAGATGGCTTACCTTGTCCGGATGATATTTATTGGCCATTTTGCGGTAAGCTTTCTTTATCTCTTCACTCGTGGCCGTGGGCTCTACTTCTAAAATTTTGTAAGCATAATCGGTATCTTCAATAAACATCGACTGGATTGAGTTGCGGTCATTTGAACTGATTCCGAGTTGATTGGCAATTTTATTGATGAGATTTAGCTCAGACTCGTGAATTTGCCCATCAGCATTGGCAACTCCGTAAAGAAAATGCAGTAATTGCAGTCTGGACGGATAATCCATATTTTGTTTGATCTGTTGGCAAACTTTATCCATCGGAATATTTTGTTTTAAAATATCTCTGAGCATTTTTGTAGCTTCTGCAGCGCTTTCCTGTCCAAAGTTTTCAATGAAGTATTTTTTTACATAGTTTAATTCAGACCGCAAAACTCTGTTGTCCGCTTTCATAACTCCTGCAACCAGCACAAGTAAACTAACAGCGAAGCTCCCGGTGGTTGTCATTGAATACCCTGTTGAGGTTCTTTGGGGTACACTCTCATCAAATATCGAACCTAGAACAAACCCCAAGATACCTCCAATTGGACCTAAAAATGCCCAACCCAGGCCACCGGCTATCCATTTAGTAAATTTACCCATAGTGACTTTTTTTATTCTTTAATATTTGATCTAATTCCATTATTTGTGGTAATAGCATTTTTGTGGCATCATTGTAAAGTATCCAGTCCGCTTTATCTAACTTTTTTTCATCGGGTTGCTGGTTTTGTATTCTCGATTTTACCTCTTCTGCTGTGGTATTATCTCTTTCGATAACACGTTGTATCCTTAATGCTTCGGGTGCGTATACGAGAATATTACCGTCCATATCTTTATATCCTCCACTTTCGAATAATATTGCAGCTTCCATAATAACATAAGGTGTATTTTGCTTTTGAGCCCAGATAGTAAAATTTTCTCTTACTTTGGGATGAACAATTTGATTTACAGTTTCTAATGCCTTGTCGTTGTTAAATATAATTGAAGCTAATTTTGCTTTATCAATTTTATGCGCTTTGTAAATATTATAACCAAAATTTGCTTTGAGATTGTTTATAACCTCTGGATCTTTATCAAGTAAAATTTTTGCTTCCGTATCTGCATAAAACACAGGAACATGAAGTTTCTCGAATATCTTAGCAATTAATGATTTTCCACTACCAATGCCTCCTGTTAGTCCAACTCTAATCATCTTTTTTTTCTATTATATAATCGACATGATGAGGGGTGTAACTATATGATTTCAGATAATCGGGTGAACTTTCGACTTTAACAGGTAATTTTTCATTTTCTGTTTGTGTTTCATTGTAGTCTACATTCACTTTAAATAATTCTGGGATGACGTTCTCATAGTTGCTGAGTCCAACTATATATTTTATTTGCACATAACTTGGAAATATTCTTAGAATGATACTGTCAGGGCAGTTTTTTATCTCAATTTCTTTCCTTAATTTTCCTTCGGTGTACTGTTCAACAGGGATGGTGATATCTACTTTCTGGGCTGAATATTGTACTTCAGAATGGATGTCTTCCAGTTCAAGCGTTGTTTTAAAAGAGTTATTTATTATACCCAGCTTTGTGTTTTTGGTTTTAACGGAATCAATGGTATCAATTATGGTATTGGGCCCTGAAACTATTATGCTGTCAGGGTCAATCGAAATATTGTTTTTTAGCATTAGTTGCTGACCAAGTTCATATTCCATATTAGAAACCACCGGCACTGTTTTACTGATTTTTTCGGCAAAATGAAATTGCAGGGTGTCAGGTGAAATGTCTAATATATTAATTTCTGAGCTAAGTTCTTGTAATATGGTTGATTGAATGGACTGAGTCAGCAGATAGTACTTTGAATCCGTTTCCATATTTAAATTGGATGATCTGATGCTAATCTCAATAGGGGCAAGTTTCTTTCCAAGTTGATATTCAAGTATTTTGAAACCTGTTCCTTCAATTTTTAGTTTCAGTTTGGATGGTAATTCTTCTGCTATAATTTTGTCTTGTGGCGGGTCTGTGTATTTAACAGGATATGAAATCCTCGTTACGTATACATTATCTAATTCGTTTAAAAACCAAAAGATTGTGGAGATCAGTAAAAAAAACAGGAATATTCCAACATTACGATTATATCTAAGGTTTTTTGCCAAAACCCTCAGTCGTACGAATATGTTGGATAATGTCAATTTCACAGTAATTTATTTAAATAAGACAAGCCTTGTCAATATTTTTCTATTAGTTCAAAACTACAAAAATATTTCCAAGGCATGAATTACCTGACATAGATAAGTTAACGGGATAATACTTAGTAGTTTAGTATTAACCCCTGATTTTGCCTGATTTATTTCAAATAATTTTTATCTGTTAAAGATCTGCAGGAAAAATTATTTGGTTTGACCAATTTCCTTGGCATCTTTTAAGATAGCGTTCTTGTCAATTTTAACTCTTGATTGGTCTTCTACTTCAATAATAACCGTTTGATCTGATATTTCCACTATTTTTCCATAGATGCCACCTGTGGTAACAATTTTATCACCATTTTTTAGGTTTTCTCTGTATTGTCTCAATTCTTTCTGTCTTTTAACCTGTGGTCTTATCATAAACAGGTAAAATACAACAATTATCAGTAATAAAGGCCAAAGTGAAACCAGAGGATTTTCACCTTGTTGGGCCGCTAAAATTTGAAACATGTCATTCATCATAGTACTATTCCTTTTAATTTGTAACTATATTGGCTTTAATTGTTAAAGTTTTTTCTCCATATGGGGTATTGGTCTTTAAAAAGACAGATTTAATTTGGGTTCCACTCCATCCTCTACTATCAAAAACTACTTCTACAGAGCCCTTTTCACCAGGTTTAACGGGGTGTTTGTCATATTTGGGTACAGTGCATCCACATGCTGCACCGGCATCTTTAATAATGAGCTCTGAGTCTCCTGTATTTTTAAAAGTAAACGTGTATGATACTTTTTCTCCCTCTTTAAGAGCTCCAAACTCATGATATACTTTCTCAAACTCCATCTTGGGTGCAGCAGTATCATTCTGCGTTTTGAAACTGTTGTTTTTTGACTCTTGCTTGCACCCCAATCCCATGAGGAGCAAAAGAAATATAATGTTAATGTAGAAAATTTTTTTGTTCATAATTGATAACAAAATTACTTATTTTATTATAAAACAATTAATAAACAGACAGGAATATTAATTTTCTCCGATTAATCCTCTTCCATCTTTTTGTATTTTGTTCTCTTCTTTTAATTTTACAATTATCTTGTCAAGAATACCATTAATAAAGATATTGCTTTTCTCCGTGCTGTAATTTTTAGCAATTTCAATATATTCGTCAAGCGTCACTCTGGTGGGGATTGATGTAAATTCAAGAATTTCTGTTATGGCCAACTTCATAATCAAAATATCCATAAAGGCAATCCTCTCTAAATCCCAGTTTTGTGAATATTGTTTAATAAGTTCATTATATTCATCAAAATTTTGAATGGTTTTTCTGAGCAGTTTCTTTGCAAAATTGATATCTTCTTCATTTTTATATAATGGCATTAAAGGTGTATCCTTTCCGTCATCTTTGCGGAATTCCTTTATGGTTTTGATGATAAAGCTGATTACCAGATCAATTTCATCATTCCAATAGATGCTTTGTTCTTCAAGGAGTTGATAGAGAGGCTCATAATTGGCTATAACAACCCTGTATATTTTAATAACAATGTCTTTATCTGCTTTGTATCCTTGTTTCGGATTATTCATGTATTCTTTGTACGCATCGGTATTTATCACAGTGTTGTATAGATTCTTGATAAAATCTCTGTTTTTTTTCCAATTCAGTTTGTTGGTATGTATATAATTATTTAGTGCAGCATTTTTTTCTAATTGTGCAATTAATTGATTATCAATAAATTTTGTATTGGGATTCAGATCTTCATAAGTGGGGGCTTTTTTAGCTTTGGCCAATTCGGTTTTGGTTTCAGCCATATTTTTTAGTTCAATGATCAGGTATGTCATTTGATGATAGAGATCATAGAACTTTTTGATGCTGTGATCTAATTCTTTTTCAGCTATTGGCAGTGTTTTACCTCCGGAAAATTTATACGAAAAAATTATTTGAAGTATCTTGATTCTTAATAATCTTCTTGTTATCATTGTGATAAAGGTGTATTCGTGGTATTTTATAATAAAGTGCAAAATAAGTGAAAATTTAAAGCAAAAAAAAATTATTTATTTTTATAAAAAAAAATACTTTTGTACCGTAAACCATTTATAATTTTATAGTTTTGATATTTGAAAGTAAAACTTTTAAAAGTAATTCATGATGGAAGGATATGAAAACAAAGAAGAACAAGGGAAAAACGGACGAGACATTATTTTCTCAAAAGTTATCAGAGCTGGGAAAAGAACTTACTTTCTGGATGTAAAAGCAACCAGAAACGATGATTACTATTTAACGATTACTGAAAGTAAAAAGCGTTTCAAGCGAAACGGCAAAAGATTTTTTGAGAAACATAAAGTCTTCTTATACAAAGAGGATTTTGACAAGTTTACAGAAAGCCTGGAGGAGGTAATTAATTTTATCAAAACCGAAAAGGGCTACGAGAATGAACAAAGACAAGATACCGAGGAAAAGCAGGAACAGGAAGGTGAGGTTACTGTTAAGGATGACGGAAGTTATACCTCGGATGTTGAATTCGAAGACCTCGATGAAAACAAAGAATAAAAAAGCCTAAAGCCGGATGCCAATCCGGCTTTTTTATTTGATCTCAATGATTACTGAGACAGCACCGTAACAACCAATCAATTTAGCTTTGTAATTTTTAACATTATCAACTTATTTGGAACATCTTGCCCTTTTTATTGGTGGCATTGACTTGATATAACAAACTTCTTGCTTATTGCTCAAGAGAGAAAATATTATTTATTTTTGTGTTTTATTTTATTTAGACTATTTCTAAATGAGGTTATCGGATTTACATAATAAAGAGTCGGCAATCATAACGAAAGTTAGAGGCAGGGGAGCATTTCGTAAGCGTATTATGGAAATGGGATTTGTTAAGGGGCAAAAAGTTACTGTGGTAAAGAATGCCCCCTTGAAAGATCCTATTGAGTATAAGGTTATGGGATATGATGTTTCTCTCAGAAGGAGCGAAGCATCTTTAATTGAGGTCATAACAAAAGAGGAGGCAAAAAAAGAGAAGTCTGCAAAATTTAATGGTGTAATTACAGAAAACGAACTTAAGCAAACTGCCAGGGAAAAGCAAAGAACAATTAATGTTGCACTCGTTGGCAATCCTAATTGCGGCAAAACCACACTTTTTAACTATGCGTCAAAGTCTAAAGAACGTGTAGGGAATTATGGAGGTGTAACCATAGATTCAAAAAAAGCAAAGTATGATCAAAGTGGTTACAAATTCAATATTACGGATCTGCCCGGCACTTATTCTCTTTCTGCTTATACCCCGGAAGAATTATTTGTAAGAAAGCATATATTAGGCGAAATGCCTGATATTGTCATTAATGTGGTTGATGCTTCCAATCTTGAGCGGAACCTTTATCTTACAACACAGCTTATTGATATGGATATCAAAGTGATCATTGCCTTGAATATGTATGATGAGCTGCAAAAAAAAGGTGATAAGTTTGATTATCAGTCTCTGGGTAAGATGATGGGAATTCCTATAATTCCTACAGTATCGCATAAAGGAAGAGGTATCAGGGACTTGTTTGATAAAGCTATTGAAGTATTTGAAGATAAAGATCCAACTGTACGGCATATTCATTTAAATTATGGTGATGATGTAGAAAAAGCAATAAAGAAGATACAGGATGAAATATGGAAGAATAAGAGATTAACCGATTTGGTTTCTTCTCGTTTTTATGCTTTGAAATTACTTGAAAAGGACAAAGCGGCTGAATGGACGCTATCCAAGTGGAGGAATTATGAGGTTATTAAATCAGTCGCTAATCACGAAATTATTAAACTAGAAATTTCATATGCAGAGGATAGTGAGGCTATTCTTACCGATGCTAAATACGCTTTTATTGCCGGAGCTTTAAAAGAAACCTACAAAAAAAGCACGAAACCCAAAAGACAAAGCAAAACCGACAGGATAGATAGTATATTGACAAATAAATATTTAGGTTTTCCTATCTTTTTTGCTTTTATGTATATCATGTTCCAGGCGACTTTTCAACTGGGCCAATATCCTATGGAATGGATTGAGTACCTTGTTGCGGTTACCGGGGAATATGTTAATGCTTTAATGCCTGCTGGTGTTCTTAAAAATTTAATAGTAGATGGAATTATTGATGGAGTGGGGGGAGTGATTGTTTTTCTTCCAAATATCCTAATATTATTTCTGTTTATAACCCTGATGGAGGATACAGGGTATATGGCAAGAGCAGCTTTTATCATGGATAAGGTTATGCATAAGATTGGTTTGCATGGCCAGTCTTTTATTCCACTAATTATGGGCTTTGGTTGTAATGTGCCTGCTATAATGGCAACACGTACCATCAAAAATAGAAACAACAGACTCGTAACAATTCTTATAAATCCTTTTATGTCTTGTAGTGCACGATTACCTGTTTATGTTCTGATAATTTCTGCTTTCTTTCCAAAATATCCGGGAACAGTCTTGTTTTCTATCTATGTATTTGGTATTATAATGGCTGCGCTTGTGGCTATTTTATTTAAAAAAACCTTATTTAAATCGGATGAAATTCCTTTTGTTATGGAATTGCCTCCATATCGGATGCCAACAATGAGAAATGTTGGAAGGCATGTATGGAGTAAGGGATCGCAGTACCTTAAGAAAATGGGAGGTGTTATTTTAATTGCATCTATAATTGTTTGGGCGTTAGGTTATTATCCTCAGGATAAGGAGATTGCTGATCGTTATGATGAAAAGATTGAAGCACTTGAACAATCAAATATATCAAAGCTTTCTGTTGATCAAGATACTGAAAATGAGTTATTTAACCAAGAATTGCATGAACTGCAGTCTGAAAAAAAGGCGGCAATGCAGGAGCATTCATATATTGGACGTATTGGTCATTCTATTGAGCCTGTAATGAGACCACTTGGTTTTGACTGGAAGATGAGTGTTAGTTTATTATCGGGTGTTGCAGCGAAAGAAATTGTAGTCAGTACTATGGGGGTTTTATATCAGGTAGATGAAAAACATAATACCGAAGAGAAACTGGTAGAGAAGTTGGAGAATGCACGCCATGAGTCCGGCCCTAAAAAGGGAGAGAAAGTTTTCAATAAGCTGACAGCAATAAGCTTTTTATTGTTTGTTTTGTTGTATTTTCCTTGTGTTGCAGCGGTTGTTGCTATTAAAAAAGAAACAGGGAGCTGGCAATGGGCACTTTTTGGGATCCTTTATACTACAACACTTGCCTGGTTCATAAGCTTTTTGGCTCAACAAATTGGTAAACTATTTGTTTAATATGATATGATACAAGAAATTGTTACATTATTAATCGTAGGTGTTGCATTGTTTTATGCAGGCAAAAATATATATTCCTTTTTTTATAATTTTGCGAATGACAAAGTGTGTTCCTGCAATAGCTGCCCTGCTAAAAACTTAATGAAAGAACTCCAGAATAAATAATAATCCCCCGTCCGCAATAAATTTTTTAATTCCAACTGGAATTATATGCTTTTTATATGGTTAAGTAAAAGACAATAAACCATTTACAACCTCCGTTGATTAAAACGTAAAATTCAAAAACGAGGTCGCTATGAAAAATTTTAGAGACTTAAATTTTGAAAAATTACACCAAAATAGAACTAAACATAATGTTACCGTTTATATTTCTGCTTCTGAGGCAGATCCTGAAACGAAAGAAAATCAAAACCGGATTAAGCTGAAGAATAAAATTAAAACTGCGGGAAATATGCTGATGGATAAGGGATTTAAGAAACAAGAAGCAGAAATGTTTCTTAAACCTGCATACGACTTAATTGAAGATTCACAATTACTGCGGAACTTATGGGGTGGTCTGATTTTATTTCTTAATGAGAAGTATTTTGATTATTTTAATGTGGAAAACAACTGGGATGATGCAGCCTATGCTGGCGAAGAGTTTTATTTGTCTCCGGTTATTGAATCGGCAATAAAAAACAGAACATTCTTTGTTCTTTTGATTAATCTTTCCGGGGTGCAACTCTATAAAGCTGATCAATTCAATATTGAAGAAGTCAACATTGAAGAGTTTGTTCCTGAAAATTTTGAGGAAGCAATTGGTTTTGATTATAAAGACAGGCTGTATCAACATGTCAGTGCACACACTCCACAAGGACAAACGTTTTACCATGGGCATGCTGAAGGAGAAGAAGAGAAGAAAGAGGAGGTAAGAAGGTTTTTGAATCAAGTAGATAAAGGATTGATGGATTTTATGCGTAATAAAAAAGATCCCTTACTTGTTGCGTCCGTGGATTATATTTTTTCAGCTTTCAGAGAGATGACAAATTATAAGTTTTTGGTAGATGAGAATATTTCTATCAGCCCGAAAGAAAGCCGGATGGTGAATTTGCATGAAAAGGGGCTTAAAATTATGGAGAAAATTAGACAAAAGGAGTTGCAGGAGGACATTGAAAAATATCAGGATATTAAAGAGAAGACAGATATTATTGAAGAGATTGTTTTGAGAGCACTACAAGGTAGAATAAGCACACTTTTTGTAAATAAACAGGAGACGGAATGGGGTATTGTTGATGAGGATAGTTTTAAGGTTAAAGTCAAAGATAACTCTAAGCCGATGGATAAAGAATTGTTAAATTATGCGGTTATTAATACTTATTTTACTGCGGGTACTATTTACTTTATAGAACCTGAAGCAATGCCTGATACCGATGCCAAACTTTGCGGTATTTACAGGTATTGATTTATTTGCCTTATGATTAAAAATAATATCAATGATGGTTTATAAGTCCTTGGGAATATTCCGGGGACTTTTATATCTTTATACTCAATTTTATTGTATTATGGATTACATATTATTAGGTCTGGCGGTTGTTTTAATGTTAATAGGAATAGCAGGATGTATAATTCCTGTTGTTCCGGGACCGCCTTTAAGCTACGGGGGCATTTTGTTAATTCACTTCACCCGTTTTGCTGATTTTACTTCTAACTTTCTCATCTTATTTGCTTTACTTGCAATTTTAGTAACTATCCTTGATTATTTTGTCCCAATTTGGGGTACAAGGAGATTTGGCGGTACTAAATACGGGAGTTGGGGCGCTACCATTGGGGTGGTTTTAGGACTCTTCTTTTTTCCTCCTTTAGGTATAATTATTTTGCCTTTCGTAGGTGCTGTCATTGGTGAAACCATTAAAGGGTCAAAATTTGACGCTTCCATGAGAGCCGGGGTAGGTTCTTTTCTTGGCTTTCTTATGGGTACCGGGATCAAGCTTATGGTATCACTGATTATGGCTTACTATTTTATAAGTGAACTGATGCAGGGTGTTGGATGAAATTTTTTCTGAAATCAATGTATGTTTTGATTTTGTAAGGAGAGGTATTTATTTATAGCATATATATTCAAATTCAATACCCAGGAGTTCTTCCAGTTGTCTTCCTGAGTCTAAAATGTCATCATCTCCTTGCTGGTAACTCCAGGTAATATTAAGTTGTTTGCCTTTTTCCTTTAAATTAGATATTAGCTGGATAAGCTCCAGAAGCATTTTGAATGACGAAGAATTAAAATATTCCAAATCAAACTTCACAGTAGTTACCTCAGGGGCTTTGTTTAGATAATTAGTGAGCCACTCAAGAATAGGATAATAAAAATTTCCGGTGTTTTCAGGAAGAGAGTAGCCTCTCAGGCTAATAAGTCCCTGCTCCTCATCGAGTATAACATCTGGTGTATGTTCAGTCCCCTCTACTTGCACTGACTTTTTCTTAATAATGGTACTAATATTTTCTGCTATGATGATTTTATACTTTTGTTGTGTCATTAGAATAAAGTTAGATTATTAGTTTCCTACTCTGAGATTTATTGCTACAAAAGTCAACGTAAGTTAATTCTGCATCCCATGGAACCCTCATGGTTATACATAGGCTTTTGTATATGTTATTGGATGAGGGTTTCATTGGTATATTATCTGTTAATTTTTGCCAAATGAATGCAGCATATTAATGGTTTGACATGAGTTAAACTGCTTCTTACTCTATCTAACGCAGAATTGAAGGGGTGGTTGGTAAAATATGGATAATCTGGTGGTTTAATTTGATTAATGGCTTGATTTTTTTGATTAATGGAGTCTCTCTAAAAGCGGGCTTTTTTCTATTATTTAAATACATTGCATAACCCAGGCGCGTGGGGGATGGTGATGTGGCTTATTTAACTGACACCATGCTGAAAAGCATGGTGCTGTACTCATGGAGTGTAGCAACTGCGGTTAGTTTGGCAGCATAAGAATAGCACCACGATTTATCGTGATGATCCGAAATATCTGCCATACCCCACCTCCGGCCCGTTCACGGGCTTCCAATCAATAACGGAGACCAGGAATTTCTCTAAATACAAAAAAAATAAGCCTGTTTTGTGCATTGGGTCACCCACTTTTGATTTTCATATTTAAGAGTTGATTTTGCAAATCAGTTGGCTGCAAAATTTTAGTTTTGATCTTTCTCGA
>JAWLEB010000028.1:0-38273 GCA_041686375.1 Bacteroidales bacterium
ACAAAAAAAGGAGACTTTAGCTATGAACTAAAACTGTTGAATTTTCACGACACTAAAGGTCTATCAGCCAGCAAAATAAATGGTTTATGTCTACGGGAGATTGCTTAAAGAATAACTACTTTCTGGTCATTTTGCGGGGCTTAAACCGGTTAATTGTATTTTAAAAAATAATTGACTGGTAAGGTATTTTACCTGTTATGATTTTGTAAATTTATCAGTTGAGATTAATAGAATTATAACCACACCAAAACAATCAATATTAAGGCTTTATGGGCAACTTTACGCATTTACATGTACACACTCAGTATTCTATTCTTGATGGAGCCTCGGATATAGCAGGATTGATTTCCAAAGCGAAGAATGATGGAATGAATGCTTTGGCTATAACAGATCATGGTAATATGTTCGGAGTGAAAAAATTCTATGATGAAGCAAGAAAGGAGAGAATTAAGCCAATTATAGGTTGTGAAATGTATTTGGCTGGAGAAAGTCGTTTTAAAAAGGGGGATAAAAAAGACAGAAGCGGTTATCATTTGATTGTTCTGGCAAAAAATCTTACCGGATATAAAAATCTTATAAAACTTGTTTCATACGCATGGACAGAAGGTTTTTATTATACATCACGAATTGATAAAGAACTGCTGTTTAAACATAAAGAAGGGCTAATCATTTCGTCTGCTTGCATTGGAGGAGAGATTCCTAAAACTGCCATACGAAAAGGGAAAGGTGAGGCCGAAAAGTTAGTTCTGGAATATAAAGAGCAGTTCGGGGATGATTTTTATCTTGAGCTACAGAGACATCCCTCTGGCAATCCTTCCAAAGATAAGGAGGTTTATGAAAATGAAAAAATTGCCAATAGCATTATGCTTGAACTTGCCCATAAGCATAATGTAAAAGTTATTGCCACTAATGACGTCCATTTTCTCAACGCTGAAGATGCTGAAGCACATGATAGGCTCATTTGTCTGAATACGAATAAGGAACTTGATGATCCTTACAGGATGCGCTATACAAAACAAGAATATTTTAAAACCACGGCAGAGATGAGTGAATTGTTTGCTGATATTCCGGAGGCGATCGAAAATGCTAATGAAATTACTGAGAAAATCGAGGAATATGAACTTGGCAGAGAGCCCCTTATGCCAGATTATCCTTTGCCGGAAGGGTTTGAGAATGAAGATGAGTATTTACGTCATATTACATACGAGGGAGCTAAAGAAAGATATGGTGAAATTACAGATAATATTCGGGAACGTCTCGATTTTGAACTTTCTGTAATCAAAGGGATGGGATTTCCGGGTTATTTTCTTATCGTACAGGATTTCTTAAATGCGGCACGTGAACTAGAAGTTGCTGTGGGACCGGGAAGAGGCTCTGCCGCCGGATCGGCTGTAGCCTATTGCATTAAAATTACAGATGTCGACCCAATCAAATATAATTTACTTTTTGAACGTTTCCTTAACCCGGACAGAATTTCAATGCCGGATATTGATATCGATTTTGATGAAGACGGCAGAGATAAAGTTCTGAACTGGGTTGTGGAAAAATATGGAAAGGAGAAGGTAGCCCATATCATTACCTTTGGTACGATGAAAGCCAGAATGGCTATCCGGGATATTGCAAGAGTGCAAAAACTGCCTTTACCCGTGGCGGATAAATTGGCCAAATTAGTACCCGAGGGTCCCGGTGTTACTTTGAAAAAGGCTTATGAGGAAGTTTCTGAGTTAAAAAAAGAGCGTGACCATGGGGATGATAATGTGCGAAGAACGCTGAAATATGCGGAAGTTCTCGAAGGCTCTGTCCGGCAGACAGGGTTGCACGCCTGTGGCATTATTATTGGCAAAGATGATTTACTCGAGCATATTCCCATATGCACGTCTAAAGATACTGATCTTAGAGTTACCCAGTATGATGGAGATTTTGTGGAATCTGTGGGGATGTTAAAGATGGATTTTCTTGGATTAAAGACATTATCCATTATCAAAGATGCTGTTGAAAATGTCAGGGATTCCAAGGGTGTAGACATTGATATTGAACACGTTAACCTTTATGACCAGAATACATTTGAGTTATACAGCCGAGGAGAAACAACGGGGCTGTTTCAGTTTGAGTCAGAGGGGATGAAGAAAAACCTTCGTCAGCTTAAGCCGAATCGATTTGAAGATCTTATTGCCATGAATGCCCTGTACAGACCGGGTCCTATGGCTTATATTCCTCAGTTTATTAAGAGAAAGCAGGGACACGAGAAAATTCACTATGACCTGCCTGAAATGGAGGAGTATTTACAGGAAACTTACGGTATAACTGTATACCAGGAGCAGGTCATGTTATTGTCGCAGAAATTGGCTGGCTTTACGAAGGGACAAGCAGATTCTCTTAGAAAAGCTATGGGCAAGAAGAAAAGAAAGTTGATGGAAGAGCTCAAAGAAAAGTTTATTTCTGGTTGCCAAGAAAATGGGTATGATCTGGAAATTGTAAACAAAATATGGGATGACTGGGTATCTTTTGCCCAATATGCCTTTAATAAGTCTCATTCTACCTGTTATGCTTTTGTATCTTATCAAACAGCGTTTTTAAAAGCCAACTATCCTGCAGAGTATATGGCAGCCGTATTAAGCCGTAATACGAATGATATGGATAAAGTGACGGTGTTTATGGATGAGTGCCGTAGAATGGGAATCTATGTACTTGGGCCGGATGTTAATGAGAGTAAGCTAAAATTTAATGTTAATGATGAGGGCAATATCAGGTTTGGTTTAAGCGCAATAAAAGGTGTTGGAGAAAATGCAGCAGCAAAGATTGTAGAAGAACGAGAGAGCGGAGGGGTATATAAAGATATTTTCGACTTTGTGGAAAGAGTGAATCTGCAATCTGTAAATAAGAAAAGTATTGAGTCTTTAGCTTCTGCCGGAGCTTTTGATGAGCTTTCCGGAATGAACAGGTCTCAGTTTTTTGCGGAAAACGGTAAGGGAATGACATTTGTTGAAAGTTTGATAAGGTATGGAAATAAATATCAAACAGATAAAAATAATCACCAGCAATCTTTGTTTGGAGATGCCGGAGATATCGAAATAGCTAAACCGGAGATTCCGAGGGATGATGAATGGCCTAAACTGGAAAAACTGAAACTTGAGAAAGAGCTTGTCGGTATTTATTTATCTGCTCATCCGCTTGATGATTTTAAAATTGAGCTTGAGCATTTTACAACTGCCCGGCTTAAAGATTTGAATTCAGATATTGAAAGTTTTAAAAACAGAGAAGTGAAAGTTGGCGGTATTGTAACAGATGTTAAAAATGCAGTTTCAAAAAATAATAAGCCTTATGGGAAATTGACCTTACAGGACTATACCGACTCATATCAATTCTTTTTATTTGGAAACGACTACCAGGAATACAGAAATTATTTTTATAAAGACCTATCCATACTAATTAAGGGGAAAGTACAACCGCGCTATAATGATAATGCACTGCTGGAATTTAAAATTACAAAAATTCACCTTTTGAGTGAAGTCAGGGAGGAGCTGGTGAGATGCCTTAATCTTAAGCTTTCAATCAACGATATTAATGAGAGCTTTATAAAACAGTTGGATTCTTTTACTGACAGTAAGGGGAAAGTGATGATTCGCATGACTATACAAGATATGACAGAAAATATTTCTCTTCCGATGTTTTCAAGAGGGAAAAAGGTGAATCTTACCAATGAATTGTTAGAGTTCCTTGAACAGAATTCGACAATTCAATATTCTTTAAGTTAAACATTTTTAATGTAATTTTGTATAAATTTACTATTTAACCTTTTAAAACCAGAACTTATGACAATAGAAGTAACGGACTCCAATTTTGAAGAAAAAGTACTCAAGTCGGACAAGCCTGTAATAGTTGACTTATGGGCTGAATGGTGTGGCCCATGTAAAATGATAAGCCCCATAATTGAAGAAATAGGAAAAGAATATGAAGATCAGGTAGTTTGTGCCAAACTGGATGTTGATGGTAATCCCGAAACCCCTACCAAATATTCGGTAAGGAATATTCCTACAATTTTGTTTTTTAAGAATGGAGAGCTAAAAGATAAGCAAGTAGGTGCTGTTCCAAAAAACACACTCACAGAGAAGCTGAAACCATTATTGGATTAAGAAAAGAGTTTTTTAAAAAGAAAGCATATTATTAAATAAAAAGAGGATGCCTGGAAATAAAATTAAAGCAGCCTCTTTTTGTTTTTTTTATGTTAGTTTTATTATTTATTGTTGCCGTCATAGCTCCACTTCATATATATTGAGCCCCATGTAAATCCTGCGCCAAAAGTTGCCAGGATTATATTATCACCTTTTTTAAGCTCTTTTTCCCATTCCCACAAGCATAATGGTAGAGTAGCTGCTGTTGTGTTTCCATATCTTTGGATATTAATCATTACCTGTTCCCTTTTAATTCCCATTCGGCGTGCAGTAGCCTCTATAATTCTCATGTTTGCCTGATGAGGAACCAGCCAGTTTAAATCTTCCGGTTCAATGTTATTTTTTTTCATGATTTCGATGGAAACATCTGCCATGCTGGCTACAGCAGATTTAAAAACAGGTTGTCCTTCCTGGTAAATGTAGTGTTCTCTGGCATCAACTGTTTTATGGGATGCGGGTTTAATTGAGCCTCCGGCCTTTTGGTGTAGATGTTTTCTGCCTGAGCCATCAACCTTCATGATTTCATCAATGATGCCATAATTTTCTTCTGTTGGTTCTAGTAGAGCTGCTCCTGCCCCGTCTCCAAAAATAGGGCAAGTCGATCTGTCTTGGTAATCAACAATGGAGGACATTTTTTCTGTACCAACAACGATTGCCTTTTTATATTTACCTGATTCAATGAACTTTGCTCCTGTAGAAAGGGCGTATAAAAAACCGGAACAACCTGCATTCAAATCAAAACTAAATGCATTTTTTATCCCTGCTTTGTCACTGATTATGTTTGCATTGGCAGGGAATTGCATGTCCGGAGTTACTGTTGGACAGATTACAAGGTCTATTTCATCCGGGGTAGTGTTTGTTTTTTCCAGTAATTCTTCCACTGCTTTTACACCTAAGTATGAAGAGCCTTTTTCTTTATCTCTTAAAATTCTTCGTTCTTTGATGCCTATACGTGTCATTATCCAATCATCGGAGGTATCAACCATCTTGCTCAGTTCATCGTTTGTTAGCCGGTATTCAGGAACATAGGCACCAACACCAGTGATTGTTGCATTGATCTTATTCATTTGGATAAAGTTAGATTATTAGTTTCATTTTCTGAGACTTATTGCTACAAAAGTCAACGTAAGTTCATTCTGTATCCCATGAAACCCTTATGTTTGATACATAGGTTTTTGTGCACACTAATGGATGAGGTTTCATTATTGAAAAGCCTCCTTAATTTTCTGGGCTAAATTAGCTTCGATAACACTTTTTGTATGTTTGATCATATTTTTGATTGCAATGTCATTAGAAACTCCGTGTCCTATTATTACGTTACCATTAACACCCAGCAAGGGAGTACCACCAATATTTTGATAATTAAAACGCTCAAAATATTCGTCAGTAAGTTCTTTTTTCTGCATTACTTTGTAAAATGCCTCCGCTTGTTTTAATATTATATTTCCT
The DNA here is from genome assembly GCA_041686375.1 of Bacteroidales bacterium. Classification (GTDB taxonomy): domain Bacteria; phylum Bacteroidota; class Bacteroidia; order Bacteroidales; family UBA12077; genus JAGXLC01. Next base: position 5,622 of record JAWLEB010000028.1, read on the forward strand.
ACAAATCCATCACATACAAGTATATCTGCTTTGCCATCAAATAATTCATTTCCCTCTACATTTCCTATAAAATTATATTTATTGGTATTTTTCATTAAATCATAAGCAGATTTTACTACAAGATTACCTTTTTCTTCTTCTTCTCCAATATTTATAAGACCAACTTTAGGATTGTCAATATTATAGACCCGTTTGGCATAAATAGAGCCTATTAAGCCATATTGAAATAAAACATCTGGCTTACAGTCAGGATTAATGCCTACATCTAGCAAGATGGAATAGCCGCCTTTGAGTTGTGGTACGGCTGCAGTTATTACTGGACGAATGATGCCGGGAATAGATTTGATTGTATACATTGCGCCTACCATCATTGCACCTGTGTTTCCAGCGCTTGCAAAGCCATCAATTTTGTTTTCAGATAACAATTTATATCCCACATTGATACTTGAATAATTTTTTCGTGCGAAGGCTTTTGCCGGATTCTCTCCATTCCCAATGGTCTCGTCTGCATGAATTATTTCAAATCCGCCGGGTTGATAGTTGTTTTTCTGAAGATGGCTTTCTATTTGAGATTTATCTCCAATTAGTACCAACTGTATATCAGATGGGAGTTCTTCATAAGCTAAAATTGCTCCTAATATTGTAGTCTTAGGAGCAAAATCACCACCCATAATATCTATTCCGATTCTCATATATGGAATTATGTCTGCTTATCCTTCAATTCCCTTTTCAACTGCCATTTGTCCTCTATAAAAACCACATTCAGGGCATACTCTATGATATAAGTGTGTTGCGCCGCAGTTAGTACAAGTAACTGTAGTAGGCGTTTCTGCTTTTACATGTGTTCTCCTTTTGGCTTTTCTCTGTTTTGATGTCTTTCTCTTTGGATGTGCCATTTTTTATCTTTTAATTTCGTTCAACAAATAAATTTTTTAAATCATCCCATCTTGGGTCGATATTATCTTCATCTTTTTTTTTAGTATATTTTTCAAGCAACTCAAGCATTGATTTGTCACAAGTGCTATTTCCGTTTTCATCATTCGGATGAACTCTTTTAAGCGGCAAACTTAGATGAATACTTTCATAAAAATACTGTGCCAGATTAATTTCAGTTTCATCCTCGTTTACCCCAAAAACATCAGTTCTCTCTTTTTCAGCTTCATACTTTGGTTTTATGTATACTATCCCCTCAAAATCTATCGGAAATCCGAAGTAATCTAAACATCTGTCGCACATAACCATTACTTCCCCTTCAATTGATATGTCTAATGTAATTATGCGCTCTTCTTTAAACAGCTTAACTTTAACAGTTAACGCTCCTTCCTGTATTTCCGACTTTTCAAATTCTGAAAAAAACTGATTGTCAATTTCAAAATTAAACCAATGTTCTCCTAGCTCAAGCTCTTTGAAGCGTACCGTATATTTTTTCAAATATCCCACAATTACCTCCTAAAATATCCGTGCAAAAGTAAAAATTAATCTTTGAATAAAAAAAGGAATAATTCCATTATTTATTTTATTTCGCGTCAAATCATGTTTTTGTAATATTTTTGTTTGTATTTTGTTGGGTTTTGTTATCGCTGTATTTTTTGGTAAAAGCCAAAATATTTCAGAATTTTTCTCATTTTTGTAAATTATATGATAAATATTACAATTTATGTTGCGTTTTGTTGTTATACTTTTTGTTGGTTTTGTTTCAGATGTTTTTTCCCAGGACACCTTGAAGCTTATGCATTATAACATGCTATTTTATGGCAAGGATACTGATTTTTGCAGTCAGAATATTGAGACAAAGACAGAGCATTTGAAAACAATATTTCAATATATTAAACCTGATGTTTTTGCTGTTAATGAATTGGATGGAGAAAATTCTTATCCTGTGCAGGATGATGAAGAATATTTATTAGATAATGCATTGAATACGGACGGGATTGATTACTATAAAGCAGCTCCTTTTAATGAAACTTACCTGGCTAATACCTTGTTTTATAATTCAGATAAGCTTGTTTTAGATTCTCATAAGCCCATACGATTTCATGTGGGTAAATATGAGAAAATTTTTAACGCTTACACATTTTATTATCGTTCTGATGATTTAGCTGAAGGGTCAGACACAGCTTTCTTTACTTGTTTTGGGGTTCATCTTAAATCTGGCAGAGATGATTCAGATATTAAAGAACGGGAAGAAGAGACTATGATACTGATGGATTTCATTAAAAATAATTTTGATGACGACTGGAATTATTTTGTTTTTGGTGATCTGAATGTATATAAAGCTGAGGAAGCTGCGTTTCAAAATTTAATTAACGGTGATAATTTTTATTATAACCTTTATGATCCCGCTGATGCTATAGGTCACTGGCATGATAATGGAGAGTTTGCTGAGTATCATACTCAATCTACGCATACTTCTGGTGATTGCTTCGCCGGTGGGGGGATGGATGACAGATTTGATTTTATTCTTGCATCGTCAAGTGTAATGGGTGGAACACATTCAATAGAGTATGTTGAGGATAGTTATAAAGTTCTAGGACAAGATGGAAAATGTTTTAACGCGGCTCTTGACAGAACAAACAACAATAGTGTCCCCGATAGTATTGCACAAGCATTATACGATTTTTCAGATCATCTGCCAGTTACACTGGAGGCTGAGATTGAGAAGAACCTTGCGGATACTAAAGAGGTGGATTCAGTGAATTATTATCCTGAAACTGCCGGGGTTACTGATAGCGTTGTTGTTAATGCCAGTATACTGGATACACAGAATAGGGTAGAAGAAGTGGAATTACAGTGGGGATATGCAAACGGGGATTATGAGTCCTCTGGTTCTATGAGATTTTCAGATGGTTTTTATGAGGCAATCATTCCTCCTGTTGATTCCCATGAGAAAGTTTATTTTAAGATCAATGGATTTGATAAGTATTCCAATATAATTCTGGAATCTGAAGAATATGCTTATGAAGTAGCATTGAACACTGGTTTTGTGGCAAGGAGGCAAAAGAATGAGGCTCCATTTTGCATAAATAATCCGGTAAAGGATCAATTGACAATATGGTTTGATGAGCATTTTGATAATTTTACTATACAGGTAGGGACTATAGAAGGGCAGAAATTAATCAATGAAACATATGAGCATAATCCTGAAAATCCTTTGAAAATTTCTTTAAGTGATATGGAACCGGGCCTATATTGGTTAAAAATGCAGATACCAGATAACAGTATATATGGAAAGAAGCTAATTTTATTAAACAGGTAAACTATGCTTAAGTTTAAAATTTTATATGGGGTATGTTTTTTCGTTTTGTTGCATTTAGATGCAAGTGCTCAATATTTTAATTATGGTGAGGACCCGGCATCTGTTAAATGGAGGGAAATAAGCACTGAAAATTTTCAAATTATTTATCCTGAGTCTTTTTCAGAGGAAGCGGTTCGGGTTGCTAATATTCTGGAAATTTCTTATGAGGAAGTGGCTTATTCATTGGATCATGAGCCTGCTAAAATTTCTGTTGTAATACATAATAACACTGTTGTATCCAATGGTTTTGTTGCTCCTGCTCCTCACCGTATGGAGCTTTTCAGTGTGCCTCCTCAGTTCAATAGCACAACGCCATGGCTTGAGCATCTGTGTACACATGAATTAAGACATGTTGTTCAAATTGATAAGTTGGATCAGGGGATCACTAAAATATTGCGTTATGTGTTTGGTGAGCAGGCAATAGGGGCTGTTGCGGGAATGATACCCATGTGGTTCCTTGAAGGAGATGCTGTTATTGCTGAATCTGCTCTTGGCCATAATGGCAGAGCTAAACTACCGGATTTTTCCAAAGCTCTCCGGACTAATGTACTGGATTCATCAAGAAATTTCGGATTTAACAAAATGTTAATGGGCAGCTATAAAGATTATACCCCAAATCATTATAGTCTTGGTTACCATATGGCTGCATATACAAGGGATAAATATGATACCCATATTTGGTCTGATGTTATAGATAATGTTGGGAAAAATTCATATAACCCATTTTCTTTTAATACCGGAGTAAAAAAGCACACTGAAATGTATACAGGAGACCTGTATAAAGCTGCTTTTTCTTTTTATGATTCATTATGGAGGAAAAATTTGTTCAGGCTTGAAATTGAAAATTATAAACGGGTAAATAACAGGGTTTCCGAAGAGTATGAAAGTTATAGGTATCCGATAAGTACAGGTAGCGACTCTGTTTTTGCCATAAAATCCGATTTTAGTAATCTAGAACGTTTTGTGTTGGTTACTCCTGATGGGGAGGAGGATGTATATACTCCCGGAATCAGAACAAGTACCGACTATAGTTATGCTGACAAGAAAATTGTTTGGAGTGAAAGAGTCCCGGATGTTCGCTGGGAACACAGGAGTTATTCTGTAATTAAAGTGTACGATCTTGAAGAAAAGTCAGAATATCAGTTAACAGAAAAAAGCCGTCTTTTTGCACCTGCCATATCAAATAAAGGGGATAAGATTGTTTCAGTGAATGTTTCTAAGGATAACAAGTATTCATTGTTTGTAAATAGACCGGAAACGGGGCGGCAAATGAAAATATTCCCTTCCCTGAATAATATGTTTTTACAAGAACCTGCCTGGTCACCGGATGATAAATTTATATATGTTATTGCACTGACGAATGAGGGAAAGACAGTTTATCGTGTTAATTATGCAACTCGTGAGTGGAAACGGCTTTTTGATCCCGTTTTTGAAAATATTACCTCTGTTGCTGCCGGGAATGATTATTTATATTTTCATTCAACATGGGAGGATATAGATAATATTTATGCTTTTGATTACGAAGAAGAAGAAATTCTCCGGGTCACTACATCAAAATATGGAGCTCGGGATGTTTCGTCTTTGACAGATAGTATAATCTATTTTTCCGAGTATTCTCCTGACGGCTATGATATCAAGAAATTATCAGTAAAACAATCACAATTCCAAAAATTTGACGGGAGGGATGAGCACAAGGATCCTGTGCTAGAAAATCTGAAACAGCAAGAGAACACAACAATTGATTTTGATAAAAAGAAGTTTCATCATTATGAATCTACCCCCTATAAGCGCTGGGAAAATTTATTTAATTTTCATAGCTGGGCTCCCTTTCATTTTGATCCACCAACTTCATATCAATCGGATTTTACTGTTAACCCTGGTGTTACTTTTCTTTCTCAAAATGTTCTGAGTACTGCTATATCTTCCCTGGCATATTCTTATGAATCAGGTGAACATAAATTACATAGTACATTTACGTATAGAGGATGGTATCCTGTGTTCAGTGTTTCAGCAAATTATGGGGGCAAGCCTGATTTAATCAGGGGGGAAGATGTGACGTGGGCTCCGCGCCTGAGTAACGATTATATGTCTTTTGATTTAAAGGTATCATTGCCAATGAACCTTTCTGCAAATAAAAACATTACTCGTTTTATTCCTTCTGTGAATTATGAATATAACAGAGACTTCTATTATAATTATCGAGATAATTATTATTTGAGGGGTATTAAAACAGTAGATTATAACATTCAATTTCAGTCATACAGACGATTAGCCTATAGAGATATTTTCCCTGAATGGGGAATTTTAGCAGACGTAAATGCTAAAACATCCCCTTTTAATGAGGATATTCTGGGCAATATGCTTTCTATGCAGGCAAAATTCTATATACCCGGCTTTTTTGAAGATCACGGTATTTCTTTTGCCGGTGGATATCAAAAACAAAACCCTGATTTATATTTGTTTTCAAGTTATCTCTCTTTCCCAAGAGGATATGAAGAACGTTACTCTGAAAAGTTGTATTCATTTAAAAGCGACTATGTACTTCCTTTATTTTATCCCGATTGGTCTGTTGGACCCCTCTTGTATATTAAGCGGTTTAAGGCTGATCTGTTTTATGATTATGGCAAAAATCAATATAGGGAAAGTGATGATGAGGGGAATGTGGGCTGGATATCTGAAGGTTTTACCTCTTATGGAGTCGAATTAACTACGGATTTCCATTTTTTACGGACGATGTTTCCTTTTTCTGCTGGTATAAGATATGCTTATAAGCCGGAAGTTTCTGACGCGGATATTGAGTTTGTGTTCAATATAGATTTTTTTAGCATATATAAAAAAAACTTTAAAAGGTAATTATGGAGACTTTAGAAAGATATATAACTGAATTAGGATTTAGTCCGGTTATCGTTTTCTATATAATAGTAGTTTTTTTCACAGGATTGATTATCTATTTGTTCATAAAGAGGCATTTGAATGCAGTTGAAAGAAAAGGAACTTCTTTCATAGATAAGTTGAAATTTTTTGAAGCTGTAAGAACTAAAACACCCTTTTCAAGATCAGTTAGAAAACAAAAAAATAGTGCACTTGAAAGGTTTTCTCAGCGTTTTACAATTATTCGCAGAACGGTTTTGCTTGGATATATCTTGATTTGGGTGCTTATAATGATTTTTCCATTGCTTGGACGTATCCCTGCTACCCTGATTTCTCTTGTGGCTGCGGTAGTAGCTGCCGTTATAGGTGTCGCTGCCCGACCGTTTCTGGAAAATCTTATTTCTGGTATTGTAATTACTTTTAGCAAACAGTTCAGAACTGGAGACACTGTCCTTATTAATGACAGGGAATATGGGACTGTAGAAGATATTACGATTACTCATAGTGTGATAAAGCTATGGGATTGGAAAAGGTTAATCATACCTAATAGTCAGATGTTAAATAAAGAGATGGTTAGTTATACTGCGAAAGACTCCTTCTTGTGGGCTCATGTTGAATTCTGGGTAAATTATGAGGTGAATATTAATAAAGTGAAAGGTTTGGCCATCAGTGCAGCTTTGGAAAGTGAGTACCTGGCGAATAGTGAATATCCGAAATTTTGGGTTATGGGTCTGGAGAAGGAAGGAGTAAGATGCTGGGTTACAGTATGGACTAAATCTCCTACTGATGCATGGTATGCTAAGATAGATATACGTAGCCGGTTGATAGAAATATTTAAAGAACACAACATTAAAACACACTGTTATAATATTGATGAGCGAAGCAGCAATACTGGAGAAGAGGTAAAGGATGATGTTCCGAAATAAGTCCTGAATTTATGTAGTTTACAAAAAACAAAGGGTATATAATTCAGCTATTATTCAACATAGAATTTAATGTCTTTGCTGTTTGTATTCCCAAGTTTATCTATTGCCGTAACGTCAAGCTTGTATTGCGCATTTTCTTTGAACCCTTCAATCAGATTTTGGTAAATTTGGTTGTCGTTGCTGTTGATACTATAATACATTTCTTCAAATCCCGAAAAGTTATCTGTTGCAGACAGAAAAAGCACTACATGGGATGGGTAGACAGGTAATTTTTCACCATCAATTTCTTTTGAATTTCTGGGGTCCATGCTAAAACGGTGGTAAATTTTAGGCCCTTTGTTATCTACAACACATAAAAACTTTTTTGAATTCGTATTATCCAGATTATCATATCCTGTGTAGTGAATTAAATATTCGCCTTCTTCGTCTATCGAAAAAGGTTCTTCATAGGTTTGTGTATTATTTGCTTTTTTGAGTTTATATTCAATTTTCTTAAATCCTGATTCATCATCTTTTCCCGATAGTTTTAACCTGGTATTTTTTGAGATAAAGATTGTATCTTTTGATACATACGACGGACCATCGAAATTATGAGATAATGAAGGCCCGGAGAGGTCGACATAATTTATATCTTGAGAATTGCCGGAAATTTTTTCCGTTTGCTTTTTGTTATTGACGTTGTCAATGGCTAACACTTCTATTTTCAGATTACCAGATTTTGAAAGGTTGAAGGGTTTATCGTAACGTTTGAACTTACCATTGTTGATTGAATAGCTTATTTCCTTAACACCAGCTTTATTGTCCATTGACACTAGCTTTAGTTTATTTTGGCCTGAATAATATTTTTTCCCGTTTGCCACAAATGAGTTTCCTAATATTTCTTCTATAACCGATGGCGGTGTTTTATCCACATAAAAGCTAAAAGATTGGGTCTGCTCTTTATTTCCTGCTAAATCTTCTGAATAGAATTCAACACTGTGCTCGCCTTCCTCTAATTTTTCACTTGCTATGGGTTTGTTATATATTTTTTTTTTACCCTCGTTGATTGAATAATAAATGTTTTTTACTTTGTTCATAGTGTCCTTTGAGGATAAGATAATTTCTGATCTTCCGGAAATTATCTTCTCATGTTTATCACCATCAATGGAGAGAGAGGTTTTTGGAGCAGACTGATCTATTTGTAAGATAACTTTTTGAATTTCTTCTACATTGCCTACATTATCAACACTATAGTACTGAATAAGATATTCATTTTCTTCTTCTAATTTAATGGTATCTTTGTATTTTTTAAATTGGGATTTGTTAGTAGAGTAATAAATGTCATCTACTCCGGATATTGCATCTGAGGCTTGAAAAGTTAGATTAACTTTTTCTCCTGTAATGGTTGTTTCTCCTGATTTTACAGGCTTTTGTGTACCGAAATCAATTTTCGTTGAAGGGGGCTTACTGTCTGCATAAATTTCAAAAATGATATCTTCTTGTGGGTAAACGGGTTGTTTTGTGTCTTGATTAATTTTCCACGGCGATCTGATTGTATTGAAACCTTCCGTATCAAAATACATAGGATTGGTAAAGTCTTTGCTATCTTCACTTTCTAGTAAAAAACTTTCCGCAGATGAATCAGGAGATGTTGCAACTCTGATATAAATGGGAAGATCTTTGTTTATATATAATTTACCCTCAGAATTTTTGTATATTTTCTTTTCGTGATTCAAAGGTTCTTGGGAAAAGGCAGGAAGTGATGAAAGGAGGAAAAGAACTGAAATAATTAAAATTGTTTTAAAGTTCATAATTACAATTCACTTTTTTGGGTTTTAACAGGTCTAAAATACTAATATTAGCCAATTCTTAAAACAAAAATTTAATATTAGCATTATAAAATTCCATACGTTATATTGTCGTAAATGGTTACTTTTATTTATACATGAATTTTATAACCAGTTTAGCTTTATCTAAGCCTTTTTTATTAAAAGTAAATAGTTCTATGTTTCTATGGTAGGAGTGTACATATTTTATTATGATTTTAGCACTTATTACATTGACAAACTTTTTACAAAGCTGTCTTTTTTACTTAAAATCCATTATTTTTGATACTTTTAATGTTGAGATGTAATAAAATATATTCGTGATGAAGTTTAAACGCGTATTGCTTAAATTAAGTGGTGAAGCCTTAGAAGGAGAAAAAGCTTTTGGCATTGATGTAGATCACATTAATATTTTTAGTCAACAAATCAAATCCGTTGTGGAAGAGCAAATAGAAATTGCCCTGGTAATTGGTGGGGGGAATATTTTCCGTGGATTATCCGGAGTTGATACGGGTGTAGACCGGGTAAAAGGAGATCAGATGGGAATGTTGGCAACGGTTATTAATAGTCTTGCATTACAGTCGGGTTTAGAAAATGCAGGCGTCAAAACAAAGGTTTATACTGCTATTCGTATGGAACCCTTTGCTGAGTATTATGTTAAGGAACGTGCCGCAAAGAGTTTACAGGAGGGATATGTTAATATAATTGCTGCCGGCACTGGTAATCCTTATTTTACAACCGACTCTGCTGCTGCGTTGCGTGCTTTGGAATTAAAAGCTGATGTTTTATTGAAAGGCACGCGGGTTGATGGTGTCTTTTCTGCAGATCCGGAAAAGTATAAGTCTGCATATAAATATGACAGGCTTACTTATAATGAGGCTATAGAAAAACAGCTTGGAGTAATGGATATGACAGCTTTTGCGCTTTGTCGCGATAATAAATTGCCTGTGCTTGTATTTAATATCATGAAAAAAAATAACTTAGAACGATTACTGGCAGGAGATGCTGTTGGAACCTTAGTCTATTGATAATTGGATTTTTTTTATAAATTTGTTTCATGTCATAACGTTCTACCCTTAAAATTGTAATATTATGAATGAAGAAGTTCAAGCAGTAATAAAGGAAGCTGAAAGCAAGATGAAAAAGGCTGTGGATTATCTTTCTGATGAGCTTGCGAGAATTAGAGCGGGAAAAGCCAATCCTCGTATTTTGGATGGGGTTTATGTTGATTATTATGGGACAAATACCCCTTTATATCAGTTGGCAAATATCGGCACACCAGACGCAAAAACGATAACTATCCAGCCTTGGGATAAAAGTGTACTTAACAACGTTGAAAAAGCCATTATGGATTCTGATTTGGGATTAAATCCGCAGAATGATGGAGAGCTGATTAGATTGAACATTCCCCCTTTAACAGAGGAAAGAAGAAAGGATTTAGTTAAAAAGGTTCATGCAGAAGGGGAAAACGCTAAAGTTAGTGTCAGAAATGCACGACGAGAAGCTAATGATCAACTAAAAAAATTAAAGAATGAAGGCATTCCTGAAGATGAAACAAAGAGAGGTGAGGATGAGGTGCAAAAATTAACCGATGAGTATGGTAAAAAGGTTGAAGATACCGTTGAGGCTAAAGAAAAAGAGATTATGACCGTATAAAAAAAGCCGCTTAATCTTTTTGATAGCGGCTTATAAAAAATTTATTTTTTCCCATTTTTGTTGGTAAACTCGGAAAGTTCTACTGCAAATTTTATAATTTTTATAACCCTGCCTTCCTGATCTTTTATAGGGGCATAAGTTTCTCCCATTGTGAAAGTCTTATCACCAAGTTCAATTGTGCTGGTGTCTTTTTTAATTTTCCCGGCTCTTAAATCATCCCAAAACCTCTTGTACTTCTTTTTCTGCTCTTCCGTAAATTTCATTTTATAACTATGATGGGTTCCAATAGCTTGTTCCCTTGAAATCCCTACCAGTTCAAGATAATTATCGTTTACATCAACAATTTCTTCATCCAGGTTATATTCAATCATATAATTTGCTTCTTTGAATGCATTAATAAAACTTTCCAATTCAGCCTTTTGCCTTGCTGCTTCTTCTTGTGCAGCTTTTAATTCCTCCATGTTTTGTCTCATTTCCTCTTCTTGGGCGCTAAGTTCTTCTGACTGTTGTTTTGATTGTTCAAGAAGCTTTTGTGTTTTCATAGTGACTTGGACAGCAGAAATTGTAGATGCTATATTTTGTCCGACTTTTTCTACAAAGTCAATCTCATACTGTTCAAATTTATTAAAGGATGCAATTTCTACTACCCCTAATACACTTTCTTCGGTTTTTAGGGGAACTATCAGTAATGAGTCAGGGTTAGCATCTCCAAGCCCTGATGTTACTTCCATATAATCCTGTGGAATATCTGTCATATAAATAGATTGCTCTTCAATAGCGCAAGTGCCTACTAATCCATCCCCGAGGGGTATTTTTTTCTCCATGAATTTTTTGCTGTCATATGCAAATGCCGAGGATAAATTCAGGAATTTTTTGCCATTGTCATCTTCTTCCATCAGGAATATGCCACCTTGTGTAGCATTCGTGTAGTAAACCAGATTTTTGATAATTGTATCGGAGAGTTTTTGAAGATCGTCATTGTTTTGTCTTAGTATGTCGGCAAATAAATTTAATCCTTCATTAACCCAGCTTCTTCTTTTTTCTTCCTCTTTTCTTTTTTCTTCCTCTTTTCTTGCTTTTTTCAGGTTGTCTCGCATTTCCAGAAGTGACTTTCCCAATTCATCTTTTTCACCTAGCAGCTCAAGGTTTTCGTCTAATTTCCCTTCTCCCAGGTGATCTGCAAAAATATTTTTTTCATTTAAGCCATCAATTGAAGTATTTAAAGCATTTGCCATTTCTTCAATTTCATCACCTGTATTTATTGATAATTTCATTTTGTTATCAATTTCACCATTTGCCAGTCTTTTTAAAATTTTTGTTACTTGTTCTATTGGGATGGTAATATTTCTTGTGATTGTAAAGATGACTAAACCAAGAATTAATAATCCTATCAAACCAACAATCAGTGATATTATGAAATTTTTATTTGCTTCGTCCATAATTGAACTAACAGGTACAGAGATGCCAAGGAACCAGGGTGTTCCTGTGCTTCCGATTTTAATTGGGGCAAAGCTTACATATCTTTTATCAAGTTCATTCTCTTTATGAATGATTGAAAAAGGTTCAGCTTCATCGAGTTTATCTAAGAGGTTAAAATCTTTTTGTTCGGTAGGGTTTTTTGTGGCTTTGGTGTTCAGGAAAGATGTATCGGGGTGCCCTGCATAATTCCCTTCATGGCTTAATAAAAAAGCATAGCTATCATCAAGTTTTTCCAATTTGATGTTTTTGATTAGCTCCTGAAACCTGTCCATCGTTATATCCGCTGCGATGGTCCCTGCAAACTTGTTATCGTCTTGTTTAACGGGTACAACTAAGCTAGTCATTAGTTTTTTATCTGATTTTCCCTCCGTGAAAAGATCAAAATAAAGGGGCAAAACCATTTCATTATTTTCGGTTTTTATTTGGGTATATATCTTGTTATCTCCTTCTAAACTTTTTATGTCTTGTGAAGTTTTCAAGATCCCCCTATCACGAAAATTTTGGTTTACAATTCTCCCATAGGTTCTGTCCCATGAAGTATCTATCACGTTAAGCTCCCAACTGTCCCATAGATTGTATAAACTGGGGTATTCAGGAAAAATGTCTCTGTACATTTCTCTTATCATGTTTTGCCACTCGTCTTTCTCCATTAAGTCATAATTGGAAAAGGCCAGGGCTAATGTTCTCACTACCGTCATATCCTGATTCATTTTGTCCTGAATCTCAAAAGCAAATTTACTCGCCCTGGAATCTATAAGTAATTTTGTATTTTTGTAGGCTGTTTGTCTTGCATTAATACTGATATATCCAATAGCGATAAGATAGATAATAGCGGCAATGAAAATTATCAGGAATTGAATTTTGTATTTAAGTTTCATGTGGAGCTTCATGAGTTTAATTTTTTCCTGAGTTTAATTTTTTCTTTTTCAGAATCAGTTAAGTCAATAGCAATATAAAGAATTTTATATATGTTTCCATCAGTATCTTTCATGGGATCTAATGAACTTAGGAGCCATAAATTATTCCCCGATTTATCAGTAAATTTTAGAAACTGTTGCTTATTGGTGCCGTTTTGCACCTCATTCAGCATTGACTGATATTTTTCATTTTCTCCGGGGTCTGTTAAGTCATTCAATGAACGTCCTTTCAGTTCTTCTTTTGAATATTTTAGTGTATCATTAAAAAGTTGATTTGTTGATAATATGTTACCACTGTTGTCCAACTCTGCTTTTAGTAAGAAATTATCCATTGCATCCAGGATACTTGTAAATTCACGTTCTCTTCTTGCAGATTCTTCCTGTGTAGCTTGTAGCTCTTCCATGTTTTGTCTCATCTCTTCTTCTTGTGAAGCCATTTCTTCAGCTTGTTGTTGTGACTTCTCTAATAGTTCAGAAGTTCTCAGGTTTATTCTTACGGAGGAAATAGTAGAAGCGATACTCTCTGCAACTTTTTCCACAAACTCAATCTGATGCTTTTCTATTTCGTTAAAAGATGCTATTTCAATGACACCTAACACTTCTTCTTCTGTCTTAAGTGGAACAATTAGTAAACTTCGCGGAGGAGCTTCGCCTAATCCTGATGTAATGTTAATGTAATTTTCGGGAAGGTCAGTCATGTAAACAGTTTTCTTTTCAATGGTGCAATTGCCAATCAGACCTTCTCCCGGGCGGATTTGTTTTTCCAGGTATTTTCTTCGATTGTAAGCGTATGCTGCTTTAAGTTCATATACGATATTCTCCTTATCCTCATCATTAAGGATAAAGATACCCCCCTGATTAGCATCCATATATTTAACCAGGTGACTTATAATGGAGTAAGAGAGTTCTTCGATGTTGTCATTGTTTTGTCTTAATATGTCGGCAAATTTCGCCAGTCCTTCATTTACCCATCTTCTTTTCTCATCTTCTATTTTTCTTTTTTCTTCTTCTTCTCTGGCATTTTTAAGGTTATCGCGCATTTCTATAAGGGATATTCCTAATTGATCTTCTTCATTTGGCAACTCAAACGGGTGCTCAAGGTCTCCTTCTCCTAATTTTTGTGCGAACTCATTTTTTCTGTTAAGTGCTTCAATGGATGTGTTCAATGCATTGGCCATTTCTTCTATTTCATCGCCTGTATTAATTGCTAATTTCATGGAATTGTCAATGTGTCCTTTGGCCAGTTTGTTGAGTCTTTGGGTTACATTTTCAATAGGAATTGTTATACTTCTGGCTACAAAGTAGATAACCAAGCTCAAGATAATGAGACCTACTAATCCTACTAGCAATGAAATTTGAAAATTTTTGTTTGCCTGGGACATAATGGCTTCTATGGGTACGGAGATTCCAAGATACCATGTTTCCCCAGCTTTTCCCATTTTAATGGGGGAGTAAGCAACAAATTTTTCTTTCTCATCCTGTTTACCGTGGATTATTGTAAATTGCTCTCCGCTTTCCATTTTCTTGTGCAGATCAAAATTTTCCCGGTCTGTTGGGTTTTTATCAATTTTTTCATTAAGCAATTCATCATCAGGGTGGCCTGCGTAGATAAAATTATGTGAAATGAGGAAAGAAGTTGTCCCTTTTATTCCGTTTATTTCAATTTCTTCAACAATTTCTTGAAATTGATCTAAAGGTAGATCCAGCCCAACGAGCCCAAGGAATTTGTTATCTTTTAAAATGGGATTTTCAAGAGTCGTCATTAATTTCGTTTCGCTTTTACCCGCGGTGTAAACATCCTCGTATATGTCTACAACAAGTTCTTCACGCCTTTCCTTATGTTGTGCATATAGTTCTGAATCTCCGTCAAGACTTCTTAATTCTACTGTGGAGTCAATCATTCCATCTTCTCTATACCAATTATTTGAGATACGGCCGGTTGGTTTTTCCCATGTTGAATCGATTTGTTTTAATTCCCAACTATCCCATATTTGATAAAACGACGGATTTGCAGTGAAAACATTTTTATAAATGTTATTAACGAGTTCCTGCCATTGATCTTTCGGGAACATGTCGTAGGACTTAAAAGTATGAGCTAAAGTTCGTACTACCGCAAATTTGGTGTTTATTTCATCTTGAATTTCAAGAGCAAATTTCTCAGATTGAACATTAATTAACCTAACAGTATTGTCGTAAGCTGTTTTTTTGGCTTTGTAGCTAATATATCCAATTGCCCCTGCAAAAATTAATGCCGACAGGGATATAATTATAAGCTGTATTTTGTAACGTAATTTTAATTTGAGTTTCATTAGTTTACTTTTTATTAATTAATGGACATTTCATTTGAATATCGGTTTTTTATGTTAACCTTATTTGTATAAATTAGAGTTATTATGCTTATTTTGTATAGTCTGATTAATGTTTAAAGCCAACATTAACACCTTTGTTATATTCCCATCTTTATCTTTGATTGGTGAATAAGAGGTAACCAGTGAAATTTTTTCACCGGTTTTTGATTTTCGTTGAACGCCTTTTTGTATAGTCTGACTATTCATGATTTTTTCCCAATCCTTTCTAAAATCCTCGAGCTCTTCGTCAGGAATGATTTGTTCTATACTATTGCCTTTTAATTCAACTCCTTTATATCCAAAGGTTTCAGTGAATAATTCGTTGATATTCAAGATGTTTTTGTCTGTATCAATTTCAGCTTTAAGGAATAAATTGTCTATAGCATCAATGATTCCTGTCAGTTGATTTTCTCTTCTTGCAGATTCCTCTTGTGTAGCCTGCAACTCTTCCATGTTTTGTCTCATCTCTTCTTCTTGTGCAGCCATTTCCTCGGCTTGCTGTTGTGACTTTTCGAGAAGCAGGGAAGTACGAATATTAACTTTTACGGATGATAATGTTGAGGCTATGCTTTCAGCTACTTTCTCTACAAATGATCGTTGATGGTCTTCAAATTTATTGAAGGAAGCGATTTCAAGTACTCCCAACACTTCTTCTTCGGTTTTAAGAGGAACAATTAACAGCGCATCCGGATTGGCATCACCTAATCCTGAAGTAATTTCCATATAGTCCTGGGGGAGTTGTGTCATGTAGATTGTTTTTTTCTCCAAAACACATGAGCCTATTAAGCCTTCCCCTGGTTTTATATGTTTCTTCAGGAATTTTTGACGATCATAAGCATAAGCTGCTTTTAACTCATAGACAATGTTTTCTTTGTCCTCATCATTAAGTAAAAATAAACCGCCCTGAACAGCTCCCAGGTATTCAATGAGGTTTTGTATGATGTTGTAGGTAAGCTTGTCCAGGTCGTCATGATCTTGTCTGAGGATATCGGAAAATTTTGTTAATCCTTCATTTATCCATCGTCTCTTTTCATCTTCAACTTTTCGTTTTTCCTCTTCTTTTTTTGCTTTGACAAGACTGTCACGCATATCAATGAGGGATTTTCCCAGATGATCTTCTTCTCCGGGAAGTTCAAACTCATGTTCAAAATTGCCTTGTCCAATGTGGTTTGCAAATTCTGCCTTTTTGTTTAATTCATCAATAGAAGTATTCAGCGCCATTGCCATTTCGCTGATTTCATCATTTGTTGTAATGTTCGTTTTTAATGATTCGTCTATTTTTCCTTTGGCAATGCTTTTGAGAACATGTGTGACTTTTTCGATGGGCTTACTGATGTTATTTGCAATAACCCATATTACTATAGAGATAAGGATAAGTCCAATGATTCCAACAGTGAGTGCCACGTAGAAAATTTGATTTGCTCTGTTTTGTATTGCATCATATGGAACGATCGTTACAATTGACCATGGAGTATCTACTTCGCTAATTTCAACCGGAGCGAATGAATAATAGTATTTTTGGTTTGTTTCCTCATCTCTGTATGCCAAAGAAAACGATTTTCCTTTTTCAACATTATTAAGAATATCATTCTGGTCTGTGAACTGAGGATGAACATTTTCGATTTTTTTACCCAGCAATTCATCTTTTGGATGAGCAGCAAATGTGCCATCGTTAGAAAGAAGGTAGGCAAAGCTGTTTTCAAAAGGTTCTATTTCATTAATAATTTCCTGAAAACTTTTTAAATCCACATCAATCCCGGCCAAACCTATAAATTGATTGCTATGCATTATAGGAAATGCAAAATTAGAGTTCATATACTCATCTTCCGGATCACCGGTGTATGAGTACATTTCAGGATCGACGACCATTGGATCACCGGTAGTTTTCATTGTATGGTAAGCACTTCCAATGTCATCTCCCTCCAGATTCTGTTCTTTTTCCAAATATTGTATAACTCCGTTTTCTCCCCTGAACCATCCTGTCAATCTTCTTCCATGGTCTTTTTCCCATGATGTATCTATTGCGTTTAATTCAAAGCTTGTACCAACCGCATAAAATTCAGGGTATTCTTCTATAACATTTCTTTGTGCTTCCAAATATAAGGTGTCTAAATATGGAAAAGGGATAATTTTATAGTCTTCAACACTCTTTGCTAATGTTTTTGTTATGTTTAGGTAAACTTCTAATTTAGATTTGATTAAGTTTGCAGATTCTCTGGCCTGGGCATTGGTTACATTAGTAACCTGATTAAGAGCCAGTTGCCTGGATTTGATTGTAACAAATCCTATTGCAACAATATAGATAATCGCAGAAGTCACCAGAATGTATATGAGCATTTTGGATTTTATTTTCATATTACTGGCTTATTTTTTGGGTTTAATTTAATGATTTTTTTGAAACCAGAATAATTGTGGAGAATAGTTTTTTATTTCATAACGATGCTTTGATACATCTTCATTCATAATGCTTGATAGCAATTTCCAGAAATAAGTACTATGGTTTTTATGTATTGTATGGCATAATTCGTGGCTCAACACATAATCTGCCAAATGATCCGGAAGTCGCATAATATGAAGGTTTAGATTGATGTTGTTGTTATACGAGCAACTACCCCATTGTGTTTTGATGTTTTTAATAAAAATCTTATTAAAATGCAAATTGTTTTGCTGGGCTAATTGTTTCATCCTTTCAGGGAGATAGATTTTTGCTTCCAGTCTCAATGTTTCAATAATAGCTTTTCTGATGATCTGCTGAATGTCTTGCTCATATACATTTCTGCTAAGGGGGTAATTGATATTTAATGTATGATCTTCACAGAAGTATTCAATATAAGATGATTTTTTTTGTTCTATTTTAAGCTTATGCCATTTTGTAGTGAAGTTAGTGTTCTCATCAAAATGTACTATTTTTTTATTCAGCTCAGACATTTTTTTTGTTATGACAGCTCTGTTGTCAAGGATGTAACTTTCTGCCATTGTATAGGAGATGTATTTGGGAATGCTGACTTTGATGGTATCGTATGGTTGAATTATAACACTAATTCTTCGTGCATTTTTTCTTTTAATATAAATAACCTCGCCTATTCCATCAATTTTGCTAATTTTCATAACCTATACCGGATCATATTCATATCTTTGTAACACAAAAATATGAATTCATTTTATGCAAAACATAAGAAGAGAGTTAAACAATTGAAGTTTTTTTGAAAATTAAAATATAATGGATGAAATATTTACATAAAAATTTCAACTTATATGTAAAGTTAATATCACCTGCAACTGGAAAACATAAATGTTGAATGTTTAATTATTTTATTATGAGCAAAATAACCTATTGCCTGTTGATTCTTTTTGTCCTCGTAAATGTCAATATAGTTGCACAGGAGAAATGGAGTCTGAAGGAATGCATTGAACATGCATATGAAAATAACATTCAGATAAAGCAGCAAAAATTAAGTACTGAAATAAACCAAAATGCTCTGAAACAGACGAAGATGGATGCTTTACCTTCTTTGAATTTAGGCGCTTCGCATAACTTTTCTTATGGGCGGGCATTGGATGAAACTACTTATGAGTTTACCCGGAACCAGGAAGTACAGTCGAGTAATTTTTCGGTTAACAGCAATGTTGTTTTATTTAATGGTTTTAAAAAGTGGAAAGCTGTTGAAAAAAATAAATTTTCTCTAAAAGCCAGCCTTGAAGAGTTAGAGAAGATCAAGAATGATATAAGCCTTAATATCGTTTCTGCCTATTTGCAGATATTGTTCAACCAGGAATTAGTACAGATAGCTCAAAATCAATTAGAAGTTACAGAACAACAAATTCAACGTACAGAAAAGCTTGTTGAAGCCGGTAGCTTACCACGGGGAAGTTTGCTTGAAATTCAGTCTCAAAGAGCAAGAGAAGAGCTGAATCTTGTTGATGCCAAAAACCAGTTGGAATCTTCCTATTTGACACTTACTCAATTATTAGAGCTGGAAACAACAGAGGATTTCGACATTTTACGTCCTGACTTTGAATCTATTAAAACTCAGGATCCATTGGTATCAGTGGAAAATGCATACAACGAAGCTGAAAGTTTTCTGCCCAGAATAAAAGGAGCAGAATATACTGTAGAAGCAGAGAAAGAAGCTTTAAAAGAAGCAAAAGGTGACATATACCCCCGATTGACATTAAATGTGGCGTATGGATCCAGATATTCAAGCATAAGAGACCGTATTTCCGATGTGGATACTACTATTGCCCCTTTCGGGTTTACAGAACAGGATGATATTGTATATACCAGCCAACCTTCACCGGTTTATGAGGATTATCCATTTTTAAACCAGTTGGAAGATAATGCCAATTCTTCCATTATGTTTAATTTGTCCATACCGATCTTTAATGGGTGGCAAACGAGAAGAAAAATAAGTAATGCCAGGGTTAACGTTTTAAATGCTCAGTACCAGCTGGAAGACAAGAAAAACAGATTATATAAAGAAATACAAAATGCTCATTCAGATGCAATTGCAGCTTGGAAAAGATATATTTCGTCTGAGAAAACTGTTGAGTCTATGGAAGAAACTTTTAGCTATACCGAACAAAAATTTGAAGTGGGTTTAGTAAACTCGGTTGAATATAATACGGCTAAAAAGGATTTAACAAAGGCAGAGTCTGATTTGTTACAAGCAAAGTATGAATATATTTTTAAAAGCCGGATTTTGGATTTTTATCAGGGAAAACCACTGACTATAGAATAAGAATCCATTTTAAATGCATATTTTTGCAGTAACTGTTGTCAGTACAAGACTTTATATTTTTATACAAATATATAAATAGATGAACCAAAAAAGGATTTTAATTATTCTGGTTGTTTTGGTTTTAATTCTGATTATCCTGATTGCTGTTGGAAGAAAGGCCGGATGGATAGGCAGTGAGCATGCTTATAAAGTCAGTGCAGAAAAGCCGGCATTTCGGGATATAACAGAATTTGTGACCGCAAATGGCAAAGTTCAGCCAGAAACAGAAATAAAAATCTCCCCTGAAGTAAGTGGGGAGATTACTGAAATTACCATTGAAGAAGGGGATAAGGTTCAGAAAGGGGATTTGCTATTGAGGATTAATCCGGAAACTTACATTTCAGCTAAAGAAAGAGCAGAGGCTTCATTGAGTTCTGCCCGCGCCCAACATGCCAATTCTAATGCTTTATTAGAGCAGACAAAATCAAAATTTAGAAATACTGAAAAGGAGTATAAAAGAAAAAAGAAGCTTTGGGAAGATGGAGCTATTTCTGAGTCCGAATATGAATCAGTATTATCTTCTTATGAAATGGCAGATGCAGAACTTGAAGCTGCCCGTCAATCTATGTTGTCTGCTCAATATTCAATAGCAAGCGCTAAAGCATCTTTGAAGGAAGCTGAGGAAAATTTAAAGAAAACGCGCATTTATGCTTCTATGGATGGAATAATTTCCCGTCTGAATGTTGAGGCGGGAGAAACGGTTGTTGGTACTATGCAGATGGCCGGAACGGAGCTTATGCGGATTGCTGACCTGAATCATATGGAGGTAAAGGTAGATGTTAATGAAAACGATATTATTAAAGTAAACTTACTTGATACAGCAAAGATTGAAATTGATGCATATATGGGAGAAGAATTTGAAGGGGTGGTAAGTAAAATAGCACATTCGGCAACTGTTGAAGGTGCATCAACAGACCAGGTAACAAGTTTTGAGGTAAAAATACATCTGTTGAAAAGTTCTTATTCAGATTTGATTACAGATAGCAATCCTTATCCTTTCAGGCCAGGGCTGTCAGCTACAGCAGAGATTATCACGGAGAAAAAGATAGACGTTTTAAGTGTTCCTATTCAGGCGG
The DNA here is from genome assembly GCA_041686375.1 of Bacteroidales bacterium. Classification (GTDB taxonomy): domain Bacteria; phylum Bacteroidota; class Bacteroidia; order Bacteroidales; family UBA12077; genus JAGXLC01. Next base: position 26,773 of record JAWLEB010000028.1, read on the forward strand.
TTACAGTTAGAGATACAAGCAAGGTAGAAAACAAGGAAAAGGAAGATACTCCGAAGGAAGTTGTCTTTAAACTTGACGGCGATAAGGCTAACATGGCTCATGTAAAAACAGGAATTCAGGATAATCAGCATATTGAGGTGATTAGTGGGATTGATACAACTGATATGTTGGTAACAGCGCCGTATAGTATTCTGTCAAACAGATTAAAAAAGGGCGATAAGGTATCTGTAGTGAATAAAAACGAATTATATAATGATTAATATAATGATTTTATGGCTTTGATTTTAAATATAGAAACAACCTCAGAAGTATGTTCTGTTTTACTCAGTAAAGATGATGAAATCCTGCAAAAAAGAGAAGATAAAGAGGGAAGATCGCATGCACAAAAATTGAGTGTGTTTATAAATGAAATATTTGAAGCAGAGTCCATTAAAATAACAGATCTTGATGCTGTGAGCATAAGTAAAGGCCCGGGTTCTTATACGGGTCTGCGAATAGGTGTGTCCACAGCAAAAGGGTTATGTTACGGTGCTAACCTGCCGCTTATTTCTGTTCATACTTTACAAGCCTTAGCTCAGGGATTGTTGAATAATGAAACACGGATTAAGGGGCGGATTAGTGATAGTGATTTGTTAGCGCCTATGATTGACGCACGAAGAATGGAAGTTTACACTGCTGTTCTAAATAAGAAAAATGAGTTTGTCCGGGATGTTTTTTCTGAAATACTAGATGAGCATTCATTTGAGGATTTACTTGATGAACACCGTGTTATATTTTTTGGTAATGGAGTGGAAAAAACAAGGAAGATAATTCAACACCCTAATGCATACTTTGTTGATTGGGTGGATTTTTCGGCTAATCATATGACTTCTCTGTCTGAGAATAAATATAATAATAAGATTTTTGAGGATATAGCCTATTTCGAACCTTTCTATTTAAAAGATTTTCACGCCACTAAACCAAAAAACAAATTTTTTTAAATATTCGCTTGTTTTGATGGATTATAGCTGAACTGCTTATTATGAAACACCAGGAATGAGTAATTCAGAAAACCAAAGATTTTGTAAGAAAAATCCTGGCTAATTCGCGAGGTGGTCGTGATTGGTGACATATATATTGTGTCCGGAAGTTATCTGAATATTTTCTGGATGAATTTTTTAAAGAAGGAGAAGGAGAGGTGTAACATTGTTTCCTGGAATATGGGAAATATTTAGGAGGCGATATTTTATTTAAATTTAGGTAGTTATTATAAATGAATTACCTTAAATTTGCAGGAAAAAATAGATACTAAGAATTATGGCGAGTACTTCAGATTTTAGAAATGGAATGACCATCAAATTTAACGATGATTTATATTCAATAGTTGAATTTCAGCACGTTAAACCAGGCAAGGGGTCTGCTTTTGTACGCACAAAATTGAAAAGTGTAACTACAGGTAAGGTGATTGAGAACACTTTCCCGGCTGGGGCAAAAGTAGAAACAGCAAGAGTTGAGCGGCGTCCTTACCAATTTTTATATAATGATGATTTAGGTTTTCATTTTATGCATAAGGAAACATTTGAACAAATAACGTTACCGGAAAATTTGATCCAATTTTCGAAATTGCTCAAAGAAGGACAGGATGTTGAGATAATATTTCATGATGAAACGGAATCACCCTTGCGATGTGAGTTGCCACCTTTTGTGGAAATGGAAGTAACATACACAGAACCTGGCGTGAAAGGAGACACAACTTCAACCACATCTATGAAACCTGCAACTATTGAAACCGGTGCTGAAATAAAAGTACCTCTGTTTATTAATACAGGGGATAAAATCAAGATTGATACTCGAGAGTTCGCTTATAATGAAAGAGTTAAAAATTAATTTTTTGCTATTTAAGTTCACCTTATTAGGTTAACTTTATGAAAACAAGCCAAGCCAAAATAAAGAAGTTAAAATTATTTTCCTTCAAACTTAATTCCTTGTTATCTATAACCAAGGCGATTAATGCTAACCTTACCACGAAAGAGTTGCTTGAGAGATATGAGAAGACATTAAGGGAAGATCTTAATATTGGAAAAATTATCATTTATAAATTTGATTTTGATGAGGAACAGTGGAAAATTATTTTAAATGCCGGCTGTGGTGAAGAAATTGAAAGGATAGATCTGGAGGAGGATATTAAAGGTCATACGGAAATTACTTTTGTAACTTCCTCGCCAAATACTTCCCTGAGGACTTTTGATAATATTATTCCTGTTTTTCATAATAATGAGCCTATTGCTTATGTGTTAATTGGCGATATAGATGATGATGTCAAGGGAATAAGTCCTACAATTAAACATTTGAATTTTATACAAACGCTTTCTAATATTATTATAGTGGCTATTGAAAATATAAGACTTTATAATGAAAGTTTACGCCAGGAAGCTATTAAAAAAGAGCTTGAGCTGGCTTCGCGTATGCAATCAATGTTGGTGCCCGAAGAAACTTCGCTTCCCAATAATAATGAAATTTATGCAACCTCTTTTTATAAGCCTCACTTTGAAGTTGGTGGAGATTATTATGATTTTATAAAATTGAATGATGATGAATGGGGTTTCTGTATTGCTGATGTTTCAGGAAAAGGTATTTCAGCAGCATTGCTTATGTCTAATTTTCAGGCAAACTTAAGAGCCCTGTTTACCACAAATACTAAGCTTGAAGATATTGTGGTAAAGTTGAATGACAGGGTGATGGCCACCGCTAAAGGAGAGAAGTTTATCACTTTATTTATTGCCAAATATAACCTTAAGTCAAAATTGTTGCATTTTATTACTGCTGGTCATAATCCACCATACCTTTATAAAACCAAAAGCAAAGAATTGATCCCCCTCAAAAATGGATGTCTGGGAATGGGAATGCTGGATGAAATCCCCACAATTAAAAAAGGCGAAATTTATATCGAAGAACGCTCGAAGTTGTTTTGTTATACCGATGGGCTGGTTGAATTGACTGGAGAGAATGGCGTAAACTATGATACAAGTAAAATTGAGGAACACCTGACCAATGATAGGCGGGTGGATGAAAATATCAAAGACATAATTAAAGATCAAAAAGTTTTAGAAGGCAGTACCGCAATATTTGATGATATTACCATAATCGGGATGGAATTTTATTAAAAAAGTAATTTTACTGTCGAAAAGGAAAAAAGACCTTTGCGCATTTACAAAGGCCTTTGAAGGCTGTCCCATCAGGGCTCGAACCTGAACTCTTCTGGACCAAAACCAGACGTGTTGCCAGTTACACCATGGGACAGTGATTTCAGTTTGGTTCTGCAAATATAAAAAAATTATTTCACGAGCACATTTTTTTAGCGAAAAATAATAGAAATATTGTATGCTACTTTAGTTACGTTGATTTTCTTGATAATCATCCATTAGCAGCAATTTATTGTTTCCCTTTTCCATGTTTTACCCGCTAATTTTTCGGGTGAATACCCTTTATCGTTTTCAGATGAATCCTAAGCTTTGCTGAAATGAAAACCGGATGATCTTTTTTTACTTCTGGCTTTATTAACTCGTTGGTGTCTGTACTTATCGGATGTTCTGTTATTCTTGTGGCTCCATGTCCATACTCCTTTATTTGCCAATTGTTTTTTCCTTTTGTTTTTGATTGGTTATTTTCTCAGAAAACAGCTCCGCAATTCGGGTTTCAACTTCCTGTGTGATTTCTGCTCTTTCTTCTTTTGTAAATTTAAAATACAAAATTTTCAGAAATCATAGACCAGAAGGCGCATTTGAATTCCCGCCCTAAAGGACGGGGCTCTGCAAAATATCATCTTCAAAATTTGGTAAAGCAAAATTTCTAAAAGAAATCAAAACAGTTTCTAAATTTCAATAATTTTAAAAATTAAAATATGCCCTTGTGGTGTTAAAAAATGTATTTTTGGGTTTAGAAGCGAATAATACAGGAAAAAAATTTTAAAGTCAGGAAAGATGAAGAAAGAAGGTAACTTGCTGAAGATGCAAACAGAATCAGGGAATAAAATAGAATATTACCTTAGAATAGGCGATGAGAAAGTTTATATGAATCAATATATAGGGGAGCAGATAACGCTAAAATATCTGCATAGAATTAATTGTATAAGGTGTGGCAGGGAAACTAGCAGGTCATTTTTCCAGGGCTACTGCTACCCTTGTTTTATCAGCGCCCCGGAGACAGATGAATGTATTCTTCATCCTGAAAAGTGCAGGGCTCAGGAAGGTATTTCCCGTGATATGGAATGGAGTAAAGCAAACTGTTTGACTGACCATTATGTATATTTGGCTGTCTCAAGTGGATTAAAAGTAGGGGTTACACGAAAATCACAAATTCCCACCCGGTGGATTGATCAAGGAGCTCATCAGGCTGTTAAATTTGCATTAACTACTAACAGGCATTTAGCTGGTCTTATTGAGGTGAACTTGAAACAGTACCTTGCAGATAAAACAAACTGGCAGCAGATGCTCAAAAATCAAGTCAAACGGCCTGTTGATTTAAATGAAGAAAAAGAGAAAGCCACCGGGCTGCTTAAAGATGATTTCAAACAATATCTCGTTGAGGATAATGAAATTTTTGAGATTTCTTATCCTGTTGAACAATTTCCCACCAAAGTAAAAAGTCTTTCATTCGATAAGATTGATGATTACTCTGGAATTCTAAAAGGAATAAAAGGGCAATACCTGATTTTTGAGGATGGAATGGTGTTCAATGTCAGAAAACACAATGGTTATCTTACCCTAATCAAGTTAGGGATTTAGAGGTTTGTTATTGTGTTCCGCAGGGGTCATTTCTTTAACAATTTTTGTTAACTGCTTTTGTTTTTTTACCTCTCGCAAATTTTTTGCTGTTTCTGTGAAGTAAGCATGCTTTTCGATAAAATCAATTTCCATTTTTTTCCATTCTTTGAACGAAGAAATTTTATTATTTGCCTTAAGTTCTTTATACAAACTATAAGCAACTGGGATAAAGTCTGAGCGCCCGAGATAGTCTAGATCTGCATCGCAAATAATTTTTTCAAGGTGATTTTTTGGCTCTGGTGGCATTTTAGTTGCAAGGATCAATTCCTCTATCTGTTGAATTTGTTTTCTGGAGTAATTGTAGTGAGGCAACATTTTATTCACCATTTTGATGCTTTCTTCTTCGTGGTTGTCATAGCTTATCATGTGACCTGCATCATGAAACAATGCAGCTGTTTTAAGAATCAACAATTCTTCATCGGTTATATTTTCTGATTTGCCTATAATTTCTGTCTGGGTTACTACATCTATTGTATGTTTTACATTGTGGTAGAATAATGTGTCCGGCAGTCCTTTCTCTAATTTGTTGAGTATAATATTTTCAAGGTCATTAAAGCGCAGCAATTGTAGTTGAATTTGAAATTCGTGATTGGGTTTTAGCTCTTTTAAAGATTGAGCAAATTGTGGTTTAAAATTTTCAACGAAATACATATCAACGTTTCCTCTATTTTTTACCGGCATTTTGCCACGATATTTACATATGAAGAAATCCTTAATCAGGATAAATGTGTTTCCTGTTATATTAATTTCCCCGGGCTCTCCTGAAGCTTCCATTCTGCTTGCCATATTGACGGTTGTGCCCCATATATCATAGGTTACTTTACTTCTTCCAATTACCCCCGCTATAACGGGTCCTGTATCAATCCCTATGCGAAGATTCCAAATATCCCTGACGTTATCTATGGTTTCTTTCATCTTTTTCATATAATACTGCATTTCCAGAGCAGCTATAATGACTTCTATCGGATTAGTTTGATTTTCCTCGGGGATACCGCCGGCACACATATAGGCATCTCCAATAGTCTTAATTTTTTCTATGTTGTATTTTTCCACAATACTGTCAAATTCAAGAAAATACCTGTCAAGCTTGTCTAATAGATTCATGGCATTTAAACTTTCCAGATTTTCTGTAATCTTTGTAAAACCTTTAAAGTCACCAAAAAGCACCGTTACCATATTATAATGATAGGGGCCGGCTTTCCTGCTTGTTTTCAATTCTTTTACGGTTTCTTTCGGCAGCATTCGTTCTATTAATTTGTCTGTTTTTTCTTTTTGTTGGATGACTTCTTCTGTGCGCTCGTTGATTATATTTTCAAGCTTGAATTTCTCTTTAGCAAAATAATAGGCACGCCATTTAAAAATTAAAAGGAAAACCAGTCCGATGCTAATGATATAAATAATAAAAGCATACCATGTTCTGTATATCGGAGGTTTAACTTCAAATGGGTATTCTATTCTTTGTGTAGAGTTACTGTACACATCCTCCGCCACCAGGATGAACACATATTTTCCTTCTTTAAGATTTTTATATTCTTTGAAATGTTGGTGTGTTAATTTTCCCCATTGTTTATCATATCCTTTAAGCAAAAAGCGATATCTTATGTCACTTTCTTCATTATAGCTTGTAGAGCTGAATTCGAACTTAATGGTATTTTGTTCAAATGGAAGTATTTTTTTTTCTTCATATTCAGGATTATAAATATTGTAGTCCAGAATAGAATCATTATTGGCGATGACTTTGTGCAGGATTAAATTAAAGGTGCTATTTCTCTCCTTTAATTTGTCTGTTGCTATTTTTATAAGGCCATCTGTGCCTCCTACCCAGACGATTTCATCATTTATAGGCTGAATAGTGTTTATTGTGAATTTTTTTGTTTTATTCCATGGTAGTTTTAATATTTGTTTCTCTTTATTTTTCAATGAGTATATGAATAATTCACTGAATATTTTATCAGTAGAAATAATATTAAACCATATTTTTTTGAAATTATCCTCAAGTATTGGGAAAACCCACTGATCTGAGTATTTCTCGGGAATAATGGTATCGCGGGTAAGTGCTTTGTCTTTGGCATTAACAGTAAATAATCCCGCAGAAGTCGAGAGATATAGTGCTCTGGAAGTTGAATATAATTTTTTCCATTGAATTTTGTTGTTTATTGTATCTAATGGGTTGTAATCTGTGTTTATATGTTTTATGTTTGTGTCCGGATTTTCAATTATATACAAACCATGATCTTTTGTTGATGCCCATATTCTCCCATTTTTATCTTCCGCAAGGCTGTTAACAGGGTACTTTATATCTTCTATATCTCCCTGGTAGATAAATAAGTCATTGATATATTTTACTAAGGAAATACCATTTTCTTTAGCAATGATAATCAAGTTCGGATTTTTTTTATATCGGATAACGTCCGTAAAATGTTCCTGAAATTTATTATAAAAGAGAAAAGCAGAGTCTTCTTGTATCTTATATATGCCATTTTCGGTTGATGCCATCAGCGAACCGTTGAATTCGTGAAGGTTGTAGCTATTTGTATTTATACCTTCAACATTAACATTCTTTATACTGTTTGTAGCATTCGAGCGGTAATTTTCTATGTAGTTCACACCTTTTGAACGTGTGAGGTAAAGCTTATTGTGGTATTCTTTTATACCATTTATTCTCCCTTGTATACCACCAGGGTAATTATAATATAATAAGCCAGAGGAAATATCAACACGGCTTAAACCTCCGTCATGCAGCACCCATAAGTTATTATTACGGTCAATGAATAGTTTATTAACTTTTCCGTCAAATAGACCATGCTGCTCTTTCAAATGAAGGAATGTAGTGTCATTTTCTACTATGAAAATACCATCGGATTTTGTTCCAATTATTTTTTTGTCCTCCATGATTTTTATATCGGAGATAACGGACTGTGCAAATAAACTGTCTGTAATTGTCTTGTAAGGGAATAACTCGTCTTTATAGAGTATGCCCAGCCTTTTATTTTTTTTAAAACCAATAAGAATGGAGTCTCCGTATGAGGCCATGGATGTAATATGGCCGGGGAGAGCTTTGGGGCTTTTTATTTTTTTGAAGTCAGCGGATGGAGGGTTTAGTTTTAAGAGTCCGGAATTTTTGTTGTATGCATATATGGATGAATCGTGACCGTGAAGACATTGTATCTCCGCCTTTATTGGTATTGAACGCACGCTGGAGTCATCAACAGCGAACAGTTTGTCATTAGCAGAAATATATACTCCACTGGGTGTAGAAATTAGTTGTTGAGTTTGTCCCAGGGAATCTTGTAAGCTGGTTGTAAGGTTTTTATTGATTTTAATTACAGGTTTGTACTTATTATTTTGTAAATACCCCCATTTATTATAGGTGGCTACAAAAATGCTATCTTCATGCCTTGTCAAATAGGGAGTTCCTTTAGTCTCAGTGATATTCCAGTGATGTCCGTTGTATTGAATAATTCCGTTAGAATTTCCAATGAATAGAATACCATTTGCGTTCTGTGTTATAGAAACATTTGCATTATTAATACCATACTTTTCAAGATGATAGGTATGAATATTTGGAATACCTTTCAATTTATGTTGATCTTTATCCATGGGGGATAACTGAAATGGTAGCGTTAAGAGAAATGTGATAATTATTTTAATGGTAAAAAGTTTGTTCATTGCTTGAAATTCTGGGGAAAATGTTATATTATAGACCTTTAATTATAGGCAAAATTTACCAAATATATTTTAATTATGAAAATATCAAAAGGGCCAATTATTGTTCCGTGGGATTTCACAGAAGAAGTTGAAAACGCTCTGAAACACGCTTTAAATATAACCCACAAGGTTAATAAGGATATTACCTTATTGCACATTGTAAGAAGAAAAAAAGATGTTGAAAAATATAATGATAAACTTGAAGTTATTGCCAGGGAGTGGTCAGAAGAATATAATGTTAATATCCACCCTGTTGCTATTCAAGGTAACCTTTTTACGGCTATAGGAAAATATGCTGATAATGTGGATGCTGAGATTGTAGTGATGGGAACGCACGGGATTAAAGGGATGCAAAAAATAGTCGGAAGCAGAGCACTAAAAGTTATTGCACATTCCCGTGTACCTTTTATTGTTGTGAAACATCCTCCCAAAAATTCAGAATATAAGCGTGTTGTCTTCCCCGTTGATCATAGAAAGAAGACCAAACAAAAGATGCAATATACTAAATATTTATCATCCCTTTATAACCCTAAATTTCTCGTTTTTAAACCCAATTATACCGATAAGGGATTTATTCAGAAAGCCAAGGCGAATTTGTCTTTTTGCACGCAATTCATGAATAAACATGAGATGAATTATGAAATGTATCTGACTGAAGGAAAAAAGAGTTTTTCGGAAGAACTAACCGAATTTGCGAAAAAAAGTGACGCAGACCTTATAATGATTGTATCTGCTAAACACCTTACCTTAACTGATTATGTCGCTGGTCCATACGAGCAGTATATTATTGGTAATGAGGAAGGTATACCTGTTATGGTTATTAATCCTCCTAAAGGACTCGAAAAATTTAAAACATTTAACTAATTTCCTAATCTGGTTATCCTCATGATTACAAACAAAGTTCTGGTAATAAAAAAATTCATCAGAGCTTATAGGTAATGTTGCGGACATTCAATTTCCTGGAAAAATTATCCGGCATTTATTGTCAACAGTCTTTAACTGTTATAACTTCTAATATTCATGAATAATATAGATTAGATAGGGATTCGTATATTTACATTATAAAAAACATTTTTTTGCCGGTGAATTTCAGCGGTTATTTTTGTAGATTTGAGCAACTTGTATAATTATGAGCACAAAGTATTATGGAATTGTTATTTGCTACAAACAATAAACATAAAGTTCAGGAAATCGAGAATTTATTGGATGAATCTTTTACTGTCTTAAGTCTTTCGGATGCGGGTTATACCGGCGATATACCGGAAGATAAACCAACCCTTGCTGAAAATGCTATGCAGAAGGCGGAGTATATTTACAATCTATTAGGTAAGAATTGTTTTGCCGATGATACCGGCCTTGAAGTAGATGCCTTGAACGGGAGTCCCGGTGTTTATTCTGCAAGATATGCCGGAGAAAATAAGAATTCCGAATCAAATATATCAAAGCTTTTAAAGGAAATGAAGGGTAAAAAAAACAGGAAGGCACAGTTTAAAACTGTTATTGCATTGGTTTTAAAGGGCAACCGCTATTATTTTGAGGGAATTGTCCGGGGGGAAATTCTTCATTCAAAAAAAGGAGAGGGAGGCTTTGGATATGACCCGGTTTTTCAGCCGGATGGCTATGATATGACTTTTGCAGAGATGCCACTGACGGTAAAAAATCGAATCAGTCATAGAAGCAGAGCTTTCAGCAAACTTGTTTTTTTTCTCAGGGAACAATTATCCTATTAATGAATTCGTTCAATGGATAATCCTTTCTTGGGTTGTTTATACAATGGAGGGTTATAACGAATTAGGCTCAGGACAACTGTTATATTTTAATTAATAAGGAAGTGATAATTATAGAAACTATGGATAATGACTGCCTGCCATTAACCTTTCTGGTAAAACAGAAAATATCTTGTTTTACCACGGTTCAACTTAAAAAGCTTTTTATCTTTATTTTTTTTGTAACCGCCTTGTCTACTCAGATTTTTGCACAAACGTCTGTTGGAGAGTGGACCATGCATGTTTCTTATCATACTATTTCAAGTATAACGGGTTCAGATAATAACATTTTCGGAGCTGCTAATGCCGGCATTCTTATTTATCATAAGAAAGAAAATAGTGTATCAACATTAAACCGGAAAAATGGACTGAATGATGTGGATATTTCTCAAATAAAATATATACCTGAAATAGACCGACTGATAATTGGTTATCAGAATGGAAATATGGATCTTGTGAAAGATAATTCAATAAACAACTTTTCCGGCATAAAAGATAACGTTTACAGAGAAAATAAGACCATAAATGATTTTTTGTATTTTAAGGATAAAGTGCTAATTGCGACTGGTTTTGGTATCATTGAATTTATTCCTTCTACAAAAAATTTCAGAGACATATATTACCCCGAAGAAGGTAGTTTTTTGACTATTAATAAATTAACTGCCACGGATCAATATATATATGCTGTTACAGATCAGGGAATTTTTTATGCAGACAAAAGTTCCTCGCTTGTTAATCCCGGGAATTGGGAAAGAATTTCTACCATGCCTGATTATATGGGTGAATTTAGCCATGTAGAAGCGTTTAATGAAGATATTATTGTAAGTTATTCAACTGAAGGGGATAACGATATTGTTTATGTTCTGGACGAAAATCACAACTCATATGTACTGACAGATAATTCAGGAAAAGTTCATGATATTATCAGTACCAGAGATTTTGTATATATTGCCTATTCTGAACAAATTATAAAATATTCTGAGAGTTTTTCAATTGAAGAAACTATTACGGATTATTCTTTTGGGAACACAACACCTGGCGACTTATTTGTAGGTTCCGGCAATACTTTGTGGATAGGGGATAAAGAAAACAGCATGGTTTGTGAGACATCTAAAGGGCAGTATGAAAGGATATCAAGAAATAGTCCTTTAACGGATGATGTTTTTATGATAAAATCAGACGGAGCAAATATTTTTGCCACAGCAGGGAAGTTGGATAATCAGCA
>JAWLEB010000029.1:0-36714 GCA_041686375.1 Bacteroidales bacterium
ATATTATTAACAAATTTATACTGGATGAAATATTAAATTTTTTCCATTTTCACACAGTCTCTTTATCGTGGTGATCCGAAATATCTGCCATACCCCACCCCCGGCCTGTTCACGGGCTCCAAATCAATAACGGAGGCCAGGAATTTCTCTAAACACAAAAAAAATAAGAGGTATCATGTATCTTTTCAACATATTAATCTGTTGAAATAAAGCCTATTAAAACGTTTATGTATATAGGAGGATATATTAATGCCTCATGGTTTGAATTACTTGATAGATATTTTTATCAATTTTTATGATAACATTAATGTACTAATTTTTATAATTTAGCCCAAAAACTAAATATAAGCCTTATGGGTATAAAGAAATACAGTGTGCTTTCGAAGGACACATGGGGCGGCAGAATTGATGATAGTTCCAATATAGACTCATTTCGGTGGCATCAGTGTATAGAATTAATTGATCTTAATACGGTAGAGGCGAATGATTTTCCAAAGGATCATCATAAATTTTGTTTTGTGGGTTTCATTTGTGATAAAGGAGTTGAAAAGAACAAAGGGCGGGTAGGAACTGCGATGGGTCCTTTCAGTGTAAGGAGAGCGATGTCCAATCTGCCAAATATGTTTGGTGGTAAGGGAAAAATATATGATGCTGGTAATATCCATTGTCTTGATAGACATTTAGAATCCGCTCAGGAGAATCTGGCTGTAGCTGTGAACAGGGTACTGGAACTCGGATTATTTCCGATAATTCTGGGTGGCGGACATGAAATCGCTTTTGGCCATTATAAAGGGTTGGATATGTTTTCAGGGGCTCATGAACGCTTTTCAAAAATTGGGATCATAAATTTTGATGCCCATTTTGATTTAAGACCTTATGAGAATGGCCCTAATTCAGGAACCATGTTCAGACAGATAGCCGATTATAACAAAAAGAATGACAAGGAATTTTCTTATATGGTACTGGGAATTCAAAAGACAGCAAACACCTTGAGTCTTTTTAAAAAAGCTGATGAACTGCTAAAAGTAATATAAAACCTAAAAATCTAAAGATGGCTGGTGAAATAAAAGGATTCAATATCAGGGTATATGCCCTGATCATAAATAAAGAAAAACAGATATTGTTAAGTGATGAATTTCAACTGGGAATGAAGATGACAAAGTTCCCGGGCGGAGGCCTTAAAGCGGGAGAAGGAACAATTGATTGTCTGAAACGTGAAGCTATGGAAGAATTCGGGCAAGAGATTGAGGTATTAGACCATTATTATACCCTGGATTATTTTCAGCCTTCTATATTTTATTCAGAATATCAATTAATAAGTATTTATTACAAGGCTCAATTTACTGAAAAAATAAAGTTTGAAGTATCTGAGCGGCCTTTCGATATCCCTGAATTAAAGAACGGGAGTATATCCTTCCGTTGGAAATCGCTTACTAAGCTCAAAGAAGAGGATATGACATTACCGGTAGATAAAAAGGTAGTTCGTATGTTGAATGTGTCAGATTAGATTAAATTAAATATTGTATTTCATGAGTAGAAAAGCTGTTTTTTTAGATCGTGATGGAGTTATAAATGTGGAGAAAAATTTTATACTTTCCCCTGAACAAATAGAACTTATAGAAGAAGTTCCCGAAGCAGTGAAACTTATTAATGAATCTCAGTTTTTAGCCATTTTATTTACTAATCAATCGGCTGTTGCCAGAAATTTAATTAACATTGATGAATTAGCAGGTATACATCAAAAACTCGAACTTGATTTGCAAAAATTCGGAGCATATCTTGATGCTGTTTATGTTTGTCCGCATCATCCGGGTTTTGATATTTCAGGCGGAAATTCTGAATTCCTCATAGAATGCGAATGCAGGAAGCCTAAAGCCGGGATGTTATTTCAGGCAGCTAATGATTTAAATATTAATCTTAACCAATCTTTCGTAGTTGGAGATACGGACAGAGATATAAAAGCTGGTAAAGAGGCCGGATGTACGGCAATAGGTGTGCGCACAGGAAAAAACATTGAAACCTTTGATATTACACCGGATTATGTATTTGATAATTTACAGGCAGCAATTCAATTTATCTTAAATGACTCTTAATATTTTTATTTTTCGAATACAAATCTTAGCATTTCTCTGTAAACATTTTCCCATCCTTTCCATAACCCATGGTCGCTTAAAGCTTCGTTATGCCAAATACTTATAAATGTTCCGTCAACCTTTTTAATTTTTTCGATCATGTTTTCTATGAAAGAAATGGCCTCATTTGTATTTAGTTTTTTTTGTTTATTCAGCGTAGTGTCCATAATTTGAAAGGGGTATATCAATAGCTCAGTAGGAGTCTCATTGTAAAGGTCATAATACTTAAAAGGAGTGCATGTTCCGGCCCGGAACCCTATATCGGTAGCATACCCCATTGTATAGTCTTCTTTTATTCCGGCCTTAATAAGATTCTGATACGTTTGATTAACATGCAATTTAAGATAGTGCTGGCGGCTTTTATTGACTTTTCTCCCTATTACAGTCTCCAGGTTCTTTTTTTCACTTTTTAATAAATCTTCCTTGTTGCTTGTTTTATAGGAAGGATGTAAACCTACTTCGTATTTTTCTGCAATTTGCTTGATGAGATTCTGATATGCATTTTTTTCAATAGACACATTGTTGTCAAATCTGCCACTATTCCCTACCAGAAAAAACCAGATGGGTTCAATTTTATATTTTTGATGCAAGTCGAAAAAGATGTCATACGTATCATATGGATCTTTCCGTCCTGCAAGTGTTCTGTATCTTCTAAGGTTATCCTCAAGGTTGAGGTTGATTAAGGAACTTAAGGTTGCCCCTAATGTGCGGCTTATTCCCTTAAAAAGAAATGCATAGGCATTATCAATATCGATTGTGGATATATATCTGAATTTTCGTTCAGGGAAATGTGTTTCAGGATACCGTTTTTTAATTGTGTCTGCAAAAGCATAAATCCATTGGTCTATAATAGGTTCCTGCAAAAAATTGTTTTCAAATGCCAGGCTTTCCTTGGCTTCAAAACGTCCATGTGCGTCAGCGAGAAAGGGGAGATGCTCCTCATACCTTGAAATCAAATAAAAAATGGAAGAAAAAATATCAAACGGTAAGGCGGAATGATCGTTGGTTTGGAAAAAAATCTTAAGACTATCCCATTGGGTCACAAAAATTTGTTTGTTTTCTATATGATCCTCAAATAGAAGTTCTGTGGGTTTTATGAAAATACCTTCTTCAAGTTCCTGGTGTGAGTAATTAATTTTTGCTCCATTGAAATTTTTAAACTCTTCGGTATTTTCTGTGACTTTATACATCGTGTTTAGCACTTGCTTAAATACAAAGTCAAGAGTATAGTTAAGACGCGGCGTTATTTTATGGGTATGAATTAAAATCAAAATGGGTATAATTTTACTATCAAATATAACAAATTTTAGTAATCCAGATCAACTACAGTTATGCCTGAACCTCCATATTCAACATTCTCATCTCCGAAATGTTTAACCATATCTACTGAACTTAAATATTTGCGAACCAACTGCCGTAAAATTCCATTTCCTTTGCCGTGTAATATACGTACTTGTTTAGTGTTAACAACTATAGCTTCGTCTATAAAATCTCTAACCATTTGCAGTGCCTCATCAGCTCTTTTCCCTCTGATGTCAAGCTCCGGGTGAAATTCCATTTTTCGTTTCCCCAGGTTATAATTTTGACTTAGATTGCTTGTAGGAGTTTTGGCTTCTTTTTGATATTCTTCCTCGCTTATCTTTTCTATTTGATCATATGGAATAGTAGTCAATATATTTCCAAAAGCTATTAAAACACTTTTTTCATTGACGTCTATAATTTCTCCCACAGAGTCTCTTCCTTTCAGTTGTACTTTGTCTCCTTTGTTCAGTTTATTATGGTATTCTTTATGTTGGCGTGTTTCACTTTTTTGTTTTTCTGGTTGTTGCAGTACCTTCTTTCTTTCATGTTCTATTTTATGAATTTTTGAGTCAAGTTCTTCAGGCTTCTCTTGTAAAGCCTGTTCTTTAAACTCTTCTAATTCTTTTCTGGCTTGTTTTGTTTTTTCTTTTTCAGCTTGACTTTCTTTAATTTGGCGTATAGTGTTTTCTATTTTTTTGTTGATTTGTGCAAGAAGTTGCTGCGCTTCTTCCTGGGCTTCTTTTTTAATTTTTTTCTTTAAATTTTTAGCATCCTTCAACTCTTCTGCATACTTATCGAGTAATTTTTCTATTTTTTTCTCTTTTGCTTTTATTGACTCCCGCTTATTTTCCCAGTATTGTTTGTCTCGAATTATATCTTTAAGGTTTTTGTCGTAGTCAATATGCTGCTTTCCAACTTTACTGGAGGCCTCTTTTAATACATTTTGAGGTAGCCCAATTTTTTTTGCAATTTCAAATGCAAATGAACTGCCGGGTTCACCTATTGTTAGTTTATAGAGTGGTTTCATATCTTTTGCGTCAAAAAGCATAGCGCCATTTTCAATGCCTTCCGCCTCTGAAGCAAAATGTTTCAGGTTGGCATAGTGTGTTGTTATTGCACCCATGACGCCTTTTTGGTTGAGTGCATCCAGAATCGATTCGGCTATTGCCCCTCCTAGTATGGGTTCTGTACCTGCTCCAAATTCATCAATTAAAATTATGGAATCTTCATCAGCATATTTCAGAAAATTTTTCATGTTCACCAGATGAGAGCTATAAGTACTGAGATCATTCTCAATAGATTGATCGTCTCCGATATTGATGAATATTTTACGGAATATGCCTGCTTCGGAACCGTATTTTACCGGTATAAGCAGTCCGCATTGAAACATGTATTGAAGCAGTCCTATTGTTTTAAGGCATACGGATTTTCCTCCTGCATTGGGGCCTGAAATTACGATTATTCTGCTTTTTTTGTCCAGGGTTATGCTTAATGGTACTACTTCCTTATTTTCTGCTTTATAATTAAGATATAATACAGGATGTACAGCATCTATCCACCTCAGGTGGGGGTGACTGACAACTGCAGGTTTGATGGCATTAATTTCTTTTGCATATAACGCCTTAGCCCTTATAAAATCTATAGTTCCCAGAAAATCAATGGCCGTTAATAGTTCATCAATATAAGGTCTCAGATCGTCAGCCAGGTCAGTTAAAATTTTGATTATTTCCCTTTTTTCTGCATAGTGAAGTTCCCGGATTTCGTTGTTAAGCTCTACTATTTCTGTTGGTTCAATATAAACAGTCCGACCGGAAGCTGATTCATCTTGTACCAGACCGTTAATTTTTCGCTTATTGCCTGCTTCAACCGGGATTACTGTGCGCCCATGTCTTATGGACAGGTTGGTTTCTTCATTTACGATACCTTTGCTTTTAGCTCTTTCTAATATTTTGTTTATCTTTCCTGAAACTTGATTTTCTTTCTGTAAAATTGAATTGCGAATATTTTTTAAATCTTGGGAAGCATTGTTTTTGATATCTCCTTTAGGAGTTAATGTTCTGTCTATACGCTCGCTCACAAAGTTATACAAAGTAATATTTTTTGTTAGATTAAACAGGCTGAGGTATTTTTCCTCTTCTCGGTTGTTGTTGAAAAAAGTAATGATTTTTTTTATAGTTGCCTGGTTGAGGCGCAAATGATATACTTCTTCAACTTCCGGATGTGTGCCTTCTATTCTTATCTTTTCAAGGGCATCTCGAACATCAACGCAATGATCTAAAGGGAAATTTTCTTCAAATTCAATGACTTCCTTAAATTCGGCTACCTGGCTGACGAGTTTTGAAATGAATTTTTGTGAATAAGAAATTTTGATTTGATTAACCTTTTCTCTTCCGAGGTTACTTATGCATTTATCTGCAATTCTTTCCCTTACTTTGTTAAATTCTATTTTTTCCTCGAAATTACTGGGATATAGCACAATAAATATGGTTTATTTTGTTTATTTTCGATATGCAAAATTAATATTAAAATACGGAGGATGCGAATTTTTATACCATTGATGTTTATGGTTGGTCAATGGTTCTTTCTACTTCAGGCATGACGATTTTTTCAGCAAAAATATCCTGCATCAACTTTCGTATGAAACCCTTATCCACTAGCATATACAAAAGCCTATGTATAAAGTATGAGGGTTTTATGGGATGCAGAATGAACTTACGTTGACTTTTGTAGCAATAAGTCTCAGAGAATGAAACTAATAATCTAACTTTATCCGAATGAAACGTCCATGATAAAATAAACATTAATATCACAAAAGGAAATGTTTATTTTATCATGGTAAGTTCCATATGGCCATAAATAATAAAAAATAAACATATGAAACCAATCTCCGATGGTTTTTTGTTGGTAAGGTTTCCCTATTTCAAATATAGATATCAGTAAATATAATACCTGCATTTACAATTGCGTTCAAATTTTATATGGATAAGACTTTAAAACAAATATTGTTATGGCTTTTCTTATTTGCCGTTTCCATGGGTCTTTTTGAAGCCTCCATTGTAGTGTATTTGCGTGAATTATATTATCCGGAAGGCTTTTCATTCCCGCTTACTCCAGTAGACAGAGCCGTGGGCATTACAGAAATTCTCAGAGAGATAATATCTATGCTCATGATTATTAGTGTTGCAGTGCTTGCTTTTAAAAATTTTTATCGCCAGTTTGCTGCATTCATCTTTATTTTTGCTATCTGGGATATTTTCTATTATGTTTTTCTTAAACTAATTTTGGATTGGCCTGAGAGTTTGTTGACATGGGATATATTGTATTTAATTCCTGTGGCCTGGACAGGTCCCGTCTTAGCACCCGTATTAATTTCATTGATTATGATTTTATTATTTTGGGTAATAATATATTTTGATTATAAGAATGCTGAAAAATTCAACATTTGTATGAAAGAATGGGGACTTTTAATCGCGGGAGCATTTGTGGTCTTTATATCGTTTATCTGGGATTATTCTGTTTTCCTTATTTCTCAGGTTCATATAAGTGCATTATTTAAATCTCCTGAGGAAGGGCAAAGCATATTGACTCAATATACTCCGGATAAATTCAATTGGTTTTTATTTTCTATAGGTACTGTTGTAATTTTAGCGGCAATATTTTTTATCTATAAAAGAAATGCAGGTTCAAGGGAGTATAACCATACTTACAATACATAACATTTCAATATTTATTATGGGCGTATATCACCTTATTTGACGTGTCGGTGATGTTCCTGTGGTTCGATTTTATGTGAAGTGATATGTTCCATTTAGTCAAAGACCTTGTGTTGTTTGTAAAATAACTTTGTGATTAGGTCAATTATTTTTTATCTTGTTTCTTAATAATCCTTTAATAAATGAGAGTCTTACTGATCTTATACATCATACTGATCTTATCTTTTTCTGCTTTCACTCAAACAGAGAATGAAAGAGGCTCTCTATTCATCACAAATTACTCCCCTAAGACTTATGAAGGATCTTCACAAAACTGGTCAATTGTGCAGGATAAAAGGGGAATATTATATTTTGGAAATGCCAATGGCAGTGTTTTACAGTTTGATGGAATAAACTGGGATGCTATGTTATCTCAATATTTTCCAGAAAGGTTAAAGTATATATATCAAATGGCTGAAGATGAAAATGGGAATATTTGGGTTGCACCTGAAAATACCCACGGGCAATCTATGGGTTTTTTAAAACCTAATGAGACGGATAAAAAATATAAGTGGATTGAAGAACCATTTTTGCGACTTCCTTATATGGATGTTTATGTGCTTTTTCCGGAAAAAAACCAGGTTACATGGATTGGTGGCACAGAGGGGCTTTTTAGAGTTTATGAGAGGAGTAGCTTGTCTAAAGAAATTTCTGGCTACCCCGCTTTGATACGGCGAGTGATTCTCAATGGAGATTCGGTCTTGTTTAACGGAGCTTATCCCGGGAAAAATGAACAAAAATCATTAATTGCAACTTCCCAGCCTGAACAATACATTTTAGATTTTTCCCCACAACAAAATGATATAATGTTTGAAGTATCATCTCCCCTGTTTGATAATCCAGAATCAAGGGAGTTTCAGTATTTTCTGGAAGGTTATGATAAGGAATGGTCAGGCTGGGTGGATCATCCTTTTAAAGAATATACTAATATTCCCGGAGGGGAATATACCTTTAAAGTCCGGGTAAAAGATGTTTCTAATGTTCTTAGTAAGGTTGATGAATATCGGTTCAGGGTTCAAACAGCATGGTATAAGACAGTCTGGGCTTTTGTTTTGTATATAATACTGTTTGCTCTTATTATATGGAGTTTGATTAAGTTAAATATGAGACGATTGAAACTGGCAAATACTAAACTTGAAAAACTGGTTAATGAACGTACCAGAGAGATAAAAACCCAGAAGGAAGAAATGTTAGCTCAGAAAAATGAGATTGAAGCACAACGCGATTACACAGTAAAGCAGAAAGAGCATATAGAAAAACAGAACAAAGAACTTGAAGAACATAGGAATCATCTCGAAAAGCTTGTTGAGCAACGCACAAAAGATCTTAAAGAAGCAAAAGAAAAAGCAGAGGAAGCCAACCGGCTTAAAAGTGTTTTTTTGGCCAATATGTCTCATGAGATTCGTACTCCAATGAATGCAATATTAGGTTTTTCTAATCTGCTGAACGATAAGGAACTTGATAACAATTTAAAGAATGAACTTATTACGCAGATTAATATTCACAGCAATAGTTTATTAAACCTTATTGATAATATCATTGATTTGGCCAGAATAGATTCCGAACAGCTTCAGATTGAGACTAAAGAGTGTCCGGTCGATGAAATAGTTGATGAATTGTACGATTTCTTTTTAGATAATGTTGTTTATAAAAACATTAGTTTGCTAACAACCAAAGAGAAGAAAGGGGTAGATTTTAAATTATATTCAGATCCTTACCGTATAAGGCAGATTTTAAATAATCTCATAGATAATGCTGTAAAATTTACTGACCAGGGCTCTGTAGAATTTGGATATGAAATTATTCAAAAAGATGATAGGAACTATATTCGTTTTTTTGTTGAGGATACGGGTATAGGAATTACAAAGAAACAAAAAGATGTAATTTTCGACAGGTTTACAAAAATTGAGGATGACAAAGAAAAATTTTACAGGGGCGCAGGTTTGGGACTTACAATATCTAAAAGACTGGTTGATATGTTGGGTGGAACAATATGGCTTAAATCCATTCCACATGAAGGTTCAATTTTTTATTTTTCTCTTCCGCTGCAACCCTAATAATATTAGTTTTTATGGTAGATAGTTTAAATAAAGACTGGCATGATAAAACTATTCTTATAGCTGAAGATGAGGGTAGCAATTTTAAATACCTGGAGATTGCTTTACGCAAGACAGGGGTAAATATTTTACATGCAAGAAACGGGAAAGAAGCGATAGAGATTACAAAAGAACGTTCTGATCTAGAACTCATACTTATGGATATAAAAATGCCGGAGATGGATGGGTTGGAGGCTACTAAAGCCATCAGAACTTTTAATTCCGATATAATTATTGTAGCACTTACTGCTTATGCGATGGAGAATGACAGAGATATGAGTATAGAAGCCGGTTGTAATGATTATATTGCAAAGCCGGTTCACCAAAACAGATTATTTTCTGTTTTGGCGAAGTTTTTGGATGAGTGAATGGGGGTTTTCGTTCAACATGATATTTGATGTTACACAAGCTTTTATTTTCATGGTTTACCACATTGATGATATTATGCTTTTCAATCTTTCTTGCTATCAACAGATTTGTTTTATGTTTTTAAGCAATTATTCGCTTAAAACGGGAAATCCTCCTCATGTTCCACTTCTTCCAGCTCTTCTTGTTTGGGTTCTTTCGCCCTGACATGCACGGGATTACCCTCGACATAAATTGCTTTATATGGCATAGTTGGGCATGCATGTTCACAAGCGCCACAGCCAACGCATATTTCCGTGTCTACTTCCGGTATCATGAGGTTATTCTGGTATTCTACCATAGTTACAGCCTGAGTGGGACAATGTTCTGCACACGAACCGCAATCAGTACCTTCGGTCTCAACAATGCAGTTTTCTTTGACAAACCGTACTTGTCCCATTTGTGTAAGTCGTTTGTCTTCAACTGAAATAGGCAAAATAGCACCTGTCGGGCATACTTCTCCGCAAATCACACAATCATAATTACAAAATCCACTGTGATTATCCAGTCTGGGCTGCATTAATCCTCTTAATCCGTATTCCAATACTGATGGTTGAAGGACATTTGTCGGACAAGCATTAACACAAAGATGACAAGCAGTACATGCTTCGTTAAAGCGTTTTATAGAACCAGCTCCTGGTGGTGAGATTGGATTATTTCTTGTAATTGGCATCATTGCACTGTAAGAAACTACTTCCTGAGCTCGTGCTAATTTTGAGATACCAAAGAATCCTAATATTAAACCACCCAAAAATTTGCGCTTATTCACATCCGTCTCTATATTATCGGCAGAAGCAGACGGAACAGAATTCTTTCTGTAAATCTTATTAAAAGCATATTCTGCACTTGAGAATGGACAAGCCTCCATACAATTAAAGCAGCCAACACAGCGGCTAAAATCTATGTGTTGTGTACTTGTTTCAATACATCCGGCCTTACAGGCTTTTTCACATAGCCCACATTTGGTACAGGAATTAGAATTCAGCCTAATCTGAAATATGGAATATTTCGAAAGAAAACCCAGAAATGTTCCCACAGGGCAAATTGTGTTGCAATATATTCTGCCGTTTGTCAGCGCCATCCATACTATGGCTATAAAAAATACAGCAGGAATCATTATGAGCCAGATATGAACCGTTGGAAAATCAATGTTATACAATGTATAGATGCCATAATTATTCAGTATCCCTGCAAGTGAATTGTTTCCCATGATTACCAATGGACGGAACAGATCCGATGTAATTCTCCCGAAAATGCTATAAGGATCAAGCAGGGAAATTATCAGAATACTGCCACCTAAAAGAAATGCAATAGAAATAACCAGAATGGAATATCTGAGCCAGTTGTATGCTTTGAGATACTTGTATTTACTTTTTTTTCTGAACTTCCTTTTCAGATAACTGATAACATCCTGTAGAATGCCCAGAGGACAAACTGTGGAACAGTAAATCCTTCCGAACAACAAGGTGAGAATAAGGACAATAATAAATCCTATTGCTCCCCAGGTAAATACATTGAAAAATTTCAATGCCGAGGGAATAAACTGGATGAAAGTAATACTCCTGATAAATTTTGTTGGGAAAAGCCCGGCAAGTTGAAGAAAAAACATGCCAAGCGTGATAAGAAAGAATAGCGATATGATTAATCTGATCTTTTTTAGGTGTTTATTCTTCATATATTATTTTTTTAGAGTTAACCTGGAGGTTTCTGTATTATTGCCAGAATACTCTAGGGATGAATTTAAATTGTTTATCCATGATCATATCTCCTTATTCATTAGATATAATCATGGATTGAATGTGTTTTATACTTTAAGCCTTCCTATCTTTAGCTTGTCAAGGTCGAATTGGCCGTATCCGGCTTCTCCGGCAATTTTAATATGTCTTATCTTACCCGGTTCAGCGCCAAAAATTTTGGCTGAAGATACATCGGCTGCAACCATGTCATCTGACATGATAAGGTATTTCATGGTTGAAACATCGGCCGTTGAAACTCCTCTTGGGCCGTTACGCATCATAACATTGTATGCATCAACTATATTTAAATCAGGTTGGCGATAGGAGGTAAAATCTGCTATGCATTGGTGAAGGTCGTTTCTGTGCCAGAATTTTCTGTCCCATATTATACCCATTAAGTTTTTCATCGATACAGTAAGACGGGCTGATCCATGATGTTTAAGAATAGGAACATTGATGAAAACGTCTGATTCTAATATTAATTCATGTTCTTTGGCCTTAGTTAAAGTTTTTCCTTTTGGAATACTCACTTCCTGAAAATATCCCTCAGTATTTGCTGGCGCTACAGTAGCTCCGGCTTCTTCGGCAGCTCTTTCTATGCCGCTGTTTTTATAGCACTTACGCCATTCGTCGCATGTATTATCGAAAACGTATACCTTTCTGGCTCCCGCTTCCAAACATTGTTCGATTATCCTTTTTACAAGTTTGGGATTTGTGTTGCCTGCTCGTTCAGGAATTACATCCCATCCAATATTAGGCTTAACAACAACAGTTTGACCACGCTTAACAAATTTTTCCATGCCTCCCATGGCTTCCATAGCTCTGTCAAACATTTTATCAGGTTCTCCATCTTTGACTGCAACGAGATCATAAGGAAGGTCCGGATTGGCAGTAGTGTTGGCGAAAATTCTTCCGTATCCTCCAAATGTGAGAACCGACCCTGTGAGGATACCTGCTCCTATACTCTTTTTTAAAAAATCTCTTCTTTTCATGGCCTGGAGTTTTTATGGGTTGAAAATTTAGTTATTTAAGTATTGTAATTAATATATTTTCCTCTTTTACATTTTTTTAACAAGCACTCTGCATCACTGTTTTTAATGTTTTCTGGCACATATATAGTAAAAATTGTTCTATAAATATAGGTATTTTGTTTTGTTGATAAAAATATATTTTTAAATTTGGAAATGTATACCTTGAATTCTTAAATTAACTTAAAATATAATTTCTATGAATGCTACATTGCCTATCCAGTTACGATCAAAGGAAACGTTAAGAGCGATAGCGTTTGATCTGCTTGCGGTTTTATTTATTTATTTTATACCAGCAATTGCTCATATGCTGAAAGTACCTGTATATTTTATTGAGCCAATGCGTTTAGCGCTGATTCTTGCTATGTTACATACAACAAAGCGCAATGCCTATGTTCTGGCTATTACATTACCGGTGTTTTCATTTCTTATTTCCGCTCATCCTGTTTTTGCCAAAATGTTACTTATTACTGCAGAGTTGACATTGAATGTATTCTTGTTTTATTATCTATTTAACAAAATGAAATCTGCACCATTAGCCATTTTGACAAGTATAGTCCTAAGTAAAGCATTTTATTATTCAATTAAGTTTCTTATCGTGAATTTAGCCATTGCTTCACTGGGGATGGTTGGAATACCTATTCTGATGCAAGTGCTGATGGCATTGGTTTTTACAGGATATTGCTGGATTATCTTTAAAAATAAAACACCTAAGACGAACTAAATCAATATCGCTTCAGGAGAGTCAAAGAAGATATTTTTATTTTAAATCCCCGAGATTTTTCGGGGATTTTTTATCTTAGGGAACTAGTGATATAGATTTTTTTGTTAAGAACTAGGTTCTTTATTTTTCGGTGTTATGATACCCTTATCCACTAGCGTAGACAATAACCGATGCATAAAACATGAAGGTTACATGGGTTATAGAATTTACTTATGTTGACTTTTGTAGCAATAAGTTCCAGATTATGAAACTAATAATCAATCTTTTGTTCAAATGAAGTTTGCTTTAACTCTAATATTCTTTTTTACGCAAATTATTTTTGCTCATCCGCAAAATGATGTTCCTAAAGGTCCTGAAAAAGGAACTGTATTGTTGATGGGCGGACATGCACGAGATAGTGTATTTTTCCCGATTTTCAAAGATCTTATTGGAGGGAAGAATAAACCTATTGTGATTATTCCAACAGCAAAACGTGAAGAGGCCATCCACCATTTCGATTTTTTGGGCAGACAAAAGGAAAGATTTGAAGATGCGGGTTTCAGAGATGTTTCTATACTTCACACAAGAAGCCGTAAGAAAGCAAATTCCGAGGATTTTGTTAAACCATTGCTAAGAGCAGAAGGTGTGTGGATGATGGGTGGTTTACCCTGGAGACTCGCTGATGCATATCTGAATACATTAACTCATTTGGAATTGATTGCCTTACTGAATCGTGAAGGGGTAATAGCAGGTACTTCTGCAGGAGCCAATATCCAGTCTTCTTTTTTACTCAGAGGCGATACGGTTACAAATACAGTAATAAAAGGTAGTTACGATGAGGGTTTTGGCTTTTTGAAGAATATTGCTGTCGATCAGCATATTTTGGCAAGGAATCGTCAGTTTGATATGTTCGAAATCCTGGAGTCACATCCGGGTTTATTGGGATTGGGACTGGATGAAAATACAGGGATAATTGTAGAGAATGATACAGTAGAAGTTGTGGGCGAGAGCTATGTTGCTGTTTATGACGGACAACGCTGGTCTGCCGAAAAAGATACCCTTATACAGCTATCTGAAAATGAAAAAGAATTTTATCTCTTGCAAAAAAGAGATAAGTATTATCTGCCGGAGCGGAAAGTTATTCCGGGCAGTAGACTGCGTTATGATGTTGTACCCTGATACTTTTTACTGTTGCTCAATACCTTTTAAGGAAAGCTGAATTCGTCTTCTTGTTTTATCCACATCCAGTACTTTTACGCGTACCTGCTGGTGAAGACTGATAATATCGGAAGGGCTGGATATGTAACTGTCAGCGAGATTTGAAATATGGATTAAGCCGTTTTCTTTAATTCCTATATCAACAAAGGCTCCAAAATTTGTTATGTTCTTTATTATTCCGGGAACAACCATTCCGGGATTTACGTCATCAATTGTTTTAATATTGGGGTCGAATTCAAAAATTTTTAATTGTTTTCTGGGATCACGGCCGGGTTTTTCCAGTTCTTTCATAATATCCTTTAATGATGAAAGCCCCACATTTTCAGTGACATAGTTGTTTGTATTGATTTTTTTCCGTAGTTCTTTATCTTCTATAAGCATCTTTATTGTGCATTCTAAGTCTTTTGCCATCCGTTCGACAATATAGTAGCTTTCCGGATGGACAGCGCTATTATCTAATGGGTTTTCAGAAATATCTACTCTTAGAAAGCCTGCTGATTGCTGGAAGGCTTTATCCCCCATCAGTTTTACTTTTTTAAATTGCTCCCTGGAAGTAAATGCACCGTTTTCTTTTCTGTAATCGACTAAATTTTTAGCAAGCTTAGGTCCAAGTCCGGAAACATAGCTGAGCAGGTGTTTGCTGGATGTATTAACATTCACACCAACAAGGTTTACACAACTTTCAATTACCTGGTCGAGTTTGCTCCTAAGTTTATGTTGGTCTACATCATGCTGGTATTGACCTACACCTATTGATTTTGGATCTATTTTGACCAATTCTGCCAGCGGATCCATCAATCTCCTACCAATGGAAACCGCACCTCTTACCGTCACATCATAGTCCGGAAATTCTTCACGTGCTGTTTTTGATGCTGAATATACCGATGCTCCGTCTTCACTTACAATGAAGACACTAACATCCCGGTCAAATTTCAGATTTCTTATGAACTCTTCTGTTTCACGGCCTGCTGTACCGTTTCCAATGGCAATCACATCTATGTTGTGGGAATTCAGGAGATTTACTACTTTTTTGGTCGCTTGTTTTTTTTCTTCCTGTGGTTTGTGTGGATAAATATTTTCATTATGCATCAGATTCCCTTGCTCATCAAGGCAAACTACTTTGCATCCTGTTTTGTAGCCCGGATCAATGGCCAGAATTCTTTTTTGACCTAGAGGAGGCGCCAGTAAAAGTTGTCTCAGGTTCTCCGCAAAAACCTTGATGGCATCATCATCAGCTTTTTCCTTGAAATATGTTTTGGTTTCATTTTCCATGGAAGGTGCCATAAGTCTTTTGTAGCTGTCTGTTATTGCTGTGTAAACATGTTCACTGCATTTGTTTTTTGCCTTGATGAAAAGATGTTGAAGAATTTCCATGGCTTCTTCTTGATTCGGCTCAATTTTTACTTTTAATATGCCTTCGGTTTCGCCTCTCATAATAGCTAGATAACGATGTGACGGGCATTTTTTCAATAGCTCAGACCAATCAAAATAATCTTTATATTTTTCTCCTTCTTCTTCCTTGCTCTTGGTTATTTTTGATATTAAAAGGGCTTGGCTGTGAAACAACTTTCTTATTCGGCCTCTGGCTTTTTGATCTTCATTTATCCATTCTGCAATAATGTCTCTTGCGCCATGAAGTGCTTCTTCGATATTCTTAACTTCCTCAATGACAAATTGCTCAGCCAGCTTTTCCGGGTTGGTTTCATTTTGTTGCCAGATTTTTGTCGCAAGTGGTTCCAGTCCTTTTTCTTTTGCTTTATTTGCCCTTGTTCTTTTTTTGGGTTTGTAAGGCAGGTAGATGTCTTCCAGTTCCTGTGATGTTTTAGCATTCTCAATTTGTTTTTTGAGCGATTCAGTCAGATTTCCCTGTTCATCTATGGTATGTAGGATGGTCTCTCTGCGTTTGTCTATCTCTGTTAATTTGGTGTATTCTGCTTGAATGTTTCCAATATATGTTTCGTCGAGTTCTCCTGTTTTTTCTTTTCTGTAACGGCTTATAAATGGAATTGTAGCCCCTTCGTTGAGCAGAGAAAGCGTGTTTGCAGCCTGCCAGGTTTTTAGATTAAGAGTAGTTGCTATTTGCTGTGCATAATCTGTATTCATAATGTATGTCTTTTAAACAGCATCGAAGATATGGTAGTTTTTTGAAGTATAAAAGTGAAATGCTGAAATAATTTTAGCCTTACTTATTTATCGATACTCATTGATAATTTGAATAAAAAAAAACAGATGTCGCCTTTGATGGCGACATCTGTTTTTTTTTTAAAAGTGAACAGGCTTTAAAATAACCCTGTAATATTGCCGTCTTTATCGACATCGATTTTTTCAGCGGCTGGTGATTTGGGTAACCCAGGCATTCTCATAATTTTTCCTGTAATCGGTACTACAAATCCTGCACCGGCTGATATTTCTATCTCCCTGACTGTAACTATAAAGTCTTTTGGTCGTCCCAGTAAGTCAGGATTGTCAGATAATGATTTTTGTGTTTTAGCAATACAAACGGGGAGTTCACCTAATCCCAGTGCTTCAATTTTCTTAAGATCAGTTTTTGCTGTTGCTGTATAGTCTATGGCTGCTGCCCCATATATTTTTTTCGCCACAGCTTCAATTTTTTTTGGGATATCCCAGCTCCATTCATACATGGGCTTATATTTGTTTGTACAGTTATCGGCAGTGTTTTTCACTTTTTTGGCAAGCTCTACAGCACCTTTGCCTCCTTGTCCCCATACATCAGTTACAACAGCTTCTATGTCTTTTTCTTTAACTCTTTGTTTAATGAACTCCAGTTCTTCCTCCGTATCGGTGACAAATTTATTGATTGCCACTACCGCGCAAATATCAAAGTTTTGTATGTTTTCAATGTGTTTTTCGAGGTTTTCAATACCTTGTTGAAGCGCTTCCATATTAGGTTCATTAATTTTATCGAGTGGAGCTCCTCCGTGGTATTTAAGTGCCCGTGCAGTAGCCACTAGTACTACAGCTTTAGGCGATAATCCTGAGTATCCGCATTTTATGTCAAAGAATTTTTCTGCGCCAAGGTCAAATCCGAAGCCTGCTTCTGTGACTACATAGTCAGACAGTGACATGCCTGTTTTTGTAGCTATTACAGAATTCGTACCCTGTGCAATATTAGCAAAAGGACCACCATGGATTATAGCAGGGGTATTTTCCAGTGTCTGCACCAGGTTGGGTTTGATGGCATCTCTCAGCAGTGCAGCCATAGCACCATGAGCGTTTAAGTCTCTCGAATATACAGGTTTTTTCTCGAAAGTATAACCGATAAAAATATTCCCCAGCTTTTCTTTAAGGTCTTCAAAATTTTCAGCAAGACATAGGATAGCCATTAATTCAGATGCAGCAGTGATGTCAAATCCGGTTTCTCTTGGAATTCCAAATGTCCTTCCGCCTAATCCAACAATAGTTTTGCGCAGTGCTCGGTCGTTCATGTCCATTACCCTTTTCCACAAAATTGTTCTGGGGTCAATATTGATTTTGCGATGCTGAATGGCATTGTCAATCAGAGCGGATAAAAGGTTATGTGCTTTTTCTATTGCTCCGAAATCACCTGTGAAATGCAAATTAATATCTTCCATTGGCAGAACCTGAGATAATCCACCGCCAGTAGCACCACCTTTTATTCCAAATACTGGTCCTAATGAAGGTTCCCGCAGCACAACGGACGAGTTTGCCCCAATTTGATTGAGCCCCTGCGATAGTCCTATAGACATGGTGGTTTTTCCTTCGCCTGCAGGAGTGGGGGAGATGGCTGATACCAAAATAAGATTACTCTTTTCTATTTTTTTGGGATCAATATAGGACAGGGGAACTTTGGCCTTATATTTACCATACAATTCCAGGTCATCTTCCTTAAGGCCCATTTTGGCGCCAATTTCTTTTATAGGCTTAATTTTGGCTTCTTTGGCAATTTGAATGTCTGATTTCATAGGTATACATTTTTTAATTGTTTTTTTTATAAAAATCCAGTTTTTTTTAAACAAATTTAAGGCTTTCTGGGGTTTTCTGCTTATATTTTATATGAAACACACTAAAAGGAGAATTTGTTCAATTTATCTATCAGATATGAGAGACAGGAGATGTTAATTGTTTTTCTGCATGTGAGTTAACGCTTTTATTCATGTCTTAGTGATTCTATTGGATCTTTTTCAGCTGCCCTTTTGGCTGGGGAATATCCAAAGATAATTCCTGTTGATACACTTACCAGGAAGGCTATTAATATTGAGCTTAATGTAACATAGGTTTCTATATCCGTTAATCTGTTTATAATCCATGCAAAGCTCACTCCTGTGATAATTCCGAGAATGCCGCCAATCAGACTGATGAATACTGCTTCTATCATAAATTGTTCCATAATATCTGTCTTTTTGGCTCCTATTGCCATACGTATCCCAATTTCTCTTATGCGTTCCAAAACCGTGGCAAACATAATATTCATAATTCCAATTCCACCAACAAGAAGAGATATGCCCGCAATAGCTCCAAGAACGAAATTAAACATTTCATTGGTTTCCTGCTTTTGTTTTAGTAAAAGTTCCGGAATAATCATTTTATAGTCTTCTATGTTGTTGTGTCTTCTTTTTAATATTCGCTCAGTTAATGAGGCAGTTGATCTTAGATCTTCTGAATTGTTAACCTGAATAATAATTCGGTCAAATTGATGATAGTTATTTTGTTCACTATCATTATTGCTATTTATGGAAAAGTTCCTTAGTTGAAGGGAGGAATTTGATGGAGGAGTAAAATTTATTTTGTTCCTGTCTATAATTCTTCTTATTACAGTATTTTGTGGGACAAAAACAGCCTCATTCAGATTGTTGAATCCGTATTCTTCAATATCAATATTGTGCAAGTTTCTGTTTTCTATGACACCAGCGACTTTCAGCCATATATTTCCGAATTTAATGTATTTACCTATGGGATCAATGTTGCTGAAAAGTTTTGTTGCAATGTTCCCGCCTAATATGCAAACCGACTGTCCTTCCACAGCTTGTTTTTGATTAAAGAATGCTCCTGATTCCAGGTTAAGGTTATAAATGTCAAAATAATCATTGGAAACTCCAATGCATTGTCCATCAATTCTTTTATTGGAGTGACTTATTGTTGACTCAATAATAACTTCAGGAGATATTTTATTGATGGTCGGAACGATGGATTTTATTGAATGATAGTCAAGAGCGTGTAGGCCAGGCGAAATTTGGGAACTTTGTTTATCTGCGTTTTCATTGTCATCCTCTTCATCCTTGCTGTCGAGTTCTTTTTTTTCGACGGCTTCAATCACAATATTGTTAGCGCCTATCGTTTCCATCTGTCTTAAGATATGTTGCCTGGCGCCATTACCTATTGCCATCATACTAATCACTGCACTTACGCCAAATAAAATTCCAAGGGCAGTCAAAATACTTTTTAACTTGTTGGTTTTTATAGCTTCGAGTGCTATTTCGATGTTATGCAACGATCGTTTAACCATTATGGATGATTTGGAGTCTTGATTTTAATTCTGAGGGATATCTAATCGCACTTTTTTACCTGTTTCCAGTCCTTTTACAATAATATAATTCTCATTGGTCTTACCTGTTTCTATATACTTTTTTTTATTATTGAGTGTATAAACAAAAGTCTTGTCTTTTTCAGTATGTACAGCTTCCAGGGGAAGGAACCTGACATTTTCATAGGCATCAGTTATAATTTTGTTGCTGGTTGTCATTGACGGACGAAGAGTATCATCGGATTCAGTCACACTGATGATGACTTCGAATACTTTGGCTCCTGAATTTTTGAGTTCTTGTCCAATATTGGCTACCTCCTTTACTGTTCCTGAATACTCTTCATCAGGGAATGCATCTGCGCTGATTCGTACATCCTGTCCGGGTTTTACCCTGCTGATGTCAATTTCATTCACATAAGTTACCGATATTAGTCCGGACAGGTCGGGAAGAGTAGCTATCGTTAGATCCCACGGACTAATGGTAGAGCCTTCTTTTCGCTTCTCCCCACTATAGTCTTTTTCATATATTACCATCCCTCCCTGTGGTGCCGTTATAGTAAAATTCTCCAGAACTTCTTCCATTTTTTGCTTTGTTCTTTGTTCCTTCTCAAGGTTTATAGCTACCTCGTTCATCTGAGCTTTTGCCTGTTCAACTTTAAGGGAATAGTTTTCTTTTGCCTGTTTTAAATCCCTTTTTGCTCTTTCATAATCAATTTCTGCCTGTCTTTGGGTTGCAGGAGGCTCATATTGTGACTGTTCCATCTTGAGTTTTTGTTCTTCTTCCCTCATTTCTAACTCAATAAGCTCATTCCTTAACTTTTTTAATTCCATAGCCGTATCCAGCCTGGCTTTTACATATTCTGATTTCTTTTTTTCCAGCTCATCTTCAATGTCTTTAAGTTTGCTTAGTGCTTCTGTTTGATCAAGTTCAGCAACATAATCCCCTGAATCCACAACAGTGCCTTCTTGTACAAGATCTACTATTTTTATTTCCCTGATACCTAACTCTCTGTTTCTGAGCGCTTCAGGACCCTTTATTTCTAATGATTGTCTGGCTTGTAATTCTCCGGTTGTTGTTACGATGATTTCAAATTTTCCCTCTTTGACTTCTGTTAAAAGTCTTGACTCATCAGCCTTTTTGCCGGTCTGGGTTATTCCGATAAAACCAGATATAATGACTATGACAGCAATTATGGTAATGAGGGTTTTTCTTTTCTTGAGCATTAATTTGATTGTTTTCAGTATTAAGAGCTTAACGACTGTGCTTCGTGAATTATTTTTTGTGATAATTCCTCAGTTATTTTTTTATCATTACCTTCAGAATATACCCGAATAATGGGTTCTGTATTTGATTTTCTCAGGTGAACCCATCCCCCCGTAAATTCAATTTTTAATCCATCTTCTGTGTTTAAAGGATAATCTGAATATTTTTCCTTTAGAGCAGTTAGGATTTTTTCAATATTGGTTTGTTTGTCTAGTTGTATTTTGTTTTTACTAATGTGATAATCAGGATATTTTTTTCTGAGGGCTGAGCATTTTAATCCGATTTCTGCAAGAAATGTTAGAAATAAGGCAACGCCTACCAAAGCATCTCTTCCATAGTGCAATTCCGGATAGATGACCCCACCGTTTCCCTCTCCACCTATTATTGCTTCTGTGTCTTTCATTTTTTCAATCACATTGATTTCACCAACTGCCGATGGGGTATATTTTCCTCCATATTTTTCAGTCAGTTCTTTTAATGCTTTCGTGGAAGACAGATTGGATACTGTATTGCCAGGCTTTTTACTTAGAATGAAATCTGCTACTGCGACAATGGTGTATTCTTCTCCAAACATATTTCCTTTCTCATCGATAAAGGCAAGTCTGTCAACATCCGGATCAACTACAATGCCTAGATCTGCATTACTGCTTTTAACCGCTTCCGTTATAGCGGTTAAATTATCCGGTAGAGGTTCAGGGTTATGAGCAAAATAGCCCGAAGGGTCACAATTGATTTTGGTTATATTTTCAACGCCTAAAGACCTGAGCAACTCAGGAATTGCTATACCTCCTACAGAGTTTATTCCATCCACAACAACACTGAAATTGGCTTCAGCAATTTTCTGCCGATCTACCAGAGGCAATGATAAAATTTTGTCTGTATGGACTTTGAGATAGTCTTTCTTTATGACGTTACCCAGGTTTTCTATTGGTGAATATCTGAATTTTTGCTGCTCTGCAATCTGTAAAACTTCATTCCCTTCTTCATTGTTAAGAAATTCACCTTTTTTATTCAGCAGCTTAAGAGCATTCCATTCTATAGGGTTGTGACTTGCAGTGAGAATTATTCCTCCATCAGCTTGCTCTTCAGTTACAGCAATTTCAACAGTAGGGGTTGCTGCAAGTCCAAGGTCAATTACTTCAAAACCCAAACCAATCAGGGTACCTGTTGCGATTTGTTCAATCATATTTCCTGAAGGGCGGGCATCCCTGCCTATAACAATTTTATTTTGGTCTGATTTTGCCTGTTTTTTTGTCCATATACCAAAAGAGGATACAAATTTAACAATATCAATAGGTGTCAGGTTATTTCCTGGCTCATTACCAATCGTTCCGCGTATACCTGAAATTGATTTTATCAGAGTCATGGAATTTTTTATATATTTTTTTCAATTTTCGTCAAAGTTAGAATATTCTGCCAAAAGGATTGTAATAGTTTTTTGAAAACTTATAAAATATGAGATATTAGGGTGGAAATCAGTAATGAAGCTTTCGGTTTCCCCAAAACGATCTGCTTATAAGTACTTATATATCGTCCTCATATCCAATGCTTACTTTTCTGTAGTTTCGAAAATAAATTTAATTTTCCGGATCGATATTGAAAATATTTTTAGTATATACCTTATCAAAGGTTATTAATCTGAAGCATTACGAATATTTGTGTTTTACAGCAGGAATTGTTGTTAGCTTGTTTATTTTCTGTTATATGTTCTTTTGTGACTATGCAAATAGATATTGTTAGTTTTGCAGTTGGTTTTTAGATAAAAATTGAAAACAATGTCGTCAAGTAAGAAAGTATTTTTGCTGTATTCAGGAGGTTTGGATTCGCGATTGGCAGCAAAGTTGTTAACGGACCAGGGTTATTCTGTTATTGCTGTTTTTTTTCATCTGCCTTTTTCCTCCGGTAAAACAAAAGATGATGAATTTTTAAAGCAGCTTGATATACCACTGGAAGTTATTGACTGTACAAAAGGGCAGATGTTACAAGAATTTTTAAAAATTTTGAATAAACCTGAATATGGCCGGGGAACAGGATACAATCCGTGCACAGACTGTAAGTTGTTCATGATGAATACTTTGGCAAAGAAATCAGACCAATTTGGGTGTGATGCTATTGGTACTGGAGAGGTTCCTGGGCAGCGGCCTATGTCACAGACCAGGAGGAAAATGAAAATTATTGAAGAAAATGCGGGGATTGAAATTTTGAGACCCTTGCAAGATTTGAATATCCACGGCAGGACACGGAAAAAACAGATAGAACTTGCGGAAAAGTTTGGTATTGATTACCCCAGTCCTGGCGGTGGCTGTTTGCTATGCGAAAAAGCCCTAAAAACAAGGTTCCAGGTGCTTATAGAAAATAACTTTATAGATGAACATACACTTCCGCTTAGTAAGATTGGCAGGCACTTTTATTTTTCTGAAGAGCAACAATGGTTTGTAGTTGGCAGAGATAAAGAAGAAAATGATGTAATTGAAAAATTTAAAAGCGCTATCGTTTCCGGGAAAGGAAAACCAGCAGTGTTTTTTTATGCTTTATCAAACAGCTCGTTTAATACAACTGAAAAGACAGCAGTCGATTTGCAGAGAGCATATGAACGACAAGACAGGGAGGCAATAGGGTATTATTCAAAATGGAAAATATAAGAGTAACTTTAGTGGGTTTGTCATTACGTTTTTTTCAAATGAAACCCTCCTCCATTAGCCTAGACAAAAGCTTATGTATAAAGCATGAGGGTTCCATGGTATGAAGAATGAACTTACGTTGACGTTTGTAGTCATTAAGTCTCATAGTATGAAACTAATTTGTTAAAGCAGGACAAAATCAAAACAGTTTCTAAATGAAAACAAAACCGGTAACATTTTTGTAATTATTATAAAGAAGAACAAAAGATTATCTTTGACAAACTAAAAGGTGGATACGTTGGCACAATAACCGTAAAGTTGTGTTTATCTAAAAATTATTGTAAATTTAATACGCAAAAATATAAAATAAAATTGTTATGGAAGAAAGAAAAATCTATGAGCAGAGAGCTGAAATATTGACAAAGAAACTGTTGTCAAAAATTTATGCTCATGAATACAAAGCATTGGAAGCCAGATTAAATGCAGAAAAAGGCCTAAATAAACTGGAAAACCAAATCAAAGATTTGGATGAACAAATAAATACCCTGAAAGAAGAGCGGGAAAGTCTTCAAGGGAAATATGAAGCTATGACGAAAGCATCCAACGAAAAATGGAAAGAAGTATCCGGAAAGTTCGAAGATTATCTTAATAAAATTAGTAAAGATAAGCAAGAATTTTACGAACATGCTCAGGACTGGATCAATGATTTTACGATAAGAATTACTGACTTGGAAAACAAAGCCAGAAATTCAAGTCAAGAAATGCGTGAATATATATATGAACAAATAGAAAATCTTGAGGAGCAGAGAAACAGATTGCAAAGCAAACTTTCGGAACTGCGAAAAGCGTCAGGAGACAGATGGAAAAATATAAAAGACGGATTAGAAGATGGCATGCAAACGATGAGAACTGCTATTAGTGACATGTACAAAAGCTTCCAGAATTCCGGTAATACAGCGGAAGAAAAGAAGAATACATGATAATTCTTCAAATACAAAAATATTACCCCGGACTTATCACCTAACTCCGGGGTTTTTCATTTGGATAAAGTTAGATTATTAGTTTCATTTGTCTACGATAGTGGATGATAGTTTTATTTTAGTATTTTTTATTATTTGTTTGTCAAAGTTTTATCCGCCGAAGGGAGCTTAATGCCAAGGCAGAGAACTTACCATAATAAAATAATCATCTTTTTTTGTTAAAACAATCATTGTCCCTGAAAAATGTTTTCTTTGTATATTAGCAAAAAATTTACATAAATAAGCAGTAATGATGGGTTTTATAGATGTTAGAAATGTTGAAAAAAAATTCATTGACCAATATGCGCTGAAAAGCATTAATATGGAAGTTCCGGAAAATTGCATCTACGGATTGCTTGGACCAAATGGAGCAGGCAAAACTACGTTGATAAGAATAATCAATCGCATTACTGCTCCTGACGAGGGAGAAGTTTTTTTTCAGGGGCATAAGATAAAGATGGATGATATATATCGGATAGGATATTTGCCGGAAGAACGTGGATTATATAAAAAAATGAAAGTAGGTGAGCAAGCTCTTTATTTAGCGCAACTTAAAGGAATGAGCAAATACAATGCTCTGAAAAATTTGAAAGAGTGGTTTGAGAAATTTGAAATGCAGGATTGGTGGGATAAAAAGGTTGAAGAGTTGTCTAAAGGCATGCAGCAAAAAGTTCAGTTTGTGACGACAGTAGTACATGAACCTAAACTGTTGATATTTGATGAACCCTTCAGTGGTTTTGATCCGATCAATGCTAACATGTTGAAAAATGAAGTTCTGGAGCTTAAGAGA
Organism: Bacteroidales bacterium; assembly: GCA_041686375.1. GTDB lineage: Bacteria > Bacteroidota > Bacteroidia > Bacteroidales > UBA12077 > JAGXLC01. The sequence continues at coordinate 25,570 of JAWLEB010000029.1, forward strand.
AAAGGGGCAACCATCATACTGTCAACCCACAATATGGGTTCTGTTGAGGAATTATGTGATCATATTACTTTGATCAATAAGGCTGAAAATTTATTGGAAGGGCCCGTGAATAAAATACGAGAGCAATATAAATCTAATATTTACGAGATTGTGTTTAACGGAAATCCACTTGATCTTAAAAATGCATTAAATGAACATTATGAAATTATAGAAGAAGAGCCTGAGGGTATGCAAAATTCAGTCAAAGTTAAGCTGTTGCACCATACCAGCGAGAATGAATTGCTTTCATTGATTATTCCATATGTAGAAGTGGTCTCTTTTAAAGAAGTTGTACCAAGCATGAATGATGTTTTTATAAGAGTTGTGAATAATCAAAGTTAAATGGTTATCCGATCCAATTAACTACTTTCAAAGGTCCTAATAATAAGAAAATTAATTAGAGTTTATGATTAATTAGGAGGAGACTCAAAAAATTTAATATTGAAAATAAAGTATTATGAGCAAAATAAAACTGATATTAAAGCGCGAATATCTCACGCGTGTCAGAAAAAAAAGTTTTGTGGTAATGACAATTCTGGGACCAATTCTTTTTGCGGCACTCGTTATTGCACCAGCTTGGATTGCTTCTCTGGAAGATACAGATGTTAAGAAAATAGCAGTTGTGGACAGTTCCCATTTTTTTAAGAATAATTTGCCGGAGACCGAATCTATTCGCTTTGATTATTTGGAGAATACGTCCGTAGAAGAAATGAAAAAGAATTTCCAGGATACAGATTATTATGCTGTATTATTTATTTCTGATCTTGTCTCACATACTCCCTCTTCTGTTGTATTATATTCTGATCAAAAGCCTAGTTTTTCGGTTAGAAATTATATAAGTAATGCCATAGAAAATGATATTGAGAAGGAAAAACTTGCTGCTGTGGGCATTGACCAGGATGTACTGAAATCCGTTAAAACAAGTATCCATGTTAGAACTGTTCAATGGACAAAAGATGGAGAAGATAAAGAAAGTTCCACTGAACTGGCTATGATTGTGGGCTATATAGGTGGCTTTTTAATCTATTTTTTTATTTTCTTGTTTGGGGCTCAGGTTATGCGTGGGGTTATTGAAGAGAAAACAAACCGGATTATGGAAATTTTGGTTTCCTCGGTTAGGCCATTTCAAATGATGATGGGAAAGATTATAGGCATTGGTCTTGTGGGACTGACTCAATTTGCTTTATGGGTTTTATTAACACTTGTGTTGATTAATGGCGCCAAGAATGTCTTTTTTCCTGGGTTGGGAACAAAACAAGCAGACCAGGTTGCCATGCAGAATATTATGGATGATAGTAGTCAGGATACTGATGCACTATATCTTTCACCGGATAACCAGGATGAATCAGTTCAAAACTCTGAAAATCCCCAAATTGAGCAGATTTTTGGGGCTCTTAAAGATGTGAATATCGGGCTTATGTTAGGCATTTTTGTTTTTTATTTTTTAGGTGGATATTTATTGTATGGATCTCTTTTTGCGGCGGTCGGTTCTGCTGTTGATAATGAAACAGATACTCAACAGTTTATGTTACCCATTACCATTCCTCTGATTCTGGCTATTATCGTTATGTTAAATGCTATAAATGCGCCTCAGGGAGATGTAGCATTTTGGTTTTCTATTATACCATTTACCTCTCCAATATTGATGATGGTGCGTATCCCTTTTGGTGTCCCTTATTGGGAAATAGCTCTTTCAATGTCACTATTGGTATTGACATTTATCGGTACTACCTGGCTTTCTGGTAAGATATACAGAACAGGAATACTCATGTATGGGAAAAAAATCAATTATAAAGAATTGTGGAAATGGCTTCGCTATAGATATTAGGAATTATCGCTGTATTTCTTGACAATGATTCGGGGGACTGGATCATAACCGCTGGTTCCCCATGGATGGCAGCGTGAAAGACGCTTTAGACCCATCCAGAATCCTATGCCCGGACCATGCAGTTTTACTGCTTCGGTCATATACTGAGAACATGTCGGAACATGCCTGCAAGATGCTGGTGTTATCGGCGAAATAATATATCTGTAGATATTAACAAGGAATAAAATAAATTTTTTAAGTATCATTACTACCATTCTCTTCATTTTTTTGAACAAAGATACTAATATTTTAGCTACCTTAAATTGTTGTTATTTTTCCAGAAAATAATAAATTTTAAATTGGAAAAATCTTCTGTTTTTTCGATAGAAAGCCATTTTTTATTTAGAATTATTTTAAATAGGGCTAAAATATAAAAAAAAATGAAAATCATGGGTTACCTTTAGTTTGATTTTGGGATAAAGGTATAGAATGTTTAATAAAAAAATATTATGTTTTATTCCCAAAAAATAGTCTTTAAGTTTTATGATCAGTTGATCTCTGTTGCACCTGAGGATATTGTTTGTTGTAAGGCTGATGATGACTGGACAATTATTTGCTTGACCGGTAATAGAGAGTTGCAAATCGATAAGATGATTTCACAATTAATGAGCAAGTTGCCTTCAACCCATTTTAGCAGAGTTCATAAGCACTGGATTGTTAATCTTCATTACATTGACAAAGTCGTCTGGGAAGAGGATTATATAAAAATGATGGATAATATTTCAATCCCTATTTATCCGATGATGAAAGTCAGGCTGGAAAATTTACTCTTGAATAATCCCCTGTTTTGCAGGGCAATGGAGTATATGGAGTAATGTTTTTAATAGATATGATGAGGCTAAAATACAGTTAGAAAGGGTTACTTATAGTGACACGGCATATTTTAATAAGGGTGGTTGTGTTTATGTAACCACCCTTATTTATTTGTTGAATTTTATGATTCCGTTATTTTTCTGTTAAAATACTTCGGGATTTTGTTTACACCTCTTCTCGTCCCTGCCGATTTTACAAAAAACTTCCATTCATGTTCATTATGAATAGATTGAATATTAATAATGGAATCATGTTCAACAAAAAGAACTGCACTTATCAGTGTAAAATATTATTGTGTTTATGAATTATAATGTATTCTATATTGACTAAGTGTTTTAGTCGGTCAACAGTAAATGTAAATATTGTTTGCTAAAATAAAAAATATTTTACAGATCCAATAGGAAAATGAAGTATATAAAGTATAGTTTTAAAAAAGTTTATATACTTTTTTATTACCTACTGTGAATGTATTGTATGCTGGACAAAATATCGAGGCGGAAACTGTTGAAATAGGTAATGATGAAGACTTTTATGTTACTCTTTCCACAAAAGAAGGGTGGTTATTACAATATATTTATGTTTATCTTGGTTTGCTTTATTGTGCGACCCTTTCAATTATTCATGGATCTAGAGGTGAACTTTTTTAAGAGGCTTAATCTTCTGGATTGCTTAAATTTTTCACGTTTATCAGGCTTAAAACAATAGCTTTAATAATTTGTGAGTTATAATGAGTGCGGTGTTAATTTAAGCTTTATGTTACGCTTTGTATTGATTTTCATTGTATTGATGTGGATCGTTTCCTGTACTTGTAAACAAGAAACTACTTCTTCTTCTGATATAACAAACCAGACTGAAATTCATATTGTAAAGCGCAGTTGGCACACCAATATCATAGTCCGAAGATCGGCTCTTGGCAATCTTTTACCTGAATTAGCCCGCGATTTTTCAGATAGCAAATATCTCGAAATTAGCTGGGGAGACAAAAGGTATTTTATGGCAGAGAAGGGGACGGTTTCTCTGGCGCTGCGTGCCGCTCTTCTTCCGACTCAGTCTGTTTTGCGTGTACATGGATTAACTTCCCTGGATCATTATTATTCAGATAGGGAAAATTTTGTTAGTATAAATATTCATCCGAAAGAACTTCGGAACATGATGAGGTTTATAGAGGAAAGTTTCGTTACTGATGATGAAGGGAGATTAATCAAAGTGTATAATGATACGGGAGGGAAAGTGCAATTTTATTATTCTTCACTTACCTATTGGGGGTGGCGTACTTGTAATGTATGGACCGGCCGGGCAATTAAAGCAGCAGGAGTGGCAATAGTCCCTTTACGGGGAATTACTGCAGGGAGTTTGATGCGGCAAATAAAAAATTGTGACCTTCGCTGAAAGGATTAAAGATTAAAGAATTTTTTGAATAGTATTTGTGCATGTTCCCAGTTTTCTCTGTTTAAACAATATTTAATTTTGGGTCTTTCTATAGTTCCCTGAATCAGTCCGGCTTCTTTTAATTCTTTAAGATGCTGCGATAAAGTGGATTTTGCTATTGGCAATACCTCTGACAGATCACCACTATAACAGCAAGATTGACTGGCCAGCAAGTCAAGAATATATACACGAACCGGGTGCCCTGCGGCTTTTGCATAGCGTGCGAGTTGTTTTTGTTCTTCACTAACTTTATCTTCCATGATAGATAATTTTTGAATAAAAATACAAAAATTCATTATTTTATTAAGTTGGAGCTCCAACCTTTTATTAAGTTTGCACTCAAAATTTGTTGGTTATGAACAACGAACTGAACATACGATCTATAGGGCGTTTGATATCTATACTTTACAGGCATTCCAGGGTGTATTTTCAAAGAAAGTTAGCGCCTTACGGGCTTGGGCATGGTCAAATACCCTTGCTGATGTTTATTATCAATAATAATGGGGTAAGCCAGCATGAAATAAACACTTATTTTCAATTGGATAAGGGCAGTACTTCAACTTTGATAAGCAATATGGAAAAAAACGGCTTTGTTAGAAAAGTTCGTGATGACGCTGATAAACGATCTTATAAATTGTTTGTCACTGGAAAAACAAGGGAATTGTTACCAGAGTTGAAAAGCGTATTCGGAGAATGGACGAATATTTTAACTTATAACTTTTCTGAAAGTCAGAAAGAAGAAGCATTTGCATTATTGAATAAAATGATTGAGAACTCGGAGCATTATATAGCTAAACTTTGATCTGAAATATTCGGTTGAAGATTTTATATGGAACAAATCAAGCTTTAATATGAGCAGGAAACAAAGGGATTTAACTCAAGGAGCTATTACCCCGCTTCTTATAAAGCTTACATGGCCAATGGTTTTCGGGCTCCTTGGTATGGTTGCCTTTAATCTTGCAGATACTTATTTTATTGGTAAAGTTGGCGTTGAGGAATTGGCTGCAATGGGTTTTACTTTTCCTGTTGTTATGGTGGTTTCAAGTTTAGCTCTTGGAGTGGGGATTGGCACCTCTTCACTAATATCTCGTTCTATCGTTACTGAAAGCCGGCAGACATTGAGACATTATGCAACAGAAGCTCTGATGCTGGGGCTATTAGTAATTCTGATATTGGTGATAATCGGTCAGTTGACTATTAAGCCTCTTTTTAGAACATTAGGGGCTTCTGAAAATATTATCCCTTTGATACATGATTACATGAGCATCTGGTATTGGGGAATGATTTTCGTTGTTGTGCCTATGGTGGGGAATAATATCATCAGGGCAACGGGTGATACATTCACGCCCGGTATGTTTATGACAATATCTGCTATAATGAATATTGTTTTAGACCCTTTTCTCATTCTGGGTTATGGTCCCTTCCCTGCAATGTCTATGAAAGGCGCTGCCCTGGCAACTGTTGCCGGAAGGGGAGTAGGACTGGTTTTAACCCTGATTGTATTAATTAAACGAGAAAAAATACTGACAGTATATTTGCCTAATATACAGGAAATTATTAAAACATGGCGTAAGATCTTATATATTGCAGGCCCGGCTACTGCAAGTGTTTTAATTACGCCTTTATCTATGGGTATAGTAACGCGGATTATTGCTAAATTTGGTGAAGAAGCGGTTGCTGCATTTGGTGTGGTATCAAGAATGGAGATGTTTTCGTTGATTTTGGTCAATGCGCTTGGTTCTGTAATGATAATTTTTGCCGGACAAAATTGGGGGAGACAAAAACTTCCCCGGCTTATTAAAGGTTTTAATATCGGAACTGTTTTTGCTTTGGTCTGGGGTATGTTACTTTTTATCGTGGCACAGATTTGGGCAGAATCTATTGCTTCTGTCTTTAGTGATAATTCCAGGGTTATAGAAATCACTGCAAACTACCTGTTGATTGTTTCATTTAGTTATGGTTTTCAGGGGATTCTTATGGTGGGTGTCAATATGTTCAATGGAATCAATAAACCGTTACCATCAGCAGGACTCACTGCATTGCGGATGTTCGGCCTCTATGTTCCACTTGCATGGTTGGCATCAGTCTATTGGAATTTGAACGGTGTGTTCTGGTCAGCATTTTTTGCTAATATTGTTGTAGGTACATTAACTTTTAGCTGGCTGCATAGATATTTGAAGCGTAATAAGAATAGGATGGTAAACCAGTGAAGGATTTTTACCGGATTATTCTCTGATGATAAATCACCATATATGTTTTATCTGTGTATTTTTTTATTAAAATTGTGAAGTAAACAATCAAAGAATGAACAACACAAAAGGAATAAAAGTATTTGCTCCGGCGACGGTATCTAACTTAGGTTCTGGGTTTGATATTTTAGGTTTCCCGATTGAAGGAGCGGGGGATGTTATAAAAGTTGAAAAGAATGCCAGTTCTTTGATAAGAATTAATAAAATTGAATGTGCTGAACCTCTCCCGGATGATCCAGAGAACAACGTCGCTTCATATGCAATGATTAACATGCTTAAAAAGCTGAATTCTAAGCAGGGTTTCGACATAGAATTGTATAAAGATGTTATTCCGGGAAGCGGAATTGGTTCAAGTGCCAGCAGTTCTGCAGCTGCGGTAGTTGCAGTTAATGAATTACTCGGGAATCCTTTTTCTAAAAATGAGCTCATTCATTTTGCCATGGAGGCCGAGGCGATGGCTTCGGGCGGGAAACATGCTGATAACGTAGCGCCGGCTCTTCTTGGAGGGATATCACTTATCAGGAGTTATAATCCTTTTGAAGTAATTACTATAGTTCCGCCGCAAGATTTATGGGTGGTAGTGCTGCATCCCCAGATGGAAATAAAAACTGAATTAAGCAGGAGAATTTTGCCCGACCAGATAGATATCAGAAAGGCTATTACCCAATGGGGAAATGTTGCAGGGCTGATTTCTGGTTTTTACACTTCTGATTACGAACTAATCGGAAGGTCTCTGGAAGATGTGGTTGTGGAGCCGTATCGTTCCAAATTAATTCCGGGCTATGCGGCTACAAAAGCTGCTGCTCTCAAAAATGGGGCGCTGGGTTGTGCAATATCAGGTTCGGGCCCCTCTGTGTTTGCTTTTTGTTATGGAGAAAATAACGCACAGAAAGCCAGGAATTCCATGCGCAACGTTTATCAGGCAGAAAATATTCCGTTTAAATTTTATGTATCTCAGATTAACAGACAAGGAACAATAATTCTTGACAGATGGTGAAGCATATCATAATTTTGAAGAAAATGGCAATGATTATTAAATATTAAAGTGTTTTTAATATGCACGATATATCAGTTTGATTTTTACCACTAAAATATCCACCTATGCAATTTTACAATATCGAAGACAGAAAAGAGGAAAAGACATTTCGGCAGGCAGTGCTTCAATCTTCAGGAAGAAAACGAGGCTTGTTTTTTCCTGTTTCCATACCACAACTATCGGAAACCCGGATGAATAAGTTAGATAGTCTTTCTTTGCCGGAATTGGCTGCAGAAGTGCTTATTGATTATTTAGATGAAGATTTCACGAAGGAACAGATTATGCAGATGTGCAAGGCTGTATTTAACTTTCAAATTCCTTTGGTAAAAATTGAAGAATCATTGTATAGTCTTGAATTATTTCATGGTCCTTCTTTAGCCTTCAAAGATATTGGCGCACGATTTTTGGCAGAGGTGTTAAAAAAGTTTGCATTAGAAGAAGATAAGAAAATTACTGTGCTTGTTGCTACTTCAGGAGATACAGGGAGCGCTGTTGCACGAGGATTTTATAATATAGAGGGGATTGACGTTGTTCTTCTCTATCCCTCAGGGAAAGTCAGCCCCTTACAGGAGAAGACATTAACCACAATGAACGGAAATATTCATGCCCTTGAGGTTGATGGTACTTTTGATGATTGCCAACGATTGGTAAAAACGGCTTTCGCTGATGATCATCTGACCGGCAAGCTACGACTAACTTCTGCTAATTCCATAAATATTGGAAGATTATTGCCCCAAATTATTTATTACTTTTGGGCATGGACGCAATTAAGCACTGAAGAGAAGCAAGAGTTGATAATTTCAGTTCCCAGTGGGAATTATGGGAATTTGTCAGCTGGAATAATGGCAAAGAGCATGGGATTACCGGTTCAGTATTTTATTGCTGCTTCAAATATTAATAAGGTGGTTCCTGATTATCTGAAAACGGGAGTTTATAAGCCCCGGAGTGCAGTACAAACATTATCAAATGCCATGGATGTTGGCAATCCAAGTAATTTTGCAAGAATTAAGGAAATATTTGATGGTGATTTTTCTTCTCTTACACAAACAGTTAAAAGTCATGTTGTAACCGATGAACAAGTCAGATCAACCATCAAGGAAATCTATTCTTCAAATAAGTATTTACTTGATCCGCACGGAACTGTGGCCTATAAAGGATTAAAAGTATACTTAAAAAATGGTGAAACTGGTATTTTTCTTGAAACGGGGCATCCTGGAAAATTTAACCAAACATTAGAAGAAATATTGGGAGAGAAAATTGAACTTCCGGAATATCTGAAACAGGCTCAGAAAAACGAGAAACATTCGCATAAGATATCGGCTCAATATGTGGATTTTAAAGATTGGTTGCTGGAGAAAGATAGCTAAAGAGATGCATAAATTTGTTTGTATTTATGAGTATAATTTTACATCTGCAATTCGTTTATTTATAATGTATTTTGTACTTTGCCCTGAATTTATAATTTGAGAACCTATTTTTATTTGGTGATGGATCTTGCAAAAAAAATATTCGGTAAGGATCTGTATCAGATTAATTATGCTGATTTAATTGAATATTTCAGTGTGCCGAGAGAAGAAACCAGTCTGCTTGAATTTAAAAGCGGAGAAGTAAAGGTTAATTCGGTTTTTAAAGAAATATGTGCCTTTTTGAATACAGAAGGAGGGATAGTAATTGTTGGTTCCCCAAAAGAAAAGAAAATTCAAAAAGCGGGGACTAGAATGAAACGGGTATGTCAGGGTGAATTGGTATCTTCAAGATTTCGTGATAAACAATGGCTTTCAGGATTAATATCCGCAAATATTGTCCCCCCGCCAAAAGGTATTCGTATAAGGGAAATTCTTACAGACAAAGGGAATCATTTTATTATCGATGTCCCTCAAAGTAAAAATCCACCCCATCAATTTTTAACGGACGGACGGTATTATATACGTATAGAACAGGAAGCAAAACCAGCTCCTCACGGAATTGTTGAGGCTTTATTTTATAAAAAGCAAAAAGCACAACTTGAGGTAGATGTTCAGATAAATGCATCCGTGGAGAAAGCTGAAACAATGAATAATGTAGATATAAATATCAGGAATATATCTCAGTTTCCAACCGATAGTATCTCTTTCCTTATACAATTGTTTAATGTTGAGGAAGTGCGGAAGCATGGAAACATTCATCAGGCAGGAATAACTGAATCCGACGGAATGATAGAACTTAAAGGTACATGTGAACAAGTGGTTGTTGATGATCGAACTTTGCCTTTACATTTAAAGATAGTTAATAAGTTGCAACCTTTCCTGATTTCTGTGCTCACTTGGAATAAGGAGGCTGGAATGTTTAAGCATTATGAAATCTTTGACCCTGTAAATCAATCTTATATTGATACATACAGAACAGGAGATCTTGAAGAGAAAAGCATCAGCGATTTTATTGCTTTGCTGGATAAGTATAAAAAACATTTGGAATGATAAGAAAAGTTGCTAATTAGGAACAAGAATAGAAGAGTTTAATCATAGGAGACGTTCAGTGCATCTAATATTTTATCCCAATTTTCTTTATAAGGTTCTATATCTTCTTTTTTTACCCCTACACCTTTATATGGTTTCCCTGCTTTATCTACTTGGTCTTTAAAAATGAGCACATTATCTTCAATTGATATATTGCTATCTGGATTTTTTATTTCATATTCTTTCTTTTTCTTTTTTATAAGGTTACTCCAATCTTTCGTACTTAATATGTAAAAGGTTGGTCTTTCTGTTTCACTGATATCCTTAAAATCTACAAATACAATAAAGGTATCACTTAGTAAAATCCCCTTACAATTGGGCCATTCACTCCCTTGTTTACACTTAACTTCAATTTTTAACAGTTTATTGGTTTCTTCGGAAAAGATCAATAAATCTGTTTTTTTCTGATTACCTAAGGTAAGTTGAGCATATACATTTCTTTTCCCTAATTCAGCTGCAACATAGTATTCGCCTGTAATACCTAATATTGATTTTTTAATTTTCATTTTATAGCATATTTAAAAATTAAATAATCAATATACAAAAAATTCCACACAGAGTATAAGTTCCATATTGCAATACAAAACCTGAATTCTTAAAATGCCTAAATTTGAATAAAAAAATGAAGCATAAAAAAGCAGAAAACCGAGTAAGTAATTTAAAGCCAAAAGATTTGGCTAAAATGATGGACAATATTAATGAAACCCCCGTTCGGCGTAGCGTCTCGCTACGCCGCATTAAACGCGGCATCTTGCCGCATTGTTAGATGAATATAAAAGCCTCATCTGTGGGTTAGTTTGAATTTATAAGTAAGTTTGATTATGAAAGATAACCCACGGGGTTTTAGCTGTTATATAGCCAATACCCATGCGTTTTTTTAAATATACAAGCCAAAGGCCTTGATCAAGACAGCTTAGCGTGGACGTTACGCTGAACGGGGTCTTTAGATTATTTGTATAAATTCAAATTTGAATTGTAAATTTAGAAACTATAGTCCTCTTTATAATATTCAATATAATGAAATATTCGATATCTTAATTCTCTTATCTTTTTGTCAGTGTTGACTAACTGATTTAATTTATTTTCCCATTCATCAGAAGAAAAGTTTGTTATTGGATACTACCTCATCTGTTAGTGTATTTAATGCATTACCATCTTTGCTTTCTACTTCCTTTATATTCTTAAATAATTTATACAATTCTTCTCCAGCTGAAGCAA
>JAWLEB010000030.1:0-35512 GCA_041686375.1 Bacteroidales bacterium
AATTACTATTATTTAATTAAACTGTTTACAATTATTGAAAAAACTTTTATCTTGTATAGCAAGAGATGATAAGTAGCCAAGATTTTTCATGTTTTAATTTGTTAAAAATACTTTATATTTTCAATTTTAATTAGGATACTTTTCTTATAAAGAATTTATTATCACCCTTTTTTGCCATTACATAGCCCATCTTACCTTTTGCTAATTCAAAATACTTAGTTTGAAATCCATAGTATTCAAGAAATTCGGAAATAACTTTATTGTCTAATTTACCGTCAATTATACCAATTTCAGGATTTGCTTTTGCCCTGCCAGCAACTAAATTAATTGACAAATTTCTGTTTTGCTTAAGAAGTGTTTTCATTCCTTTTAAAGCATTATATTCTTGTCCATTAATAGTAAGAGAAACAAAACTAATTTTTCTATAATCGATTTTCAATTCTTTTAATATGTTATCGATTGTATCAACATCAACGCTAATTTCTTCTTGTGTAAAATTGTCTTTCTTTTTCCATGATTTTTGTGAATTTTCATCCAACCTGTTCCATGTTCCCTTTTTACCCAATACTAGTGTCATTTTGTCTTTTCTGTTACTAATTGCTTTATTCACCAGGATAATATTATTATATAATTCATTATTTTTTAATTTATTTTTTGCATATTTTATATTTTCTGGAGATGGTTCGATCCCAATAACTAACCCGTTTTTTCCAACAGCTTTTGACATTGGTTCAATAAACGAAGGCCCAAAAGTAAAATCTACTCCACCTTGAATTACAATGTCTCCCTTACTAATAACTCTATACCATCCAATTGTATGCATTATCTTTTTTAATAGGTTGAATATTTTTGAGCTAAATTGAAACGGTTTAAGAGCCACAATAATAAACTCTCCAATCAGGAGCTTTAACTTAGGCGGTAATTTATTAAACATTGTTTTTATCATGGTAGTAGAGATTAATATTTAAATATATCAAATATAAGGAAACTTTTATAGGAAAAATTATACCGATAGATTTGAAATACTATTACGTTATATTTTTAATAATTTGTTTCTGATTTTCTCTAAGATGCGAGAGCACAAGGTCCTGAACAGCCCAATTTGGATCAAACTCCACACGAGACAGCAATTTCTTTTCCGGATTAATAATCATAAAAGCATTCCTGTTTGAATCTATGGCAACAAAGTTTCCTTCAATGATCTTTGTATTCTGAACCCATTCCATATCAGACAGGAAATCTGGTTTCCCTTCGAGATTTTTAAAATCATACTTGGTTTGGTTATCTATGTTTCCGGTAACAATTTCACCACCCGTAGTACTTGTACCCGCATAGCGATTAGATTCCAATTTCATTCCCCCATGCGGATTTTTCAACCCGTCCAATACTTTAATGGCCTTGCCCGATTTTCGGTCAATTTCATATACAGCTCCCTCATGAAAAAAAGTAGCTATAACATTGTTCTGGTCGACCGGATCATAAACAACTGAATTTATAAAAGCAGCCCTTTTTGCTGTTGGGAGTGTTTGAGTCACTGGATCAGAAACAAACAGGTAGTTTTTCCCTTCGGCTTTATATTGATCAGCTTTAGCTTTTTTTCTTGTCAGGAATAATTTTTCTCCACTTTCCGGATCAATACCATGATCAAAACCGTTTTCCCAGGCAAACCACTCAAACGTCTTTTTTTGCTCATCTATCGAGTATTCAAATATGCTGTCAAATCCTGAGGAACTTACCAGCATTCTTTTTTTCTGACTCTTTTCTATATCAATTGTATGTATGTAGCTAAACCAAGGGTTTGTAATTGCTTTTATAGAATCGCCATCTAATAAATAAACTTTGTTTTCAGAGGAGAATGCTGTGATTTCTTCAAAGCTGTCAACACCTCGGGGCTCCGGCAGTTCTGTTAATACCTCCAAGTGTATTATTTTTCCGTTTTTAATTGTGAGTTCTGCAATTCCTCCAGTGTCTACTTCTCTGCGAGCTACGCTCCCTGTTCTATTTGATTTCTTGTTTTTGTTTTTTAAATAACGTTCCCGGATGGCTTGCAGATCAAAGCTTTTAATGGTAATCAGTAATTTAATTTCCGGATAAAAAGAGTTGTTTGTTTTAAAGTCAGTTAAGTCATTTTTTTTGATTGGCATAACACAATTCATTTAGTATTTCAGCAAACTGACCTGTCTGTTTTTTCCTGCTAAAGTAAAGGTGCTCATTTGTTTCATGTTTCGGTAATAATCCGTTGTTTTTTTTCCAGAACATATATTTTTCTTTGATATTTTGTTTAATCCTATCTTTATCATCATAATCGATGATTGGATCCCTTTTCCCTTTATTAAGAATCCATGCTGCCTCCCCATCAACCGGGCCTAAGGATAGCATTGGAGTGCGTGATGCCATATATTCAAAAATCTTTCCTGAAGTGATTGATTTAGCATAAATAGCACGAGGAACAATAAAGAGTAATAAACTTGTATTCTGCATTTTTATGATTGCCTCTTCATGAGGTATGAACTCAGATAGCATTAGTTGTTCTTCAAGGCCATAAGCTTTTATGGTATTAATTATTTGAAAATTTAAATTTCCAATAAATTGAAGCTTGAAATATTGCCTAAAATCCACTATCTCTTCTTTCAATTCAGCTATAGCTTTCCAAAGTGCCAAAATATTTTGATTAGGTTTTAAACTTCCAATATACGATAAGGTAAAAATATGTTGTGATTCTTTTTCATAATAAGAAAAATCTTCCTCATCAAAACCATTGTAAATGGTTTCTATTCTTTTGGCTCTATCACGAAATTCTTCCAACAAACCAGGACTAATTCCTGTAATGCAGTCAGCAAATTTCAGTGCTTTATTTTCTAATTTTTTATCTATTTTTTCTGCTATTATAGAACGGTGCATTAATTCTTTAACAATATAGTTGGAGGTCCAAGGGTCCCTGAAATCCATAATCCATGGGATATTATATTTATTACGTATTTTTTGCCCAATTAAATGTATGCTGTTGGGTGGGCCTGTTGTTATAACAGCCTTTATGGGATATTTTTTGATTATTTCTTTTCCTTTTTTTACCGCAAAAGGAATCCAACCTATTTTAGGGTCAGGAATAAAAAAGTTAGCTCTTATGAATAAAGATAACTTTTGAAAGAGGGTTTCCTTTTCTGAAGTTTTTGATAGAGCTTCCGGTAATTGTTTGTTTTTTTTTCCCTGCAAAAAATTATAGATCAAATAGGGATCGACAGATTTTGTTTTATATACTTTTAAACGCTCTGGAATTTCTGCTGTTAGGGAGTTATCAATCGCTGAATATGCTCCTTTATCTACGGTGACGATGATTGGTATCCAATTATAGTCTGGCAAATACTTGGAAACTTTTAGAAATCGCCATACGGCTCCCGCACTGGAAGGAGGCCAATAATAAGTATAAATTAAAACAAAATTTTTCCCCATATAATATTTGCTATTTTTTTAAAGGTATCACCTTCTCCCAAAAATTTAGTCTGCTTTGCAGTTGGATGGAAGTTGTGTATCTTATCCATGAATTCTTTCTGATTATGTATATCCACTTCACAATTCCAGCCTTCTTTCACGGTTTCGACCCATTCCGTTTTGCGCATAGTAATACATGGAATTTGAAGAGTATAAGCCTCTTTCTGAATACCTCCGGAGTCAGTTATAATCTTTTTTGAATGTTTCATTAATTTAATCATATCAAAATAGGATAACGATTTGGATAAAATGATATGATCCTTTTCAAGGTATTTCTTCAATCCATATTGTTCGATACGTTTTTTTGTTCTTGGGTGCATGGGGAAAACTACATAATCTTTTATTTCACTTATTGTTGACAATATAGCTTCCAGGTTCTCCTTGCTATCTGTGTTTAAGGATTTATGAATGGTTAGAACATGATAGCTGCCATGTTTAATATTTAACTCCTGCAAAATAGAAGATTCTCTCTCTGCTGCTTCAATATTTCTCTGAAAAAGATCATTTGAAATGTCCCCCACCAAAAAGATATTATCTTTTATGCCTTCGTTCAATAAAAACTTTTTTGCAGTTTCAGTAGAAGCAAAAAAGTAGTCTGTGATGTGGTCGGTTATTATACGGTTTATCTCCTCTGGTTTTTGTCTGTCAAAATTGCGCATGCCCGCTTCAATATGGGCAATTTTAATATGTAGTTTGGTCGCTCCTAAAGCCCCTGCAAGTGTTGAGTTTGTATCCCCAACAACAATTACCAAATCGGGTTTTTCTTTTATGTAAACATCTTCTATTCTTTTCAGCATTTCACCAGTCTGATGTCCCTGGGAAGCTGAGCCAACTTCCAAATTGTAATCAGGTTCTGGTATTTTTATTTGTTGAAAAAAAGATTCAGACATTTCGAAATCATAATGTTGTCCAGTATGGATTAATATAACCGAAGCCTTTTTCTTAATTTCATGGATCAGCAAAGCTATTTTAATGAATTGTGGACGTGCTCCCACAACCATTGCTATTTTTTTATTCTGTCCCATGCTTTTTTCTTTGATCAAGATTTTCCAGGTTCAATATTTTATACAAGCTTTTTTAA
This sequence comes from Bacteroidales bacterium, assembly GCA_041686375.1. GTDB lineage: Bacteria > Bacteroidota > Bacteroidia > Bacteroidales > UBA12077 > JAGXLC01. Next base: position 4,571 of record JAWLEB010000030.1, read on the forward strand.
CAAATGCTTCATATTCACTTTCTTATCCAGAATAGCCGACAGCTCGTTTACTGAAACCCTTTCCTGCTCCATGGTATCCCGGTCTCGTATGGTTACTGTATCGTCTTCCAATGTCTGATGATCGATGGTGATACAGTAGGGTGTACCAATGGCGTCCTGTCTTCTGTAGCGTTTTCCAATACTGTCTTTTTCTTCATACTGGCAAATGAAATCAAGCTTTAATTCGTCTATGATCTCTCGCGCTTTTTTGGGCAGACCATCTTTTTTTACGAGCGGGAGCACAGCAAGCTGAATTGGTGCTAATGTCGGTGGTAGTTTCAGAACCACACGCTGTTCTGATTTTCCATTTTCTTTTGGTACCTCTTCTTCGTGATAGGCTGCAGTAAGTACTGCAAGAAACATTCGATCCAGACCAATAGAGGTTTCTACCACATAAGGAACATAACTCTCATTTCTTTCCGAATCAAAATACTGAATCTTTTTGCCGGAATATTCCTGATGCTGAGATAAATCAAAATCTGTTCTTGAGTGAATGCCTTCCAGCTCTTTGAAGCCAAACGGGAACTTAAATTCGATATCATAAGCGGCATTTGCATAATGGGCCAGTTTATCGTGCTCATGAAGCCTGAACATATTCTCGTCAATGCCTAAAGCGTTATGCCATTTAACCCGGACATTTTTCCAGTGCTCAAACCACTTTTGTTCCTCACCAGGTTGCACGAAATACTGCATTTCCATTTGTTCAAATTCCCGCATACGAAATATAAACTGACGGGCAACAATTTCATTCCGGAAAGCTTTTCCTATTTGCGCTATCCCAAATGGAAGCTTCATCCTGCCGGTTTTTTGTACGTTTAAATAATTCACAAAAATTCCCTGGGCAGTTTCCGGCCTCAAATACACTTTATTGGAATCGTCGCTTACAGACCCCAGGCGAGTGTCAAACATAAGGTTAAACTGCCTCACTTCTGTCCAGTTTTTAGAGCCGGAAACAGGATCTGCAATTTCGCATTCATCAATCAGTTGTTTTAACGCCTCTAAATCGTCATCTTCCAAAGCTTTTATAAGTTTGTTCCGGGTATTTTCAATTTTCTCTTTATAAGCTACAACCCGCTTATTAGTGGTTACAAATTGTTCTTCATCAAAATCATCGCCAAATTTTTTCTTTGCCTTAGTAATTTCTTTGTCAATCTTTGCCTGCTGTTTTTCTATATAATCTTCCACAAGTTCATCTGCGCGATAACGCTTTTGGGAATCTTTGTTGTCAATCATGGGATCATTGAACGCACTCAGGTGTCCAGATGCCTCCCATGTTTTCGGATGCATAAAAATCGCCGCATCAAGAGGTACAATATTTTCGTTCAGCTTCACCATCGCATCCCACCAGTACTTTTTGATATTTTCTTTGAGTTGTGCGCCATTCTGCCCGTAGTCATAAACAGCGCTTAAACCATCGTATATTTCTGTTGAGGGGAATATAAAACCGTATTCTTTCGCGTGAGCAATAATCTTTTTGAATAGATCCTCCTGAGCCATACTTTTAATAGTTTTCTGCTTAATAATTTAGTTCAACAAAAATAGCTTAAAATGTTCTTTTTTCATAAGCAGGAGGATTTATTTTTCAATCTGTGGGAAATCTTCAGAATAATGTGATTTAACATGTTCTCTGAGGTTATAGTTTGATCTCATTACTTCGCCATAAGCGCCGGTACTGTATATTAGCAACCGATCACCCCGGCTGACTTTCTTAAGTAAGACGTTTTTTCCGAAATAATCAGAAGACTCGCAAATGGGGCCTACTACATCGTATTTCTCGGGAGATTTGTTACTCGTAAGATTAATTATTTTATGAGAAGCCTGATAAAGCGCTGGCCTTATTAACTCAGTCATACCTGCATCTACTATGGCAAATTTTGTGTGAAGCCCTTCTTTAACGTATAGGACTCGCGTTACAAGGCAACCACATTGTCCAACTACCGAACGGCCCAATTCAAAGTGAATTCTGTGGTTGGGAGTTCGATCTAAAAATTGGTTGAATATCTTAAAGTAAGAATGAAAATCCGGAATAGAATTTTCTTCTGGATGTTCATAGTTTATCCCTAATCCTCCTCCTACATTAATATAATTAGTTGGGACACCTTCTTTACGAAAAACTTCCTGTAGCTCATTTATCCTGAGGCACAGACTTTTAAAAATATCAACATCTTGTATTTGTGAACCAATATGAACGTGGAGTCCTTGTAACTTAATGTTTTTCATTTTTTTACAGGCCCGGATAACTTTCACTGTTTCTGTTCTGTTTATGCCAAATTTATTTTCCTCAACTCCGGTTGTAATGTATTGATGGGTATTGGCATTTATTTCGGGGTTTATTCTCAATGCAATACGTGCGGTCTGGTTTTTTAATGAGGCACGCTCATTGATAACCTCTATTTCAGCTAAGGATTCGCAGTTAAAGAAAGCAATGTTGTTATCCAGTGCGATATCGATTTCACGGTCAGATTTTCCGACACCGGCATAGACGATGTTTTCAGGTTTAAAACCATTGGAAAGCGTGTGTGTGATTTCGTTGCCACTGACGCAATCGGCTCCTAATCCATAATTCTTTATAATCCTTAAAATCCGTGAATTCGCATTTGCTTTTACAGCGTAATGAATAATAAATCCATATTTTTCCTGAATATTTTTAAGTTGATTTAATGTTTTTCGCAGAATATTCAGGTCGTAATAGTAAAATGGAGTATCGGGTATTAGCAGTCTATCTATATTTGGTCTATTGGTCATGATTGAATAAGTTTCTGTTAAGTGCCTCTAAAGTTTTTACTTTGTCTTTTGTTTTTACCAGTAGAGTGATATTGTAATGGCTTCCTCCGTAGGAAATCAGTCTTACCGGAATATCGGAAAGGGCATTGAATATTTCCGCAACAACACCTTTTTTCTCAGCAATCAAGTCTCCTACCACACATATTATGCTTTGATGGCTTTCAATCTCGACAGTACTAAGTTTTTTCAAATCTTCTATTATTTGGTCCAGATAATCTGTCTTGTCTATTGTGACTGATAGAGCTACTTCAGAAGTTGTGATGACATCCACGGGGGTATGATAAATTTCAAATACTTCAAAAACCTTACGGATAAAGCCATAAGCCAATAACATACGGTTTGATTTGATCTTAATAGCCGTAATTCCATCTTTTGCCGCCACAGCTTTGATGTCTGTTTTGGTTGAAGAATTGGAAATCAAAGTACCCTCATCATCGTGATTCATTGTATTTTTCAGTCTGACAGGGATATCTTTGATTTTGCAGGGCAGTACGCTTGAAGGATGAAGAATGTTAGCTCCGAAATATGCAAGTTCAGCAGCTTCATCAAAAGACAGATTACGCACAGGATAGCTGTTTTTGACATACCGGGGATCATTGTTATGAAATCCGTCTATGTCTGTCCATATTTGCAACTCTTCAGCCTCAATAGCTGCTGCTATAAGTGAGGCCGTATAATCAGAACCCCCGCGTTTCAGGTTGTCGACTTCGCCAAAAACGTTTCTGCAGATATAACCTTGCGTTATAAATAGGTTTTGGTTTTGATAGGACTGTAATTCCCTCTCCAGGTTTTGCTTGATATAGAATTCATCCGGTTCTTCAGCTCTGTCAATGCGCATGAAATTTAGTGCCGGCAACAATACCGGCTGAATGTTATTTTCTTCAAGCAAGTAATAAAAAAGAGCGGTAGAAATTAGCTCACCTTGAGCAAGAATAGAATTGCGCTGGGGCAATGAGTAAAATTTGTGAAAAAATGAACGAATATGATTAAAATGAGAAAGAACCATTCCCATTGCTTTGTTTCTATATTCCGCAGTTTTGAATAATTCCTTAACGACATGTTGGTACTTTTTTTCCAGCGAAGAGGTTAATTCTTTTGCTGTGTCTTTGTTGTTTTTCGACAGGTAGGTTGTGATTTCTGTAAGAATATCTGTAGTACCTGCCATAGCTGAGAGTACAATAAATTTTGGTTCGTTGTTTTGAATTAAATCAAAAACAGACTTCATTTTTTCTGGTGTACCAACCGAAGTACCTCCAAATTTTAGAACTTTCATTTTGTTTTTGTTTTTAAGGGTTTTATATAAAAAAGGCCTGCGAAAACTGCAGGCCTTTTTATTGCTTTATACATAACAGTGTTCGCTTATCCCATTGTTGGTGGGTATTTATAATGCTTTTTTATGTTATGTTTAAAATACATCACTTTCAGTCCGGATTTTGGACAAATATAATTATCATTTTATTAAAATTAAAAATTTTGAAACTTGTTTTATTCTTTAATCGTTCGTTTGTATAAATATTTATATTTGCTTTTTCTTTTCTAATTGTAAATAAGAGAATATATGGACAGAAAATACGATTTTCTTGTTTTAGGTTCTGGTATTGCCGGATTATCATATGCCCTTAAAGTTGCATACAAAGGAAAGGTGGGGTTAATTACCAAAACTCACCTGGAAGAAACCAACACCAAATATGCACAGGGAGGTATTGCATCTGTGATGTATCCTCCGGATGCTTATGAAAAGCATGTAAAAGACACGATGATTGCGGGCGATGGGTTATGTAACCGCGAAGTAGTTGATATGGTGGTGAAAGAAGCTCCTTCGCAAATTCAGCAGCTCATTGAATGGGGTATTGAGTTTGATAAGAAAGAGGATGGAAAGTATGATTTGGGCAGAGAAGGAGGACATTCGGAATACAGGGTGTTGCACCATAAAGACAATACAGGAGCAGAGATTGAACAGAAACTTATCCAGCGAATTCATGAACATGATAATATAGATGTTTTAGAGCATCATTTTGCTGTTGATGTTATTACTCAGCATCATTTAGGGAAGACTGTAAGGAGATATCATGAAGATATTGAATGTTATGGTGCTTACGTTCTGGATTTACAAACAGCTGAAGTTCATAAAATGTTGTCGAAGATAACAGTTATTGCAACCGGCGGTGTGGGCCATCTGTATGACACCACTACTAATCCGGAAATTGCAACAGGCGATGGCATGGCACTGGTATACAGGGCGAAAGGGCAAATTGAAAATATGGAATTCATCCAGTTTCACCCAACAGCGCTTTTTAACCCGGGGGAACGACCTGCTTTTCTTATTACAGAAGCGCTGAGAGGATTTGGAGCAATACTTCGCACTACCGATGGTGAAGAGTTTATGAAAAAATATGATGATCGTGGATGTCTGGCGCCACGAGATGTTGTGGCAAGGGCTATTGACAGTGAGAAAAAGAAAAGAGGCGACGATTACGTGTATCTCGACTGTACTCATTTGGATGCTGAAGCTTTAAAAAGTCATTTCCCCAATATTTATGAAAAGTGTTTAACTCTGAATATCGATATTACCAAAGATTATATCCCGGTTACTCCGGCTGCTCATTATTCTTGTGGTGGCATTAAAGTGGATACGGAGGGGAGAAGTACGATTAACCGATTATACGCTATTGGGGAGGCTTCTTCAACCGGATTGCACGGCGCTAATCGTTTAGCTTCTAATTCTCTGATGGAAGCTGTGGTATATGCCGACAGGGCGGCGCGGGATTCGGTTAACAGAATCACTTCCGTTGACTATAAGGAAGGGATACCACAGTGGGATTACTCGGGAACTAAATATCCGGAAGAAATGGTAATGATTACCCAGAACTTTAAGGAAGTACACCAGATCATGAGTAATTATGTGGGGATTGTAAGGTCTAACCTCCGACTCGACAGGGCATTAAAAAGGCTGGAGATTATTCACAAGGAAACAGAAGACTTATATGAGAAATCTATTCTTTCAAAAGAGCTTTGTGAATTGCGAAATTTAATTAATGTAGGTTTCCTTGTAATAAAAATGGCAAAGGAAATGAAAGAAAGCCGCGGATTACACTATACATTGGATTACCCCACAAAACATTCATTCTCAGAATTTTGAAATATTAAAATCAAATAAAAACAAGGTGTATAATGGTCAAAAACTGTACACCTTGTTTTTTTTTTGTATTGTCTTTGCCTTTAAATAGCAACCAGATGTCTGTATTCATCTTTCAGATTTTGCGTCACTATGTCATAGACGTTTTCAACTTCTATGCCCACTTGCGTTAGTTTGCTTTTTGCATTATACTTTTCTGTTGAGTATTTGCATGCTTTTACGTTTAATCCATTGGATATCAGTCCAGAAAGCTCAGTTTGTAAATTTTGATTTTCTGATAATACATTCACAGCTGGACCCATTACCACTAAATTTACGTTATTCCAACATTGCTCTTCAGCACTATAATCAAAATATGGGTCAATAAAATTATCAAGAACATCTGGGTTGCTGGTCGACCAAACTATGGTAACATTTTCATTGCTCGCACTTTTTTCGCTTAAAAGTGCAGCATCGGGACTGCCATCTTGGGCATATCCTGAAATGCCTAGCAAGATAAAGGCAGCGCTTAGAATCCACCTCATAATTTTCATACCTATTAATTTTGATTAAACCGTAACGAACGTTAAATTTTTGTTTAGGTTCTCATGGTTTTCTAATATGAATAACGATCTGTATTTTTGGTTTATTTCAGATTGGTATAACTTATAAAAGGTTCTATATTATTGCCTTGCATTTTATTTTTTAATATTTTTAGAAAAATGAGATATAGTACAAACGATCCAACTATGAAATTGAATTTTGCTTTCATTATTTCTGTTTTTTTACTTATAAACTTAGAATGTTATCCTATGAATTCGGACACATCATTGTTTAGATTTTTACCGGATGCAAGTTACTTACCTGTTGAATCAGAACAAATTTATAAAACCGAAGATGAGCTTTATGATTACATTAACGGGGGAGCCGAGCTTTATCTGAATTATGGTTTTCTTGAAATGGGTAAGCGGATTTATACTTTTGCCGATACAAATGAAGTCAAAGTGGAGGTTTTTGATATGGGAGAACCGAAAAATGCTTATGGGGTGTTTTCCTATTCAAAAAATGAAGAAAATCTTGAAGTTGGACAGGGAGGTCAGTATACAGGCGGCTCATTGATATTTTGGCAGGACAGGTATTTTGTTTCAATTTTTGCAAAACATGAGACGAAGGAGAGTGAAAAGCAGGTTAGGGAAGCCTCTGAAATTATAAGTGAAAATATTGGAACCACAGGTTCCTTGCCATCTTTTTTTAGTATTATGCCAAGAAGAAATCTTGTAAAAGGGAGTGAGCTGTATTTTAGAAATCCGGCATGGCAGAACAGATATCGTTTCATTTCCAATGATAATATTTTTAACATTGATAAAAATACGGATGCTATTTTAAATCAATATGGAGCTGCTCAAGAGAGATACTATTTACTTACTGTTAAGTATCCGGATAAGAAAAAAGCCCAAAAGGCATATAAAAAATCTACCAAAGAGCTTGCTAAAGATTTGCGGGAACAACCTGTTGTAAAGAATGATAAAGACAAATGGACTGGATGCAAACTGGAGGAAGATTTGTTGTTGTTGGTTTTTGACGCACCTTCTAAAGAGGAAGCTGTTTTTCTGATGGATCGTGCAGTGAATAACTATTCACAGGAGATTCCCTTGAAATAGTCAAACTAAAAATTTGCAATTATGGTAAAGAAATTGTTTTCCCGCCGCGAGGCATTAAAAAATATGCTGTTGGGTGCGGCAGGTAGTTTCCTGCTATCTGCTATACCCTGGAAATCTTTTACGGCAATGAAGAAAGATAAGTCCAGGGTTATATTGATACGGGATGAAAACTTACTTGATAATTCCGGCAGAATTGATCCAGAGGTACTCAAAAATATGATGGATAGGGCTATCCCTGTTTTAGTTGGTGATACTGATCCGGCGACTGCTTGGAAGAAGATTGTTAACTCTGAGGATACACTGGGCATTAAATCAAACGAATGGAGTTATTTACCTACACCTGCAGAACTTGAACAGTACATAAAAGAAAGGGCAATAGAAGCTGGCATTAGAGACAATAGAATAAGCATAGATGACAGGGGAGTGCTTCAGGATTCCATTTTCCAGAGCGCGACAGCACTGATTAATGTCCGCCCTATGCGCACGCATGATTGGTCTGGTGTGGGTTCTCTTATAAAAAATTATATAATGTTTATTGACAAACCCCAATCTTATCACGGAGATAACTGCGCTGATCTGGCTAAAATATGGAAAAAGAAGCTGGTAAGGGATAAAACACGCCTTAATATTCTTGTAATGATTACTCCATTATTCCATGGCGTTGGACCACACCATTTTAATAAAAAGTATACATGGAAGTATAACGGGCTTATAGTTAGCTTTGACCCGGTTGCTGCTGATGCTACCGGACTTCGGATACTACAGGCCAAAAGAAATGAATATTTTGGAGAAGAAAAACCTATTAGTCCTTCCCCAAAACATATTGAACTGGCTGATACAAGGCATAATCTTGGAAATGCAAGTTCGCAGGATATTGAGTTAATTAAACTGGGCTGGGAGGAAGGATTATTGATTTAATTTTAGTTGGTTATCTTTGCTGCTGATAGAAAGGATAAGAAATTATTTGTTCAGAAGAGTCAAATATAATGGAAGTTTTCACTGATGCAAGCTTTGATCCAAAAAGTAAAACAGGTAGCTGGGCTGCGATAATTTTGCATAAAGGAAAGGAGGAGTTACTTTCAGAAGTTCTTCAGGATATTTCTCAGCATGGAATGGAGCTGTTTTCCATTCTTCAATGCCTGAAATACATTGAAAATAATTATTCTGCTGCTGAAAAGATACGTGTTTATACAGACAGCGAATATGTGGAAAATTTGCCCTTGAGGAGGAATAAACTGGAGAAGAGTGGTTTTTTATCGAAAAAAGGGAAAAGAATTGCACATACAAAACTCATACAGAATTTCTTCCGATTGATGGATTCTCTTCCCGTTGAACTAGTAAGGGTGAGCGGTCACCAGAAAAGCGGTGTTTCAAAAATCACTGATTATAACCGAAGGGTAGATAAATTTTCCCGTAAAATTTTAAGAGAAAAAATCCGAAACCGTTAAGATGATTTCGGATAAGGGTTTATTTTTATTTATCATACATTAATAGTATAGTAGCCAGGCTTGTAAGTCCTCTTCTTCTTTTATTCTTTTCATTTCTTCTGTTGCTTCGCTTTTACTGTCAAATGAAGAATAGCTTACCGCATGCATTCCATCTCTCTCGCCTATTAACTCGGCATTAAAACCCTCTTTTCGGAGCTTATCCCTGTAGTTTACAGCATTTTGCCTTTTTTCAAAGCTTCCGGCAACGATATGAAACTTTTTCGTTTTACTGGCTGAAACTTGATCTTGTTCTTTTCTTTTTTCTTCTATGATTTGTTCTTCAGTCTCTCTTTGTTCCTCTTCTCGTGTTTTTTCTTCACTTGTTTCTTCTTCGTTGGCTTTTTCCTCTTTTTCTTCTTCTTTATCTGCTTGTTGTTTTTCTACTTGATCGGTAATTTGTTGGTCATTTTTATCAAAAAGCTTCTGGACAGTATCGAAATTCAGCATAGCCCAAATAAATAGTACGACAATTGGCAACCCGATAGCTATTGATAAAACAAGACCTTTGTTAGTACCCGATTTTGATTTTTCTATAGGTGGTTTGGGTGGCGGCGTTTTTCTTCCTTTGTCCCGCGCTTGTGGTGGAGGAGTTGGTTTTTTTTCCTCTGCTTTTTCCTCTGCCTTTTTTTCAGGTATTTTGTCTGTTGTTTTTTTAGTTTCAGAAGCTTTTTCGTGTACCGTTTTTGGTTTACTCTCTTTTTTTTCCGCAGTTTTTTTTGTGGCTGAAAGTTTTTCTTCTTTGGGTTTTGTTATTTTTGTACTATCCTCTATTACTTTAAATTGTATCTTTCCCTGGTTATCCTGAGTAAATTCTCCTAAACCTTCAATTTTGTATATCCCTTCATTTTGTACTTTTTTTTCTACTTGTTTTATGTATTGATTTATTTTATCCATTGCTTTTTGCTGATCGATATTTTCTTGTTTAATGATGTGATTGACCAGCAATTCATCGTTAAATTTCAAAAATGGACTGAAATAGACATCTTCTACCTTAGCAGCCAAATCTTTCTTGTTTTTGTTCTTAGAGGTGGCTCGTAAAAGAAATGCTCCAAAATTTGGAATGATAACACGATTGTTGTTCGTAATCAGCTCTTTGATATACTCATCTATCATAGAGGTAATAATTTAAATTAATAAAATCAAAGATAACAAAAAATCATATTAAATTAAAATCCATTATGTTAGTCGAATAAAAAAATGTTGGTGTGATTACTTTTTGTATTGTATATTTCTTTTATATTCGTTTAATAAGCGATGAGAGCTATGAGAAAATTTGTGCTAATATTGTTTTTTAGTATATTTTATGTTTTACCTGTGACTGCCCAAAAAAACACAAACAATCCTTCTTTTTTGGCGATAAAACCTGCTTATGGTTTTATTCTGCCACATTCTAAGACCATTAAACACCTTGCCTCATCAAATCCATATGGTTTTGAAGCTGATTATGGTTGGTTTCTTTTAGAAGATAAAGACTGGCAGAGATGCAATTGCTATAGTAAAGCGGGTATTTCCATGCTATACACCGATTTTGATAACCCTGATATACTGGGTCAATCATATAATCTTATTCTTTTTGCGGAACCCTTACTGAATTATCGCGGGAACTGGAAAACCTCAATAAGAATGGGAGCTGGTGTAAGTTACCTTACGAAAGTTTATGACATGGAGCATAATGAAGAGAACCTTTTTTTTAGCTATCCACTGAGCTACCTGGTACACCTTGATTTTAATTTGACAAGATTTCTTTCAGAGGGGTTTTATATGTTTTTTTATGGGAAGTATAATCATATTTCCAACGGAGGTGTAGAACAGCCTAATAAAGGGATGAACTTCCCTATGTTTGGTGCAGGAATGGGGTATACTTTTGATGAAGTTGATTTTGAAGAGAAGAAGAGGGTTCCACTGGAAAAACCTGTTCCAGTGATCCCCTATTCCGGGGTTTATGTAACGGCAGAAAATGCTGAAGAAGAAGGAAGGGATCGTGTTATTGCCATTGGAACTTTTATTAAGGCAAGAAGGACAATTAGCAGGCTCAATGCATTAACAGCAGGATTTGAAGGAATCTATGACCCTTCGCTTTATACAAAGGATACAAAAGCTTCTAATGTGGTAAAGAATTCTTATTATTCCTTTATAGCCGGGCATGCTTTTGTATTTGGGAAATTTATGTTTTCACAAGAATGGGGAGTGTATTTATACGCGCCTAATTATGAGAGACGTAAGCACTTTCAGAGATATACATTAACTTATAATATCCGGGATAAAATCAGGGCTGGAGTGACCCTGAAAGCTCATGCGGAAGTAGCTGAGAATTTCAATATTACGGTGACATACGATTTTTCAGGGGAATAGATATAAAGTAGTCCTCAAAAAACGCTAGGCAAAAATCACTCTACCTACCCGCAAATCCCACCCACCCCGCAGGATTTTGCCTGGCCTACGCGCGATTAAGCCGGAGATACTTCCCAATAGCTTCAGCTATTTGCCTTGCCGCATAATAAAATTTTGCTATAAATCAAGGAAGCAGGGAGGGTTTTTGGATAAAATACTGTTTGAGGTCCGATTTTTATTCCAAAATCGGAACGAGTTTTATTTTATCCGTGGTGGAGGGTTCCGTAGATTTATCAAAATTTTATTCCAGCGGTGACTTTTTTTGGTACTTTTTTGTGTGGGAGACAAGAAAGTACAATTTTGCTTTAAACTAAAAATGGTGAATTTTCACGACACTAAATGTTTATCAACCAGCAAAATAAATGGTTTATGTATATAGGAGTGAGGAAACGAAGGTTGAAAAGATTTCTTCATATCTGTGTAAATTTTCGAAATCGTCTCCGGCAACTTATGAATCTACGTGAACCAGAAATTTCTCGCTGATGACGCTAAATTTTTTGTTTTGTCATATTATACTGTATCACAGTCAATCAACTATTTATCCATACACCAATAACCCCATAGAAACTAGTTGGTATTAAGAATTTCCAGCAATTCGTCCAGTTTTGGTGTAAGAATAATCTCTGTTCTTCTGTTTTTTCTTCTGGAGGCTTCTGAATCATTTGGTTCTAAAGGCATGTATTTACTTCGCCCTGCAGCTGTTATACGCTCACCAGCAATACCTGGGTTGCTCATTAATATTCTGATAACGGCTGTGGCTCTTTTTACACTCAAATCCCAGTTATCTTTTATGGCTTTGTTACTGATATAGGGGACGTTATCTGTATGTCCTTCGACCATTATGTTGATGTCTTTGTTTTTCTCTAGCACTTTAGCCAGTTTTTTTAGCGCTTCTTTTCCTGTCTGATCTATTTGTGTGCTTCCGGATGGGAATAAGAGTTTTTCTTCAAGTGAAACATATACTTTCCCGTTTTTTATCTGCACATCCAGTCCTTCGCCCTTAAAGCCCAGCAAGGCGTCTGAAACTCTGTCTTTGAGAGCTTGTACTACTGAATCTTTTTCGTTAAGAATACTTTCCAGTTCTACCAGTCGTTCTTGTTTTTCTTCTAAGTTTTGCCTGAGTTGGGAAAGATTCTGCCTTTCGCTATTCAGGTTTTTTTCGAGTTCTTTCAACTTGTCTTCTTTTGCCTGTAGCTCTTCCTGGCTATGTTGTATTTCTTTCAATAGTTCCCGGGTTTCTCTTGTTGTGCCCTTCAGTAATTTTTCCTGGGTTTCCTTTATATCTTTATATTTTGACTGTAGTTTTTCATTCTCCTTTTTATAAGAGCGAATTCGCTTTGCTCTCTTTATGCTGTCTTGCTCTAATCTTTCTGTTTTATCTTCTAATACCTGAATTCTTGACTTTTGCTCTTTGTTCTCAATTTCCTGGGCTCGGGTTTTACTTTTTAAGCTTTCCAGTTCTTCTGAACATTCTTCTTTTTGCTCTTTTAGTTTTTGGAATTCCTTTTTAGGTACGCAGGCGTTCAAAACAATTAATCCCAGCAGTAAAATTTTTAATAAACGGGTCATAGGTATAGATTTTAATTTCTTTATGGTTTTTAAGGAATATTATTTAATGAATAATTGATATTAATGTTTTGCTGTAGACATTTTAATAAAACATACTGTTTTTAAATTTTGTTCTTTTTTATACAAATGATAATGATATAGTCCATTTCTTAAAATAACAAAGATAAAAAATAACTTAATCAGTAAGGTTGTTTTAAGTAATTAAAATAATTCTTAATTTTGACTTAAATTTTATAATAAAACAGTATATGTCAGATTCATATCAATATTTAGATAGGATCAGTTATCCGAAAGATTTGAAAGATCTGGAGGAACTGGAATTGATAAAGCTGAGCAAGGAATTGCGCAGATTTATTATTGAGCAGATAGCTGAGAATCCCGGTCATCTGGGAGCCAGCCTTGGAGTTGTTGAACTTACTGTTGCTTTACATCATGTTTTTAATACTCCTGAGGATAAAATTATTTGGGATGTTGGACATCAGGCCTATGGGCATAAAATATTAACCGGCAGAAAAGACGTGTTTTATACCAACAGAAAATATAAGGGAATCAGTGGTTTCCCAAATCCTTTTGAAAGTGAGTATGATGCATTTGGAGTAGGGCATGCTTCTACTTCGATATCTGCTGCCGTTGGTTTATCAAAAGCTGCTAAACTGCAGGGGTTTAAAGACCGGAATGTGGTGGCTGTTATAGGGGATGGTGCTATGACGGGAGGCATGTCTTTCGAAGGGCTGAATAATGCAGGGACAGATAACTCAGACCTGCTGGTTATTCTGAACGACAACAACATGGCTATTGATCCGAACGTGGGGGCCTTGAAAGAATATTTACTGGATATTACAACCTCCAAAACGTATAATAAATTTAAAGATGAAGTCTGGCAGTTACTTGGAAAACTCAATAAACTGGGGCCTAACTACCAAAAGTTAGCTCAGCAGCTTGAACACGCTGTTAAAAGTGCAGTACTGCAACAATCCAATTTTTTTGAAGCACTGAATTTCCGGTACTTTGGACCTGTTGACGGGCATGATGTCGTTTATTTATCTAAAATTCTCGCTGACCTTAAAGATATTAAAGGGCCTAAGCTGCTTCATTGTGTTACGAAAAAAGGAAAAGGATTTAAGCAGGCTGAGTTGGATCAGACAGCATGGCACAGGTCACCCGGCAAATTTGATAAGTTAACTGGTAAGCTTTTCCAGATAAAGAAAGAAAAAGCTGAACCTCCTAAGTTTCAGGATGTATTTGGTCATACTATCATTGAACTTGCAGAAAAAAATGAAAAAATTGTGGGAGTGACTCCCGCTATGCCTACGGGCTCTTCAATGAACCTGATGATGCAAAAAATGCCTGACCGAGCATTTGATGTAGGAATCGCAGAAGCTCATGCGGTTACATTCTCTGCTGCTATGGCTATTGACGGCATCGTTCCGTTTTGTAATATTTACTCTACCTTTATGCAAAGGGCGTATGATCAGGTAGTCCATGATGTTGCCCTGCAAAATTTAAACGTGGTTTTTTGTCTGGACAGGGGAGGTCTTGTTGGAGGTGACGGAGCCACTCACCATGGAGCACTGGATTTAGCATATATGAGAATTGTTCCCAACATGACCGTTGCTGCTCCTATGGATGAAATGGAATTACGCAACCTTATGTATACGGCCCAGCTTAAAAATCAAGGACCGTTTACAATCCGCTATCCAAGGGGAAAAGGTGTAACTGTTGACTGGCAAAAGCCAATGAAAGAAATAAAGACGGGAACCGGAAGAAAATTAAAGGATGGAGAAGATCTTGCCATCTTAACAATAGGACATGTTGGAAATTTTGCTAAAGAAGCCATTGAAAAACTGGAAGAAAATAATTATAGTATTGCACACTATGATATGCGTTTTGTGAAACCACTTGATAAAAAAATCTTAGGTGAGGTAGGCAAGAAGTTTTCCAAAGTTGTCACAATTGAGGACGGTACCATAGTAGGTGGTTTTGGAAGTGCTGTTCTAGAATTTCTGAATGAAAATGGTTTTAATACCCAGGTTAAAAGGATGGGTATTCCGGATCGTTTTATTGAACATGGCGGTCAACCTGATCTTTATAGAGAATGTGGGTATGATGTTCAGGGAATCATTAAAACAGTAAAATCTTTAGCTAAACCAAAAGTATTTTCAAATGCAGGGTAGGTTTTACGGCGTTATTTTTACGCTCTATTTAATTTAAATTTCCTGAAATTATGGTTAAGCCTATTACCATAGAAGAATTTTTTTATTATAGGCAGAAAATTCCAGTGGTGGATGTAAGAAGTCCGGGGGAATTTGAGAAGGCTCATATTCCCGGCTCTTATAATATACCTCTTTTTACAGATAAAGAGCGGGAACGTGTAGGAATTACCTATAAATGGCATGGTAAAGATTCTGCAACAGACCTTGGCTACAAAATAGTTAGCCCCAAATTATTGCAGTTGTCAAAGCAGGGAGAGAAAATAGCAGGCAAAGATAAAAAGCTTATTATTCATTGTTGGAGAGGAGGAATGCGAAGCGAGAATATGGCATGGCTTTTCAGCCGGTCTGGAATAGAATGCTATGTGCTTCAAGGAGGATATAAGGCATACAGAGGATATGGCAGGAGGCTAATGCAGAAACCTGTTCAGCTTATTGTTCTGGGAGGTATGACAGGTTGCGGGAAAACGGATATTTTGAATGAATTGGAAAAACTGGATGAGCAAGTTTTGAACCTTGAGCATTTAGCTTTCCATAAAGGCTCTGTCTTTGGTTACATTGGGCAACCAGAGCAATATGAAACAGAGCATTTTGAAAATCTTATTTTTGAAAAACTAATGAGTTTTGACGAGCACAGACCTGTTTGGGTTGAAGATGAAAGCAGGCAAATAGGCAGGAATGCTTTGCCGGATGAATTGTATGCCATAATGCGAATGAGTTATGTTTTGAAAATTATCATACCGAAAATATTGAGGATTAAACGACTAGTTCGCGAGTATGCGGAGCATGATAAGGAAAAAATTGTAGAAGGAATCCGTAAAATCCGGAAACGATTGGGAAATAAGGATGCGCAGGAAGCCGTAGCTGCGGTTGAAAGGGGTGATTATGAAACGGCGGTGGATATTGTGCTGGCATATTATGATAAGTCCTATGAATATGGTTTGGGGAAGCGTGACCCTTCTAAAATATTTGGGGTTTCATTTTCTGATGACCATCCCGCTGAAAATGCAAAAATACTTCAATCGTTCGCAAATAAACATTTTACTGATACCCCAAGTAAAATGGTAATTT
Organism: Bacteroidales bacterium; assembly: GCA_041686375.1. Lineage (GTDB taxonomy): Bacteria > Bacteroidota > Bacteroidia > Bacteroidales > UBA12077 > JAGXLC01. The sequence continues at coordinate 20,898 of JAWLEB010000030.1, forward strand.
GACTTGCCTAAAAAAATGTTTACACAATTAAGCTGGTTTAGTAATGAAAAAAATTATTCCCCGGCAGCAGAGTACTGTCAAAATCTGCGTATTTTTCAGCGATATAATCCAGTGTTTCCATAAGCTCTTGTTCGTCGAGGGAAGTTACGAGTGTACGTTTTATTTTTTTGAAGTTTGGTAATCCTTTGAAATAGTTAGAAAGATGTCTTCGCATTTCATAAATACCCCTTGGATATCCCTTCCATTCAATTGATTTTTTTAGATGTTTCCTGGCAATTTCAACTTTTTCCTCAATGGATGGTTCTTCGATTAATTCATTGTATATCAGGTAGTGCTTTATTTGTTTAAAGAGCCAGGGTTTCCCAACAGTTGCCCTTCCAATCATTACGCCATCCACCTGGTAATATTCAAATGCTTTTTTTGCATCTTCAGGGGTTTGTATATCTCCGTTTCCTACTATTGGAATAAAAATATCCGGGTGATGTTTAACGCTGGCAATTGTTTCCCAGTCAGCTTTTCCCTGGTACATTTGTGATTTTGTCCTGCCATGGATTGTGAGAAGCTGTATTCCTGCCTCCTGTAATTTTTTCGCTACTTCCAGAACGTTAATATGGTTATGATCCCACCCTATTCGTATTTTTGCAGTTACCGGCAAATCAGTTGCTTTAACTATTGCTTCAGCCATTTCAATCATCAGCGGAACGTTTTGCAGCAAACCCGCACCTGCCCCACGGTTGGCTATTTTCTTTGCTGGGCAGCCAAAGTTCAGGTCTATGAAATCGGGCCTGGTTTCTTCTGCTTTCTTTGTAGCTTCAACCATAGCCTCTGTTCTAGGACCATAGAGTTGCACTCCAAAAGGCCTTTCAGAATCCTCAATTTTCATTTTTTTGAAACTCTTTTCACAATCCCTGATTAGACCTTCAGAGGCAATAAATTCGGAAATCATTATATCAGCTCCATTTTCTTTGCACATATGCCGAAAGGAATAGTCGGTAATATTCTCCATCGGTGCAAGAAATAAAGTATTGTCTGATAATTCTATTTTACCTGTTTTTATCAAGATAAGTTTTCTTTAATTTTAGAGCACAAAAATAATACTTTTAAATATTTTTTTCATGAAGCATCCACTTAATTCCCATCCTTTTACACAACTGATTACACTGATTATTATTATGCTTTTCAGTGTTATTATTTCTTCGGCATTAAGTTTAATTTTGGCTGTATCGATCTTTGATATTTCTTTTGCCGATCTTTTGAATGATATGAGTGATGGTCAGTTGTATGATAATGTAATTTTATTTAAATTTTTGCAGTCATTCCAGACGATTGGTTTGTTTGTTTTACCACCTTTTATATTTGCCTGGCTTCATAGTACTTCACCATTGGGCTATTTGAAAACCCGGGATTACCCGATGCTTAATTCCTTAATATTGGTTCCTGTTGTAATTATTGTTAGTATTCCTTTTATAGGATTTTTGGGTCAGTTAAATCAAAGCATCGGATTTCCAGAGATTTTGGGCGAACTGGAAAATTGGCTTATTCAAAGAGAAGAAACGGTACAGGGATTGACAGAAAAATTTTTGGTTGCCAATTCCCCCTCCGAAATGCTTTTAAATCTTTTTATGATTGCTGTTCTGCCGTCTATAGGAGAAGAATTTGTTTTCAGGGGTATAATACAGAGATTATTTCACAAATGGACGCGTAATACTCATTTCGCAGTTATTATTACTGCTTTTATTTTTAGTGCGATGCATGTGCAGTTTTATGGGTTGCTGCCACGGTTATTTCTTGGTTTGCTGTTTGGTTATTTTCTGGTTTGGAGTGGTTCAATTTGGCTTCCGGTTTTAGGGCATTTTGTTAATAATGCAACTGCGGTAATTTATTATTATGTTGTTCAGAAGCAGCCGGATGATTATTCTTCCGGCATAGATAATTTAGAGATGGAACCTGTAGTTGTTTTGTTCAGTGTGGTATTAATATGGATTTTTTGTTATATGATTTATTACAGGGAAGTTGTATTAAAGGAGAAATGATTGTTGTTCATCGCGTCCGAAAAGATTTATCCGTCCAAGTTCGTTTTTTCGGTATACATAAACGACACCGTATTCGCTCGCTTTTTCTCTTTTAATATCTTCCGGTTCACCGCTATAATTGTTTTCAACTTCGTTCCAGATGTTCACTATGATATCATCCGCTTCTTTCCTCATTTCCTGAATTTTGTCTGCTGCACGCGAATGGTTTTCCTGTAATTGTTTTTGAAACCTGCAGGCATCAACAAATTTATCATAATGTACTTTAATTACGGCAATAGTTGGGTTGGTTACCGGCGGCAGCCCTTTTATTTTACGCTGCTCTTCTCCATCTATCAGTTTTTGTCCCCAATGAAGCAAATCCTGTTCTGAGTTTAATGCCGGGACCTTTCTGCTGTTTTCATCCAGTCCGTAATAGGCTTTGCTGTTGGGCGGCATCTCCCCCCGCATTACAGACATGTTTAAAACTTGTATGAAATGGGAAATGTATAACTTGACCTTTTTTAGTTTATTGCTATAATCTTTATGATTTTTGGTTTGAATTTTATAAGTATTTTGGTATTCACTGACTGCCTTTTCATATTTTGGAAGAAATGATGATAACCGCTGTAACGTTTCCTGGCTAAAAGCCAAATTGAAAGGTGGAATTTCTTTTCCTTTGGTATGTGCGGTTTTTAAAGCTTTAAGTCGTGATTTGTCTGTGTTAGGGAGTCTTCTGTATGGCATATAGGTTGATTGTTAATAGAATGTTAACAATATGCGAATATATAAAAAATATTTGAAATTAACTCTATTCGCACAAGATTTTTTTGTTGTATATTGTATTGATAATCAATACTATGGCTTAACGTTGGCCTAAAATCAGGATTTTAAGGTTGCGTATGTTAATAAATTTTTTGAGGAATATTATTGCTATGTTTCTTTTTATGAACAATGCAGTTTTTCTAAAAGCGTATTTTTTTCTATTATGTAAATACATTGAGCTACTCCAGCAGGCATTATGAAATCTATATGTTTCTATCTACCAGATCTTTCAGTAGCAGCATTTACTTCTAATGTCTTCATTTTTTCTTTTTGGCATTGCCCCAAAAAGAAAAAACGCTAGGCAAAAATCAGCCTACCACCCCGCAAATTCAACCCTTCCCGCGCGATTTTGCCGGGCCAACGCTCAGATAAGCTAAAGATATTTGTCAATAGCCTCAGCTTTTTTTCCCGCCTAATAAACTTAGCTTAAATTGCTGTTTATTGTTCAGAATCAGCCAGTATTTTTGAGATAATCATGGCGCAATGGCTGTTAAATATAGCCATTTCGTTGTTTCTTTCGGTATTTGCAAGGTTTGCCGCTCTTTCCATTCCACCAAAATATGATTTATAAAAAATTCCAAAGCCTGCTATATATCCTGTAAAATAATATCCATACCATACCTGGTGAATACCAGCTCCCAATGCTGCTGCATTAAAAAAGAAACTTGCTATACCTTCCCATGTGTGGCTTGTGTAGATTTGTCCTGCTCCGGGAATAAATCTGGACAGATTTTTTGCCTTCTCTTCTTTGTAATTTTTGGGCAGTTTTTTTTCAGCGTAAAGAGTTTTTGCCGTATCTATCCATTTTTCTTTTTCTTTCCTGGAAATATCTAATGCGTTTATCCATTCTGTTAAGGTGTTTTCAGCTTTCTCCCATTTTCTATCTTTATTTAAGATCATGATTTTTAAAGGGAGAATATTTTTTGATGTTTTTTCAGGCAGGCTATTTAAATGGATTTGTTTAATATTTAAAAGTGCCTCTTTGGGCTTTTCCTGCATCAAAAGGTTAAATGCCCTTTCATACATGATAAGCGCTTTGAGTGTATCTGTTGTGTTATATAAACTAATCCGGTTTAGTTCATTAAGAGCATCCTGATAACGCTTGGTGTGCCTGTAACACAATGACTTTTTATAATGGGCTGAGTTAACCAGTTCAGGGTTATCCGGGTTGCGATATATTAATCTTTCATATTCTATTGATGCCTTTAAATATTGTTGAACAGAGAAGTATTTATCTGCTTTTGAAAAAATCGAGTCTGTTCTTTGTGCAGTTACGTCAGTTGAAAACGCTCCGCAAAGGAATATGAAGATTGAAAAGAATTTTATTATCGTATTCATCTTGAAATTCTTTTTCTGCAATTTTGACTGTAAAATATGTACCATAGAGATTCCCGAAATAAAAAACTGCGAATACAGCTCCGAAGAAAAGGGTTTTAAAATGCGTAGGACCTGCTTTATGGTAGTTCTCCCATGTTACAAAACCCATCCCTCCAACAGTAATTAATGATGATATTCCTTCTCCGGTTTTTCCGGCATATATCTTTCCGCTTCCCGGTATTATGCCAGACATCATTGTTGCCAGTAGAGTAGATTTTGGTTTATGATTTTCCAAATTTACCGCGTATTCATTAAGCTTATCAATTTCTTTTTTTATGGGATAATACGCTCGGTTGGTTTCAGTGATATGGTGGTTGAATTCTTTGTATTCTCTTCTCAAAAGTGCATTCCCTGCTAATTCAAATTGTAGCAATGCTTCATGGTTGTTTGTGTTGGGTTCTAATTGTTTAAGGATTTCTTTCGATTTTTGATATTGTCCAAGATGCATATAATTATAAGCAGAGAAAAATTTAGATTTGAAGTAGAAAGGGCTTGAGGGGCTGATTTTATTCAAATTTTTTGCTGATTTTTTTAATTCTTTTATTGAATAATAACTCCATCCATTCAGATAATTCAAGCTGTCTTCCAGTTCCTGATTCTTGATGGCGTTATTATAGTTCTCGATAATAAATATTACTTCATCATGAAACTCTTTATCCGACAGATATTTTAAGAATTTGGTATCTGGCTTGCTATTTTGTGAGAATGCCAGTACCGGGATAAAAAGTATACAAAGTGTAACGAAATATTTTATGTCTGGTGAGAGAGTCATTGAGTATTTTTTATCTTGTATAATTTTATGTGATTATTTGCTTTTTTGGTTTTCTCATTAATTGTTAAAGGATGTATATCGATGGCGGCTACTTTATTGCATCTTGTTATTCTGTCGGCTGAAAGGAAAACACCTTTGAAAATACCAAATTCTGCAATTGCTTGCTTGCTATATTCGGAGCATGAAGGATGATATAGACACGTAGCCGAAAACTGGTATGAAATGGAATTTTGATATATATAGAGAGCACCCCCCAGTGTCATCGCAAGTGGATTATATTTTACAAAAACACTTTTTTCGCTGTCATCGAAAATGTATTCTCTTTCCTTAAAAGTTGATTGTGTATCAGTGTTTTGTTGAATAAACTCCATGTCATTTGACGGGTTAAGGTTCTGTGTAAAACAAATGGAGGGGATAAGAATACCAACAAGCACTAATCCATATTTTGTGATGTGATTAATCAGCAATTTTTGCATCTTCAGGTATTTTAAAATCCAGGTAATACGAATCTACTTCATGGTTTTTTTTTATATCGGAAAATATTGTTCTTTTTATTGTGGAATCTGTGGGTGATTTAAAGGTTATCTCGGTAATTTTCCTGGGCAGAACGAAATTTCCGCCTTTATAGTAATCGTTGTAGTATATTTTTCTTATGATTTTATTGTTTTTGTTGTAGTAAGCTGAATAGATTGGAATGTTGTTTTCGAAAACAATTTCAACTTTTTCAATGATTTTCATTTCTTCATCAGGTTTCCATGTGGTTACCAGATAGTTTTCATCATATTCAGTGTCAGTCATTGAAAAACCTTCTTTTTTCAGCCCCAGGTCTTCTATAAAGTTATTTACAAAGTAATAGATCAATTCATTCTCTGATGAAAAGTAGGAGTCCTGTTGTATTGAGACCTTATTTTCTTCCGGGAAATAGATTTGCATTTCCCCTTTTCTGTTGGTTTTTTTAATAAACTCCTTGGGTTCGAAATAATGGGTTACCACAACTCCGCTCTCTTGTGAGTAGTAGCATTTGGCTTCTATTGTTTGTTTTTGATTGCTTTTTAGTATCTGACTTTTTTTATGGACACTGAGTTTATGACTTTGTCCCAGGGCTAATGGTGTTTGAAATACAAGAAAAAATATCAGAAAATACTGGATGTGAATAAAAGTTATGTGAGAATTCCGCAAAAGCTTCATATTTGATTTTTAACCTAGATGTTTATAAGATAGTTTAAAATATTATTTTATCAGTTTTGGAACGATAAAAACCAACCGGTTACTTGAATAAAACCGGTTGGTTGTTTTATTAAGCCCACATGAAGAATTTTGGATTGTCGACATATTTGGATATGTCATCATAATCAATAGCAAGCATAATGAGGTCAATGAGCGGAACAACGCCAAAGATACCACCGCAGGTTAGGATGTATCCTATCCCGGTTATGGGTTTTGTACCAAGATAGAACCGGTGTACTCCCAGTCCACCAAGAAAGAAATCAAGCAAAATAGCCACCATGGGGTCTTTTTCACTCATAGCCATGGTTTGAAAGTCCGGACGGTTCATTACATTTCCTGACAGAAGGTTTAAATCCGCTTCTGCAGTAGTTTTAAATAGAGCATCTATCCGCTCTTCGTCTAATTTGTACTTTGAGGAAGCATTCGATTGTTGAAAGTTTATCACTGCAATTGAAACAATCAACAAAATAGTTAAGATTTTTTTCATAATCATTTGGTTTTATGGTCAAATAATACGCAAAGTATGAAAATATTTTTAATAATAATAATAATTTTTTTAAAATTTCTTGATTAGGGGATAATATATTGACCTGCAATTATCGCATAAAATCGGATAAAAAAAATCGCCCTGCATTTTGCAAGGCGATTTTCAAAAAGACCCGGCAGGGGGAAATGGGGGAAATAGGAGCCGGGTAAACCATGGACAGCTGTTCTTCTATTTTTTTATATGCCTATGATTTTAACCCTTTTAACGACTTTGTTGGCATTAAAGCTGTCCATGATTGTTTTGTTTAATTATCAGGCTGGATAGTCAGGCGGAATATTTTATAATTCTCGCTTGGCTTAATATCCATCTCTTCAAGAACTATGTACATGACACGCTCTTCTGTTGGTGTCAGTTCCATGCTTATTGGTCCAAAACTGCTGTTCGCAGGAATGGTTATGACTCCTTCATCCGGAATGTCATAATCCTCTCCTTCAACTGCAGTTGTTTCAAGCAATTCCCAATCATCATGGTCGGGTTCATCCAATTTGAGCTTATTATCATCTTGATCCCGGTACACTTCATCCGCAATGTAGTAACCAACTTCTTTGTCTTCCCCCTGCTGAGGTCCTACAAGAGAAACCTGCAGTGGAGATTCGGTATAATCGCCCGTTAGTGTAGTAGCCCAAAAAGAGCCAGTGGATATCCAGTCTGCCTCATCCTCCGTATCTGAAAGATGGGAGAATTCAGCTACCAGCGGACCATCATAGCTAGTATCATTTAAATCCTCAAAGCAGGCATTATTAACAATAGCTACCGCTGATAAAACTATTATGGATAATATTATTTTTTTCATACGTTTCATTTTGATTATTTTTTAATATTAGTAACCAGGGTTCTGTTTGCAATTATCATTTGCTTCAATTTCAGATTCAGGAACTTTTTCTACTACTCTGTAATTTTCAAAGTCCAGAAGGCTACCCGCGTCTACGCCGTCAATTCCTTTTGGGATATCCATTCCACGACGTCTCAGGTCAAACCAGCGGTGAGACATTTCGCTGAAATACTCAAGTCTTTTCTCAGTTAGCAGAAGGTCAATGAACTCTTCTTTGCTGCCAACATTAATGTCTTCACCACCGATTCCTCTGTGTTCCCGAACAGTCATCAGCATATCCTCAGCATCAGGCAGTTCATCAAGTTCAGCATATGCTTCTGCCGCAATAAAATACATTTCCGGAATGCGAATCATCTTGATATCATCCCAGTTGGCAATACCGGCGTAGCTGTGGTATTTGGCCTGAAACGCAGCGAATTCACCACCTTTGTCTAGTTGGTAATAAGTAGCATTTTCTTCACCGCGGACATCCCCTAATGCTTCGTATTCCTGGAGTACATTTTCAACGAGGTCACGACGCAGAATTACATCACCGTATGCGCGATAGCTTGGTCTGCCTTTGTCTTCAACAACTGGAACATTAAGTTCATCCTCTTCATAGTAAGTAGCCATACCTGCTACACTGTAGTTCATGGATGGCGCATCAGACTCGTCTACGAAACCAAGTTCCAGAATGGACTCTTCACCCGGTTGGGAAGCAAAAACTTTATCTACATATTCTATACCATCTGCGGCATCTACCAGTTGGGCAGGAGATTCATCAATTACATCTTCTGCGTCATCAATGGCATTCTGCCAGTTACCCATGTACAAGTGAAGTCTTGCCCGAAGTGCTTTAGCAGCTATTTCATTAAATCTGTAAGGGAAACCGTCCTCTGCGGATAATAGAGTAACTGCGTCATTCAAATCCTCAAGAACCTGTTGATACCCTTCATCAATAGTTGCTCTTTCTTCAAAAGCACTTTCATCGATCCCCTGGAATGGTTCTGTTTTAAGTATTACACCAAGTGGCTCACCTTCAACAAATGGTTCCTGATGTAAATATGGGCGGGCATATACTCTAAGCAAGTCAAAATAAAGAAGTGCACGAATTGCCTTAGCCTCACCTTTTACCTTGTTGACACGTGATTCTACTGCATCTACGTCATCTATGTGGTGGAGAACCATGTTACAGCGATTAATGTCATCGTAAACACGAGCCCAGATACCAAATCCCGCACCTTCTTCGTTGGTTGGGTGTGCAGTCATCCTTCCGGCGTTTGATTCGGCAATGTCCATATTATCTGCCAAAAGTTCACCAGCGAGATTCATTTCTCTCTGGTTATATGTACCAGCTTGTAGACGATCGTAGACTCCTGCGACAACACCTTCGATGTCATCAATGGTAGCAAACGCTTCCTCACTTGCTACAGAATCTCGCGGGTATCTCTCAAGAAAGTCTTCGCATGAAGTACTCATGAAGAGTAACCCCGCAGTTATTATTAATGTTAATATGAAGCTATATTTTTTCATAGTCATGATTGTTTAAAATTAAAATGTAGTGTTAAAGCCGAATGTAATATTCTTTCCAATCGGATAAGTTCCGAAGTCGTAACCGGTAAATTCCGGGTCTGCACCTGAGTAGTTATGCCATGTTGCTAAGTTAACTCCTCTGACAAATACTTTCAGGTCCTTTATACCAACACCAACTCTATTGAGTAGGTTATTCGGAATGTTATACGATATACTCAATTCCTTCAGTCGGATATAATCTGCCCTTTCAAACATGTGTGAAGCATAAGAATTTGGTGGTTGGACATTACCCGAATATACATTTCCAGCCATTGGTTTTGGTACTTCAGTTATATCCCCTGGTTCTTGCCATCTGTCTTCGAAAACATAGTCAAATTGGTTTCTGTCACCGGTTGCAGCGAACCAATATCTGGCATCACTATTATATCGTTTGTTGCCAAAAGAATATTGGAAATCAATAGAAGCTGTAAAATTTCCGACTTTAAAGTCATTTCCGAGGCCACCATATACCTTTGGCTGTTCTGGCCCAAACCACTGTCTGTCATCGTATGTCGGGCTATATGTGAGATTTCCGTCTTCATCGTAGTACATTGGACGCCCGTCTGCAGAATTCACACCGGCCCATGCGTCCATGTATCTGTCATTGATAGCATGGCCAACTTTGGTTCTTGTATCAAAGAAATCCTGTCCGGGAAGTAAGTCTAAAATTTCATTTTCAGCGTAGGAAATGTTGAAATCTGAATTCCAACTGAAATTCTCGTTTTCAATGTTTACTGTATTTACAGTTAATTCTACACCATCTGTAACTGTTCGCCCGACATTTTCCATTACTTCTGACCAACCCGTGCTGTATGGTAACGGTCTGTCTAACAGAAGCTCTTCTGACCATTTTCTGTATACTTCCAAGTCCATAGCCAGCCGATTGTCAAAAGCAGAAAAGTTGACAGCCAGGTTAATGTCTCTACTTTCTTCCCATGTTAAATATGCATTGGGGAGCTGCGTTGGATATAATCCGGCATCACCCATGTACTGCGTTCCACCACTCCAAAGTCCAAGCGCTGCATAAGTTCCTGCAGCATCTGAACCTGCTTTACCATAACTAAGTTTCAATAATAAGTTATCAACTTCTCCAAGACCTGCCATGAAATCTTCATCGGATAGTCTCCAGGCAATAGCAGCAGCTGGGAAAAAACCCCATCTGTTCTCTGCACCGAAGCGAGAGCTTCCGTCATAACGTCCTGTCACTGTCAATAAGTATTTATCATCATAAGAATAATTAAAGCGTGAAAACACACCCGCTGTAGCTCTTTCAGTATGTGAACCTTCCCACCATTCTACAGAACCGGCGTTAGATAGTGTGTTCATTGCGTAGTGAGGGAAGTTGACACCTCTTGCCGCTGTTCTTCGGAATATTCTCTCCCATGTCTCAAATCCTGCTACTCCGTCAAGTTCATGACCACCTCCGAAAGCTGTATTCAAATTCAATGTTTGTGTTGTCTGTATACTGTAAGCAGTGTGTTCATAATCCCTCAGCGTTCCATTGTCTGCTTGTCCGTCTGATGCTCTTGGGTCATACCATTGTTCTTCGTCGGAATGATTGTAATCCACACCCAGAGTAGCACGATATGTCAGAAAATCAGTTAATTCATAGTTTGCTGTGAGGTTTGCAGTATTTTTCAGAGCTTTGTTAATATTGTGGTCTAAATCGGCACTGTTAAGGAAATGTGCAGGATAGGCACCATATACGCTTCTTGGAGCGCCGTGATATCCTCTGTAGCCATCTTCATCATAAATTGGTTCTACAGGAGGAATTCCTGCTGATGCTCTTACCGGACTTGACCATGCGCCGCCTAAACGGGTTGTGTTTTGTTCACTTATGTTAGCACTTATTTGTGCCTCAAAGCTTAATTTATCAGTTGCCTCGTGGTCAAGATTTAACCTGAAGTTTGCTTTGTCATAATTATAAGCTATGACATGTCCATCAGTCAGGTCAAAACTTATAGATGTGTAAAATTGTGTTTTTTCATTTCCACCTCTGGCTGAAAGATTTCCGCTGGTAATATTTCCTGTTCGATAGGCTTCATCCTGCCAATCGTAATTTGGTGTCGTACTGAAATCAGGGGTTCCATCAGAATTAAGCTCATACCATCCTCTGTCAACTCCTGTTTGAAGCCGACCTTCAACTGTGCTTGATTCTGCTCCGTATCTGTTTACATATCTTTCATAATCCCACTGGGCCCATTGAGGTCCTGTCATTACAGGGTTTACTCTGATGGGATTTGTATAACCTTGGCTTAATTCAAAGTTAAAATTTGTTTCCTGGTCTTTCGTACCTTTTTTTGTTTCTATCACAACAACGCCACGTGCACCGCGTGCCCCGTATATTGCAGTTGCTGCTGCGTCTTTCAGGATGTCAATTGATTCAATATCATCAAAAGAAAGCGTGGATAACAAACTTTCGGATGGAGATCGATACCCTATGCCTCCTGTTTGTATTTCTACCCCATCCACAATCCAAATTGGACGGTTTCCTGAGAAAGACCCCATTCCGCGTACAATTACTGATACATCGCCTCCTGGGACACCACCACCTGATGTAATTTGGACACCAGCTGCTTTCCCCTGCATTGCTTTTTGGACGCTCTCAACGGACATGCCTTCAATGCTTTCTGATGTGACTGATGAAACAGAACCAGTCAGGTCACTCCTTTTTTGAGTACCATAGCCGGTAACAACAACTTCATCTATACCAACTACGTCCTCGCTCAGGGTGACGTCAATTGTCCTTTCTTCTCCAACTTGGATTTCCTGTGTTTCCATACCTACAAAGGAAAATTCCAAAATCGCCTCTTCATCGGGAACCTCTATTGTGTACATCCCTTCTGCATCAGTTGTTGCACCAATATTGGTTCCTTGCACAGTTACAGATACCCCCGGTAGGGGTTCTTCTTCTTCTTCAGAAACAACTGTACCCGAAACTGTGATTTGCGCCATTGCTGTATAGCCAAACATTAAGAATAGCAGAATGCTAAACAGCACTCTGAATGACAGTTTTTTCTTCATAGTAATAAAAAATTTAGGTTAGTAATAAAAATTTGGAAATAAAAATTTGGTTTTTCCATAAAACAATTAAAGGGTTAAAAATTTGAATGAAACCAAATGTCAATACTAAATATGATAAACACAAAATTTTTTTGTAACATAATGTTATGGTCGGCATAACAAAATATATACAGATTATGCATATATTTGATTATTAAATAATTAAAACTAAAGATCTGTTAAAAAATTTGTAAGATTGGTTTTATTGCTGATATTCAATTTTTTACGAACTCTACTTCTTGCAACCCGTATGCTTTGCGGAGATTGTCTTGTAATTTTGGAAATTTCTTTAGTAGAAAGATTGAGTTTTAGAAGAGCGCAAAGTTTTCTTTCATTTGGGGTCAATTTGGGGGATAATTCTCCAAGTTTCCTGAAAAAATCATCTCCATCTTCACCTTTTATTAATTCGATTTCTTCATACAATTTTTCATCTGTTCCTGTGTTTAATTCATTGATGAAATTTTGAATTTTAGCTTTTTGGGGAGTGTGGAGACTTGACTTAAATTCATTCAATTGTTTGGACAACTTTTTTATCATCTGGCCTTTGCTTAATAGTTGTAAATTTTTGGAATGAATTTCGCTTTTCTTATTATCAAGAGCTTGTTTTAATTGTTGTTTTTCGCCAATTTGTCTCTTTTGAGTTCTAATTATTTGTTTTTGTTTGACTGTAAAAATGGCTAATCCCCCTAAGCCAATGGAGACAACCACAATTGCCCAAAAGAAGTTTTTCTGTGTTTTTTCCCTTTTCTCATGGAGGTTCTGAATTTGTGTGTCTTTGTAATTTTTAGCTTCAGCTGCTCCAACCCTCATTATATTTCTGGGATTAAAGGTACTATCTTTATATTTTTCCGCAATTCTTCTATAATTGAATGCTTCCTGATAGTTTTCTTTCTGGTAGTACAAGCTGCTCAATTGGTTTGCTGTACTGTGAATAAGGCTGATATTACTAAGCTCCTGGCTTTCCTGATAAGCTTGTTGCATATAGTTCAAAGCAACATCATATTCTCTTAAATGGGAGTAACATATCCCCATTCTATAATGCGTGAAGGCAATATCTGATTCAGAATTCATCATTTTCTTTATAGCCAGTGCTTTATTGAGGTATTTTAATGCTTCATTATAGTTGCTTAGCTTAATATAAACGTATCCAATGTTGTTTAACTTCCTTGACATCATTAAGATTTGCATGTTTCTTTTATCTATTTTTAATCCCTTATAATAACATTCGAGCGCTTCATTATATTTCCCTTTATTCATAAGAGAGAGCCCTTTATTGTTTAATACTTTGGAAATTTGTATACTGTCATTTAGTTTTTCATATAATCGTAGGCTTCTATCGTAGTACTCCAGAGCCAGATCATTCTGTTTTAAAACCCTGTAGCCATTACCCATACTGTTGAGTACTCTAGCCATCTTTTGCTTTTTGTCATTTTTTTCAAACCATTGTAAACTTTCATAATACCTTTCGAACTCTTTGCCATTTTGTCCTTCATTACGCCTGACCAGTCCTATATAGTAATTAGTTTCATATTTTTTTTCATCGTTATTTATATCTTTGGCAATTTTCATTGCAGTTTCGTGTCTTTTTAGAGCTTTTGAATAGTGACCCTGCATACGATAAATTGTGCCAATTTTATTGTGAATTTCAATATCCATTAGCGGGTTATCTTTTTTTTCTGATAATTGTTTAGCTTGATGAAGATAGTTTAAGGTTTTATCCAGCTCTGCAAGGTTCTTATATGATTCGGCAATTTGCAGGTAATATTCAATAGAGTCCTTATTTTGCAAGGATAAGCCTTTTCGATCGATACTATCATATACTTTTTGAATTTCCTTATCAGGTATAATATTATCAATGACTGAATATATGCGTGGCTTTAGGCTATCTGTACTTGATTTTTCAGATGATGAGAAGCCATTGTTTATAAAAATGCTAATGAGTAGGATGATTAGTAGAGCTCTAGTCATGATTTGATAATTTTTAAAGATACAATATGTAGTGTCAATATAACAAAATAACGAAATTTTCATCAAATAAAGTATAAAAAAGTCTATGCATAAAATAGTATCTGCCGGAAATGTTAAAAATTAAGTCTATATGCTTAGATAAAAAAAAAGAGCTGTAGTTTAAACCATAATTCTTTCCCGCTCCCCTGGCTGGACTCGAACCAGCGATCTTCCCGATTACCAACCGGTATGCTCTGACCAACTGAGCTACAGAGGAATGTATTAAAATGTGTTTTTTTCAAATAACACGAATGCAGAAGTAAAAGCTTTTAATTAAATTTCCAATACTTTGGAAAAAAAATTACAGGAAAATATAAAAAAGCCGGGAAGAGGGCTTCCCGGCTTTTGACAATTGAGGATACGGGTATGTACTAGAGAGAGGAAAGATTTGTAGTTTTATAAATC
>JAWLEB010000031.1:0-35083 GCA_041686375.1 Bacteroidales bacterium
AGAAAGATCAAAACTAAAATTTTGCAGCCAACTGATTTGCAAAATCAACTCTTAAATATGAAAATCAAAAGTGGGTGACCCAATGCACAAAACAGGAGAGGCATTGTAGATCGAATGGCAGGTGGTGTAGGTCTTAGGAGAGGTAAAAAAATTTATTAATAAAAAATCACGCTTTAAGTTGATGAATACCTCATAGGGGGTTTGAAGCTTAAATACTGCTGTATAATTTCCTGTAGAACGAGGCATTTATTACCAAAATGGATTTATTAATTTCTGAGTGCATTTGTCTCTGCTGCATAATAGAATTTTCAACTCAATAATATAAGTAAAACCCCCATACCAAACTTCAGTAAGCATTTTTTTTACTAAGCAATTCTTTATAATTTAGTAACAGAATCATAAATTGAAAGAATTGTGGATTCAGCAGCATTTTCATCAATATATCTGCCGGGCGTATTGATTATCATTATGTTTGGCATTGGATTAGCGCTGGAGAAAAAAGACTTTGAAAATGTTGTGTTTTACCCACGGGCTATTCTCATTGGTCTAACAGCCCAAATGGCAATTCTGCCGGCGATTGCGTTTCTTATGGTCTGTCTCACGAATTTACCACCGGTTGTAAAAGTCGGATTCATACTGATAGCTGCATGTCCTGGAGGATCGGCTTCAAACCTTGTGGCTCACCTTTTACGCGGAAATGTTGCGCTCTGTATATCGTTAACTGCTGTGAACAGTATTTTAATTCTGGTAACCCTTCCTCTGATAGTCAATCTCGGATTGCTTGTCTTCATCGGAGAAACCCATGAGATTGCCCTTCCACTTTCCGAAACCATTTTAAAAATATTCTATACTACACTCATTCCTACTTTTTTGGGTGTTTTTATCAGGCATAAAAATCTGAACCTGGCTATGAAGATGGAGAAGCCTATGCGGGTCATTATGACCTTATTGCTATTTTCAGTATTTGCAGCCCTGATAATATCCGAAGAACAAACCACAGGCGAAGGTGTTTCAAAATATACATACCTTTTCCCCTATGCCATAGCATTAAATTTTGTGGCTATGGCTGCAGGATATTTTTTCTCAAGAAAGATGGGGTTAGACAATCGGAACAATTATACCATAAGCATCCAGGTGGGA
This sequence comes from Bacteroidales bacterium, assembly GCA_041686375.1. Lineage (GTDB taxonomy): Bacteria > Bacteroidota > Bacteroidia > Bacteroidales > UBA12077 > JAGXLC01. The sequence continues at coordinate 1,141 of JAWLEB010000031.1, forward strand.
TTACAAAACAGTGCATTAGCTATTTTTGTAGCAGGTTCTCTTTTAGGTCATAGGGAAATGGCAATGGTCGCAGTAGTGTATAGTTCATTCACATTTTTCTCTACCTTGCTTTTTGGATATATAGCAAAAAGATTTGGTTAACCAAAAACTGAAAACAATTTTTAACTTTGGCTTGTAGTAATATATTGAAGTAAAAAACATCTAAAATATTCAAGCAAAATTTAGGGTTTTTCAGAAAAATAATTTAATTTGCACAAATCATTTTAAGTAAAAAATAAGCAATAAACAAATGAAAACAACAATGAATTTAAGAAACGGTTTACTGGCTATTCTGACAATCGCCGTTATGTTCTCATTCTCCTCCTGCAAGCAATCCGCTGAAGACAAAGAAGAAGACAAAGAGAAAACAGAAAAAATGTCTAAAAAGGATGTTAAAAAAGAAGTGGAAGAAGTAATTTATCCCATTCCTACTTCAATTGAAATAACAGAAAAGCTTAATAAAACGGGAGCAAGCTTTATTATTGGTATTTCTAATGATGCAGCAAATGTAGACCAGTATGTTACCGAGGATAAGCAAGCCCTTAATCTTGGCGTCTACAGTGCGGATCTTAGCTATACAAGCACCTATAACATGAAACAATATACGATGGATTATATGGATGTTAACAGAAATCTTGTTAAAGAACTCGGTATTAGCGGCGCTTTCACACGCGATTTCCATGAGCAGGTAAAAGATAATTTCGATGATAAAGACAAATTGGTCAAACTTATCTCCAATTCATTTTATGACACTTACGAACATATGCATGATAAGGGGGAAGAAGAACTGGCTATGATGGTCGTTGCCGGAAGCTGGATTGAAGCATTGTATATTACAACGCATATCTCGGAAAATACCTATCACAACAAAGAAATTGTAAAGCTTATTGCTGATCAGGAGAAAACGCTAAATAAGTTACTTGAAGTACTCAAACCTTATGAAGAAAACGGAACACTCAATAATATTATAAATGATCTGCAGCCTATTAAAGAAATATACGAGAATAAAGCTGATGATGGATTTACTGAAAAACAGGTATTATCAATTCAGGAAACAATTGCAAAAATAAGAAACGGCATTATAGTATAAACCAACCCGAAAAGGCAATCATTGCCGAAATTTGATAACAAAACACACTTTAAAAATTTTTCTAACCGCCCCTTTTACGGGCGGTTTTTTCTTCCTACGAATAAACAACAACATCAATTTTCAGGCCATGTTATGAATCAGACAAAAATTAACCGATGTATTTTATCATCTAACATAAAATATAAAACAAGTTTCTCTAAAATTTTCTTAATTTTATCGTATTTTACAAACGATTAAGAATTTTAAAATTCCTTTTAGGAAAATACGAATTATAAATGAGTGAATCCATACTCAATGCCCTGATTCATTTATTTGCTATAATGGCAAACATAAGGCTTAAGAAACTTTCCCAGGCCGAGAGAACAATTGTGCGGGAGTACCTTGAACGCCATGTGAATCAACAAATACTCACAGAGTATCTGCGCCTTTTCAATAATTATTTTGAATTTTACCAACGAGAACTCCGGGAAGACACATCCACACCGGTAGAAAATTATTCACTGATCTCTTTTCAGATAACCAATGTTTGCAGGCAGATAAAAAAAGGGTTACTAAGACAGGAAAGGTTAGTAGTGTTTATTCAACTTCTGGAATTAATTTATGCAGATAAAACATTAACAGACAGGGAATCTAAATTTATAAAAACGGTTGCAGAGGCTTTCAACATAGAACCCTCAGAATATGAAAACAGTAAATTATTCATATTCGAAGGAAAGCCTGAAAAAATCGATAATGAAAAAGTACTCATCATTGATAATCAACAGAGAGAATGGTCCGGAAGCCTTTCATGGGTAATGAGGAAAAAGACGCGGGAAATGTCCAACCAGTCCTACAAACATATCTACAAAGAGAATTTATACGGCCAACTCATCTTTCTTCATCTGGAAAGCATCAATTCTTTTGTTTTCAGATATTTTGGGCAATTAAGCCTGTTTATTGAAGGTGAGAAAATTCTCCCCGGACATGCCTATTTTTTCAAAAGCGGATCCATTATTAAGGGGCCGAATATATCATCCATTTATTTTCATGAGGTCAATTTAAAGTTCCTGGAAGACAAAATTCAACACAAAATAGTTTTTAACACTTATGACATTGAATTTAAATTTCCTGATTCCGACAATGGTGTTCAAAAATTCAATATTTCCGAAAACGCCGGCCAGCTAATAGGAGTAATGGGAAGCAGCGGAGTAGGAAAATCAACACTTCTGAATGTTCTTAATGGTAATCTGCCCTTAACAAATGGTAAAATCACAATAAATGAACATAATCTTCACAATGATAATAAAGAACTTAACGGTTTAATAGGATACATTCCACAGGATGATCTCCTGATTGAAGAATTAACCGTTTATCAAAACCTTTATTTTAACGCAAAACTATGTTTTAGAGATTTCAGTGAAGAGCAAATTGATGAAAAAATAAACAAGACACTTGAAGATTTAGATCTACTGGAGATTAAAGATATGAAAGTCGGCAATCCCCTGAAAAAAATCATAAGTGGTGGCCAGCGGAAAAGGCTCAATATTGCCCTGGAATGGATAAGGGAGCCATATGTTCTTTTTATTGATGAACCGACTACAGGACTCTCATCCATGGATTCGGAAAAAGTTATGAATTTGCTGAAAAGACAAATTCAAAAAGGATGCCTAATCATTATTAATATTCATCAGCCATCTTCCGAAATATATAAATTGTTTGATAAAATATGGATCTTTGATAAAGGCGGTTATCCGGTCTATCAGGGCAATCCAGTGGATGCTGTGATTTACTTCAAAACAATAGCCTCACAAGTAAATGCAGCGGAAAGTGAATGCCCTCACTGTGGAAATATCAACCCGGAACAAATACTAAAAATAATAGAAGCCAGGGAAATTGATGATTATGGCAAAACACTCAAAACAAGAAATATAGCACCGGAGAGATGGTACGAATGGTACAAATCAAAAATCGAATCAAAACTTAAAAGAACTGAAACAAGCAACAGCCTTCCTACGATAAATTTCAATGTCCCGTCTGCTCTGAATCAGTTTAAAATATTTACAAAAAGAAACTTCTGGACTAAAATTGCCAACAGACAGTATGTTTTGCTTAATTTACTGGAAGCTCCTATTTTAGGAGTAATACTGAGTTATTTTTCAAAATTCATAAGCAATGAAGGATATGTATTTGCATTAAATAAAAACCTGCCGGTATTTCTCTTCATGGGAGTTATTGTGGCATTGTTTATGGGGTTGACGGTCAGTGCCGAAGAAATAATAAAAGACCGGAAGATACTGAAACGGGAATCATTTCTGAACTTAAGCTGGATGAGTTACCTGAACTCGAAGGTAATCTATTTATTTATGCTATCCGCAATACAGACCTTTTTATTTGCTCTGATAAGCAGTTACATTCTTGAAATAAAAGGCATGTTGCTTCCCTTCTGGTTAATTCTTTTTACCACCTCGGCCTTTGGAAATATGATCGGGCTGAATATTTCATCAGGACTCAATTCTGTCATCACCATATATATTCTTATTCCACTAATTCTGGTCCCCCATCTCCTGTTAAGCGGAGCTATGATCAAATTCGACGATTTGCACGAGCACATAACCAATAAAAAATATGTCCCGTTCATTGGTGAAATAATGATTACCAGATGGGCTTATGAAGCAATGACGGTAAAGCAATTCAAAGATAACAAGTTTGAAAAACACTTTTTCCAACAAGATAAAATCATTAGCGAAGCAGACTATAAAACCTCTTATCTTATCCCTGAATTGGAAACAAAAATAAGAATGATGACGCGAAATATACATTCGCAAAGCAATCTCGAACAAATGGCAAATGACCTTCAGATAATTCGTACAGAATTGACGAAGCTCTATGAAGATGCCGGCAAGCCTCCATTTGAATATCTTCCCCTGCTTACAACTGAAAAACTAAATGAAGATGTAATAGAAGAGCTCAATGACTACCTAATCTTTTTAAAATTGCATTTTAGAGATCGCGGAAAGCAAGCTTCCAACGAAAGAAGAGAAATCAATCAACAACTAATTAAAGAACATGGAATAGATTGGGTTAGAGCCACAAAAAGAAATAATCACAACAATAATTTAGAAGATCTTGTTACTAATTCCAATGTGCTGAGCAAAATATATAAATCAGAAAACGAACTGATACAAAAAGCCGACCCAATTTTCAAAGAACCACGCTCAGAATGGGGAAAAGCTCATTATTATGCTCCTTTGAAAAATTTTCAGGGATTAAAAATAGATACTTTCTGGTTTAATTTACTGATAATGTGGATAGGAATCGGAATATTATACTACGCCTTGTCTTTCAATCTATTAGAAAAACTGCTGGCAAAATTGGATACATTTATCGCCGGACTAAGCGCTTTCACAAATAACACAGGGCGTTAGCCGGAATCGGGCTTAGTCATATTCTCGGGCCGTATCCAAGTATCAAACTGTTGTCCCGTCAGATAACCTGTTTCTAAAGCAGCTTCACGAAGCGTTTTGCCTTCATTATAGGCTTTTTTAGCTATTTCGGAGGCTTTGTCATATCCAATATGGTTATTTAATGCCGTCACTAACATCAGCGTATTATCCAGATGTTTCTTAATAGCATTCTCATTTGCTTTTAAACCCTGAATACTTTTCTCACTGAATGATAGCATCGCATCAGCAATTAACCGTGCCGAATGTAGAAAATTTGAGATTATTACTGGTTTGAATGTATTCAGTTCAAAATGACCATTCGAACCACTGACTTTGATTGTTGTATCATTCCCCATGACCTGTGCACTAACCATTGTTAAAGCTTCAGCTTGTGTGGGATTTACTTTACCCGGCATAATTGAAGATCCCGGCTCATTACTTGGGAGCTCCAACTCGCCCAGCCCACCTCGTGGTCCTGATGCAAGCATCCTGATATCATTGGCAATTTTCATCAGGCTTACGGCCAGTCTTGTCAGCGCACCATGAGTTTCTACAATAGCATCATGAGCAGCTATCATGCTAAATTTATTTGATGCAGGCTTAAACGGAAAGTTGGTAAGCTGCTGAAGTTCTATAACAACATCTTTATCAAATCCTTTGGGAGAGTTCACACCTGTTCCAACGGCTGTCCCCCCCAGAGGAAGTTCTGAGAGATGAATAAGTGTATTTCTTAAAGCCTCCAGTGCATGACCGAGCTGAGCAGAATATCCTGACAATTCCTGTCCCAAGGTTAGCGGAGTTGCATCCATCAAATGAGTCCTCCCCACTTTCACGAGATCTTTATATTCAAAGCTTTTTTGATATATGCTGTTTTTTAACGTTTCAGCAGCCGGTATGGTCTTGTTCTGAAGCATTGAATATGCAGCAATATGCATTGCCGCAGAAAAAGTGTCATTTGTTGATTGTGACTTATTTACGTCATCATTCGGATGAATCTGTTTGTCACCCTTATCCGGCAATCCACCATCCATAGCATGTGCCCTGTTGGAAATGACTTCATTAACATTCATATTGGTGTGCGTTCCTGAGCCGGTTTGCCATATTACCAAAGGAAAATGGTCATCAAGCATTCCCTCATTAATTTCATCGCAAACCCTGGTAATAAGTTCCATCTTATGCCTGGACAGCAGACCCTTCTTGTGATTCACAATAGCTGCCGCTTTCTTTATATAACCGTATGCCCGGACTATCTCCATTGGCATTGATCCAGGCTCTCCGATTTTAAAATTTTCAACAGAACGCTGGGTCTGAGCGCCCCAATATTTATTTAAGGGGACATTTACCGACCCTAATGTATCATATTCTACTCTGTAATTCATATATATGCTTTTAAACCTATAAACAAACAGCGAAAAAAATAGTTTGATAAAATCTAACTTTATTATAATGCATACAAGAATCTTCTTAGCCCTGAGTACCGTATTATTTATAAACGTTTCAGTCTGTAATCAGAATAATCCGGAAAAAATCATAACAGTAGATGGTCATCTCGATTCATGGGACATCAGCGATGGAGCTCATGATGATGGAGCAGGATGTATGCATGCCATGGAAGTGATACGAATCTTTAAAAAACTCGGAATTAAACCGAATCATACCCTCAGGGCAGTAATGTTTATGGATGAAGAGATATCTCAAAAGGGAGGAGAAACTTATGCAGAAGAAGCAAGAAAAAAAGATGAAAAGCACATGTTTGCACTCGAGTCAGACAGAGGAGCAACAAAATCTTTGGGCTTTAGCATAGATGCAAATGACTCAATCATTGAAAAAATAAAACATACAAACCTTTATTTGAGCCTTACGGAGTAAAACAATTCAAACAAGGGAAAGGAGGAGTTGATATCGGGCCTCTGAAAGAATTTAACACCACACTTTTTGGCTACGTACCTGATGCACAAAAATATTTCACCTGGCACCATTCAGCAAGGGACACTTTCGACCAAATTGATTTTGATAACTTGCAAGCCGGAAGTGCCACAATTGCATCATTAATCTACTTGATTGATCAAGATGGGAAAAATATGTTGTAAAATATCTTCTAACAGTCAACTAACTCCCTTATTATGAGCCTTTTATAAGGCCAGAATAAAAATACGTTTTTTCATAATTCCCAAATAGAAATTTAATGTTTTTTTATATTTGCATTTCTTAAAATTAATACGAGTATAATAATTGCATTTTTGTTAAACACCAACCATATAAACCACGCACATCTGTAAAGACAACAGTAAACAAATATTGTAAATACAAAGCCAGCTAATCTTGCCAAACATAAGAAAAAATTAAATCAGGTATATAACTCATAAATCAATGTAAATGAAGGAAATTTTTAAAAAAACAGGTGTAATTTCTAAAAAAGTTTTTCAACGGGCTTTAGACTACATAGAAATAATTGGTAACAAACTACCCCATCCGGCCACCTTGTTTGCATTATTGGCAGTGTTGGTGGTAATATTGTCATGGATAGCTTATTCTATGGGAGCTCAAGCAATTCACCCGATAGATGAATCAGTTATTAATGCTAAAAGTCTTATAAGTGGTGACGGACTACGCTGGATGTATACCAATCTTATTGAGAATTTCCTGAAATTTCCTCCATTAGGCTATGTTTTGGTAGTAATGATTGGTATAGGAGTTGCGGAAGGTTCCGGTTTGTTTACAACCATGATCCGCTCACTTGTTTTAAGTGCTCCTCCTAAAATGATAACCGCTGCTATTGTTCTTGCTGGTATACTTTCCCATCTTGCATCAGAAGCAGGATACGTTATTCTGATACCTTTAGGCGCAATGGTTTTTCATGCATTGGGGCGTCACCCAATGGCTGGACTTGCAGCAGCTTTTTGCGGAGTCAGCGGTGGTTTTGGGGCCAACCTTTTCATTGGTTCTATAGATCCAATCCTGGCAGGGATTTCCGAATCGGCAGCCCAAATTATTCGACCTGACATATCGGTAAATCCGGCTGTTAACTACTATTTCATGTTTATCTCCAGTTTTATGGTAGTAGTAGTAGGAACCTGGGTTACGAATAGAATTGTAGAACCCCGATTAGGGAAATACAGCGGTACCGCAGAAAGACTCCCTATCAACCAGCTTACGCCAACAGAAAAAAGAGGACTTCGTTATGCAGGATTAGCAGTACTGGTTACGGTAGCAATGCTAGCTGTAACTATCATACCAGAAAATGGTGTATTCAGAGACCCTGAAACAAACTCTGCACTGCATTCTCCATTTTTCGACGGAATTATTATCGGCATTCTTCTCATATTCTTTATTCCCGGCTTAGTATATGGACTTGTGGTTGGTACGATAAAAAGTGACAAAGATGTGGCCAAATACCTTGGAAAATCCATGGCCGGAATGGGAGGATACATCGTACTGGTATTTTTTGCTGCTCAATTTGTATATTTTTTCAATTACAGTAATCTCGGTATTATATTAGCCATAAAAGGTGCAAAGACATTGCAAACCGTAGGACTAACAGGTATATCCCTTATCATAGCCTTTGTTTTATTATCTGCTCTTATAAATATGTTTATGGGCAGCGCCTCAGCAAAATGGGCGATTATGGCTCCGGTTTTTATCCCTATGTTAATGCTAATCGACCCGGCTTATCATCCGGGATTAACGCAAGCAGCATTCCGAATTGGTGATTCGGTGACTAATCTGATCACGCCAATGATGAGTTACTTTGCATTGATAGTAACATTTGCTCAGAAATACGATGAGAAATACGGAATAGGGACTATTATCGCTTCAATGCTCCCGTATTCAATATTCTTAACTATTGCATGGATAACTCTGCTGATAGTCTGGATGTTATTTGGTATTCCTATGGGACCCGACGGACCCATTTTCTTGCCTTAGAATAACAAATTTGATTTGATTCCCTTTTTGCAGAGATATTAATTACAAAATATCTCTGCAAAAAGGATAAAAAACTTTATCAACCGGATTGTCTGTTAATCCGGTTTTTTTATTTGGCTTACACTCAAAAATCTATCCACAGACCATAGCCCTCCCCCTTTTATAATTAGAAACAGACTGCCCAGCAACATAGCAAAATCTGTTCTCATCTCATGAGCCATACTCCAAAATCCATAAGTCTTCAGATCACGAAGAACAAACGGACCAAAGCTTTCCCCAAAAGCAATCGGTATTTTCGTTACCACTATTGCCACTGTCATATTGATTAACATAGCTAAGGCTGCCCCTCTAGTGATAAAGCCAGCCAATAAAAGAACACCGCAGGCGATTTCAAACACCCCTACAAATAAAGAAAAGAATTCAGGTGATGGAAAACCCATGCTTTCAAAATGGCCTACTCCACGCAATGCAGGGTACAGAAACTTCTGAATCCCTTCTAATAAAAAAACAGCACCCACCATAACACGTATAATTACAATGCTGACCGACGGGGAGGTGTGAAAAATTCTATGTATCTGTATCATAATGAGTACCATATTGCATTTTAAACTCAAACAGAAACCTTTTCTTTTTTACGTAAACATTGAAGGCAGAGGATTTTCTATTTTGCTTCCAATTGAAGCTCTTCCAAATGTTTATTAATTGTTTGAAGTTCATCTTTGGAAAGCTTAATATCCGCAGCACCGGCATTGTCCTCAATTTGCCCGGGGGTACGTGCACCTGCAAGCGCAACAATAACTCCCGGCTGATGAAGCGTCCAGCTAAGTGCAAGCTGAGCTAATGTTGCATTATGCTCATCTGCAATAGGTTTTATCTTCGCAAGCAATTCATTTATACGCTTAATATTCTCAGGTTTAAAAAATCTTGAATCCTTTCGGTTGTCCCCTTCTCCGAGCTCACTATCAGGATTAAACTTTCCAGTCAGCAACCCCCGCTGCAGAGGGCTGTATGCGATTATTCCCTTGCTGTTTTCCAGGGCATAAGGTACTAGATTGGTTTCTATATCCCGCTTTACCATGCTATAAGGGACCTGGTCAGCTTCAATATGAACAATTTTATCTGCGTTTTTAAGCTGGTCATCAGAAAAGTTGCATACACCAGCCGCTCTTATCTTTCCCTGCTCTTTAAGCCGGACCAAAGCCTCCATTGTTTCTTCAATTGGCACATCTTCCACAGGCCAGTGCATCTGATAATAGTCGATATAATCAGTCCCCAGCCGTCGTAGACTCTCCTCAGCCTCTTGCATTATACTTTCTTTCCTTGCATTCAGATAAACACTTTTCCAGAGTTCATCATACCCCTTTTGTGTGGTAAATTTTCCCTGATCCCCTGATTTTTTCCAACGCATGACAAACTTTGTGAGAATCTGAAAGTTATGGCGGTTACCTTTAATAGCTTTTCCCACCAATTCTTCACTTAAACCCAGTCCGTAAATAGGGGCCGTATCAATAGATGTTACCCCCAGTTCATAACCACGCTTTATGGCATTAATGGCTTCCTTTTCATCACTGCCCCCCCACATGAAACCGCCAATAGCCCATGCGCCAAAAGTAATGGCAGATAACTCTATGTCGCTTTTCCCAAGTTTATTGTAAAACATAAGCTTTAAATTTTTATATTTTGATAATTTCTCTAATCAAACAAAAAAAGAAAGATTTCGTTTAGAAGATAATAGTATTTTTCAAGATAATGATATATGAATTCTTATAAAATGTTCACATGGCTGTATGATCCTGTCTTATATATTTTTATTCATATAATAAGAAAAAAAGTTGCAGATATTGTCAATAACTATCAACCCAACTCTGTCATTGATATTTGCTGTGGAACGGGCAATCAGTTGAAATATTTAAAAAAGCAGGGATTTAATAATGTCATAGGAATAGACTTATCACAATCCATGATTCACCAGGCAAACAAGGGTGACAAAAAAATCCATTGCGAAGAACAGGATGCAGCAAAGCTACACTTTCATAACAATAGCTTCGATTTTGGAATTATCAGCCTAGCCCTTCACGAAAAACCCTTCGAAACTGCACGGGAAATAATAGCTGAAGCAAAAAGAGTAATTAACCCTGACGGGCATTTGCTTGTTGTTGATTATAATTTCACCGGAAACGTAAAATTTCTTTCTAAAGTCATGATCTATGCTATTGAAAGATTTGCAGGCAAAAGTCATTACAAGTATTTTAAAAATTATCTTGAAATGGGCGGAATGGATGAGCTACTAAAAAATCATCAACTCAAGGAAGAGTATATATTCCATGGCGGCGGAACGAGCATAAAAGTATACGAAATCAGTAAGTTTGATTATTATGTATAAGCAATCATTCTAACATTTTTAAATTTTCAAACTCACTTGTCAGTTACACTCTTTGCGCAGGTATTAGTAGCCCTTCATTTAATAAAAGAATTCGCGGACTGCAGTCATTTATTTGTCTTCCTGTATCTGCTCAGTTTTATTATCAGATATGCCACAATCATTCCGACAATAAAAGCAATGGCAAAGTTTACCAAAAAGGCTATGACTGCTACGATTCCGGTTACCAGATAAGAGTCAGTTTTTAAGCTGTGTCTTCCTATTTCAATTGCTACAAAAACCAATAGAGCACCAAATACTCCAACCGGGATGATAGACACAAATTGTGGTCCGGCAAAAAACAGCGCAACAGGCAACAAAATTAAACCGCTTATTATATTTGATCCCCCCGTTCTTGCTCCATATCTATATTGTGCTGCCAGACCTCCGGCACCATGGCACATTGGAAATCCTCCGAAAAATACTGAAGTAAAATTCATTAAGCCAGTGGTTTTCGATATTTTATCAGGACTAACATTGGTTTTCAAAGTATCCTGAAACAATAATGAAGTAGCCAAAATTGCATTGGTTATTGTTAAAGGCACTTGTGGTAAGGCCAGAATCCATCCTCCATTTTTAATGTCTCCCAAAGAAGGGATGATAAGCTCCGGACGAGACATTATGTTCACCGGTGGAGTTCCGTGAATCCAGAATCCGGCAACAACACCAAGGAGTAAAACAAGTATGGATGATACATTCGGTACTTTAAAAATTGTAGAAAATATGAAAAAAACGATTATAATTACAATGCCTAGTGAGGCAAGAAAAATATCATCTGTTATATACCCCAGTGAAGTCCGGATTAAAATCAGCGCCAATCCTGCCTGAATTCCTCTCACAATACTTTTTGGAACTTTTTTCTTTAAAAAAGACATGCCTTTAAAAACCCCTAATGAAAAAAACAAAACACCTAAAATTATTCCTGCTGCTGTAATTTCATGCTGCGTAAGACCCTCTGCTATAACAATAGCTCCAACAGCTTTCATAGGCTCAACAGGCATTGGCAACTTATAAAACAAACCTGTAAGAATATACCATGCTGCAAAAAATAACAGAATATGACTCAGTTCAACATTGGAAACAATAGCCACACCCAATACAATAGGTAGCAAAGTTCCATAATCACCAACAGCGCCTGCAACTTCTTCCAGATTAAACCTGAGTTTTTTTGTTTTCAACAATTACCTATATTTTGCACCACTCAAAATTTCACGAAAAAACAGAAATTAACTCAAACATTATTAATTTTACTGTGCAGCCATAAAATGTTCTCAGCAAGTCTGGTGGCAATTTGCAAACCTTCGGTATCATTGGCAATTTCTTCTTTTTCCTTAGCCACGGCTACATTCCAATATGAAGATCCCGGAACAATCATATCATTAATAAAGAAAAAATCATTAATAGAATGAAAAGCCGGCATCATACCTGCCCTGCGGGCTATTGCAAATCCTGCTCCAATTTTTCTGCTAAGGAATTTCCCATTTCCGCTTATTGTATACCCACAGCGATCGATAAGGGCCTTTGTTTCAGTTGTCATCTGAGAAAAATATACAGGAGAACCAATTATAATTGCATCAGCATGCTTCATTTTCTGGATATAATCATTAATGGGATCATCATCATATACACATTTTTCGTTCTGTGTTTCTTTACAGGTCCTGCAACCTGTGCAACCCCGTAAAATCTGACCTCCAAGCTGAATAAATTCTGTCTTTGCTCCATAATTTTCAAAGATTTCTTTCATGTAATTCAACAGATAAGCAGTGTTTCCATTTTCTCTGGGGCTTCCGTTAAAAAGCAATGTTTTCATAATCTATAATTTTTCGGTTTTTATATTCAGAAAATTCAGGCTTGTCTTTCATTTGGATAAAGTTAGATTATTAGTTTCATACTATGAGACTTAATGCTACAAAAGTCAACATAAGTTTATTCTGTATCGCATAAAACCCTCATGGTATCTAAAAACAAAAATAAAACCATTGTACAGAATAATACAAAAACTTCATACTCCTACACAGATGTCTATAAGAGAATGACAAAGTTAAAAAAGATTTGGATAAGAGGCAATATGTGCAATCTATTATAAAAAAACTAATAAATCTTAACTAAAACAGCTATTTGTTAATGAATTGTCAGCAAACCCAGAGACACAAAACAGCAATAGTTTGTTATTGATAAGTTTATATTTTTGAATTAGAACTACTATATTTGTAAAATTTTAAATTACATAAAATATATAGCTCCATGAATAAGAAGTTTAAAGAGTATGACAGTCTGAATTTAGCAAATGTTAATAAAGAACAATTGAAAGAATGGGAAGAACAGAGAACATTCGAGAAAAGCATAGAAACGCGGGAAGGTAAGCCAACATTTGTATTTTACGAAGGTCCTCCTTCGGCGAATGGAGTACCCGGCATACACCATGTGATGGCCCGAACCATAAAAGATATTTTCTGTCGGTATAAAACAATGAAAGGATTTTTAGTCAAAAGAAAAGCCGGATGGGATACTCATGGACTGCCCGTAGAGATTGGAGTAGAAAAAAAGCTGGGAATAACAAAAGACGATATTGGAGAAAAAATTTCTGTAAAAGAATACAATGAAACCTGTAAGAAAGAAGTAATGAAATATCAGGATGTATGGGAAGACCTTACTACCAAAATGGGTTACTGGATAAACATGGACAATCCATACATCACTTATGACAATAAATATATTGAAACGGTATGGTATTTGCTCAAAAAATTCTATGAATCAGGACTGCTATACAAGGGATATACAATCCAGCCATATTCTCCGGCAGCAGGAACAGGTTTAAGTACACATGAATTAAACATGCCAGGATGCTATAAACCGGTAAAAGATACTACTGTAGTAGCTCAGTTTAAAATCAAAAAAGACGAAAAATCTGAATTCCTCTTCAAAGATATTGACACTGATTTGTACTTCCTTGCCTGGACAACTACTCCATGGACTTTACCATCAAATACTGCTTTAGGAGTAGGAAAAGGAATTCACTACCTTAAGGTCAAAACCTTTAATCAATATACACATGAACCCATTACAGTTATTTTGGCTAAAGAGCTGCTGTATAAGTACTTCTCCAAAGAGAACGAAAACCTGAAGCTGGAAGACTATAAAGCCGGAGAAAAGAAAATTCCCTTTAAAGTCATTTCGGAATTTCTCGGAACCGATCTGGCCGGTATCCAGTACGAACAACTGCTGCCTTACCAACAACCAAAGGATGGAGAGGCTTTCTTTGTCATTACCGGTGATTTTGTAACCACCGAAGAAGGTACAGGCATTGTTCACCTTGCTCCCAGTTTTGGGGCTGATGACTTCCGAATGGCTCAGAAATACGGCATAGGGGCATTAACACTTGTTGACAAGCAAGGAAAATTTATAGATGGCATGGGCGAATTCAGCGGGCGTTATGTAAAAAACGAATACGACCCAAACACGCCTGATGATGCCACCCCTGTTGATGTGGATATTGCAGTAAAACTTAAAAAGGAAAACAAGGCTTTCAAAATAGAAAAATACGAGCACTCCTATCCACATTGCTGGAGGACAGATAAACCAATATTATATTATCCTCTGGATTCTTGGTTTATCAAAACTACAGCTCAAAAAGATAAACTGATAGAATACAATAAGCAAATAAACTGGAAGCCAGAAGCTACTGGCACCGGGAGATTTGGTAAGTGGCTGGAAAACTTGGTTGACTGGAATCTTTCACGCTCCAGATATTGGGGAACCCCATTACCTATATGGTCTACCGAAGACAAAAAGGAAAGAATTTGTATCGGTTCCGTGCAAGAACTTAAAGAAGAAATTGAAAAATCCATGAAAACAGGATTCATGGATAAAAATCCTTTACAAGATTTTGAAGAAGATAATCAAAGCAAGGGGAATTATGATTCTTTCGATCTGCACAGACCTTTCGTAGATGAAATCATTCTGGTGTCCCCTTCAGGCAAGAAGATGCACAGGGAACAAGCACTGATTGATGTTTGGTTTGATAGCGGAGCTATGCCTTACGCTCAGCATCATTATCCCTTCGAGAACAAGGCACATTTCGGAGAATTGTTCCCGGCCGACTATATTGCTGAAGGTGTAGATCAGACACGTGGATGGTTTTTTACACTGCATACCATAGCTGTGATGCTATTTGATTCCGTTGCATTTAAAAACATAATTTCCAACGGCCTTGTGCTGGACAAAGACGGAAATAAAATGTCCAAACGTCTGGGAAACGCAGTGGATCCGTTCGAAACAATAGAAGAACATGGCTCCGACCCACTAAGATGGTATATGATCACAAATGCACAGCCATGGGATAACTTGAAATTTAATATGGACGGGCTGGAAGAAGTAAAAAGAAAATTCTTCGGAACACTATACAATACATACAACTTTTTTGCTTTATATGCCAATATAGACCAGTTTGCATATTCAGAAGAAGAGATACCGAATGAGGAAAGGCCTGAGATAGACCGCTGGATTATTTCACTACTCAACACCCTTATAAAAAAAGTTGAAGAGTATTATGAAGACTATGAGCCAACAAAAGCAGCAAGGACCATAAACTATTTTGTCATAGAAAATTTAAGCAACTGGTATGTAAGACTCAACAGAAAACGATTCTGGGGTGGAGAATATTCCAGGGATAAAATATCTGCCTATCAAACCCTTTACAAGTGTCTGGAGAATATAGCCCTGCTTATGGCACCCGTATCTCCCTTCTACGCTGATAAACTCTTCAAGGATCTCAACCAGGTAACAAACAAAACAAAGGCAGATTCAGTGCATCTGGCACAGTTTCCTGAATACGACTATAATCAGATTGATAAAGACCTGGAAGAAAGAATGGACATAGCGCAAAGGGTAACCTCAATGGTTCTTTCTTTACGCCGAAAAGTAAACATCAAGGTAAGACAGCCACTTAACAAGTTATTACTGCCGGTCTTTTCAGATGAATTCAAGAAAAAATTTGAGGCTGTAAAATCTCTTGTGCTAACAGAAGTCAATGTTAAAAACGTTGAGTATATAAGTGATACATCTGATATCCTTGTGAAAAGCATCAAACCCAATTTCAAGAAGTTAGGCCCAAAGTACGGCAGATTAATGAAACATATTGCAGCAGAACTGAACAAATTGGAACAAAAGGACATTGTCAGGCTGGAGAAAGAAGGCAGTTACACACTCACCACAGGCGATCAAGAGATAACCCTGGGGCTGGATGATGTGGAAATATCATCAGAAGACATCCCCGGATGGCTGGTAACAACAGATGGCGATATTACTGTAGCACTTGATATAACAATCACGGATGAACTGAAGCAGGAAGGAATAGCAAGAGAATTCGTGAACCGTATACAAAACTTACGAAAAGATAAAAACTTTGAAGTAACAGACAGAATAAAAATCCGTATACAAAAAGCCAATGAAATTAACGAGGCAATTGAGAAACACAAAGAATATATCGCTTCTCAGACATTAGCAGACAATATATTATTAATTGATGAAACAGATACAGAAGGCGATACAATAGAAATAAACGATAATATTAAAACACAAATAATAATCGAAAAGATTTGATAGAATATACTTTATTATAAAAATTTCATTATATTTGAGAGGAAATTAAAAAGGAGGAGCTATGGCGGAAAAGACAAGGTATACAGATGAAGAATTAGCGGAATTCAAGGAAATCATTATAAAAAAACTTGAAAAAGCCCAAAGAGACTATGAACTGCTAAAGGCGGCAATCACTCACAGTGAAAGCAACGATACGGAAGATACGTCACCAACATTCAAGGTATTAGAGGAAGGAGCCACCACACTTTCAAGAGAAGAAGCAGGCAAATTAGCACAACGGCAGCTAAAATTTATTCAGCACCTAAAAGCAGCGTTAGTCCGTATTGAGAATAAAACATATGGCATATGCCGCCAAACAGGTAAATTAATTGCCAAAGAGAGACTTCGTGCTGTTCCTCATGCTACCCTTAGCATAGAAGCAAAACAGCAACAACAAAATTAATACACAAAAAAAAATAATAATTTAGATAAATGATTGGCCAAAAAATGGCCAATCATTTATATTTTTACATCCTAAATTTTATCCAAGTAAAATGAACCTTACAACAAAGTCGTTAATTATCATTTTTTTAGTACTCATTGCCGATCAGGTATTGAAGATATGGATAAAAACCAATTTAATGATTGGTGAAGAGATTCCTGTATTTAATAATTGGTTTATCATTCATTTTACTGAAAATAATGGGATGGCCTTTGGAGTGGAATTTTTTGGGAAAAGTGGTAAAATTTTTCTTTCACTATTCAGAATAGCTGCAGTTATAGGAATAGGATGGTACCTGCGGCACCTCATAATCCACAGAACCTCCCAGGGAATGATTGTATGCGTTTCCCTGATATTGGCTGGTGCACTCGGGAATATCGTTGACAGCGTATTCTACGGTGCCATATTCAACGATAGTCATAATCAGGTGGCAGAACTCTTTCCTGAAAATGGCGGATATTCATCCTGGCTACATGGGAAAGTTGTAGACATGTTATATTTTCCAATCTTAAAAGGGCATTACCCGGAATGGTTCCCATTTAAAGCCAACGACCCGTTCATCTTTTTCCGACCGGTTTTTAACATTGCCGACTCTGCCATTACCACCGGCGTAATAGCAATTTTAGTGTTTCAACGAAAATTTATAAAAAATTAAAAAAAGATCTCGCAGGTTAAGTAACCGCTTTCAAAGAAAAAGTATCTTTGGCCCTTATTCCTTTTTCCGTCATCCCCAGATTGCAACATTCATGAAAAACATCGTGCTCGAAGAACAGCACATAATCATTATCCAGTGCCTCCTGCAATATTTTTTCTTTTTCCTTGATAGTATCCAAAGGAAAAAGATCATACGCCATATTGTATAAAAGCGGAATATGCGACACAGAGGGAATTAAGTCCGCTGCAAAAACAATTTTCCTGTTCTTATAATGAATGATCGGAATAATCTGCCCGTTGGTATGACCATTAACAAATCGGACTTCGATGCCAGGGATGATTTCTTTTTCCTCTTCTAACAAGTTAAGTAGACCTAAATCCTTAATGGGTAATATATTTTCCTCTAAAAAAGCATCTTTTTCTCTTATGTTAGGATCCACAGCCCATTCCCACTGAGCTTTGCTTACCCAGACTTTTGCATTCTTAAAAACCGGGTCATATGCGCTTTTATCCGATGTATACTGAATAGTACCACCACAATGGTCAGCATGAAGATGGGTCAAAATCACATCCGTAACATCATTAACTCCTAGTCCGTATTTTTGCAAGCCATACACCAGCCCATCGCCGCCATTGAGGTGAGTGTGTCTGAAAAACTTCTCACCTTGTTTATCCCCATAACCTGTATCAATTAAAACAACACGGTCGCTCGTTCTAATTACAAGTGAACGCAAAGCCCAATTGCACAAGTTATTGTCATCAGCAGGATATTTTTTTTGCCAAATTGCTTTGGGCACCACCCCAAACATCACTCCGCCGTCTACCTTAAAATTTGTAATATGTAATGGAAAAAGTATCATTTGAATTCAATTTTTTAATTTTACTTTTACACAAAAGTATGAAGATTAAAATAAATATTTCAACGAGAACATTTGGAAATTAAGTTTTGTTTTCATATAATACTATTTTAAACTTAAACAAAATACAATTATGTTAGACATTAAAGAAATCAGGAAGCCGGAAGATTTCGGTGATTTAACAAAGGAAAAACTTGTAGATTTTCTTCATGAACATCTTGACCGATTTGGGGATCCAAAACCCGACATAGCAAAATCCATTGACTATGCGTTATCCACGGCAGAAGGGAAAGGCGGCTTTTTACTTGCAGCATACTATAAAAATAATTTAGTAGGTGCATTGGTAATGAATAAAACAGGAATGAGCGGATATATACCGGAAAACATTCTGGTATATGTTGCAGTAGACGCAAAATACAGAGGAAAAGGTTTTGGCGGAGAAATTTGCAAACGGTCATTTGAAAGGGTAGATGGAGACATAAAGTTACATGTAGAATATGACAATCCTGCCAAAAGACTATATGAGCGTCTTGGCATGAAAAATAAATACGCTGAGATGCGTTATCAAAAAAAATAACAAGCTTAATATAACAAAAAGCAAAATAAACCGGGATGAATACCCGGTCATGTTAGTCCCGGTTTTAAAATTAAAAATTATGGCAGAACTTGTAGTAAAGACAGAGAACATTATAAAAAACATTCATAAACTGGACAATTTTCTTAAAAACCATGACAAACAATGGAGTCTGGTAAGTAAAGTTCTCTCAGGAGATACAGACTTTCTGAAAAAAATCCTTACAGATGATATTGTACAAAGGCTTCATTCAGTAGGAGAATCAAGGCTCTCAAGCTTAAAAACCATCAAGAAGGTAAATCCAAACATTGAAACCATCTACATAAAACCCCCGGCAAGGCAGCTGGTAAAGGGAATTGTAGAATGTGCAGACATTTCAGTAAACACATCGGCGCATACTATTGAAGCGCTTAACAAAGAAGCCAAAAAACAAAAAAAGATACACAAAGTAATTATTTTCATAGAATTAGGAGAACTAAGGGAAGGTGTTGTCAGAGAAAATATAGTGGAATTCTATAAAAAAGTTTTTAACCTTCCCAATATTGAAATAATTGGAATAGGTTCAAACTTAGGGTGCATGTATGGGATTGAGCCAACTTATGACAAGCTGGTTCAGTTAGGCTTGTATAAACAGTTGCTTGAAGAGATATTTAATCGTAAAATCGATCTGATTTCCGGGGGTAGCTCAATTACTTTACCCTTAATAAAAAAGAAGCTTGTTCCACAATCTATAAATCACTTCAGAATTGGTGAGGCGGCATTTTTTGGAACGAGCCCTCTGGATGATAAAAAATTTGGTAATCTCTCAACGGATACATTCAGTTTCACGGCAAATATTCTGGAAATGGAAGAAAAATGGAATATTCCGGATGGTGTGATAGGTGAAGGTAATATTGGACACACAGCTACTCCCGATGAAGAAACAGAAAAAGAAAAATCATACAGAGCTATTCTGGACTTTGGAATGCTGGACGTTGATGTAAATGATTTAAAAGTAAAAGACAAAAACCTTAGTTTTGTGGGAACCACATCGGATATGACAGTATATGATTTAGGACAAAATATTAATTCCAAGCTTAAACAAAAATACCAGGTAGGAAATAAAATCTTTTTCAAGCCCAACTATATGGCTGTGGCAAGATGTATGAACTCCAAATTTGTTGATTTGAAAATTAAATAAGTAAAATTTACCGTAAAGATTACAGGCAATAAGAAAATAAAACAACCCGTTTAATGTATTATTGCATAATATCTCAGAACAACAACAGACATCTATTCCGAACAAATATATTTTTTATTTAGCTACGCTTTCAGTCAGCAAAGGAGTAAGATAAGATTTTTTGTTTTTTTCTTGAATAAATTTGCAGAAAAAATAAAAAGCATTAGTTTTGCATCACCATAATCAAAATGGTTCATTGTAATACGGTCCGTTCGTCTAGGGGTTAGGACGCCAGGTTTTCATCCTGGTAACAGGGGTTCGATTCCCCTACGGACTGCTAGTTATTAAATATAAAACAAAAGAAGGAAATGCCAAATCACAAATCTGCTGCGAAAAGAGCCAGGCAAAGCGAAAAGCTAAGGTTGCATAACAAATATTATGCAAAGACAATGCGTAATGCAGTACAAAGATTAAGAAACACCACGGATAAAAGTGAAGCTGAAGAGCAATATCCTAAAGTGGCATCTATGATAGACAAGTTGGCCAAGAAAAGTATTATTCATCAAAACAAAGCTTCTAACTTAAAATCAAAATTGAAAAAGCACTTAAACAGTCTGAGCTAATTCTCTTAATTAGAAAATCAATATATTAAGAACCTTTCGGAACTTCCGGAAGGTTTTTTTTTTCTCGATTATTTAAGCTCTTTTAATCGGTTCACATCCAATTTTAAAAGAATAAACAGCATTATTGTAAAAGCCCATAATGAAGAGCCTCCATAACTAATGAAGGGGAGTGGAATACCAATCACAGGGACAAGACCAATTGTCATACCTATATTAACAACAAAATGGAAAAATAACAGAGAAAATACACAATACCCAAATATCCTGCTAAAACTGGACTTTTGCCTTTCAGCAATGTAATTAATCCGCAAAAGCAAGGTCACAAAAAGAAGAATAAATACAAACGAACCTATAAATCCCCATTCTTCGCCTATAGTTGTGAAAATAAAATCTGTACTTTGTTCAGGTACAAAATCAAATTTTGTTTGAGTACCTTGCAAAAACCCCTTGCCGGATATACCACCAGATCCTATGGCTATTTTCGACTGATTAACATTATAGCCTATCCCCTGGGGATTGTCCTCTAATCCCAAGAGATTAAGGACTCTTGACTGTTGATGAGAAGCAAGCAGATTTTCAAAAACATAGTCAACTGAATATATCATGGCAAAAGAGCCCAAAACAAAAATCAATAATAAGAAGGTGTATTTTATCTTATACCAATATGAAAAAATTAGCAAGACTAGTCCGGCTGCTAAAAAGCTACTCAACAAGATAAAGAAAAAAGAAATTTCCATTGTCATAAAATAATCAACTGCAAATAACAGCCCTATAAACAAAATAATCAAACCCAAAGAAACCAACATGTATTTTAGCTTTCGATGCAAGTATAATAAGACAAAATGAGCAAGCAACACAGTTCCAACAGCAAGGTAAATAGGTGCAACAATAAAAGAAAGAATAAATAAAAGTCCCACATAAGCAACAATCAATATTGCAGCAGAAGACATTCCTTCTCTGTATAAAGGTATCATAAAAGCCAGAAAGACAAGCGCAGTTCCTGCATCCTGCACAAATATTAAGAAGGCAGGGATAAATATTATTAAAAAGATCCGTAAATATTTTCTTAAGGCAGCAGAAGAAATATCCCAGGTGCTCAAATACTTAGACAAAAACAGCGCTGTTCCTATCTTCGCAAATTCAGCAGGTTGGAATCGCACATTTCCTATCTCCAACCAGGCTCTGTTACCATGTACTTCATACCCAAAAACGAGTACAACAATCAAAAGAAAAATAAAAATTGAATATAAAGGGAAGGCAAAAAATGAATAAAACCGGGAATCAATAATCATAACGAATATGGCTAACACCAAAGATGCTAAAATCCAGACAATTTGTTTTCCATATCTTTGAGAGAAATCAAAGATGCTTTGATGCTCTTCATTATAAACAGCAGAATAAATAGTCACCCAGCCGATTACCACAAGCATCATATAAAGCAGAACGGTAAACCAATCAATATTTGACCAGATGTTAATCTTCCGTTTCATCTTTTTCAATTAAATTAGTATTAACAATATAATCTTCCCACCACTGCACAGATATTTCATTGTTAAGATATTTTTCAATCACAAGCTTTGCAGCAGGAGCAGCGTAAGTAGCCCCATAACCTCCGTTTTCAAAGTACACAGAAACGGCAATCTTAGGATCTTCCTTGGGTGCAAAAGCAATAAATATTGAATGATCTTCTCCATGAGGATTTTGAGCTGTACCAGTCTTTCCGCAAACTGTTATATCTTCAAGGGCAGCTGAAGTTGCAGTACTTCCGTCGTCTATCTCACCATTTACAGCTAAATCCATACCATCAATAATTGGTTCAAAATTAGCTGAATCAACAGAAACGTATTGTTTTTCTCTAAATCGCTCAGGGATATTTTGATCTCCCCGAATCGACTTCACAACATGGGGAACATAATAATATCCACGATTTGCAATAGCTGTAGTCATATTAGCCATCTGCAACGGAGTAGTCCCCAGCTCGCCTTGCCCTATCCCCAGGGAAACAAGCATCAAGGATCTCCATCGGGATTCCCCATAAAACCTGTCATAATAGTCTTTGGTAGGAATAAAACCAGTCAGTTCATTGGGTACATCAATATTTAATTTTTTGCCTAATCCAAACGAAGTCACATGATTTCTCCAGTTAACAAATGCATCATGGATAGAAGAAAATTTTTCGTCCTCCAATATTCTCAGATAGGCTGTACTATAAAAGGTGTTACACGAAACCTGAATAGACTGCACCAGATTAACTGGTGAGGGATGAGAATGGCACCGAACACGAAAATTACCCATAGAAAACCCCCCGTGACATGAAAGCGTTGTACCTTTGGATATAACATCTTCCTGCAAACCAGCCAAGGCATTCATAACCTTAAACGTTGATCCGGGCGGATATGATGCCATTATCGATCTGTTAAACAATGGGCGAAGGGTATCGTTGCTTAATCGTGCATAATTCAGGTTTCTTTCCCTCCCCACTAATAGCCCGGGATCGTATGATGGCGAAGATGCCATTGCAAGCACTTCACCTGATGAGGGTTCAATAGCAACAATGCTGCCCACTTTATTTTGCAATAATTTTTCAGCATATTTCTGTAATTCAAGATCAATGGATGTAACCAGATCAGAACCTACCTCAGCCTTTTGGTCATAGCGTCCATCCCTGTATGAATCTTTAATCCTGTTATGAACATCCACTAAATAAACTTTGACACCCTTTTCTCCCCTTAACTCTTCTTCATATTCTCTTTCAATACCGCTGATACCAATGTAATCACCCGATTTATAGTAATCATTAGATTGCACCATGCTACGATCGACCTCCCCTACATACCCCATTAGATGAGCTGCTGAAGGCTGTGAATATTTTCGTATAGTCCTGGGTTGAACGAAAAAGCCCGGAAATTTGTGAAGTTTTTCCTGAAATGCGGCATAGGTCTCTGCTGATATTTGTTTTAAAACAGTAGAAGGCCGGTAATAAGAATATCGCTTAGCTGAATCTAAAACAAATTTAAGATGATCCTTGCGTACATTCAATAAATCACAAAACTCTGTTGTATCAAATTCGGAGAGGTGCTGTGGAGTAACATTAATATCATATGCGGCTTCATTATACACCATTAACTCACCATTTCTGTCATAGATCAATCCTCTTGCCGGATATTGAGGAATACGTCTTAGTACGTTATTACTTGCAGACAACCGATATGAAGTATCGACAATTTGAATAGAAAAAAGCCTTACCACAAAGGCAACTGCAACAGCAATTGTCAGAAAAGCGATAATATTTTTACGATTGATAAAAGTATCCAATTTCTATTGTTTTATCGTTTCACAAAAATTTTTATCAATAAAATCAGAAATAAAGAAAATATAGCACTTAACAATGCCCTGGAAAGTGTCTGAAAAAAAGATGACACCTTAAAAACTTCAATATAAAAAAGGAAGATATGATGTGCAAGAACAAGCAAGCCTGCATAATTAAAAAACCAATTTAATCCATAGTTTCCAATAGAAGGTCTACTATCAAGGTCATAACCACTTCTAGGCTCTAATATCCTTAAAACCATTGGTCTGAGAAAAGCCATGAATACAGTAGCCGAACTATGCATTCCCAATGTATGACTAAAAAGATCTATTGTCATTCCCAAAACAAAAGCCAGAACTAAAAGTGCCCATCCGGGTATCTCATTAGGTAAAGTGAGAATAAACAAAATATATACATATGGATTTAAATATCCACTAAGCTGAATATTATTCAACACTAACACCTGTAGAGCTACAAGAAGGATAAAACTAATAATATATTTAGGAAAATAATTAATCATTTTATACCAATTTCTTCTATAGTTTTTTGCTCATCCGCAAAAGAATTCTGGATAATATAAACATGTGAAAGCTTTTTAAAATCTAATGATAAACGAACGTTTATTTCATAAAAACTGCCTCCTTTTTCTTCCCACTCATCAACAAAACCGATTAGTATATCTTCCGGGAAAATAGTTGAATACCCACTGGTAACAATACTATCACCATTAGATAACTTAGTATGAAGTGGAATCTCCTGTAACCTCACATATTGATAATCCTCACCATTCCAGGTTAACGAACCAAAATATCCAGAATTTTTATGCTTAGCACTAATTTTTAACTCATTATTCAATACTGATATAACAGTTGAGAAATGGTCAGATACGCCATGGACAATTCCTACCACCCCATCATCAGCTACAACACCCATTTCTGGTTCAATACCATCTTCAGAGCCTTTATCAAGCGTAATATAATTATGTTGTTTATTAATCGAATTGTTAATCACCCTTGCTTTGTTATAATGGTATTGTTTCTCCATAACTGTATCACTAATGTTTTCGGGTAGAAGTTTGTTTTCTCCAGGTGGTTCTTCAAGGCTGGACAAATAATTTTTCAACCTGACATTCTCCTCTGCTAATCTTTTGTTTTCTTCTTTCAGCTTCAGGTATTGACGGATATTGTTTATTTTTCCATAAAAAGTGCCCGATAGGGATCTGGTAAAACCGACAAATTTTGAATTCTGATAGTTATTATTGTTAATCAATAAAGAAATAGAGAGTGTTTCAATTGCGATAAATAAGATAACAAAATAATAACGCAGTAAAAATCTTATTAAATTTTGCATAATGCCTCTCCAGCTACTCCATTATCTCATCAAAAATGTAAAATTTTCAACATTTTTAAGTGCAATTCCTGTACCACGAGCCACAGCATGCAGTGGATCGTCAGCTACATTGAATTTAATTCCAATCTTATCAGTCAACCTTTTATCCAGCCCTCTCATCAGTGCACCTCCTCCTGTCAGGTAAATACCCTCATTAACAATATCTCCGTATAATTCGGGAGGAGTCTGTTCCAACACGCTCAAAACTGCAGTTTCTACCTTATTTATCGATTTATCCAGACAATGTGCAATTTCCTGATAAGATATAGGAATCTCCACAGGCATTGCTGTCATAAGATTGGGACCTCTGACCAGATAATCTTCCGGAGGATTGTCAAGATCAGTCAGTGCAGAGCCTACATTAATTTTAATTCCTTCCGCCGTTCTTTCTCCAATCTTAATATTGTGCTGATGTCTCATATATGATTGTATATCAGCTGTAAAGGAATCTCCGGCAATACGAATAGATTTATTACATACAATTCCTCCTAAAGCGATTACAGCCACTTCAGTTGTTCCACCTCCAATATCAATAACCATGCTACCAGAGGGTTCCTCAACATCAATGCCCATACCTATTGCAGCAGCCATAGGTTCATAAATCAGAAACACATCTCTTCCTCCGGCATGTTCTGAACTATCCCTTACAGCCCTGATTTCCACTTCCGTACTTCCTGAGGGAATACATACTACCATACGCAAGGTAGGCGCAAAAAATTGTGTTTTTCTGTTCACCGTTTTAATCATTCCCCTGATCATCTGTTCGGCAGCATTAAAGTCAGCAATCACTCCGTCTTTAAGCGGTCTGACCGTTTTTATATTCATGTGTGTTTTGCCGTGCATTTGTCTGGCTTTATCGCCTATAGCCACTAATTTTCCTGTATTCTGTTCTATGGCAACGATGGAAGGTTCATCGACGACAACTTTATCGTTATGGATAATGATAGTATTAGCAGTGCCCAAATCTATTGCATACTCCTGTGTGAATAATGAAAAAAGTCCCATTTAAGTTTGAGTTTATTGTTATTAAATTAATGTCTGAAATGTCTAACACCAGTAAAAACCATAGCCATGTTATGGTCATTGCAAAAGTCAATAGATTCCTGGTCTCTTTTGGAGCCACCTGGTTGAATTACTGCATTAATTTTACTTTGAGAAGCTATTTCTACCGAATCTTTAAACGGGAAGAAAGCATCTGAAGCCATTACCGCACCATTCAAATCAAACCCAAAACCTTTTGCTTTTTCAATCGCCTGCTTCAGTGCATCTACCCTTGAGGTCTGTCCCATTCCGCTGCCTAAAAGCTGTCTGTTTTTCACAAGAACAATAGCATTAGACTTCGAATGTTTAACCACTTTATTAGCAAACAACATATCTTTAATTTGATCAGGATTCGGAGCTGTCTTTGTTACCACTTTCAGATCGGATTCATATTCTGTTCTGTTGTCTTTATCCTGGAGTAAAACGCCATTAAGCACAGACCGATACTCCAGTTTAGGTAAATTGGCAATTTTCTGCTCCAGAATGATCCTGTTTTTTTTCGTTTGAAGTAATTCCAGAGCCTCTGGTTCAAAAGCTGGAGCAATAATAACTTCAAAGAAAAGTTTATTAATCTCCTGGGCTGTTGATAAATCAATTCTGTTGTTAGTCACCAAGATACCACCAAAGGCAGACACCGGGTCACCAGCCAAAGCATCTCGCCATGCATCGGTCAAAGATGATCTTGTTGCCACCCCGCAAGGGTTATTATGTTTTAGTACACCGAAGGTATTGGGTTCGAAATCTAAAATCAATCGAATAGCGGAATCTATATCGAGCAAGTTATTGTAAGATATCTGTTTGCCATGTAATTGATTGAAAATGTCTTCTATATTCCCATAATAAATACCTCGCTGGTGTGGATTTTCACCGTACCTAAGCATATCGGATTGCAGAAAACTTCTTTTAAAAACATTAGAACCTACATCCTTATTGAAATTATTGAAAATAATGGTATCATAATGTGAAGAAATATTAAAAGCCTCACATGCAAAATACTTCCTGTCCTCCAATGTAGCGCCCCCATTATTGTTGTCAAGCACATCTAAAAGTTTCTCGTACTGATTCTTAGAAGGCACAACCAACACATCCCTGTAATTTTTTGCCGCTGCTCGAATCAGGGAAATTCCTCCAATATCTATTTTTTCTATAATCTCTTCTTCAGAAGAATTTTTTTTAACGGTTTCTTCGAAAGGATATAAATCAACAATAACTAAATCAATTGAGGGAATTTCATACTTTTGAATCTCCTTGCTATCAGACTCGTTTTCTCTGCGCGACAAAATGCCTCCAAAAACCTTAGGATGAAGGGTTTTTACCCTACCGGATAATATAGAAGGGTATCCCGTTAGATCTTCCACCGCATGTACAGTTACACCCTGTTCTTCTATAAACTTTTGTGTTCCTCCGGTGGAATAGATTTGAACTCCTAAAAACTGGAGCTTTTTTATAAGCGGGGTTAAATATTCTTTATCATAAACAGAAATTAATGCTGATTGAATTCTTTTAAAATCACTCATATTCGGTTGTTTTATTACTATGTCAAATTTATCTAAATAATTCCTATAAATTAACTCCAAAATTACTACATTATATATGTGAATAATAATATTTTTATTGAATTTTGTATAAATCTTATAATATTTTTAATGTTCATTTTTTATTTACTTATTTATCATATGTCTGCTTGCAGAAGGCATTTTTTTGGCCAAAAGCGGAGATAAAATAATCACTCCGCTACTGTGATAACGATGACAGTTTAATTATGGCCGTTTCGATAGGTTTAGGTCAGTATAAATATAATCAATCCCATGAAAATACTCCATAATTTACAAGAAAGTTTCATTTCAGCGATACATTCTTTAAAAATTAACAAACTAAGGACTTTTTTGACGCTTTTTGGGATAACCATTGGAATTTTTGCAATCATCTCAGTCTTTACAGTAGTTGATTCCCTGGAGAAAACGATCCGTAACAGTCTATCCTCCCTTGGAGATGATGTCATATACATTCAGAAATGGCCATGGACTCCTTCTGCCAATGAAGAATATGCATGGTGGGAATACCTGAACAGACCCTTGCCAAATACAAATGAATATGAATATTTAAAGAAGCAGAGCAATTTAGCAGATGTAATAGCGTTTTCCGCCCAATCCCAAAGAACCATATCTTATCAAAGTCAATCCTTAAAAGATATAACAATTGCTGTTTATACACATAAATTCAATAAAATCAGATCTTTCAATATTCGTGAGGGACGTTATTTTTCAGAGTTGGAAAGCGCAAAAGGCAGAAATGTAGCGATAATAGGCTCTAAAGTAGCCAATAAATTATTTGGGGAAACCTCCCCAATAAATAAGAACATAAAAATTTCAGGATACAAAACCACTATAATTGGAGCATTTGAAAAAGAAGGTCAAGACATTATAGGAATTGGAGGTTCTCTGGATAACATTGTATTAATTCCGGTGAACTATGGCAAAAAATTTATAAACCTGAACACTGAACAAGCTAATCCGGCAATCATTGCAAAAAGCAGGGAAAACACCTCTCTACCGGAACTTATAGATGAAAGCAAAAGGCTTATGCGTTCAATACGTACACTACACC
This sequence comes from Bacteroidales bacterium, assembly GCA_041686375.1. GTDB lineage: Bacteria > Bacteroidota > Bacteroidia > Bacteroidales > UBA12077 > JAGXLC01. The sequence goes on from JAWLEB010000031.1 coordinate 30,331, forward strand.
CCGCTGAAAAGGATAATTTTGCCATTAACCAGGCCAGCATAATTTCCGGAAACATAGACCAGCTATTTGGTGTAATCAACATAGCAGGATGGTTAATCGGAGGATTCTCAATAATTGTCGGAGGATTTGGCATAGCAAATATTATGTTTGTATCTGTGAAAGAACGTACACACCTCATAGGAATACAAAAAGCAATTGGAGCTAAAAATTACTTTATATTATCGCAGTTTCTTTTTGAAGCTATTATTCTGGCCTTAATTGGAGGAACAATTGGGTTAATGATGATATTTGTTGGTAGTTTAATAGCCAATAGTCTGATTTCATTAAACATAACTTTGTCGTTAGGCAATGTACTGCTCGGTCTTTTAATATCTGCCACAATTGGAATTGTCAGCGGATACTCCCCTGCCCGTTCAGCCGCCAGACTAAACCCGGTTGATGCCATAAATACAACGTTTTAAAAATCAAAAAATATTGTGCATTTTTGTATCTATAAACGAAACCATTTACTAATTCAAAAAATTAACTGATTATGAAAAATTTGTTCTGGTTTACAGGGATTGCTGTTACATTAATTATTAGTTCTTGCGGCACAGAGGAGAAAGAAAAAAAACAAGATCAAAAAGCAAATGAAGAAAAACAAGTCCTAACTGTAAATGAGGTAATGCAAAATCCTGCTAACTATCTTGATGAAAAAATTACAGTAAAAGGAATGGTATCTCACGTTTGTGAACATGGTGGAAAAAGACTTCATTTGTCCCAGACCGATTCAGAAGAAAAGCTAAGAGTCAGAGCAGGAAAATCTATCGGAAAATTCCCCAAGGAATTGGAAGGGAACACCCTTACCATTACCGGGAAATTTGTTGAAGAACGAATGGACGAGGAGTATATCAACAGATTGAGAAAAGGAGAAATAAACGAAGCATCTCATGATCATCACGAAGGAGAAGAGCATGAAAATTATGCAGAACATTCAGAGGACGAGAATAAGGAAAAAAGCCATGCAAAAGGAGTTTCCGAAGACTTTATAAAAGAAATGGAAGCCAGGCTTGACAGCTCAGAAGAAGGCTATATCTCTGAATACTGGCTCGAGAACATCGAAATGGAAGAAGAATAAGAACATGTATAAGTGTATTGATAATCAGGGGATATTGGAAACAAGCTTTAGAAATTATCTTCCAATCTCCTTTTTCAAATCAACAGACGATGAAATGGAGAAAGATTAACAGAATATTACACAGAGACCTTGGCTTTTTCTTTTTTGGCATGACGATAATATATGCGCTGTCAGGAATTGCGCTGAATCATATTGAAGACTGGAACCCCAGTTATATAATTCATACCGATGAATTTAAGGTTGATGGGATACCAGAGGATCAATCGGAAATAGACAAAAATTATATTCTTCAACTGGTAGAAAACCATGATCAAAAAGAAAATTTCAAAAACTATTATTTTTCCGGACCAAATACCCTAAAAATATTTATTGATAATGGAAATATTGAAATAGATATTGAAAATGGCGAGGGAAAAATTGAAAAAACAAAACGCCGCCCGATATTTTACGAAGTCAACTACCTGCATTATAATCCCCAGAAATGGTGGACCTGGTTCTCGGATATTTACGCCTTTGGACTGATTATCATTGCTGTAACCGGATTATTTATTATTCGCGGACAGAAAGGAATAACAGGACGTGGAGCATGGTTAACCATTATTGGAATTTTGATACCAATCTTGTTTTTAATATTTTATGGCTAATCTTAGCTGCTTATTAAATTTCTTCATCACAGAAAACTTAGAAAGAAAATTAAAGCTACCCCAAAATACAAACTTATGTAGGTGTTTCCCTTGAATTGTCTTGAGACAATAAATCGTCTCCATTAAAAGATACCGTAAAAAGCCCTTCCAATGACCAGGTAAATAAACAGTCCCATAATATCATTAACAGTAGTAATAAAGGGACCGGTAGCAAGCGCAGGATCAATTTTAAACCTATCCAGCAATAAAGGCACAAATGTGCCAAAAATAGAAGCAAAGAGGATTACCGAAAACAAAGCGGTACTAACTGTAAGTGTAAGCGCCAACGAATCATTAGTAAACACATTATATACAAAGATAACCGAAGAAAGCACCAATCCGTTAATAGAGGCAACTGACAGTTCTTTTAACAGCTTCTGTCCTATTCCGCCAACCCCTAAAGTATCATAAGCCAATGACTGTACAATTATAGAAGATGATTGCACTCCAACATTTCCACCCATAGCGGCTATTAGTGGTATAAAGAATGCCATTTCGGGATAAATTCCTAAATCCTGCTCATAAAAGCTAATTATTACAGCACCTAAAATACCGCCTACTAATCCTATAAACAGCCAGGGAATCCTTGCCCGTGTTATTTGCAATGCATTATCTGTGGGTTCAACTTTCTCAGTAATACCAGAAACCATCTGATAATCCTTTCCAGCCTCTTCACGTATTACATCAACCACATCATCGATTGTAATCCTGCCAGCCAGTCTGCCAAGGGGGTCAATAACCGGAAGAGCCACAAGATCATACTTATCCATAATATTGGCAACTTCCTCCGAGTCTGTATCTGTTTTAACCGAAATCACCTCTGTGTTAAGAATATCCTTTATTTGTGCTGTACTCGGAGTTAGTAAAAGTTTTTTCAACGATAAAGTCCCCTTAAGTTTATTATCATCATCAACAACATAAACATAATAAACCTCATCGATGAGTTCTGCTTGCTTTCTGATTTCCTTTATGCAGGTAGTTATATTCCAGTTCTCATTCACCTGCACCAGTTCTTTAGCCATCAAACCACCTGCCGAGTGCTCATCATATCCTAAAAGATCCACAATATCACCTGCCTGGTCAAGATCTTCTATAAAAGAGAGCACCTCTTCTCTTTTTTCTCTTGAGAGTTCTCCTAAAACATCTGCTGCATCATCAGAATCCAGTTTAGCTATAAATTGTTTGGCAATAACGTCGCCCGGTAAAACCTCCAGAAACCGCTCACGGTCATCCTGTTCCAGCTCAATAAGTACATCAGCAGCCTTCTCACTATCCATCAAAATATGTACAAAACGAGCTTCTTCAATATTCAACTCGTCATACACCTTTGCAATATCGGCCGGATGCAAATCCTCAATTATTTTTTTCGTGCCCTGCTCGTCCTTATTCTCAATCTTCGTTCTTAATTCATCTATAAATTCCTTGGTTAATTCAAAATTCATAAGTTCAATCTTTAAAAAATTTACTGATCCCTGCTTAATAGTCTCGCAAGTTCTACAAAATCATCCACTGAAAGTTGTTCTGGTCTTTTTTGTAACAATACATTTTCACTCTCCAAATTTAATAAAAAGCTTTTCAATGAGTTTCTTAAAATTTTTCTCCGTTGATTAAAACCCTGTTTTACAATACGAAAAAACATTCCTTCATCACAATCCAACGCTTTAATATTATTTCTTTTCAGGCAGACAACGGACGAATTAATCCTTGGAGGAGGAACAAATGACTTTGGCCCCACATGAAACAGGATTTCAACTTTATAGTATGCTTGCAACAGGACGCTTAATATTCCATAAGTTTTTCTTTCCGGCGAAGCCGCTATCCTTTCAGCAACTTCTTTTTGAAGCATGCCAACTACAAAGGGTATTTTATGTCTGTACTCCAAAATCTTAAAAAATATCTGGCTGGAAATATTATATGGAAAATTACCAATTATCGACACATCTTCTTTGAAATACTTATCCAGATCCATTTTCAAAAAATCCCGCTCAATCAAATGTTTATCCAAATCAGGGTATTCTTTGGACAAATAAGAGACGGATTCTTCGTCTATTTCAACAGCATATAATCTTTGATGGAAATATTCCATTAACAAATCAGTCAAAACACCCTTGCCGGGGCCAATTTCCAACACTTCGCTAACCGGCGTTTCATTTTTAAAATAATTTACTATCTTTCGGGCAATGTTCTTATCCCAAAGAAAATGCTGGCCGAAATGTCTTTTGGGTTTGACTGTCATAAAGTATATTTGTTGTCATGTAAAGTTCGCAAAATAATTTCAGAATGCCGTATACAGGTTGTCTAAAATATTAATTTATTGATAACACATAAAAAACACATATCAAGCTTTCCTATTTCATGGTCATTAGAAAAATCCACTGTAGAAACAGGGGAAAAAATTCTGGTAAAATCAATAAAACTTCTTATCATACTGATTTCTTTTGGAATTATAGCATATAAAATCCAGGCGTTTTTGAACGAATCGGGAAATACAACTTTCAGCAACTGGCAAATACAGCATACTATATTAATGTCAGCGATATTTTTTTTAATGGTTCTGAACTGGTTTATTGAATCTCTGAAATGGAGAATACTGGCCACCGATATCCAGAAAATATCAATTACAACATCCTTTGCTTCAGTTCTAATAGGTATAACTTTTGGATTAATGACTCCTAAAAGGATAGGCGAAATTGGAGGGCGCACGGTAATGCTTAAAGGGGAAAACCTTAAAAAGGGATGGATTGCTTTTGGCATTGGTAGTCTTGTACAAACATCGGTGAATGCACTTTTTGGACTAATATCACTTCTTCTGATATTATCAAATTTTTATCCTGGTGTTTCTGCAAACATAAGAACATTCAGTATTCTTTCAGGCCTGACATTCCTCTTTATTACACTGTTTATATTTCATTTACCTTATATTGCAGGCAAAATTAAGCAGATTCCATTTTCC
>JAWLEB010000032.1:0-33691 GCA_041686375.1 Bacteroidales bacterium
TTAATGTATTTTAAATCCCTGACCTTAAGTGTAGTGTATTTCTGCCTAGTGCCGAAATGTGCAACAGCGTATTAATAAATTTTTGTTTCTTTATTCTCCAATAATTTTTACCAAGACTCTTTTCCTTCTTTTGCCATCAAATTCTCCGTAGAATATTTGTTCCCACGGACCGAAGTCTAGCTTTCCCTCGGTAACAGCTACAACGACTTCCCTGCCCATAATCGTTCTTTTCAGATGAGCATCAGCATTATCTTCAGCAGTGTTATGTTTGTATTGATCATAAGGCTTTTCAGGTGCCAGTCCTTCGAGCCACTTTTCAAAATCATCGTGTAATCCAGGTTCATCATCGTTTATAAAAACACTGGCTGTGATGTGCATGGCATTTACAAGAACAAAACCTTCTTGTATGCCGCTTTTATCAAGTATTTCTTCAACCGCAGGTGTTATATTTATCAATTCCCTGCGCTGGTTGGTCTCAAACCATAGTTCTTTTTTGTATGACTTCATATAAATAGGTTTTATTTTATTTTTAGCTCTTTTATTATCTGATTAATACGATTGTCAAGCTCTTTGTCAATTTTTTCAAAATCTTGTCTGCTGGTTAATTTTTCATTTATGCTGAAATAAAACTTGATTTTAGGCTCTGTTCCTGATGGCCGGAGTGATATTTTGGATCCATCTTTCAGAATAAATTGCAAAACATTTGATTTCGGCAATTCAATATTGTACCGCAAATGACTTATTTGGTCTATGGTATTTTGTTTGTAGAAATCATGTATTAGCATGACATTCTTGCCATTAATAGAGTCAGGAGGATTGTTCCTGAATTGTTCCATCATTTGTTTTATTTTTTCTTCTCCTTCTTTACCTTTTTTCGTTATAGAAATTAAATGTTCTTTAAAGAATCCATATTTTAGATAGATCTCGGTTAATTGATCATACAATGATTTTCCCTGCTCTTTGGCATAAGCAGCGATTTCTGCAAAAAATGCGCAAGAGATTATGGCATCTTTATCCCTGACAAAATCACCGACAAGATATCCGTAACTTTCTTCGCCACCCCCGATGAATGTCTTTTTTCCTTCCAGCTCTCTTATTTTGGCAGCGATATATTTGAAACCCGTTAAAGTGTTGTATATCTCAACATTAAAATCTTCTGCTATATTTTCCAGAAGGTCGGTAGTTACAATTGTTTTGACGATGTATTCCTTTCCCTTCAGCTTTTCTTTTTCCTGCCATTGCGAAAGCAGATAATGAATTAAAAGCGAAGCTGCTTGATTGCCGTTTAAAATTTGAATTTCTCCTTCGTTGTTTCTCACTGCAATTCCCACTCTGTCTCCGTCAGGGTCTGTAGCCATTACAATATCAGCATCGTTCTCTTCTGCTTTTTGAATAGCTTTCTCAAGGGCGGTATGTTCTTCCGGATTGGGGTATGTGACAGTTGGAAAATCGCCGTTTACTTCATCTTGTTCGGGTACATGAATGATATTTTTAAACCCCAATTTTTCGAGTGCTTTTGGTACGAGTTCAACCCCTGCCCCATGTATTGGTGTGTATACAATTTTTAAGTCGTTGTGCTTCTTAATGACAGACGGATTTAGTGAAAGAGACTGAATACGTTTTAGATACTTTTCATCAATCTCTTTTCCTATTGGTTCTATGAGCGAATTGTCTCCGTCCCATTTTACTTCGCTTATATCTTCTATTTTTTGTACTTCATTGATAATGTTTTTATCATGTGGAGAAATGATTTGTCCACCGTCTTCCCAGTATACTTTGTAGCCATTGTATTCTTTTGGGTTATGAGAGGCTGTGATAACCACTCCTGCCTGGCCTTTTAGCTCCCTTATGGCAAATGATAGTTCGGGAGTCGGCCTTAACTTATCAAAAAGGTATACCTTAATCCCATTTGCAGTAAATACCTGTGCTGTTTTTTCAGCAAACAGACGGCTGTTATTTCTTGAATCATGCGCAATAACTACCTTTATTTCTTTTTTGTTTTCAAATTTTTTCAGTAGATAATTACTGAGTCCCTGTGTTGCAGAACCTACGGTATAAATATTCATACGATTAGACCCTGCACCCATGACACCCCTGAGCCCACCGGTACCAAACTCAAGGTTCTTATAAAAAGCATCAATCAGGGAATTCTGATCATTGTCCAGCAAGTATTTTACTTCTTTGCGGGTTTCTTCGTCATACTTATCCGACAACCAGGTTTGTGCTTTTTCCTTTACCTGTGTTAATACATCAATATTTTCCATAGCTCACTATGTTTATTTTTAGGATAGACATTACAATGATTGAAATTGTTTAAATTTAAGAAAAAATAACAAATAAATAGTTTTTATGTCCTATTCTATCTACAATTCTATATACTTCAACTCGAAAAGCAAATATTTATTTTTTCTAATAATTGTTGAAGGGTAAATGATTTACGTAATGTTTATACACAGATTGATTTAATGGTTGGAAGTCTCCAACATTTCCGTTAAACTGTCTTTCCAGTGTGGTATTTTGATTTTAAAATGTTTTTTTATTTTTTCTTTGTTGAAAACTGAATAAGGAGGTCTTTGGGCTTTAGTTGGAAACTCGTTGCTTTCTACAGGATGAATTATGCAATTTAACTTCAGTTGTGTTGTAACTTCTTTAGCCAGATCATACCAACTGCAGACTCCTTCATTGGCAAAATGGTAAATTTCGCCTTTATGCTTTTCAAGATCTGCCCTCATGATATTCACAATACATTTTGCTAGTTCATGTGCGTATGTTGGACTTCCGATTTGGTCATAAACAACTTTTAATTCTTTACTTTCTTTTGCCAGCTTTGTTATTGTTTTTACAAAATTTTTCCCAAAAGAGGAATATAACCAAGAAGTTCGAATGATAATACCTGCATTATTCCGGATAACTTGTTTTTCGCCTTCCAGTTTGCTTTTACCATAGGTGCTTTCCGGGTTAGGTGTATTATCTTCTTTGTAAGGAATATAGTTTTTCCCGTTAAAAATGTAATCTGTAGAAATATGTATGAGGTAGGTGTTGTGCTTTTGGGCTGCCTCTGCAAGATACCCAACAGCAGTTCCATTTATTAGAAATGCATTATCAGCGTCCTCCTCAGCGCCGTCGACATCTGTATATGCAGCACAGTTCAAAATTATATCAATATCATTGTTTAAAATAAAATGCTCTATGTCTTTTTTTTGGGTAATATTTAGAGTTGATTTATCGGTGAAATGATAGCACCAGCTAGTGTTGGATTTTTGAATAACCTCTTTTATTTCGTTTCCTAATTGTCCCTTGGCTCCTGTAACAAGAATATTCATAAAATATGTTTTATTGCTTCGAAAAATTCATTTCAGCATCTTTAAATTCCGGTAAAACCTTATCTTTTGGTGATACAATCGCTTCTTCAGGATTTATCTGCCAGTCTATATTCAATTTTTTGTCTCTGAGATTAATACCACGTTCATATTCAGGCTGGTAAAAGTCATCGCATTTATAGAAGACAACAGCTTTTTCGCTTAATACAGAAAAGCCATGTGCAAAGCCTTTCGGAATAAGTAGCTGCGTTTTATTTTTTTCAGAAAGAATGGTGCTAACCCATTTTCCGAAAGTAGCTGAGTTTTCCCTGATATCAACAGCTACATCCAGAATTTTTCCGGAGATAACCCTTACGAGTTTTGTTTGTGCATGGGGTGCCAACTGGTAATGCAAACCACGAATGGTGCCATATGATGAAAACGATTCATTATCCTGCACAAATGTGTAATAAAGTTGTATTTCCTTAAATTTTTTCTGGTTATAACTTTCGAAAAAATATCCCCGGTTGTCTTCGAAAACTTTAGGCTGAATTTGGTAAAGATCGGGTATTTCTGTTTTCAAAATTTCCATATGCAAGATTTTGTTTTATGATATTTCTTCTTCTGCTAAACGAATAAGATATTGTCCATACTGATTTTTTCCCAGAGTCTTTCCAAGGTCAAACAGCTCTTCCCTGCTTATGTATCCTTTATGGTAGGCAATTTCTTCCAGACAGGCAACTTTCAGGCCCTGGCGACTTTCTATGGTAGCAATAAAATTGGATGCCTGCAGGAGGCTATCATGCGTGCCTGTATCTAACCATGCCATGCCACGTCCTAACAGTTCTACCTGAAGTCTGTTTTCTGTAAGATATAACTGGTTAAGATCGGTAATTTCAAGTTCACCACGAGCAGATGGTTTTAATGAATTGGCTTTTTCTACAACATCATTGCTGTAAAAATACAGTCCTGTTACAGCATAACTGGACTTAGGATATTTGGGCTTTTCCTCAATGGATTTTACATTCCCGGTTTTGTCGAAATCTACTACACCGTAGCGTTGCGGGTCACTTACATAATATCCGAAGACAATAGCCCCGTCTTCTAATTCTGCTGCTCTCATTAGCGTCTGACTGAATCCGTATCCGTAGAAGACATTATCCCCCAGAATCATACATACATTGTCGTCCCCGATAAATTTCTCACCAATGATAAATGCCTGTGCCAAACCATCGGGAGAGGGTTGTATTTCATAATTCAGACTAAGCCCAATGTGATTTCCGTCCGCTAATAGATTTCTGTAAAGATGGATATCTTCCGGAGTAGAAATAATTAGTATTTCACGTATCCCCGCCAGCATTAATACTGATAGCGGATAGTAGATCATGGGTTTGTCATAAATGGGAATGATTTGCTTGGAAATACTTTGAGTTATTGGATATAGCCTTGAACCGGATCCTCCTGCTAAAATGATACCTTTCATAAAACGTATTTTTAATTTTGCTTAATTTCGTTTATAAAATATTCAATCGTTTTTGTTAATCCTTCTTCCAGATTTACTTTAGGTTCCCAGCCGAGAATTTCTTTTGCTTTTGATATATCTGGCTGCCGCTGCACAGGATCATTTTCTGGCAGAGGATGGAATGAGAGTGTAGATGTTGAATTGGTCATCTGGATTATTTTTTCTGCCAGTTCCATAATTGTAAATTCATCAGGATTACCAATGTTAATAGGCAGATTTTCACTGTCATCTGCATTCATTAATTTAATTAATGCATCCACAAGATCATTAACGTACTGAAAACTTCTGGTCTGGGTTCCTTTACCGAATATTGTGATTGATTCACCTTTTAAAGCCTGTAGAATGAAGTTGGATATTACCCGGCCGTCATTCAGGCTCATTCTTGGTCCATATGTGTTAAATATACGGGCTATTCTTATATTGACACCATTTTGATGATTGTAATTAATAAACAAAGATTCTGCACATCGCTTACCTTCATCATAGCATGAACGTTGGCCTATTGGATTTACATTGCCCCAGTAGTCTTCGGTTTGCGGATGAATAGTCGGATCACCATAAACTTCACTTGTTGAAGCTTGTAATATTTTGGCTTTAACACGTTTGGCAAGACCTAACATGTTAATTGCTCCCATTACCGAGGTCTTAATTGTTTTGATGGGGTTATACTGATAATGGATCGGGCTGGCGGGACATGCCAGGTTATATATTTCATCTACCTCAGCAAAGTAAGATTGAGTTATATCGTGTCTCACCAATTCAAAATATGGGTTGTCTAACAGATGGAGGATGTTTTGTTTTGATCCGGTAAAATAGTTATCCAGACAAATGACTTCATTGTCTTGTTCAAGCAATTTTTCACATAGATGAGAACCTATGAAACCTGACCCTCCGGTAACTAAAATGCGTTTTTTCATTTGAATATCGTTTGTTCTAAAGTTATGACCTCATTTGAATAAATTGCAGTTATTATGTTTATTTTAAATGATTTACAAAACAAATCTTAAGGCAATTATTTATTTTGATAAATAAATTCGCGTTTATCCGCTCAATCCGTGTCATCTGCGTTCTATTCATGTTTTTTTGTCTAAATGCTGTGGATGAGGGTTTCATTAGGATAAAGTTAGATTATTAGTTTCATACTTTGAGACTTAATGCTACAAAAGTCAACGTAAGTTCATTCTGCATCCCATGGAACCCTCATGCTTTATACATAAGCTTTTATCTATGTTAGTGGATGAGGGTTTTATTTAATTATTTTGTATTTCTCTTCTATAAAATTTTTCGTAAATCACAATATGATACAAATATAATTTACTTTTTAAGGTTTAATATGAACTATTCATTAATTTTTATTAAAATCCAAATCAGACATTAGAAATAAACAAGCTAATTTAGTGCCCATATCCGGAAAATTTATTAAACTTTTATATGACGATTACGTAGTTAAAACAGAGTAATGTCATCTTATTTGCAACGATTTTTATAATATAAATTTACGGTAAATAAATTTCAATGACAGAAAAAATTATTATTTTAAATTATGAAATTGTCGTACAGGGTTTTTATTACAACGCTTTTTTTAATTTATTTTTTGTTAACCGGTTATAGTCGTGCACAAGAGTCGGGCACTCTCGTTATAAAGGGACTGGTTGAGGAATATAAAGATGACTATGGTCCATTGCAAGATGCGGACGTAACGATATTACAAAACGGTGAAAAATTTAATACCACCCGCACAAAAGATGATGGATTGTTTGATATTGAGATGGAAGTAAACAATGAATATATAATTGAATTTTCAAAAGATGATTATGTCACAAAGAAAATATTAGTAGACGCAAACTTACCAGAAGATGTAGAAGGAACATGGACTGTTGAGTTTTCCATAACTTTATTTGAGATGTACCCAGGGTTGGATATTTCGGCACTTGAAGATCCTGTTACGAAAATTGTATATTTTGAAAGAGAAGATGGGTTTGATTATGACCGGATGTATACCGAGAAGATGATGGGTAAAGTTGATAAGATAATGGACCAACTGGAGAAACTCAAGGAGGAAGCTTACAGGGAAATAATAAGAGAAGGAGATAAGAATTTTGACAATGAGGAATATGAAAAAGCCATTAAATATTACAAAGAGGCATTAGAACGGCGCCCAAAAGACAGGCATCCGCAAAAAAGACTGAAAGCAGCCCGGGACTTACTGGAAGAACATAAAGAAAAGCAAACTTTGTATGAAAAATCCATTGTAAGAGCTGATAACTTTTTTGGAGAAGAAGAATACAAGGAAGCGAAAATTGCTTATAATGAAGCCCTTAATTATGATAAAAACAGAGAGTATCCACGGGAACAAATTCGAATAGTTGATAGTATTATTGCTGAACGTAATGCCAATGAAGAGGAGTACAACAGTCTCATCCGCAATGCTGATCAGGCTTATTCCACCGAACAGTTTAAAGAAGCCAGAGAAGATTATCAGGCTGCACTTGATATTAAGCCGGATCGAAAGCATCCGAAGAAAAGGATAGCAAGCATTGACGATATTTTAGAGGAGCAGAGACAGAAGGAAGAAAATTACAATGATTTTATTGAGAGAGCGGATTTAAATTTTGAATCTGAAGAATATGAAGATGCCAAAGAAAGTTACAGGCAAGCTTTATCTGTGAAATCAGATGAGACTTATCCCCGTGACGAAATTAACAAGATTGACAAAATATTAGCGGAGCGGGAAGAGCAGGAAAAGCAGGAAAAGGAACAGGAGAGAATACAAAGAATGTATGAGGAAGAAATTGAGAAGGCTGATAATTATTTTGCCGGAAATGCTTATTATGATGCCAGAGAACATTATGAGGAAGCGCTACAATATAAACCGGAAGAAGACTACCCCAGAAAACGTCTAAACAAAATTGAAGAAATTCTGGCTGAATTTGAAGCGGCCAAACAATCAAATGCAGAGAAAGAAAATGAAAAATCAAAAAAACCAGAAGAAGAGGAAAAAGATGAACTGCAGGATTTTAGTGATTTGGATTCGAAAGAGGAGGAACGTGAGTATTTGAATGAATTGGTTGAAGAATATCCGGAAGGCGTTACAGTTGAAAATTATGAATTTGACAGGCGCAGCGTCAAAAGAGTTATAGTGAACTATGATGATAAGGCCACTGAATATCGAAAGGTGAAGCATTCATGGGGAGGAACATATTACTTCAGAAATGGAAGCTCCATTTCACAGGCTGTATTTAATGTGGAGACAAAAGAGCGGAATTGACAGTTCTGGACTGAAATAAAACCCGATTCTTCTGATAGGCATGTCCCTCCTTCCTGTTATTTTATGATTTTTCATAAATTTGTTTGGTGTTTACTGGCTTTATATGATCGGTCTCTCCGTTCTGTTATCCGTAAGCAATATATATACTTGAATTGTCGGCTTTATATTTGAAAAGTAATATTTTTACCGTAAGCAATATGGGATTTAAAGCGTCAGGAAATAAGAAAATATTCGAAAATTTACTTCGTTTAATTTTGTATAAATTTAGTTTCATAGTATAAATGAAACTCTCATTCACTAGCGTAGACAAAAGCTTATGTATAAACTCGTACCTGTCTGTAGACAAACAATGAGGGTTCCATGGGAGCAGAATCCAGAAATTATAACTTTTGTAGCAATGAGTATTAGAGTATGAAACTAATAATCTAACTTTGTCCATAATGAATTACATAAGACCCTTTTTTGTATCTCTTTTGTTATTTCCTTTGTTTCTTTCAGCTCAAGAGACATCTATTAGTGGGAAAATTTTAGACCAAAAGGGTTCTCCTGTGCCAGAAGCCAATGTATACTTCAAAAATAGCCCGTATGGAACGATTACAGACAATAGTGGTGATTTTAAGCTGACATTTACCACAGGTAATGATGACACATTAATGATTTCTTCTGTTGGTTATAGCACAAGGAAAATGCATCTGAATGAAATTGATACCTCAAAATCGTTGATTATAACTTTGAATCCTTCTGTTGAATCCATTGATGAAGTCCGGATTTTAAGTTTCTATCAAGAAGATCGCAGCTTAATGAAGATTGAAAAGAAAGACTTTGCACTACTTCCAACTTCCACTGGTGAACTTGAATCGATTATAAAGAATATGCCTGGAGTAAGCTCCCGGAATGAATTAAGTTATCAATACAGTGTACGTGGAGGAAATTTTGATGAAAATCTTATTTATGTCAATGATGTTGAGATATACAGACCTATTATCGTAAGAAGTGGAAAACAGGAAGGTTTAAGTTTTATTAATTCAGATATGATTTCTTCTGTTAGCTTCTCTGCGGGTGGTTTTGAATCTCATTTTGGAGATAAAATGTCATCGGTGTTGAATATTAAGTATATGAAACCCAAGGAATTTAATTTTAACAGTAATTTAAGCTTGTTAGGTGCTTCTGCCCACATCCAGGATGTTACAGAAAGTGGAAGGTTTACCTATAATATAGGTGTCCGGTACAAATCAACACAGTATTTATTAAATTCTCTTGATGTGGAAGGGGATTATAACCCTACTTTTTATGATGTACAGTCCTATTTAACCTATGATTTAAATAAAAAATGGGATTTAGAATTTTTAGGAAATTATAATCTGAATACGTATAGATTTGAGCCCCAAACCCGTTCCACTTCTTTTGGAACCTTTAGGGATGCATTAAATTTTACAGTGTATTACGAAGGAGAGGAAAAGGATGTATTTGAGAATTATATGGGAGCGTTATCTGCGATTTATAATCCTTCTTCAAATCTTACCCTGAAGTTTATCGGCTCTTCTTTTAATACGATTGAGTCAGAGACTTATGACATTTTTAGTGAGTATTATCTTAATGAGTTGGACAAATCTATGAACTCCAGTACTTACGGAGACAGTTTAATGAATCTCGGCACGGGTGGTTTCCTGGAACATGCAAGAAATTATCTTCAAGGGACAGTTTATTCATTGGCTCATAAGGGAATATGGAATTTTGGCAATAATTTAATGAAATGGGGTATGAAATACCGCCGGGAAATAATACACGATGATACAAACGAATGGAAGCTTGTAGATTCAGCCGGTTATTCTATTCCTTATTCGGAAAATGAACTGAATCTGTATCATGTTTTAAATGCAGAAAACAATTTGCAGTCTAATCGATATAGCGCTTTTATACAAAATACATATGAAATTCCATCCATAGCATCAAAATGGTATATAAATACAGGATTTAGAGTTACATATTGGGAGTTTGGGGATGTATTTATTTTAAGCCCAAGACTCCATGTAACTTATGAACCCGTTTGGAAAAATAATCTGGGTTTGCATTTTTCTGTTGGCAGTTACTCTCAACCACCTTTTTACAAAGAGATGAAAGGTCCGGATGGAAGCCTTAACAGGAACATTGGAGCTCAAAAATCAATTCACTTTGTTCTGGGTTCTGAATATGATTTTATTTTATGGAACAGACCTTTCAAATATTCGGCTGAAGTGTATTATAAAGACCTTGATAATATTATTCCATACAAGTCAAATAACGTTAGATTAAGATATGCCGGTGAAAATCTTGCAAAAGGTTATGCTGCCGGTCTGGATATGCGAATTAATGGAGAATTTGTAGAAGGAATTGAGTCATGGGCCAGTTTATCTATTATGGAAACCAAGGAAAAAATTACGGATAAGCAATTTTTAGATGAACATGATGATGCGGGAAAGGGATACTACCCCAGACCAACTGATCAACTTATTAATTTTAGCCTCTATTTTCAGGATTATGTTCCTAATTTTCCTACTTATAAGGCACATATAAGTTTGCACTTTGGCAGTAAACTGCCTTTCTCTTCTCCTGAATCTGATCGGTATGATGAAATTTATTATATGCCCCCATACCGTAGACTTGATCTTGGATTTTCTAAATCCATAAAACAAGAGAAGAACGGTCAATCGAAGATATTCTCAAATTTGGAATCGCTGTGGCTGGGTTTCGACATTTTTAATGTACTCGATATCAATAATACCATTTCTTATCAATGGATTAGAACCGTTGGTAATCAAACCGGAGAAGCTTTTGAATATGCGATTCCGAATTATCTCACTTCCCGGCGGTATAACCTGAAGGTGATTCTTAAGTTCTGATTGTTTGTTATAGTTCATTTTACTGACTGAATTCACGATTTAGATTAACGATTGTTTATCATATTGTCTTATCTTAGTTACGGATTTTATTATACTGTTAATTATCAAACAAATTGATTATGAGCCAGTTAACTGCGAGGGATTTAGAACAGCTTCAAGCTAAAGGAATAACAGTTGCTGACATTGAACAGCAACTTGAAAACTTTCAAAAGGGATTTCCTCCTGCAAATCTCGTTAAGCCAGCTACTGTAAATGATGGTATAAATAAGTTAGAAAAAACTGAAGTTGATGAGCTTATAGAATTCTTTTCCAGCCATATTGATGATAGAAATATGCTGAAGTTTGTTCCTGCGTCTGGTGCTGCTTCGCGGATGTTTAAATTTTTATACGAATACCTTACTTATCCGAATAACAAAAAAAAAGAAATTATTCAATTTACAGAAGGATTAGATAATTTTGCTTTTTATGTTGATTTAAAAAATGTGATAGAGAGGCAAGGGATAGACTTATCAGAAGCTCTCAACCAAAAGCGCTATAATTTAATCATCAATGCATTGGTTTCATCGAAAGGGCTGAATTATGGGAGTTTGCCAAAGGCGCTCATAAAGTTCCACAAATATGATTATCATACGCGTACAGCCCTTGAAGAACATTTGGTGGAAGGGGTGCAGTATGCAACCAATAAAGAGAAATCTGCGAACCTTCATTTTACAATTTCTCCTGAGCACGAACAATTATTTCTTAGTCTGCTTGAGAATATTCAGGAGAGCTATCAGAAATATTACAATACCAATTTCATTATAGACTATTCATTTCAGAAGGAATCAACTGATATGGTGGCTGTGGATTTGGAAAACCGGTTCATCCGTAATCCGGAAGGACGACTTCTTTTTCGTCCGGGAGGCCACGGGGCATTGCTTGAAAACCTGAATCAAATCGATACCGATATCATTTTTATTAAAAATATTGACAATGTAGTCCCTGATCGTCTAAAAGAAACAACAACCATTTATAAAAAAGCTCTTGCCGGATTGCTGCTAAAATTGCAGAAAAGTATTTTTCAATATCTGGAATTGCTTGAAGGTCCGGATGACCTGTCAGAGAATCAAATATCTGAAATAATTCATTTTACTGAAAATCAATTATCGCTAAGATTCCCTGAAAATTTTAATACCATGGACAGGTTACAGGTAGTTAATTATCTGAAAACCATTCTTAACCGACCGGTAAGAGTTTGTGGAATGGTGAAAAATGAAGGCCAACCTGGTGGAGGGCCTTTTTGGGTTAAAGAAAATGACGGGCGATTGTCTTTGCAGATTGTTGAGAAAGCCCAAATTGAAACCAATAATAAAAATCAACGCGAGATATTGGAAAATTCCACTCATTTTAATCCCGTAGATTTGGTATGTGGAGTCAAAGATTATAAAGGGCGAAAATTTGATCTGCTACAATTCCGAGATCCGAATACGGGACTAATTTCAAAAAAATCAAAAGACGGACAGGAACTGAAAGCACAGGAATTACCAGGGTTATGGAATGGCGGCATGGCGTTTTGGAATACTATTTTTGTTGAAGTCCCTTTGATAACATTTAATCCTGTTAAAACGGTTAATGATCTTTTAAGAGATGAACATCAATAGGTATTTAGCCCGGGTTAATCACAAATAATCAATGCCTGTTCTAACGGGTTTGTTGTATTTTTTGTTTCGATGCATTCAGAATGCATTAATAATGAAAACATTACAAATAATATCGCTATTTTCTTTATCTAAAATTAATATAAAGTTAACACAATAATCAGTTTGGCTTAATCTTTACTTAACATCTGTAATGTAGATTTGTACTCAGATAAGAAGAAAAAAACAAAAAATGAATAATACAATGAAAAATCTGATTACAATCTTTATTACAGTTATACTTGTTGCTGGTTTAAATAACATAACCATTGCATCAGGTGATGATGAAAACAATGAGAAAAATGCAAAAATGACCGCTTCATTAAAAGGTCAAGTGGTTGACCAATCAACCGGTGAAGAATTAACCGGTGTAAAAATTGAAATTAAAGGAACAGAAAAGGAAGCGTACACTGATTTTGAAGGCAATTTTAATTTTCCTGAACTCCGTCCCGGGAAATATAATGTTTCAGCATCCTATATTTCTTACAAAGACCAGGAATTTTCAGATGTTCAACTGGAAATAAACAATGAAAATTCAATAACCCTCAAACTGGAAAGTGTCGAAGAGTAAGTTGAAATACTTTAGTGTAATATATTCTCATCCAATTAGCCGGATTATGTACTATTTCCGGCTTTTTGCTCTGTTATTCCGGGAACTGCTGCCATCCATTTTCAATTAATTATTAACTACTATATACATCCAACCTCCTGTATTAATCATAAGCATCATAGTTTATGATTAAAGTCAGGCTTTTGATAATGGGGTGGGGGTAATCTTTTAGCCCGAATTATTCAAGAATAATTTCTGTCTCCGACAGCGACTAAGATTACCTTCGGTGAGCTCACTTCGTTTTGGTTCACTTAAATTTTTTCTAAAAATTTAAGTTCAGCTAAGTCGGGGTTAATGCCGCTTTGCGGCACAGGCTATGCATTTAATTCATATATTTGTTATTTTATGAATAATGCAGTCCCTCTAAAAGCGTGCTTTTTTTCTATTAGTTTTTATACATTGGGTTTTGATGGTTTGATGGTTCAGATTCCAGGTTTCATCAGCGGTCATTCAGTTGTCTCAGTGGTCACTCTGTTGTCAAACAGTAGTCATTCGGTGGTCATTCAGTAGTTATTCGAATGTCATGCAGTAGTTTTTAGAGTGCCGTAGGCACGGAATTATGGTAGAAAATGTATGATGAGATACAAAAGAGAACCGTAGGTTCGGCATTATTTGTTATGGCCTTCTTATTATGTTTGGAAAATATACCACATGAAGACCCAGTGCTAATTTCCGCAGATTATTTTTACCGCGAAGACGCCAAGGATGCCGAATATCACAATTCACCGTCACCCACGTGAACGCGAGTGCTAATGGTGATAAAATTAGATAATTGCCTCAGTGGTAATTGCTGATTCAAATCATACACTCCCCAAACCCCTCTCTCCGTGAGAGAGGGGTTTGGGCTGAAACCGGTGGCCATAGGGGAGGTTACTGGAGGAGTTTAGGGGATGACTTCTGGCTATTTCTTAGAAAATGGCAGTAACAATAGATGAAAAAACGAGGCTGCGGCAATAGTCCTTTTCTCTCCCGAGAGAAAAGGATTTAGGAAAAGAGTACAGCAACCTCATACTTGAAAAACCAAGGTGGTTGATCTCATGGAATAACCGAATATTATGGGTTTGATCATGAGACCAGCACCCGGCTTCAGCCGGGTGATCGTTTCAAATGCTCTGTTTTTTCTCCTCTATGCCACTTTAGTCGGCTTTTGAAATCAGAGAGCTGGCCAGGGTATGGAGTGAGCCTGATGCAAATTAATTTTTACGAACACTAACTATTTGAATAACAGTAAAATAAACAGTTTGTGTCTACGAGAGTCCCTCTAAAAGCGGGCTTTTTTCTATTAGTTTTTATACATTGGGTTTTAGCAGAGAGGCTTGATGAAATTAAGATATTTGATTTTCATTTCTTTCCTGTTAGCATCATTCCTGCCATTATCAGCATTTGTCCTTCGCGCGATTAAGCCGGAGGTACTTCCCAATAGATTCAGCTATTTGCCTTGCCGCATAATAAAATTTTGCTTTAAACTAAAACGGCTGAATTTTCACGACACTAAACATCTATCAATCAGCAAAATAAGTGGTTTATGTATATGGGAGGTTAGAAATATAATGTTTCTTTCTTATTTAATTTGCAATCATTGACTTTTGATTGAGAAAAAGATAGAATAAATCATATGGTATACCAATTATTGCTTCATCAGCATTAACTCCACCATATTTTCTGGATTCAGGACAACCAAATGAAATACTAATCACCTCGTCTTCAAACACTCTTGAAAAAACGTTTCCACAAATTGAATGCAACGAATATGGAGGAATTTGAGGTTGAATTTCTAAGCTGGCTGCCTGATGTATAAATTTCATTATATTTTCAGGACTTGTATAAGCAATAAAAACATCAGGTTTAAGCTCGTTTTCCATTTTCTCATCAATTCCAAAAACAACATTATATACGGGGTCTTGTATAACAGGTATATTTTCTAAACCCTCTCTAACATAAGAAACTGGTATTTGAGTATTTTCTGAAATTGTTTTTGCAAGTTCATCATCTTCCTCTTCAATACCGAGACTTCTTCGCGCTCCGGGGCATGCAATATTTTCACTCTTTAAATCAATCGGGATATTAAAAGAATAACTTACAGCTTCGCAAAACTTCATTTGCCTTATTGGTTTATTTAAAAACTTGTATTCTCCGGTATTTAATTTTATCCCTGTACACTTTTCTCCAAATATTTTTTTTACTTGATCAATCATTGGTGCGCTTTTTTACATTTCGTTATCAGTAAACTTAGCTATCTTGTTTTTTTATTTGTTCTCAGTGCCTAAAGCAAATACATGAATTAGTGCTGTCTCATTCATCTTTTAACTTTTTTAATTTCGGAATCAGTGATTTTCTGTTTTTTTCAGCAATATTTTTTATTTCATCCAATGTCTCGGGTCGTATATTTATTTCATATTTTTCTGATTTTAATTCTTTATTATTTATTCTTTCTGCATAAATAAATAACTTTTTATCCTTAGTCATCTCAGTGAACAACAGGTTATTTGCAGCTTTTTCCCAAATGGCAATATCCTCACCCATCACATTATTACTCACAGTAAACAGATAGGTGAAATTTTGAGTGTTTTCCAGAAGGCTTTTAATATTCTGAATGCTTTCCTGTTTATATTTCGGGGCAAATAAGAGCAAATTCAAAGCAGACCCGAAAATGAGGACATCCTCATCTACTTCAATATTTAACTTTTTATATGTTTTATCCAACATTTCGTCCCACATTTCCGATTTTAATAGGTTAACGCTCAAGACTTCATTGCTTTTTTCCTCTATTCCCTCTAAATCAGGATTAAATTGAGCAAACATAATTTGGCCCGGATACTGGTTGACATCAATGCTGTTTAGTTTCCACAACGAATTCTTCATAAAATCAGCATTAGGATATTGCAATGGAATCCCTATGGCTTTTTTTCCGCTGCGTAGCCATTCAGCAACAAAAGAGAGTTCAACCAGCGGTTTCCCGGAGCCACCTTTTCCACTAATAATTGTTGATGAAGGGAAATGAATTCCGTCAGGGAACAATTCTATCGCCCAATGTTCATTGATTTTTAGTTGTCCCATCGTTGTTGATTATAATTATTGATTATTTAATTTGTCCATCAAAGCATTTGCCAAATCTTCAAAAGGTTTTTGTAACATATCATTCCCAGATTCAAACAAGCTCTTACCTTTGTCTGTATATTCACTTACATCCTGTATTAAAGGAATTTGAGCAAGCAGTTCACTCTCTATTTTTTCCGCAAGTTGCTTACCTCCGCCACTACCAAACAAGTAATATTTTTCATCTGGATGTTTCACCGGAATAAAATATGACATGTTCTCTACTACACCTATTACAGGAATATTAAGTGATTTATGTGAAAACATATTCGCTGCTTTCAGTCCATCGGATACAGCCAGCCTTTGAGGAGAAATCACTACCATAGCCTTTGATTGCTTTAATTTTTGTGCCAGGGTGATGTTTATATCTCCCGTTCCCGGTGGCATGTCAACAATCAGGTAATCAAGCTCACCCCAATCTGTATATGTGATTAACTGACTGAGAGCATTCGATGCCATCGGGCCGCGCCATATAACAGCATCCTCTTTATTCATCAAAAAACCAATTGACATTATTTTAACTCCATATTTTTCAATAGGAACCATGATATCATTATCGTCCTGTTTTTTAGCTTTTGGACGTTTTCCCTCAATATCAAACAAAATTGGAATCGAAGGCCCATATAAATCAGCGTCGAGCAAACCGACTTTATACCCTTCGCGGGAAAGAGAAATTGCCAGATTTGCTGCTACAGTAGACTTCCCTACTCCTCCTTTCCCGGAAGAAATTAATAGTGTATGTTTTACGTTGTCTAATTTTATTTCATCCAATACGTTATTCTGTTTACTCATATTAGTTGTTTTTTAATTCGAATAAATTCTGAATATCATCTTTACTAACCGTTAATCCAGCATGTTTTAACTTTGTCATAATTCACTCTCTATTTTTGTATTACATAAAAATTATCTGACGCACAAGTTGGACAATACCATCTATATTGCAATTCCTTTGTAGTAAATCGGTTATTACAATCATTGCACAAATAGCTGGTGTTATCAAAAGTTATGTTTCCTGGTACAGCTTTAATTTCTTTTGCTTCAACCATAGCGTGGGCAATCTTTCGCCTGGCATTTTCATAGATTCTGGCAAAAGTAGCCCGGGAAACACCCATGTAAAAACCAGCTTCTTTATGATTCAACAAATGATAATCAGCTAATTTTATGGCTTCATATTCTTCGTAGAAAAGTTCCACATAACCTTTACTTCTTACCTTAGGACCATAAGGCTTATATCCCTTAAATTCAGGAGTTTCCAAAATTTTTCTCTGATGTCGTTTTCGTGGCATTTTTTGCTCAAAAGTAATGAGAATATTCTCATTTGCAAAATTTATTTAGATTAATTTTAAAGATATATACCAGATACAAATTATAGGGATGGTTCTGCTATTTAAGTGCAGAACAGGCAAAACGATTTTCAGTAACCCCACTCAGAATCAATTTTTTTTGCAAGGTTATTGAAAATCGTTAAGTATAGAAGATATAAAATAATAAAAGCAAAAACGGAAACAAACTAAAAAGATTA
Source organism: Bacteroidales bacterium (assembly GCA_041686375.1). Classification (GTDB taxonomy): domain Bacteria; phylum Bacteroidota; class Bacteroidia; order Bacteroidales; family UBA12077; genus JAGXLC01. Next base: position 17,873 of record JAWLEB010000032.1, read on the forward strand.
ATTACAGCGCGGATGCAATCTGAAAACCATCAGAGATTGCGTCTTTTGCTTTTCCAACCTTTTTAGCATCACCAATTACGTAAACAGGAATCTTTTGTTCCAATTCATGCTGAAGTGGCTTATGACTTTGTATACCAGCAGTAACGACAATTTTATCAATACCTTCAAGCACTTTTTCAGAGCCGCCTCCCTCTATAACAACCTTATCACCTTCTACCCTTTTCACTTTATAGTTAGTAAAGGTTTCTACCTTATTCTGCTGCAACTTGCTTAATGTAAGCTGGCGTTCGATCATTTCCATTCCACGGGCAATTTCATCAAGCATTTCAACTATTATTACACGGCTGTTCTTCTCAACCAGTTTGCTGGTTACTTCTGTTCCAATCATACCACCACCTATTACCAATATTGTTTGATTTTCAGGGAGATTTTCATCATCAAGGAATTCTGTCCAATAATAATTATTCAGCCCTTGTACAGGTGGAATGGCCGGTTTAGCACCTGTAGCTAAAACAACACCATCATATCCATTATTTTTCATCTCTTCGATATCGGCTTCTCTGTACAGAATGGAAATCCGTTTATCCATAATTTCTGTTTTGTAATAATCCACGATTTCCTTCAGGCGACCTTTCTTTGGTGGTAGAGAAGCCAAATTAAACTGACCGCCCAGGTTCTCTTTTTCGTAAATTACTACATCATGTCCACGGCGATTAAGAGTTAGCGCAGCCTCCATTCCTGCAAGGCCACCACCGACCACAGCATAGGATTTCTTTTCCTCAGCCATTTCCGGCTCTTTCATATCATTTCCAACAAGTGGATTTACAAGACAATTCAAACCTTTACCCGCTTTAACACTGCCAAGGCACCCTTCAGCGCAGGCAAGACAAGGACGAATGTTACCTTCCACCTCGCCCAAATATTTTCCTATAAAATCGGGATCCGCAATCAATCCTCTGCCTACGGCTACATAATCAGCTTTATACTGGATGTCAAGCATGTCAAGATCTTCTCTTGAATTGATCTGTCCAACAAAGATAACAGGAGTTCGTAAATGCTGTTTGATTTCTCTTGCCGGCTCCCAGGTCTTTCCTTTTGGAATAAACATATGCTGAAAGAACCATGGAGGTGTACTGCATATCGACCCTGCTGAAACGTGAATTGCCTCAATTCCTTTTTCTTCTAATATTTGTGAAAATTTAATCATGTCATTAGGTTTGATTCCACCGGGTGACATCTCATCACCACTAATACGACCAATAATCGGAATATTCACGCTTTCTTTTGCAGCATCAAACACTTCCAGGGGAAATTTAATACGGTTTTCAAATGAACCTCCATATCCATCTTCCCGATAATTTACTGCTGGAGAAATAAATTGGGCCAAAAGGTATCCATGACCAAACTGTAACTCAACTGAATCAAAACCAGCCTTTTCTGCCCGTACAGCTGCACTTGTAAATTGCTGTAAAGCTCGTTTCATTTCCTCCTGTTCCATGGCTTTTGGAGTTGCTCCTCCTTTCTCACAAGCTTTGTCAGAAGAAGAGACATGATAATTTCCTTCAAGCTTGGGATTGGCCATCCTGCCCGGATGATTCAAATGAGCAATTGCTTTGGAACCATTTGAATGAATCATGTCAGTTAATCTTTTTAACCCTTCTATTTTATCATCTTTATCTATTCCCAGTTGCGTAGGCAGTTCACGTAAACCTTCATTCAGATATAAAGGCTCGGGAATTACAGCTCCTAAATAGCTGCTCCGGTTAGTATAAAACTTAAGATGACGGTCATTCACTATACCATTGCCATTTGTATAGCCCAGTTTGATCGGGGCCATAATGTACTTACTTTGCATTTCTTGTAACATAGCAGATATATTTATTTAGACTAATTATAAACACAAATATATATAGAAATATATAGATATAGAAATTTTTAAATATAATTCAAATGAAATCTAAGCAGTAAATACTGAAAAGTGCTGGATATTAGATAAAACATCCTGATTTGGAGATAAGAAAAACATTTTTTGATTAAAAACGCATTAAAACAAGTTCATTATCAATCGGATATTGGCATCTCTCCGAAATTTTTTGTACATTATAAAGTTATCAGATCAATCAATAAACTATGCAATGATACGCAGACTTATAATACTTATTCCTTTTGCATTATTCTTTCTTTTCTGTTGTGGTAATAAATTCAAAAAAAGGAATTATTGTTATGACTGGCTGTGCACATCCGGGCATCGCCGGGATTGTGAAAAGAGCCAAAGAGATGATGAAAGAGGACAAGGTTTACCTGGTAGTTGGCGGATTCCACCGCCCACCTATATCTGTGGTAAAGAAATTCAGGGAAATCGGGGTTGAAAAAGTAGCTCCGTCACATTGTACAGGCAATCCTGTCAGAAACGCATTTGCCAAAGAATATAAAAAAGATTTTATCGAATATGGAGTGGGAAAAGAAATCACTATTTATCAGCAATAAAACGTAAAATTAAGTGAGAATAATTAAGTTAGAAATATTATGAATGACTTAGAAACTGTTTTTATTTTATTTATAAATTCTATTAAGCATCGGTCTGATCATTGCGAACTGTGTCATAGCCTCTAAAGTATCAGGGTTAAACTCATAATCTTTGCTGAGTCTCCTGTAGCTTTCAAACCAGGCAAAAGTTCTCTCAACAACCCAGCTTCTATGCAAGACATCAAAGTTTTCCTTTTTCTCAGTTCTCAGTACAATACAATTTCAATGACCCAACCAAATCGATATTTAACTTTTCCTACTATTTATTGTGTAATATAAACTGGACGACCATCAATTAACCTATATCGATAAAGAATTTACATAACCTTCGTCGGCTAGTATCAGAGTCATTTGTGAGAAATTCTGGCTATCCGTTTTAAAACATTAAGATGAAGATTTGTCTGGACAAGTTATGCACTTATCTTTCACTGATTTTTTCCAGTTTTTCTTTTTCTATAATGGTAATTTTTTTGCCTTCATCTTTTATGAGTCCATCGTTAATGAATTCCTGAAGGATGCGGATAACCGTTTCCCTGGAGGAACCTATTAACTCACCAAATTCCGCGCGGGAGAGGGGTAAGGTAAAGTCATTGCTTTCAAAATAATTATCAGCAAAATCCAATAAGATCTCGGCGATATACCCGGTTTTGTTTTTTTGTGTTTTATTGACGCACCGGTGAAAATGACCGATTACATCCTCGCTTAATGAAATGATTAATTCATGGGCAAAGGTGCCGTTGTCTTTAACCAATTGCTCAAAAGAATTGAAATCAATGAAGCAGGCTTCACATTTTGTTAATGCCGAGACGGAATAATGAAATATACGATCGGCAAAAACCGAGGGAACTCCAATAAATACCGAAGATTTGGCAATTTTCAGGATCTCATCTTTATTTAATGGTCCTGTCATATGTAGTTTTGCCAAACCTTGTGTCAAATAAACTATATTCGTAGTAAATGAGCCCTGTTTAATAATCTTCTCACCGGGCTGAAATTCAATATGCACACTATTGTTGCATAAAATTTTTAGCTCTTCATTATTCAGGATGGAGGCCGGTATAGATTTAAAATTACAACCTTGGCAACGACAGTCCTGTATTGGTTTTTCTCTTTCCATGACTTTTTTGTTCTACCGATGTGATTTTTGTAAAAATAAAAAGTGGCATTTGTCACTTTTTATTTTGAAAAATTTCACATCAAAATTATCTCTAAAACATAAGCAAAATCGGGCATTCAAGCAAATCATTTGCAATCTTTGTTCTCAACGAAATTAATAAAAAATAACAAACTATGGCGAAAAAAATGACATTGGCTCTCTTCTCCGGGAGCATCGACAAACTCACCGCTGCAGGAATTATCCTGAGCGGTGCAGCTGCCGATGATATGGAAGTGGATATATACGTATTGCTTCAGGCAGCAAGGGCATTTAAAAAAGAAGTGGCAACCAAAAAGGATGAATTTCAGCTTGCCGAATATCCTGACAAACGAGAAGAATTTCTTGAATCCCTGAAAAAGCTCAATGTAAAAGAATGGCATGAATTTTTTAAAGAAGCAAAAGAACTGACCGAGGTTAAAATTCACATCTGTGGTTTAGCTGGAAAAGTCTGGGGAGGGGAAAAAATTGAAGATTTTGTGGAAATGGCTGATGATATCTGTGGTATTGGAGAATACATTACTTCAGCACAAGAAGCTGATGTACACTTGTTTATTTAAGTATAACTAAAAAATTCAAAAAATGATGACAACTGAAGAATTAAGTAATCTAAAAGCGGATAAAGTAGTAGACGCAAGAGGTACTGCTTGTCCCGGACCATTACTGGAAGTGAAAAAATCCATCGGTAAAATACAGGATGGACAGATCATGGAAGTACTTTCTTCTGATGAAGGTACAAAAAAGGACCTTCCAAAATGGTGCAAAAAGAAAAACCACGAACTGCTAGGGACTATTGATGAAGCAGGGTATTTCAGAATCTTTCTGAAGAAATAATGGGGATATTTAAAACCCATTTTGTTAATTTTCAAGAAAATAACTGCTATGCCTAATCAAGAAGCGTATCAACCCAAAATTTTAGTGTTTTCGACGGAAAAAATTTCCGATCCGGGCATAGACCTTGCCGGATTGCTGAAAATTCATTATCCGCCCAGTGTATATACCATCTCGGTACCCTGTTCTTCATCGGTGAAACCCAAATGGATTTTAAGGGCATTGCAAAAAGGTTTTGACGGCGTTTTTATTGCCGCGGATGGTACAGACTGCCCTTATAGTCCTAATTGTTCAGACAGGACTGGAAAGATAGTGGCCAATACGCAGGAGATGATGAAAGAACAAGACATCGATCCGGCAAGGCTTAAAATGGCAGCCATCTGTTCAGTGTGTGCTGAGGCTTTTGCCAAACACATGACCAGTTTTAGCAACACCCTGAAAGATCTGAAAGCTGCCGTTTAGTTTTAAAGTCGTTTAAAGATTTTTTGAATTTTAGTGAGCCCTGATTTTTTAGCGGGTTTAGGAAAATAGAAAACACTTAGATTAAATTAAATTGTTATGAACAATTCAGAATATGATGCACTTGTAATCGGTGCGGGAGTGGCTGGTCAGGAAGCAGCGCTTAACCTGGCCAATATGAACTTTAAAGTATTGCTGGTGGAAAAGGATAAATCCATTGGCGGAACCATGGTTCAACTGAGTAAAGTATTTCCTACCCTCGATTGTGCCGCTTGCATCACCACTCCCAAGATGTCTGAAACAGCCAGGCATCCGAATATTACCCTGATGACCTATAGTGAAGTAAAGGGTATTGAACGAAACGAGGGGGATTTCCATACCACCATCCTTAAACATCCCCGGTTCGTTAATGAAGATGCGTGTACCGGTTGCCAGGAGTGTGAATTTGCCTGCCCGGTAGTTAAAGAGGATCATTACAATTATGGTCTGTCCGGAAGGAAAGTGGCCTATGTCCCCTTTAGCCTGGCCAATCCGAGAATTGCATCTATTGAAAGAAATAACGAGACAGCTCCATGTATAGCCACCTGCCCGGGTGGAGTCAAAGCCTATGGTTATGTATCACTTGTCAGGGCAGGTTTGTATGATGAAGCCATGAAACTTCACCTCGAAGACATTCCATTGCCCGGTTCCCTGGGTCGTGCCTGTTATGCTCCCTGCGAAGATGAATGTACAAGAAAAGAAAAGGAAGGTTCTGTAGCCATTCGAAGGATCAAAAGATATTTTTCGGATTATTATTATGATAAGCATGAGGAGCCGGAGGTTCCAGCTATTGAAAACAAAACCGGTAAAAAAGTGGCTGTCGTAGGATCCGGCCCATCCGGTCTGACTGCAGCCTATCACCTGGCCCAAAACGGCCACAGTGTAAAGATATTTGAAGCCGCCGGTGAACTGGGTGGTATGTTAAAATCAGCCATTCCTTCCTTCAGACTGCCCAATGAAATTGTAGACAGGGATATTCAACACATTACCGCGCTTGGAGTGGATTATGAACTGAATAAAAATATAGACAACTTACAGGAACTGAAAGATCAGGGATTTGATTCTGTCTATGTTTCAGTAGGAACACACGAAACAGTGAAATTTGATTGTAAAGGCAAGGACCTGGATGGTGTTTGGTGTTGCCTGGAATTTTTGAAAGGAGTGAACAGCGGAGAACGATATGACCTTACAGGAAAAACCGTGATGGTTTTCGGCGGCGGTAATGTCGCCATGGATTCGGCAAGAACCGCCCTAAGGCTGAATGCTGAAAAGGTAATGATTATTTACAGACGAAGCAGGGAACAAATGCCTGCTGCGGATATAGAGATCAAAGAAGCCGAAGAGGAAGGGGTCGAATTCCAGTTCCTGAAAAATCCGGTCGAATTCCTGGGAGATAATAACACCTTGGAATCAGTAAAATGCATTGAAATGAAGCTTGGAGAACCTGATGAGAGTGGTCGAAGAAGACCTGTCACGATTGAGGGTTCTGAACATGTCATGAATGTTGATGTGGCAATTGTATCGATCGGTTTGCTTCCTTCAGCATCGCCTTTCAGTGGACAAATAAAGCTTACACGTAGGGGAAACATCGATGTTCATCCTGAAACGCTTCAGTCATCCGAACCATGGATCTTTTCGGGTGGTGATGTCGTAACCGGGGCTTCATCCATTATAGAAGCAGCAGGCCAGGGCAAGCGAGCAGCTTATTTTATAGATAAATACCTTGCAGGCGAAAAAGACCTTACCCAGTTTGTTTTTGACCATCGGCTGCCACCGGCAAGCAAAGAAGAAGTTCTGGCAAGGACAGAGGAAAGGGAATCAGCCATGCCGGTAGTGTCCTATGAACGTGCTCCAAAAGAACGGATCAAAGATTTTGAGGAGATTGAAGCCACCTATTCTGAAAAAGAAGTTCTGGAAAGCGCTTCAAGATGCCTCGATTGTGGTAACTGCCGGGAATGCCACCAGTGTGTGGAGGCCTGCCCGGCGGATGCCATCGATTTTGCCCAGATGGAACAGGAGATCACTACAACAGTCAAATCCGTGGTGATGGCGCCGGGATTTAAATTATTCCCTCCGGAGAAGAAGCACGAATATGGCTATGGCAAGTATAAAAATGTGATCCATTCCATGGAAATGGACCGCCTGCTTGCTCCGACAAGGCCTTTCCATGATATCCTCAGGCCATTGGATGGAAAAAAACCGGATAACATCGCTTATGTTCTTTGTACCGGTTCAAGGGATTGCTCTGTTGATAATCCCATTTGTTCCCAGATCTGCTGTATGTATTCCATCAAACAAGGTCAATTGCTGATGGGTGCCCTGCCTTTAGCTGATATTACAGTCTATTACATTGATATCCGGGCTTTCGGTAAAGGATTTGAAGAGTTCTACAACCAGGGACAAGAAATGGGTGTGGAATTTGTTAAAGGCAAAATCGCCAAAATCACTGAAAAAGACGATGGAAGCGGCGATCTTATTCTCCGGTATGAAAATATTGAGAATGGTGGTATCCAGGAAGCCGAACACGACATGGTTGTCTTGTCTGTTGGGGTTCTTCCCAATACAGATGTGGCAAAAATATTTAACGGAGAAAAGCTTCAGATGGACCCGTTCAATTATATCGGTCAGATGGACGAGATGCTTAGTCCGGCAAAGACCAATCTTGAAGGGGTTTTTGTTGCAGGATCGGCTTCTGGTCCCATGGATATACCGGATTCGATACTTTCTGCAGGAGCTGCTTCAGCCGAATCTGCCAGCTATATAAGAAAACTGAATCACAAACAGGGAATCCTATAATTATTTAGTTATGAAGAACAGAATTGGAGTTTATATATGTCATTGCGGAGGTAATATATCCGACTATGTGGAGGTGGGACAAGTCAGGGAAGCAATCAAAGACGATCCGGGCGTGGTTTTAGCCAAGGATATGATGTTTACCTGTTCGGATTCCACTCAGTCGGAAATGATCGAAGATATTAAGGAGAACAACCTGGATGCGATCGTTGTCGCTTCCTGCTCCCCGAAACTTCATCTCTATACTTTCCGTGATGTCGCGCGGAGAGCAGGGTTGAATCCTTACAATTACGTACAGGTGAACCTGAGGGAGCATTGCTCCTGGGCACATTCCGACAAGCCCAAAGAGGCCACTGAAAAAGGCGTTGGCCTTGTCAGGGCGGGTATTGCCAGGGTTCGTCAGTCAGAAGCTTTAGATAAAATCCGGATATCCGCCCTGAATGCAGTACTGGTTGTAGGAGCAGGAATTTCCGGTATGCGTGCCGCCATCGAGCTGGCTGATATGGGAACGGATGTTTACCTGGTGGAAAAAGACTTTTTCGTAGGTGGCAGGCCGGCTCAAATGCAGGAATTGTTTCAGACCAATGAAAAAGGGAAAGAAATTGTTGCCAAACTGTATAATGAAATTAAAGAAAGACCTAATATCAAGCTTTTTACTGGTGCCGAGCTGGAATCTTTAACGGGAAATATTGGTAATTTCCAGGGAAAAGTAAGAGTAAAACCCCGTTACATTAAACCCGATGCGGATAAAGAAAGGATTAAAGAAGCTACCGAAAAATTACCTGAGGAAGTTCCGGATGCATTTAACCTGGGGCTGACCAGACGGAAAACCATTTATAAAAATTATGAAGGCGCTTTGCCTGATATTCCTGTAGTGGATAAAGCGCACCTGAATTCTGATAATGGTCTTGTGGAAGAATTTAAAGATGTTGTTGATCTGGAGCAAAAAGAGGAAGTACTGGACCTGAAGATGGGAGCGGTCATGTTGAGTACAGGCTTTGATCATTATGAGCCAGCAGAAGGTGAATACGGTTATAAAAAAGTGGACAATGTAATAACTCTTCCCCAGTTCAAGCGGATCATTGAATTGAATGGGAATAATCAGTTGACATACAATGGCAAAGAGATCAGAAACATTGTTTATATCTATTGTGTCGGGAACAGGCAGGTTGAGGGTGAGAACAAATATTGCTCCCGTCATTGCTGTTCTTCTGCCATTCATACTTCAGTGAGTACAAGAGATAAATTTGAGAACATCAAAGGTTATCATCTTTACAGGGATATACGCACCTATGGGAAACAGGAGCTGATGTACGAAGATGCCCGTACCCGCGGCGATCTGTTTCTAAGGTTTTCACCGGAAGAACCACCTGTTGTTGAAGAGGAACAGGGAGAAGTGCTTGTAAGGGTGAAGGACCAGCTTTCACAGGGCGAAGAAATTGAGGTCAAACCCGACCTGGTGGTTCTTGTAACCGGTATGGTTCCCCGGAATGATGCGGAAAAGATCGGCGGGATAGTGAAGGCGCCGATCGGAAGAGACAAGTTTTTCAATGAGGTGCATCCCAAACTCAGGCCGGTAGAGACTGTCATCGATGGAATCTTTATTGCCGGTTCCTGCCAGGGACCCAAAAATATCATGGAGTCAATGAACTCATCCCTTGCTGCTTCTGCAAAAGCCTATTCCCTGGTCAGTGGCGGCGAGATTGAACTGGAGCCCATTGTGGCCACCGTCAATAAAGATACCTGTGAATGGTGCGGAAAATGCCTTGAAGTCTGTGATTATGATGCAATTTCGAAGGTTGAATATGACGGAAAATCTGTGGCCGAAGTCAACCAGGCCCTTTGCAAGGGTGGTGGAATGTGCCTGCCGGTTTGCCCGGAAGATGCTATTGACCTGGTGGGTTATACCGACGATGAGATCGAATCCATGATTGACGGCCTTTCTCAGGAGGTAGAGCTCGAAAGTAAAGCAGAAAAATCCGAAGAAGAAAGAGCAGAGACAAGAATGAAGGATATGCCGGATATCTGGCACCGTATTATTAAAACCCTTGACGGCGAACAAAAAACCATTTCTCAGATTGCTGAGGAATTGGATGTTCCCAAACCCGTTGTGACTTATAATCTAATGACATTGGTCAAATATGGTTATATCCATCCCGGTGGAATGGATGATATGGAAGAATATTATACTTATGAAGTAACACAATAAATGAACAATAAGAAATTCAGGAGGCATATATTATGGCATTCAGAATAAATCCCGAAGTGACCGGAACTATTGAAAGTCTTGGTAATGAGGACATGGAAAAATGCTATAACTGCGGAAATTGTGTAGCCATTTGTCCAATGGACCTGGATATCCTTCCCCGCAGGATTTTCAGACATGCATTGTTTGGTTTTCACGACAAACTGGTAGAGGAAAAAGAACCTATTTTTTCCTGTCTGCTGTGCAAACGCTGCGAGGAAAGTTGTCCCGAAGGAGTAGCCATTGCCGATAATATTCGGTTGTTACGTTATTACCTGATTCGTGAAGAATTTAAAATCTAATTGGAGGAGTTACTATGGCATTGCCCGAAAAAGAAGTCATCGGTATTTTGTCCGATAATCTGAAGATCAGAAACAGTGTATTGCCCATTTCGAAAAAATCAGCTACACGCTGGGCAAAAGATCTGAATATATCCCCTGGAGGAGAAACCGTGCTTTACACAGGAATGATGTATCAGATCATTCCTTATATTACCGCATTGGTCAATGCGCTGGAAAAAATGGAAGGCTCCTTCCTGATGAAATTCATCACCCTGGGCCGCTACACGAATCGTTTCATCAATATCTCCAATTTCTTCGGGAAGGTGGACAAAAAGGAGATCAAAAAACACAACCATACCCTGAAAACCATAGCCAGACTGCTGCAAAAATCCGGAACTGAATTCGGATACCTTTATGATAACGACCTGTATGTTGGCGCCCTGGCTTATGACCTGGGAGCCGATGATGTGCTCAACAAGCACATCCGGAAGGTTCATGAGAAACTGAAGGCAAATAACGTGAAAAAAGTGATTACTGTTGATCCCCACACCACCAATATGCTGAGGGACATTATACCCCAAAGGATCGAAGGTTTTGATATAGAAGTAAAAAGCTACATGGAGGTGCTGGCTGAAAAGGGTATTCAACCAGTAAATCAGTTGGAGGATGAGGTGGTGATACATGATTCCTGTATCTATGCCCGTCATGAAGGAATGGTTGATGAACCCAGATCATTACTGAACAACGCCGGTATAAAAACCACCTGCCCGGAAGACGATTGCGGCAAATTTACATTTTGCTGCGGCGGTCCCGTGGAATCCCTCTATCCGGATAAAGCGATGGATATAGGAAAGCAACGGCTTGAGCAGTTGCATAAAGCAGGCAATAAAATAGCTGTTATGTGCCCTGTCTGTTATGCAAATTTAACCCGATCCAATTCCAATGGGCTGCAGATTCATGATATAGTTGATTTGTTGGAAGCTACATACCTGTAATTTAGACTATTATTGGCTGGGCCGGCTTCTAACTTCCACTTTCGATCCTTCGCCCACCACTGGTTCAAGTTTCCGCTTGCACCAGAATTAATCACGTTTGCGCCGGGAAGTGTTTAAAATACATTTTATGAAAACCAAGATATTACTTCTCATTCCCATCCTGCTATTTTCCTTCTTCTATTGTGCAAATAAAGACAGGGAAATATTAGAACGGCTAAAGTATACGGTAAAGGTAGAAGGTTTAGATAATGTAGTTCCTGTGATCGATCAATCTGAAGCATTAAATATTGAATTGGAGAACGAAACTATCGATGTAATACTCTTTCACGACGTACTGCATTACATTGAAAAAGCAAAAAGAAAAATAATTTCAAGAAACAATAACGTTTAAAAAGATGCAAATTCTTTTTACTGTGTATATTTCCCATGACAGCTCATAAATCCGGCGCTATTTTTTTTATCAATATATTAATTCAATCTAAATAAATTGTATAATGAGAATATTCTCATTATATTTGTAATAATGAACCAAAAGAATAAAATATTTATGGAAAAATATTTAGTTGCATCATCGGGTGATAGTCTGGACTCAAAAATATCCGGGCGCTTTGGACATGCCAAATATTATCTTGTTATTTTCCCTCAAACAATGGACTTTGAAGTTTTTCCCGGTGTTTCCACAGATAAAAAAACATTTGGGGTGGCAAGATTCATAAACTTTGGCATTACAAAAATTATTACAGGCAATATTGGCCCTTCAACATTTAGTGAGGCAGTTTCAAACGAAATAAATGTTTATTTATGTCGTAAAATGACTGTTAGGGAAGCAGTAAACAAAGTAGCTAATGATGAAATTACACCCTTAGAAGAGCCCACCCTGAAAAAAAGTATTCATTCAGCACAAAAAAGGGAATGGGATGGTTCTGGACAAGGTAAAGGGTTCAATATTGGATTAGGAAGAGGGCTGGGCAGAAGAGGGAAAGGTAAAGGAAAACGAAAAAAATAAATCAACAAAAAATTTGTAATGTAATGACTATTGCAGAAAAATATCAACAATTAAGGGAAGAGATCCCCAATCATGTAACAATTGTTTTAGCAGGAAAAACAAAGACAGCAGAAGAGATAAAAGAAGTTATTGATGCCGGCGCAACTGATTTGGGAGAGAACTATATTCAGGAAGCTGAAGAAATTGTCGCAGAATTAGGAGAACAATCAAAGGATGTAAGATGGCATATGATAGGACATCTACAAAAAAACAAAATTAACAAAGCCCTGCCGATATTTGATGTAATACAGACGGTAGGTTCTATGAAGAAAGCCCGGGATATTGATAAAAGAGTAGAAAAATCGGGAAAAAAAGCAATCCCCGTTTTTATTGAAATCAATATTGGAAACGAAGATTCTAAATCGGGTATTATGCCGGAAGACCATGAACCTTTTGAAAAGTACATGGAACAATTTGTCAGAGATATTTCTGAATTGGAATATCTGAGATTAGAAGGGCTTATGACTATGGGGCCAAGATTTGGAGACCCTGAAAATTCCAGACCTTACTTTAAAAGAACAAAACAAATTTTTGATACAATCAAAGCGATGAATATTCCGAACGTTGATTTTAAATATTTGTCTATGGGCACGTCAAATTCCTATAAGGTCGCAATAGAAGAAGGGAGCAATATGGTGCGATTAGGTACAGTAGTATTTGGCAAAAGAGATTGTGATATTTAATAATATAATCGTTTCCTAATTTCAGGATAAGACTGATAGTTTCAACATAAAATATTGATTATGCATCTTCCTATTATAGCATATGGACATACTGTTTTAAGGATGGAATGCGAAGAGGTTTCCGCAAATAACGAAGATATCCCCGCATTTATAAACGATATGTGGGAAACGCTGAAAAAAAGCGGAGGTGCTGGTCTTGCTGCAACTCAGGTCAATCGCAGTAAAAAAATATTTATTGTGGACAGCAAGCTTTTATATGATGATTTATCATTAAAGGAAAGAAATAACTTGTTTGCAAAAGATGATCAAGGAATCACAGAAACTTTTTTTAATGCTGAAATAGTCGGCAAAACTGATGAGACATGGAATGAAGAAGAGGCATGTCTAAGTATACCGGGTATAACGGAACCAGTTGATCGTTCGTGGAGTATTACTGTAGAATACCAGGATGCAAATTTTAAAAATCATTGCAAACAATTTTCAGGTTATACGGCAAAAATAATTCAACATGAATATGACCATACTATAGGCGTGTTATTTATAGATCACCTGGACCCTCTAAAAAGAAGATTATTGAAAAACAAACTGAAACAAATAAAAGAAGGAAAGGTAAAAACCAAATATCCCATTAAATTCCTCAAAAAAGAAAAAAAGCGAATTTGAAGAATTATTATATGCTTAGTTCTTCATATAAACTTTCCCCTGAATGATTTTATTGGCCGGTTTACCCCGTATCATTCTTTCCCTTGCAAATTGAGTCCTGCAATGGGGACATTTGAGGTCTCCATTGGTATAATCTTCTTTGATACGGTCCTGAAAACATTTTACCAAATGTCCCTCTTTCGCTTTACAATATTTGTATAAAAGCGTTTTGCAGGTTGAGCAATATATCTTTTTTGTTTTTATCGTTCGTTTGTTTTTAATCTTTTCTATACCAGTTGAAATTAAAGTTCACTAATCTTGGATACTTTTCTTATCTTTTTCTAAATACTCCTCTTCCCAGATATCTTCAGTCAAATCCTCAAGTTCCTGATCATATTCGACCAATTTTCTGTAGTATTCATCATCCTTTAAGGATACTTCTGCTTCCTCGTTTTCACCTTTTGCATGATTTGGTAGTATATTATTCCTGAAAGTAGCATAATGGTCACGTATGGAACAAGGCATTAACCAATTGTTTGGATTTTCGGGATAAGCCTGTCCATATTCTCTGATCCATTGCCGTCCATTCTTCATGAAATCTGAAAATAGAGCATCTACTAAAGATTTTCCCTTATCATAAAGGTCATACACATTATCAACATAATATGGAACAAATACACAGGGCATAATATTTCCATTCCAATCGATATAGAAATAGCCACCTCTTCGTCCGTATGCAATGCATCCGTTCACTAAAACGCCACTATTCCAGAAATCAGCTACACAATATTTTTTATCTGAAATCAGGTACTCCCATTTTCTGTATAGTTCAACACGTTTTTCAGGAGGAACCATCAATTCAAATGCATGAGAACTTCTGCCTATAGGCATTAATTGAAATTGCCACATGTATGTTACACCCAATTGATCAAAATAATAATCATAGAATTCATCCGATAACAATATGTCAGCATTTTTACTTGTTGCTGTCACAGAGATACCGAATGGAACACCAACTTTTCTTAGGTTTGCGAATGCATCCCTGATTTTTTTATGCACTCCTTTGCCTCTTCTTTCATCAGTTTCTTTTTCATAACCTTCTACTGAAATAGCTGTTGTTACATTTCCTGCTTTACCCAATCTTTCAGCAACTTCTGAGGTTATTAAAGTTCCGTTTGTATAAACAAGGAAAAACATATCATCATATTTCTCAAAAATATCCATCAGCGTTTTTCCTTCGCTTTTGTACATAAAGGGCTCACCGCCACTAATAGTCACAAATCTGCTGTGAAATTTGTTACGCACTTCATTGATTATTTTATCCACCACATGATAGGGCAATTTATTACTTGTGTGAAGATCTGAAGAAGCATAACACCCCGTACACTTAAGATTGCATGCTTGTGTAGGAGACAGCACAATAAAATTCGGCGGATATTCTCCATAGCGGTTTTTAAATTCCTCTATATTTTCACTGTATTTCTGCTTATTGAGAAAGGAATTTTCCACCAATACGTGAATCAGTCGTTTAAAAACGTTCCTGGAGAAATATCCTTTATCCACATTACGTATAGCAGATTGTAACATAGAATTCATAAACCTGTATTTCTTTTCCTGTACCTCTCGTAGATTAATTTCACTATTTTCAACAATAGTACTATAAAGATGATTATCAAACTTTCTTAGCAAATAGTTACGTGCTATCCTATTGTTTATGAGCTCTTGTAAAATATTTGAAAATATATCTCTCTTTATAACTAACACCTCCCATTTTTAAGTTTCGGAAAAATGTTTATATAACTCACATTTAAAATTCTCCTTCAAATATAATGAGAATATTCTCAAAATAAAAATAATTTAACAATAATTTTTATCAGTTAAATACCAATAAAATAGAAGATAAGCCCGATGATCAATCCATAACTAAGGTTGAATGCTTTAATTAGAAGCGAATCTTTTAAAGTATAAGAAAATAAAGGCAACATTCCATGCCCATCCTGGGCAATAGAGCTTGCTAAAAGCACAGAAAAGGGAATAACTCCTTCCGCAAACATCATAACAATTACCATATGAGGGCCTGATTCAGGTATGACCCCCAATAAAACCGCAACAACCAAAACCCAAACC
>JAWLEB010000033.1:0-32504 GCA_041686375.1 Bacteroidales bacterium
CGACCCACGTTGCGTTCGTAGCGTTAGATCGTTGCGAACGTCGCGAGAAACTTGATGGAACGCGGATGACACGGATACAGCGGATTCACACGGATTAATTTTCACCGCAAAGGCACGGCTTAATAATTTAGCTCTATTAATCTTAGTCTGCCTCAAAAATCAATTAAAACAATTGAACATTCAGTTCTTATTATAGCAATTATCCGGTGCGATATACCAGAGGGTAGTTATCAGGGTTTTCCAGGCGATCAAGTGTGAGATCAATATCCAGTTTTGGCCAGTATAGATGATATCCGTGGAGGTACTCCACTTCCATTATTTCATGTACTTTTCCCTCCTTAAACCATGGAAATTTTTCAAATGGCATAAAATATTCTTTATCATCAATAAATAACCATATTCCATGTGGAGAAATATTTGTAATTTCAACCTTTGAAGTGTTTTTCCCAACTTTTGATGCATTCATCTTCGTTATCTTTTACAATTTTTAAAATTTCATTAAGCTCTTTTTCTCGCAGCCTATAGTTTTTTGCTATTTGTATTTCAGGTTCAAGCCAAATTTTTGCCTCTCCTTGAGGGCAATATACATGAATATGTTTCCTTGTTTCTTCTCTTGAAAAAAAGAAAAACCGATAACCTTGTATTCTTAGAACTGTTGGACTCAATTTCTATTGTATTTTTACGTAAAAATAATAAAAAATTGTTTCCCGCCGTACATATGGGAATTATCTAATTAGGAAGATTTAAGAATGATTTTAATTCAAGCTTTCTTTATCCGCGTTAATCCGCTCAATCCGCGTCATCCGCGTTCCAACCCACTAACCCACCAGCTAATACAAAAACCCAAACAACCACAAGGGGATGCTTTTAAGTGACGAAGAGACTGAGGAAACTGAATATTTCAGGTGGGAGGGATTCCCCTTCAGGGGCCAGGGGCAGCGGGGGGGGGACAAATGTTGCTGCTGGCTTTTGGCCTTTAGCCCTTGGCTTTTGGCAGGAAAGTTTTTCACTAATCCACCAATTAACTCAATCAACCATTCAACCATTTACCAATGCAACTAAAACGCTTTTTATCCGTTATATAATTGATAGAGAACAAATTTTTCAATATTTTTGAAAACACGATTTATCAGATAATATTAAAAATTAATCGCGATGAATACTTCAGATATAAAACTAAAATTGTTTAGGAAAATTGACAGTCTGAATGAAGACGAACTTAAAAGATATTACAATCAAATTCTATCACTTTTGAGTTCCTCGGAACAATATACCTTAAAAACAGACGAGAAAAAAGCCATTGATGAAGCCCTTGAATACAGCAAGAAAGGAAATTCATTCACACATGAAGAAGTGGTTGAGGAAGCCAGGCGTAAGTACCCCAACCTGGATATCAAATGAGAAAGATCAGGTGGAATAAACTTGCGAAAGAAGATTACTATCATACAATAGATTATCTGTTAGAAGAATGGTCTGAAAAAGAGGCACAACAATTTATTGATGATGTTTCAGGCATTATTCACCTTTTACATACGGGAAATGTTGATTTTCAAAAAACAGATTATCAAAATATTAGAAGGTGCGTCGTAAGAGAACAAATCATTCTTTATTATAAGATCTTAGATAAACATACAATTGAACTGCTCAGGTTTTGGAATACATATCAGGATGATCAGAATATAGAATTATGATATTTTCTTTATAACTCATTCAACTCATTCAACCAATTAACTGCTCAACAATTCAGCTATATAAAAACTATTTTCCCTGTTTTTTCGTTTAAATAATAAATCGTATTTTTATTTATAAAAATGATTCAAATGGAAGCCATTGAAAAGAAATATGTCACAGACGAGGACAATAATATAATTGCCGTTCAAATGGATATTAAAACATTCCGGAAAATTGAACGTCTCCTGGAAGATCATGTGCTGGCTAAATTAATTGAAGAAAATGAGGAAAAGGATATTCTAGACCTTAAAGAAGCTCGTGAGTATTATGACAAATTAACCAAAGAATAAAAGTGGAAATTAAGGTAAATAAAAAGTTCCTCAAAGAGTTCTGGTTTACCTGTAAAAACAAGACAGAAAGCAGAAAAACTGGTGTTTGACGAAATTCCCGCCTGCCAGGATATTAAAGAGATAACCAACCTCCAGAAATTATCAGGTTACAAAAGCTACTATCGAATACGGCTCGGTCAGTACAGAATTGGTTTGCGGTATAAAGAAGGAATTCTGATATTTGAACGAATTATGCACCGTAAAGATATTTATCGGTACTTTCCATAAAAACTGCAAATCAACCACTCAATCATTCAACAATAAAACAACAGAACCCAATAATTTTTTATCAGCGTTAATCCGCATAATCCGCGTCACCGGCGTTCCAACCCAGCTAATACAAAAACCCAAACAACCACAAGGGGATGCTTTTAAGTGACGAAGAGACTGAGGAAACTGAATATTTCAGGTGGGAGGGATTCCCCTTCAGGGGCCAGGGGCAGCGGGGGAAGATCCAAATGTTGCTGCTGGCTTTTGGCCTTTAGCTTTTGACAGGAAATACCAATTTTCACTAATTCACTAAATTAACTCAATCAACTAATCAACCAGTCAACAATTTAACAATGTAGCAATTGAAGTCATCAAAAATAAAAAACTAATCCCCTGTTTTTTTCGTTTAAACATTAGTATTTTTGTTTATTGACATTTTAATTAGAAAAATGAAAAGGACATGAAAGATCAAACCATTAATATACCTGAAGAGTTAGATTTGAACCCCAGAGAGGTTTCTAAATTCCTTGCAGCTAAACTATACGAAGCAGGTCGCTTATCCTTAGGTCAGGCAGCAAAAATGGCAGGTATGTCTAAAAAAGCATTTGCCGAAATACTTGCAGATTATGATGTATCATTATTTAATTATCCAATAGACGAAATCTTGAGAGATGAAGCAGAAATCTAAAGATGTTATTGTTGATACCAGTTGTCTGATTCTATTACAAAAGATTGAAGAATTAAATATTTTAAAGCACTTGTTTGGGAAAATCAGAAATACTGATTTTAGATTTTCGGATGAATTATTTGCTTTACTTTTAAAGGAAGCGGGAGAATAATTGCAAATTCCTGAAATCCCCCGCAAACAAAGACTACCGTTGCGTGCGTTGCTCGCCCGGATGACACCGTTCGGACGGGCGTGAAACCTGATAAAACGCGGATGACTCGGATTTGACTGATTTACGCGGATTTAATTCAGTTGTCACTCATTGTCATTCGGTGGTTTACCCCGTGAAATTTGTGGAGTGAAGCGGAACAATCATTTCAACGGGGTCACTCTGTTGTCAACTTCTCAACAACTCAACCACTCAACAACTCAACTTCTCAACTATTCAATGAATAAACCATTCAACTCAACCAACTTATTAAAATCATCGACCTAACAAAAAATTTGTATATCTCTGCAAATTAATACACTGAAAGTCAGCGTCTGGGTAAGTAAAACTCCATGTTTCCGGCACTTTGGTCTCTTTGTCGCCCCATTTAAATTCGTATCCATATAGCTTACCTTTTTCTTCTTCTACATAGTCCAGTTCGGCGCCTGAATATGTCCGCCAAAAGTATTGATTTGGGAATTTCATGACGTAATGAAGGCTTTTCATTCTTTCAGCTATTAGAAAATTCTCCCACAATCCCCCTACATCATCTCTGTATTTTATTGTATTGAAATTTTTTATAATAGCATTCCGCACACCAGGATCATAAAAATAAATTTTATCCATTTTTGTAACTTCTTTTCTTAAATTTTTGCTGTATCCGTTCAATCGAAAAATTACAAAGGATTTTTCAAGCAAATCGATATAGGAGTTTACGGTATCCTTGCTCATATTCAGCGATCTTCCCAATTCATTCAAAGAAACCTGTGAACCAACCTGGAAAGCGAGTAAGCGCAAAAGATCATCCAGTTTGGAAGAATGCTTAATGGAAGTTATCTCCAATACATCTTTATATAGATACGAGGAGGTCAAAAGACGAAGATATTGCTCTTTATCTTTAATATTGTCAAGAGAGAAAATTTCAGGGTACATACCATATATCAGAAATTCTTCCAGTCTGTTATCCAGTTCAATAATATTATAATGGTAAGTCAGCTCGCTAAAAGCCACCGGGAAAAGTTTGAAATTCCATGTTCTGCCCGTCAGAGGTTCATGAATTCTGTTAGAAAGTTCAAAAGACGAAGAGCCGGTTACAATAATCTTTAACTCCGGGAAACGATCATGCAAAATTTTAAGATTAATACCAATATCCTCAATTCTCTGGGCCTCATCAATAAACAAAAGGTCATAGCCTGATACAAGCATTTTAAGTTTATTATAGTCCCTGCTGCTTAACGTATCATTATAAAGCTTCTCATCCGTATTGATTTCCAGGTATTTCAGTTCTGTTTCGTTTAAAATTGATTTTACCAGCGTAGTTTTTCCTACCTGCCGCGCACCATATAATATTAGAATTTTATTGGATGAATAGAGTTTCTCTTTTAAAACCTCCTCAAGAGTTCTTTTTATGTACATTTTTAATAATTTTAATAAACTTGGTGCAAATTTAGCTAATTCATTAGCCAAATTCAAGTTAATTTAAAAGATGATTTGAAAAATTGAAAAGTAAAATCATTCAACCATACGAAAAAAACTTTATTTTTCTGTTGGGAACCCCCTGCCTTACCCTTCTCGAACACAGCGGAGCCAGCGTGCTGGTGGAAAATAATGTCCAACGCATACGAAAAGAATACCGGGATTCCCTAAAGCTTATTCGCAATCGTCAATAGCCAGACAAGTTTTACGCGGATTTATTTTCACCGCAAAGGCGCGGAGGCGCGAAGAATAGCTTATTTCCTTAGCGTCTTGACGTCTTAGCGGTGTTGTTTTTTTCGGTAGGCATTCGATAGTCACCCAATTGTCACTTCTATGTTGTCAACTTCTAAACAAATCAACACCTCAACTTCTCAACCAATTAACTTACCATATATGGTTCAATGTTGCTGCTGGCTTTTGCCAGAAATTTTATGGAAAATTTATAGTAAATGCTTATTACAATAAACAAAATTTAATTATATTTGCTTAATAAAATAAGCAATATGGATAAACTGATTGAAAAACACCACAAGAAGCTATCCGCAATATCTCTTGATTTTGTACGGGGAATAAAGAATGAAATTCATTGGAGTGCGCGATTGATTGGGATAAAAGGAGGGAGGGGGGTAGGAAAAACAACTCTTCTATTACAATATATAAAACAGCACTTTGCTGATTCAAGTGAAGCATTATATGTAAATCTTGATGATATTTGGTTTTCACAAAACAGATTGGTAGATCTGGCTGATAATTTTGTTAAACAAGGTGGTACGAATCTTTTTCTTGATGAAGTTCACAAATATCCGGATTGGTCACGAGAAATAAAAAATATATATGATGACTATCCTGAATTATATATTGTATTTACAGGTTCTTCATTATTAGAGATATTGGATGCAAGAGCTGATCTAAGCAGAAGAGCCATAGTATACCACATGCAAGGGCTTTCTTTCAGGGAATTTTTAAACTTTACCTTGAATACAGACTTTAAAGCATTAAAATTAGAAGATATTCAGCAAAACCATATTCAGATTTCTAATGAGATACTTAAAACCATAAAACCTTTAAAATACTTTGATACTTATCTACAGAAGGGATATTACCCATTTTTTAAAGAAGTTCCTGACCTATACCATGCTCGTCTGGAAGAGATATTGAATATGATCATCTATATTGAACTGCCTCTTCTCAGACAAGTTGATATTCATTTTGCTACTAAACTTAAACAGCTTTTACTGGTTATTTCCGAATTAGCTCCTTTTATACCGAATATTAAAAAACTAAGTGAAAAAATCGGAATCAACCGGAATACTTTGATAAGTTACTTACACTATATGGAGGAGAGTGGAATTATTTTAAATTTATACAGGAACAACAAAGGAATTTCCCGTATGCAAAAGCCTGATAAAATATTCCTGGAAAACACAAATATCGCTTATACAGTAAATTCATCTTCTCCAGACACAGGAAATTTAAGGGAGACCTTCTTTTTCAATCAATTAAAAAACCAACATCATTTAACTTTACCCGTGGAAGTAGATTTTATGATAGATGATACCTGGTATTTTGAAATCGGGGGAAAGAATAAGAAACATGAGCAAGTAAAAAGATTACCGAAGGGAAGAACTTTTATTGCAGTTGATAATATAGAATACGGTCATAAGAACCGGATTCCTCTATGGATGTTAGGTTTCTTGTATTAATGTAAATTGGCAATTGAACATCAACACAATTCATCAGCATCATGGGCACGCGCGGGGAGGTGTTTGACAAATAGAACGCAGATGACACGAATCTGGCGGATTAACACGGATTTATTTTGGTTGTCATTCGATGGTTTACCCCGTGAAATTTGCGGAGCGAAGCGGAACAAACATTTCAACGGGGTCACTCATTGTCAACTTCTCAACAACTCAACTTCTCAACGATTGATCTTAGCTTTTGGCTTTCAGCAGGAATTACATCTATAGTATTAAAAATCCAATACTAACTCAAACCTCAAACAATCAAACCTTGAAACCAATCAACTTCTCAACACCTCAACGACTAAACCATTTAACAATACAACTAAAATGCTTTTTATCCGTTATATAATTGATAGAGAACAAATTTTTCAATATTTTTGAAAATAAAAATCATGGATAGTCTTATATCAAAAGAAATATATAAGAATCTCAAAGCTTTGGATCTCAGCGAGCAAAACAAGGTGTTGGATTATATACGTTCTCTGCTAAAAAGTAAGAGAAAAGAAAGAAATTTCATGGTTTACCATGGAAGTCTTGATAGTAAAGATGCGGAGAAGATAAGAAAGACAATTGAAGATGGCTGTGAAAAAATAGATCATAAATGACAAACATATGCAACTAATTGATAAATTATCAGTTGAAATGTGGTAATTTTTTCCCCACGCTGGCGCGAGTTTGCAGCTCGTGCCTCTTCTTAATTTTTTTATCCGCGTTAATCCGCTCAATCAGCGTCATCCGCGTTCCAACCCAACTAATACAAAAACCCAAACAACCACAAGGGGATGCTGTGTAGCGCTCCGGTCTCCATATGATCTTTAGCCAGGTAGGCATTGGATGTGCCCTGAATTTGTTTCAGGGTTTTATTTTTACCGCCCACCTCGAATACATACCGCTCATCAACCCAAAAATCTCCCTTTACCGGCAATGAAACCCGGTGGTCAAGACTTAGCTGGGAGATAAAAAACGTTTCCCTTATATTTCCGGTTTCAGAAAGTTTGTCACCCAGGGCATAATTCAGATTGGTGTTGTGTAACCAAATTTTATCGGGCTTGTTCAGGGAGCTGATGCTTCTGTTCTGTTTGTATAGAGTATGTATCAGTTCCGCTTTACCCAGCAGGTGGATGGCCTGTACCAGGGCATTCCTGTTCAGTTTTATCTTTTCGCTTAGTCCGCTGATGTTTGGAGTATAGGGAACATTTGTGGCCAGGACATACAGCAGTCTCTTGAATTTCGCAATGTTTTCATAATCTAATTTTTGAATGGCAGGCAGGTCAATATCCAATACCAGGTTGACCGTGTTCAGGATTTTCTGGTAATAATCATCCTCATCACCTGCAAAGTATGGATAACTGCCATGTTTTAAATACCCCGGGAAATATTTGAACGGTTTGAACCTGCCAAGCAATTCAATACTTATAGCTTCATGTTCTTGTACAATGGTATCCAGTGAAATGGGCTGAAAGGTTAGATTATAATGAAATTCAAGGTACTCGCGAAAAGACATTTCATGGAGTATATAGCTTGAAGCCCTTCTGCTCAGATCAGACTCACCACGGTATATATCCAGTACAGAAGAAGAGGTGAAAATAACCTGCAAGTCAGGGAAATCATCATAAATGAGTTTTAATTCCCTGGACCAGTTCGGGTATTTGTGGACTTCATCCAGCAATAACAATTCCCCGCCAGTCTTGCTGAATTGATCGGCCAAACTGTACAATGAATTTTCAGTAAAGAACAGATCATCCAGCGCCACATAGAGCGCTCGGTTTTTCTTTAATGTAGCTCCCAGTTGCAGCAAAAGGGTTGTTTTCCCTGCTCCCCGCGCTCCCCGTATGCTTATAAGCCGCTGGTTGTAATTTATCCTGTTGTAGAGATACCGCTTAAAGACCAACGGAACAGTTTTTATCTTTTTCCGGGACTTGTCAAATAATAGATCCATTTTGCTTTTGTTTTCAGCAAATATAGTAAAAAATTGCTATAATAAAAAGCAATATGATTAATAATTTGCTTTTGCTCATAGCAAATTGAACTAATCTATCTTATGAGCTTATATGCCTATGTTCAATATATAGAACGCGGATGACGCTGATACAACGGATTTGCACGGATTAATTGTAACCGCAAAGGCGCGGAGGCGCGAAGAATGATTTCTATTCAGGTTGGTTGCTGTCTTATCCTGTAATTTCTGATGTGCCAACTTAATCATCTCAATTTACTCAATCAACCAGTCAACACTTCAACCAATAGAATAACCAAATCTTTTCCCCAAAACATGTGCAGCATTACAAAATTTTGTATATTAGTAGTATATGAGCACTCCGGAATCACATGTGAAGCAAATTTTTAATAGTGCACTCAAGAGTGTACTGCCCCGTAATTTGATTAATCAGAAACTGAGTCTGGCGGGTGAACAGTTATTCATCAACAACCACAAATTTGATCTTTCTGATTATTCTGACATTTATATCATTGGTTTTGGTAAAGCTTCTGCCTATATGGCGGCTACGCTGGAAGATTTATTGGGAGACCGTATCTCCGGCGGCGCTGTGATTGTGAAATACGGGCATACCATATCATGCCGCAAGGTTGCGATATATGAAGCTGGGCACCCTGTCCCGGATAAAAATACGCTGATCCACAGCCAACATTTGTTGGATATTTCCGCTAATGCCTCAAAGGACGATCTTGTTTTCTGCTTGATATCCGGAGGTGGTTCCTCGCTTTTTGAAATATTGCCCCAATCAATCTTTCTTGAAGATCTCCGGGCGGTAAACAGTTTGCTCCTGTCTTCCGGCGCTAAGATTACAGAGATGAATGCATTACGCAAGCACCTCTCCAAAGTTAAAGGTGGCCAGCTTTTACGAAGCATCTATCCCGCTACCAGTATTAGCCTGATCATATCTGATATTTTACATGACCCTGTAGGCAGCATAGCATCAGGTCCAACAGCTCCGGATAATACAACATTCCGGGATGCAAAAGTTGTCGTTGATAAATATGCCCTTGGCAGAAAATTGCCCTCATCTGTTATCGTCTATTTGCAGTCAGGGGTTGAGGGTAAGGTCACTGAAACTCTGAAGGAAGGAGAGGAGGCAGCAAAGAAGGCTTTTACTTTTGTGATTGGTAATATTGATGTGGCTATAAAAAGGGCCAAAATGACTGCTCAACAACAGGGATATGAAGCTATGATTAGCTATGGACAGATGAAGGGGGAAGCCAGTACTATGGGCAGATCAATTGCACAAATAATAAAGCAGTACAGTGAAGACAGAGTAAGTACAAGACCGCCGTTATGTCTTATTTTTGGAGGCGAAACCACCGTAATGCTTGGTGAGAGCAGTGGGAGAGGAGGCCGAAACCAGGAACTTGCTCTTTCGGCTTTGATTCACCTGAAAGACTTTAATCGTAATTTTGCACTCATCAGCGCCGGAACGGATGGAACGGACGGCCCGACTGATGCTGCCGGGGCATTGATAACCCGGCAAACTTTCACGGATGTAAAAAGCCTGGGTTTGAATCCTGAAAAATATCTTGAAGCTCATGATTCCTATCATTTTTTTGAGACAACAGGCTCCTTGCTTAAAACAGGACCAACGGGCACAAATGTTATGGACCTGGTCATTGCACTGGTGGAATAATAGAATCCTTCCAAAAGTACGCTTTTTTCCAGCGGTGACCTTTTTTTGCTCCTTTTTTTGTGTGGGAGACAACTAAGCGCAGCGTTCTCATAGCCTGTCCCGCAAAGCGGGAACCGAAGAAAATAAAAACGTACAATTTTGCTTTGAACTAAAACGGGTGATTTTTAACCCTATTAATAGCCTATAAGTCAGCAGTATAAAAGATTTATGTATACGGGAGTCCCTCTAAAAGCGGGCTTTTTTCTATTATTTAAATACATTGCATAACCCAGGCGCGTGGGTGCTTTACTTATGGAGTGTAGCAACTGCGGTTAGTTTGGCAGCATAAGAATAGTGCCATACCCCACTTCCGGCCCGTTCACGGGCTTCAAATCAATAACGGAGGCCAGGAATTTTTCTAAACACAAAAAAAATAAGCAGGTATCATGTATCTTTTCAACATATTAATCTGTTGAAATAAAGCCTATTAAAACGTTTATGTATACGGGAGATATTCAAGCCGTTCTATTCCTGATTTTTTTCTGCAACCGGATTTTCGACAGGTAAAGTGAATGAGAAAACAGAACCTTTGCCCGGTTCGGAGTCCACATATATTGAACCACCCATCATTTGTATAAAAGCTTTGGATATTGCAAGGCCCAGCCCTGTACCTTCATATGGACGTGCACTGTCCATATTAACCTGTCTGAATCTTTCAAATATTTTATTTTGCATCTGGTGCTCAATTCCAATACCCGTATCTTTTACAAAAAACAAAAAACGCTTGTTTTTTTTCTTATAACCAAAATCAATCTGTCCTTCATTAGTGAATTTTATTGCATTTTTAAGAAGGTTGTTTAGTATTTGTGTTAACTTAGCAGGATCTGTGTATAATATTAACTCTTTATGCGGTTCCTCCAGGTGAATATTTAACTTTATATTCTTTGCTTCAGCTTCATATTTAAAAAATTCATAATGCTCCAAAAGTATTTTGTTTATGTCAGTATTCATTTTTTGGAGGTTGGTATAACCCGATTCTATTCTTGAGATATCAATAAGGTCATTGATGATATTAAGCATTCTCTTCCCGCTTTGCACTATTATACGGACAAAATCCTGGTGCCTTTCACCCGATAAACCCGGATTTTCAAGGAGTTTGGCAAAACCAATGATTCCATTCATTGGAGTCCGTATTTCATGGCTCATATTTGCCAGAAAGTTAGATTTTAACTTATCACTTTCCTCTGCTTTTTCTTTTGCCCTGATTAATTCAGCCTTTTGCTCTTCTAATTGTTTGTTAAGCTGAAGCAATTGTGCATTTGAGGTTTCTAAATTTTTTCTTGTTTTTATTAATTCACAGTTTTTTTCATTGATTTTCTTTTGTGCTTTTACACGATCGGTTATATCCCTTATATATGCTTGCAAACGACCATCTGCAACTTTTTTGGTGTTCATTTCCACGTAAATTTCCTTTCCGTCTTTCTTAAGTATTTTTCGCTCTCTTAAAACGGATTTCCCGGCATTTAACTGCTCGTATTCCAATGGTTTTTTTTTGAGCTCTTCTTTCGTAAATAATATCATAATATTGTTTCCGATTAATTCTTTTTTTTCATAACCTGTCATTTCACAGATGCTTGTATTGGCGTCAATAATTTTCCCTTCTGTATTTCCTATCAGAATTCCGTCGGCCGCTTGCTCAAAAAGAGTCTGAAAACTTTTTTTAGCTTTTTGGAGTGCTCCATGTGTGTTACTGGACATGGGAATTGATTTATAAAATTATAATGAAACTAAAACATTAAAATTAGGAATTCTTTTTTTACATTCCTGGTAGGATTTTTTTTATTTGAAAAAGTTTGATAAATGACGAAAATTTTATGATAAAACTGTTGAAGAAAAGTTTGAAAAAGTTTGATAAATGACGAAAATTTTATGATAAAACTGTTGAAGAAAAGCATTATTACATACTAAGCATAAAATAATAATAGCCTTCCCTCTTTTTCAGCTTTGGAAAACCCGCAATGTTTCTGAATCCATTCTATGGCTTTTGTATGATAAAAGATTACATGGGTTTGATCATCTTTATAATGCCATGATTTAAAATCAATATTTTCATCATATAAATCAGTCATGCAATATAAGAGGCCGTTTGATTTCAGCATTTTTTTCAGCCTTTGAAATTCCTTGTATGGATTATGGAAATGTTCTATAACTTCGCAGCTTACGATGTAATCATAATGTCTATTGAATATATCTTTTTTGTCAAACAGCGGATCATATGTAACAATCTTATAGCCTCTGTCATGAAGTAGTTTTGCAATGACAGGTCCAGTTCCTGCTCCATAATCCAGTCCGTCATCTTTTGGGTTTTGATTTTTCAGTATGGAATTCACAATGGGAGATACGAAGTTTTGATATCCCGGGTCATTAACATCATTGTTATGCTCCAGGTATCGGTCTTTTTCTTGTTCAGGGGTGACATAATAATTCGGATGCAGCAAAACCGATTGGCAATTCTGGCATTTATAATATTTCCCATGCTGACCGGTAAAAAAATCTTTCGTTTCTCCGGAGCAAAGTGGGCAGTAAAAAAGGTTACGTAACATTTAATGTTGAATAAAAAACAGGGAAATTTCTTACCCGGCTTAATGAATAGAAATTTCCCTGAAAATTTTACAATTTTGGCACTTTAATAGCCAATTGCATGGCCGTCTTTTCTGGATTCTGACGCGCCAAAGTAAACGCCATTGTTTTCATCAAACATAATGGCCTGATATCCCCCAAATCCCCCTATGTTATATCGTACATTATGTCCCATTTGTATAAGATTGCGAACAACCTGGTAATCATATCCTGATTCAAGGTATAGTGTACCACCATATTCCATTTCTCCACCTGTAGGCTGCGATGAACCTCCGTGTCTTATCCTTGGAGCATCGCCTGCTTCCTGCAAATTCATTCCAAAGTCGATCATATTCATCACAATCTGGGCATGGCCTTGTGGCTGCATAGAACCACCCATAACACCAAAACTCATGAATGGTTTTCCATCTTTTGTGATAAAGGAAGGAATAATGGTGTGGAAAGGCCGTTTGCCAGGTTCGTAAACATTTCTGTGCCCTTCTTCCAAAGAAAACAATTCACCGCGGTCTTGCAGGACGAATCCTAGCTTGCCGGGTGTCATGCCTGAGCCCATACCGCGATAGTTGCTTTGAATCAGAGATACCATATTGCCTTCTTTATCTGCAACAGTCAGATATATTGTTTCGCCTGTTTCCAGTTTTCCAGCAGGATAACTTCGTCCGGCTTTATCACTCTCTATCAATTCGCGTCTTTTTTCTGCATATTCCTTTGAGATCAGCTTTTCAACAGGAACATCTGCAAAATCCATGTCTGCATAGAATTTCGCTCTGTCCTCAAAGGCTAGTTTTTTGGCTTCTGTAAAATGATGCACATGCTCCCTGGTACCAAATCCCATATCAGAAATATCGTATCCTTCTAAGATGTTGAGTATCTGTAATGCTGCAATACCCTGTCCGTTTGGTGGAAGCTCCCAGACATCATAACCTCTGTAATTTGTTGAAACAGGGTCTACCCATTCGGATTCATGGTTTGCAAGATCATCGTAGGTTAAAAATCCGCCTTCGCCTTCGTCTCCTTTCATATATTCAGGAGCATGTTCCTTCATGTATTCATCGATTTTCTTAGCAATTTCCCCTTTGTAGAAAGCATCTCTTCCTTCTTGGGCAATTTTTTCCAGTGTGTTAGCCAGGTATGGATTTTTAAAAATCTCCCCTTTTTTCGGAGCGCTGCCGTTTGGCATGAATATCTCTTTAAATCCGGGATATTTTTTCAGATAACGGGCATTGCTTTCCCAATAGTGGGCTATCACTTCACTTACAGGGAATCCTTCTCTTGAATAATCAATAGCTGGTTGCAGTATTTCTTCCATATCCATTGAACCAAATTTCTTATGCATTTCGAACCAGCCATCAACGCAGCCCGGTACAGATACGGGTAATGGACCACGTGCGGGTATACTTTCATAATCATGCTTCTTAAAATATTCCAATTTTAACGATTCAGGAGATCGGCCGCTGGCATTGAGGCCATATAATTCCTCATTTTCAGCATCCCATATGATAGCAAACAGATCACCGCCTATTCCGTTGCCGGTAGGTTCCATTAAACCCAGGGTAGCATTAGCTGCAATGGCTGCATCTATAGCATTGCCGCCGTTTTTGAGAATATCAATAGCTACTTCACTGGCTAATGGCTGGCTAGTACATGCCATACCATTTTTAGCAATCACTTCTGAGCGGGTTGCAAAATTTTTACCTGTAATTCGGTCTTGTCCAAAAGCAAAATTCATTGATAACAGGATTGTTAGGATTAAGATTGGAAAACTTTTCATAGTTTAGGATTTAATCATTATTAATTATATTGACTTTAACCAATGGTTAAAGTTTAAAGATAGGGGTTTGTTTGTACTTTTCAAAATTGAATTTTAGCCGCTTTCATTTGTATAAAGTTTAATTATTAGTTTCATACTCTGAGACTTATTGCTGCAAAAGTCAACGTAAGTTCATTCTGCATCCCCTGAAAGCCTAAAGGTTTATACATAGACTTTTGTGTCACACATTGGATGAGGATTTCATATTATTTAACAGCTGACGGGCTGAGCCTGATAGCATAAGTGAGTCAGTGCTGAGAGCCAGAAGGCTAATTCCTGTTTTTTTATGTTCTTTCAAGGCATCTGGTTGGGTGCCGAATATTCCTGTCGCCATATCTGCTTGGTGACATGTTTTCTTAATGGTTTCTATGGCTTCTTGTACTTCCGGATCGTCTATTTTACCCAATTTATTGAAGCTGCCAGAAAGATCATACGGACCTATGAAGATACAATCGATTCCCTCTATGGAGACGATTTCAGGAAGGTTTTTTACACCATCTTTGTGTTCACATTGTGTGATAATGGCGATGTCTTTGTTGGCGTTTTCAATGTATTGGTTCAACTCGGTTCCGAAACCCTGGGCTTTTGCAATGCCCGCACTTCGTTTCCCTTCAGGAGGATATTGTGCAAAATTTACTACTTGCCGGGCTTCCTGAGGCGTGTTGACTTGTGGAACAATAATACCTTCCGCCCCGATATCGAGTACTCTTTTTATCCATATTTCATCCTTACCAGGCACTCTTACGATGCAATGGGCGTTTGGGGATGCCGCTTGTATCATTAACTGGGCGTCATGTAACCCAATAGCTGAGTGCTCCATATCTATAAATAACCAGTCAAATCCGGATTTTGACAGTATTTCTGCAGCTTCGGTGCCGGAGATGGTCAATAATGTTCCAATCATGGGTTCTTTATTTAGCAATCGTTTTCTGAAGTTGGTTCTCATTGCAGGTGGATTTAAATTTTAGTTAATGTAAATTTAACATAAATTGATGATACATCAAACTGGCCAGCATTTAATTAAATAAGGTTATCAATATAACCCCGGTTATCATTATGGCAGAACCCAGCAGCCGTTCTTTTAATCCTTTTTCTTTGAACACGACTGAGCCAAATACTACACTTAGAACCGCACTGGTTCTTTTGATAGAGATTACATAGGCCACCAAGGTCATGCTCACTGCTATCATCTGAAAAACAATCATTAATCCATGGAATAATCCAATAGGGAATAAAGTCTTATAGTTTTTTCTTATTTGATGTATTTTTCCTTTGGATTTTGTCATAATCACAGGAATAAAACCAATGGTAATAAATGCATTAATTGCTACCGGCCAGAACAGTGCTGACGAATTCTGTATACCAATTTTATCAAAATTTGCTGTTATGCTCCAAATAAACGCAACAAGAAGCATCAATCTGGGCCCTTTTTCTTTCAGCAGTGCCTTAAAAGGCGCCAGGTAGCCTTTACTTCGTTCTCTGAGGTTTAAGATATAAGAACCGCCTACAATAAGAATGATGCCTGCTATTCCAAAGAGATTGGGAAATTCGCCAACTATAATAGGAGAGGTGATAAGCATGAACAGTGGTGTAAAAGTTATCAGGGGAATGGTAATGCTCAGGTCGGACAATTTTATGGCCCGCATATATATTAAGTTGGTGAAAACATTGAGCACACCACCTACTGTCAGGGCAATCCAGAAATCCGGTCTGATTTCTGGAGTTTCGGTAAAGAATAGCAATAGTGTGATGAAGGGCAGACCAAAAAGGAAAAGTGACCAGGCAACGATATATTCATCCATGTTTTTTAGCCCGATTTTTCCGGCCACATCGGTTAATGATCTAAAAAATGCTGTTAGAAAGGCGAATACAAACCATGTCATAATCGTAAAGTTATTTTGTGAGCGGCAAATTTAAATATTTAGAAAGTTTCTATGGCAATCCAGTTTTGCAACATTGTTTTACCTTCAGGTGTCATGATAGACTCAGGATGATATTGCATTCCTGTCAAGTTATAAGTTTTGTGTCTGAAAGCCATTACCATATTGTATGAATCAACAGCCAGCGGTATTAATGCCTCGGGTAAATTACTGATATGACATGCCCATGAGTGATAACGTCCGGTATTGAACTCATTTGGTATGTTTGTGAATAAAGTGTCTTTATGTTTGGTAAGGATAACAGGCACTGTTAATCCATGTAAAGGATGCTTGAGGTTGGTGAGCTTTCCACCGGTATATTCTATAATAGCTTGATGTCCAAGGCAAATTCCAAGAATAGGAATGTCGTGTTTGTGGTAATGGATGATTTCTTTCATTACGGGGAATTCGTCTGGCAAACCCGGACCTGGTGAGAAAATAATTTTATCATAGGCTCCTGCCTTGTCAGCATCAATATTATCATGCCTCTCCACATTAACATTCTCTGCATACTGTTTAATGATGTGGTACAGGTTGTAAGTGAATGAATCATAATTGTCGACAATAAGGATTTTCACTTTATCGAATTTTGAGAATTGAATTTTTTACGGTGTAAAATTAACTGAAAAATCGTAAATATAGACAAGCGAAAATAAAAAGCCGGGATTTATAAAATTCCCGGCTTTAAGTCTTGTTATAACTGAACTTTGTTAAATAACTTGCTTTGATTCTCCCTGTTATTTGATCAAATCCACACTTCTTTTAACGAATTTATTTAATGCTTCACCTTTGAGCATATTATTCGCCAGTAAAGCCAAATCAATTAGCTGTTTGACAAGTTTCTGTTTTTTCCCGAAAGATTTTAGTTTATCTTCTTTTTTGGATTTTAATTCATTGATTTGTTTTTCTATATCTTGCAGGTT
Organism: Bacteroidales bacterium; assembly: GCA_041686375.1. Classification (GTDB taxonomy): domain Bacteria; phylum Bacteroidota; class Bacteroidia; order Bacteroidales; family UBA12077; genus JAGXLC01. The sequence continues at coordinate 17,276 of JAWLEB010000033.1, forward strand.
GTCTTTATCAGCCTGTGGAATTTCTTCATCCTTCTTATCTTTATTGGCATTGTTAATGCTTTCCTTTTCCTTTTCATAGGGCTCAATTTCAGCATTTATCTTCTGCAATTCTTCCCCAAGTTCTTTTTCTTTTGCTTCTTTGATTTTATTTACCAGCCTGTGGTCTGTATTCACCACTAAATTATAGCTGTTTGGCATGTCCCCGTAAAAATTCATTGGACCGCCTCCAAGTTCGGCCATATCCTTCATTCTTCTCATAAACTCAGCTTGTGTAATGGTGATAGGATCTTCATTTTCTCCCAGTGGCTCAAATGTTACAGTGAAATGACCTAAATCCGGAAGTTGAGACTTAAATATACTTGCCAGCTCATCTTGCTCATTTTGAGTAAGTTGTGTTGTTTCTTTGTCTTCCTTTTCAATGAGTTTGTCAATAACATCAGCATCCACACGCACAAAGCGGCTGTTCTCAAATTTTTGTTCCAGTAAATTAATAAAGTGCGGATCGATCTGGCCGTCCATTAGCAGGACATCATAACCTTTTTCCCTGGCTTTTTCGATGAAACTGTATTGTTTATCTTTATCTGTGGCATACAGATATACAAGGTTATTATTTTTATCGGTTTGATTTTCTTTTATCAGCTCTTTGTATTCTTCATAATTATAATATTTCTTTTCGGTGTTTTTGAAAAGTGCAAAATTTTGGGCTCTTTCATAGAATTTATCATCTGTCATCATTCCATACTGGATGAACAGTTTCAGGTCGTCCCATTTATTTTCAAATTCTTCGCGGTTGTCCTTAAAAAGTTTTTCCAGTCGCTCTGCCACTTTTTTCGTTATATGGTTTGATATTTTTTTGACGTTTGGATCGCCTTGCAGATAGCTTCTGGAAACATTCAGCGGGATATCCGGAGAGTCAATCACACCGTGGAGTAGTGTCAAAAATTCAGGGACAATATTTTCTACTGAATCTGTCACAAACACTTGGTTAACATAGAGCTGTATTTTATTTTTCTGTACTTCAAGGTTATTTCTGATTTTCGGGAAGTACAGTATTCCAGTAAGATGAAAAGGATAGTCAACATTCAGGTGAATGTGAAACAACGGTTCCTCTGCCATTGGATATAATTTGTGATAGAACTCATTATAATCTTCATCTTTCAGTTCATTCGGAGATTGTTTCCACAGCGGATTTGTATCATTTATGATGTTATCTTCATCGGTTTCTACTTCTTTTCCGTCTTTATAGTCTTTCTTTTTGCCAAAAGCTATAGGAATAGGAAGGAATTTACAGTATCTGTTTAATATTTCATTAATTTTATTTTCTTCAAGATATTCTTCTGAATCCTTATCCAGATGCAATACTACATCTGTACCTCTGTCTTTTTTGTCATATTCCTCCATATGATATTCCGGACTGCCATCACAAATCCAATGGACACCTTTGGCCTCTTCCTGGTATGATCTACTGAATACTTCCACCTTTTCTGCAGCCATGAAAGCTGAATAGAAACCTAAACCAAATTTTCCGATAATGGTTTCAGGGTCTTTATACTTATTTATAAAATCCTGAGCACTGGAGAAAGCAACATCGTTGAGATACTTTTTTATTTCTTCTTCAGTCATTCCAATCCCTCTGTCGGATACAGTAACGGTTTTGTTGTTCTTATCTACACTCACTCTTATAGTGGTGTCGCCCAGTTCCTTTTCATATTCACCCAGGGAGGCCATTTTTTTTATTTTTTGGGTAGCATCTACTGCATTCGATATCAGCTCTCTCAGGAATATTTCTTTTTCTGAATACAGGAATTTTTTAATGATCGGAAAAATATTTTCAGTACTTATTCCAATTTTTCCTTGTTGCATAATTTTACAATATTATTAGGTTTAACATCATTTTCAACTATGCGGTAGTTACAAAGTATATGCCATGGGAAAAATGCTGACAAATAGTCAGCTCATATAAAATTCTCTCCGGACAGAAAAAAAACTACAGACTAAAAAAACTAAAGTTAACACTTCCGTAATTCCGGTTTTCATAAAAGCCGTGTATTGTGTATAAATCGGCTTGTTTGGAATGCTCAAGAATAAACATTCCTTCGGGTTTTAATAGTTTATTTTGAGATATAACTTCGGGGAGTTTTTCAATATTTGCCATTTGGTAAGGGGGATCCGCGAAAATGATATCATATTGTTGAGAGCAACTAGCTAAAAAGCTGAATACTTCAGCTTTTTTAACTTTAAGCTGTGGCATTTCCATTTTATTGGCAGTTTCCTTTATAAATTTTACCTGGGGGTAGTTCAGTTCAATTGCTATAACCGATTTACAACCACGAGATACAAATTCATAACTCATATTTCCTGTACCTGCAAAAAGGTCTAAAACTTCTTTATCTTCAAAATCAATGCGCGTTTCTAATATATTGAACAGGTTTTCTTTTGCAAAATCGGTTGTCGGTCTGGCTTTGATTTTTTTAGGGGGCTTTATCAGTCTGCCTTTGTATTTTCCACTAACTATACGCACAAGTTTAAGTTAAAAAGATTAAAAAAATAGAACAATAAATCTTTTCTGAACAGATAGCTGTAAGTATATTCTTTGGTGGGCTTTATATGGTGTATTTTTTTAATGTATTGTTTTAATTCACTTTTGAGGCTATCATGGTTAAAGTTTGTGCCGGAAACCATTAATTCTTGCGTTGATGGATCTAAGTTAAGTTCTTGATAAACATTGAGCAGGTAATACAGGATGTCCTCATGTTTTTGAAAATTAAATGAATTGTAAAACAATAACTGCTTATTATTTATTGCCAGTATATCAATGAAATCTTCATATATGTTCAGTCCTATCGACGTTTTGTCCTGGTATATAAAATTAAGGTGATAATTCATCAAAGGGAAAGAATGGTGATAGAATTGTATCTTTGGAAAATGGCTGACCAGTGCATTGCTGATTGGATTTGGTATGCTAAAAACATTATAGGAATCAATTGTATTAAAATATTGATAATGAAGCTCTTCCAGCTCATCCATTGGTTGGTTAAATTCAAAATATTTTTTTATATATCTTTCATCAAATAAAGGAGCCGGGATAATCAGCGACTTTGGATTTATACAGAGACAAGTTGTTTGTTGAAAGGGTTTTTGAAGATAGTTATCTTGCTGTAGGATATGTTCTATTTTTTTTCCTTTTTCTTCTGTTCTTATTTTATCAGAGAGGTCATAGTGTTTTAGTAAGCTATATTTGTTTCTTATGGAGTCTAAAACAGAAAAAGAAAATCCATTCAAATGAATTTGAATGGATAATTTATAGGTTTGGGACCGATTTAGGTCTATAGTTTCGTCAGCAAAACTGAAATCTTTCATAAAGTCATGACTTACTCCCAGTTACCGGCATTATTATTAGGCTGGTTAATGTCACCCACTTTTAAGCCTGGGAATTTATTTTGTTTTTCTACCATTTTTTCGTTGAGGTTTATGACCAGCTGTGTATCCAAGCCATGAAGCAGCACATCATTATGAACTTTGGCTTCAAAAATAGGTACGTCAATACCTCCTGATTCTACAATTTTGGCTGCCATTTCAAATGAGTCATTATCTGTTGACGGTATCCTCCATAAATCATCTGCATCATAGCCTTCTTCAAACAGAGAATCTTTAATAGACACTTTTATTGTATCCCTCTCTATAATACCTTCTTGTAATGCTTCTCTTTCTGTCATACCTTCATCTAAAAGACTGTCTGGTATATACCCTGTTGCCTTTACGATATTAAGAGAATCCTCCTTAATAAAATCGATTAAAGTATCAAAACTACCAGTAAACTTGTCATGCTCATTTCTGTAAGCAATCTGTGCTGTCCGGATATCTCTTAACTTCTGGATGGTAGCATCATATCTTCTGTCTTTGGTTCTTTCAAAATCTATCGGGGTTTGAATACTTTTGTACAGACCATATCCCAATCCGATAATGACGACTGCGAGAATAACTTGAATTGCTGTTTTCATTTGTTTATTTATTTTTTAGTTATTTTGCCTGTTTGCAAATTTAAAAAAACAAATTAAAATCAAAATTTGAAATCACAAATAATTGTTTAAAGATGTTAAAAAAACATATTCATGACCAATTGATCTCTTCTCTGGGGTATACTCCAACGCCAAGCCAGCAAGAGTTATTATCCCGATTAACGGAATTTATTTTTAATAATGATAATAAGGAAATTTTTCTGATACAAGGTTATGCAGGAACGGGTAAAACTACTGCTATTCGGGCTATGGTTCGTACTTTTGATTCTTTTCAGCTAAAATCTGTATTGTTGGCCCCTACGGGAAGAGCAGCAAAGGTCTTACATAATTATGCTCAAAAACCTGCTTTTACAATTCATAAAAAAATATATCGACAAAAATCAGGTTCAGATGGCCTGGGAGAGTTTGTGCTGGACAGAAATCTTCACAAAAACACCTACTTTATTGTGGATGAAGCTTCAATGATTGCTAATGAATCCTATGAGCTGAGCTCTTTTGGAAGTGGGAGGCTCCTGGATGATCTTATCAGATATGTTTATGAAGGAGGGGGTTGTAAACTAATTTTGATTGGTGATACTGCCCAGCTTCCGCCGGTTAAGATGGAGCTGAGTCCAGCTTTGGATGTTAAAAAATTGGAAAGTTTTGGTTTACATGTATATCAGAGTTTTTTGGCTGATATTTTAAGGCAATCAGAAGAGTCTGGAATTTTGTTTAATGCAACAAGATTCCGCCAAATCCTTGTCAAGGAAAAAACTCCTGTACCTGAGATAAAACTTGAGGAATTTCCTGATATTGAATATATTTCCGGAGAGGAGGTAGTGGAAAAAATATCGGATACCTATGATAACAATGGTATTGAAGAAACGATGATTATTACACGTTCTAATAAAAGGGCAAATCTGTTTAATCAGGGGATACGAAACCAAATTCTTTGGCGTGAGGAAGAATTGAGCGAAGGAGATTATTTGATGGTAGTACGTAATAATTACTACTGGGCTGAAGATGAGGTGGAAATGGATTTTATTGCCAATGGAGATGTAGCTGAAATTATTCGAATAATGGGTTATCAGGAATTATATGATCATAAATTTGCAGATGTGACGCTTCGTTTTGTCGATTACCAGGATATAGAAATTGATGCCAAAATTATGATTGATACTATTCATTCAAACTCAGCATCCTTAAGCAGGGAAGAAGGAAGAGACTTTTTTTATAAAGTCATGGAAGATTACCAGGATGTAAAAACAAAAAAGGAACGATACAAAAAACTTCGGGCGAATCCTTATTTTAATGCTTTGCAGGTTAAGTTTGCCTATGCTGTAACTTGTCATAAGGCACAGGGAGGGCAATGGAAAACGGTTTTTATAGATCATGGATATATCACTGAAGATATGATAAATAAAGAATTTCTAAGATGGCTATATACTGCTTTTACACGTGCTACAGAAAAATTATATCTTATTAATTTCAATAAACTTTTTTTTGAAACGGATTCAATAGGTTGAACAAATTTTATTTATGCTGCTTTTCAATGAAATCCTCTTCCAATGTGTGACACAAAAGACTATGTATAAACCTTTAAGGCTTTCAGGGGATGCAGAATGAACCTACGTTGACTTTTGTAGCAATAAGCCTCAGAGCATGGAACTAATAATCGAACTTTATCCAAATGAAACAATTCAAAAAGACTTACTAAAAGGCCTCTTTTTATTTACTCACGATAACCTCCTTATCATCACAGGTGTGATGTTCCATTTGAATGGTTATGTGATGAATATCAAATGAATCCCGAAGTATGTCAGATAATTCTTTTCGGATTTTGTCTGTTTCCTGAATTGAATAATTTTTGTCAACATCAGCATGGCATTCGAAATGTACCTGCTGGTCAGACAGACGCCAAATATGAATGTGATGTATGTTTTCGACCTGGGGGTGTTCTTCCAGCTTGTTTTGCACATCTTTGATATTTATGCCTGAAGGGCTTGCCTGCATCAAAATTTCAATGGTTTCTTTCAATATTCCATAGGTGCCATACAAAATATATATTCCGATCAAAAATGTTAACAATGAATCTATCCAGTAGAGTTGGGTGAAATAAATTATCAGAGATGCTACTATAACTCCGACAGAGGATATGGTATCTCCTAAAAGATGAAAATAAGCGGCTTTTATATTCAAACTTGATTTCGAACCACGATGCAGAAGAAGTACTGAAACAACATTGGCTATTAAACCTATACCAGCTACAATAAACATCAACATACCTTTTATAGGCTGCGGGTTAAGCAATCTTTCGTAGGCTTCATAAAATAAGTATATGGAAATTACTATCAGGATAGTGGCATTTAGTAAGGCTGCTAAAATTTCAATCCTTTTATAACCAAAGGTATTTTTGCTGGTAGAGTTCCTTTTACTCACAATCAGGGCAAAATAGGATATAAGTAGCGCAAAGGCATCACTTAAGTTATGCAGGGCATCGGAAAGCAGGGCAAGACTGTTGGATAATACACCTCCAATAAATTCGGCTATTGTAATGCCAAAATTAAGGATTATACTTATGAGTAGGTAACGTTTTTTTGGTGGATTTGTATGTCTGGGATTTTTTTCCATACAATATTGTTAACAAAAAAATTGCTTAGCCTGAATTATTCGTAAAAATAAACAAATTTATGTGATGAGTAGAAAATCAATTTAATGTACAAAACATACTATAGAATATATTTGTTCATTTTTCTGAATAATACTGGTAAAATGTTACAGAGATATAAAATTTCAGGTATACTGTTAGAAATGAGCCGTTTTGGATTATTTTGGTATGCCATATTGACATTGAATAGGGGCCTGACTTATTCAGACTTATGCTGGCACGAGCATAAGCAAAAATTTGAAGAGCATAAAATGAGCTTATGGGAGTCTCATTTTATTTTATGCTTCCTCTAAGTATTCCCCCATAATCTGTTCAACTTTGTACAAGTAGTATTCCTCATCTTTTTCATTAAGAGGTAACTTTTTAATGGCATATTCAGCGTCTTCCTGAAGCCATGGTAAAATAAAGTGTTCGGTGTTGTACTTGTACTTGTCATCTTCCCATAATACCTTGATTATCCTCGATTTAAGTTCGTCAAGGATTTGCCAGGCTTGCTGATGGATTTCTATTTTTTCCATACCTTTGTTAAAAAGATAAAAAGCAAAGTTATAGCATTATTAATTTTTTGGCAATTTTTTTTTATGTTTTTTAACCGGTTCTGATGTTTGCTGTTTTATTTTAGAACCTGCTATATCATTGGGATTTGCTCTCTTATATAAGACTCTTCTTCAATGATGAGGGTTTCATTTACATCTGCATTTTTGTCACTCATTTAGCAACTGATTGTTTCGTTTTACTGGTGGTATGTTTTTTGTCAGAATTATATATAATTGGAAAAATAATTACCACCTTATGTATAAAAGATTATTTTGAGCGGGGTGGTTTATAATTGACTTAATAAAAACAAAATTTTGAAAAACAGACATATATGACCCGAAAAAATATACTTGAGAACCACGAGCTTGCATGTGAATTTATTGCGAATAAACAGATTGGAAACGCACTTGATTTGTTTTACGAGATTGGAAGAGATGCTACAAGTGATTATTACAGAGATCAGTTAGATAAACACAAATCTACTTATACAAGTATTTTGAACCATGCCTTTACTGATTTTCAGGATCCAAATCAACATGAAATATATCAACGATTGCAAAGAGAAATTCTGGAGGTTGGTGACAAGTTAAGAGAGCATGTATTAACGCATAAGGGCGGTTCTTCTATCTATAAAACCAAATGGAAACTCGAACAGGAAATTGAAGCGGGTGGAATTCAGTATGATAAATTAATCGATAGTCTCACAGTCGATAAGGAGCTGGATGAGCTGCTAAAAGATGTTGATATTTCAACAGAGGAAGAGACAAATAATGAGTCTTACAATCGGAATGATGTTTTAAGTGATCTGTTCCGGTCAATCTGGATGGTTGATAAATATGGAGAAAGAGAGATAGAACTCATTAAACAGATCAATACATCAGACAAGTTACCCTGGCATGATAAAAGCTTGTTTGTTAGTGCCTTAACACTTGGTGCCCTGCGGTGTTTTGATAAGCAGAAAGTTGAACTATTATTTGAAATCTACGACAACCAGGAAGAACAGGTTTGGCAGAGAGCCCTGGTAGGTTTGGTTTTTATTCTGTATAAATATGATGAGCGGATTAGTCTTTATCCTGAATTAATGAACCGGTTAAAGTCTTTTGCCGGGAATAATGAATTTGAGCAAAATATTGAGGCTATAATTATTCAGGCCATTAAATCACAGGAAACGGAAGAACTTACAAAAAAGTGGGAACAAGAGATTCTGCCTGAGATTATCAAGATGCGCCCTAAAATTGAGCAAAAACTGGATTTGGAGAATATATTGTCTGAAAAATTTATCGAAGATAAAAATCCCGATTGGGAAAGAGTTTTTGAAGATTCTCCTGATTTGATGGATAAATTGCAGGAGTTTTCTAAAATGCAGATGGAAGGCTCTGATGTCTTCATGAGTGCTTTTGGACGACTGAAGCACTTTCCTTTTTTCAACAGGATAGGAAACTGGTTTATACCATTTTTTAAAGATAATCCGGATATTGTTGAGGCTTATCCCGGTGAAAATCAAATTGATGTCAGTCCACTGATAGAGAAGCTTGAAAGTTCACATTACATGTGTAATTCAGATAAATATTCTTTTTGCTTCAATTTGCAACATATACCTGAGGAACAAAAAAATACCCTGATGCATCTTTTTAATGAGGAGATGAAACAAATGCAAGAAATTGGGGACGATGAATCCTTGCTGAATGATTTTGCAAAAACCAAAAGTATTTATACTCAATATATACAGGATTTATACCGCTTTTTTAAGCTTCATCCGCTGAAAAATGAAATTGAAGATATTTTCAAATATAAATTGGATATCTATAATACACAATTTTTTAAAGAAAGTATCGACAATAATAGTGTCAACAGAAATATTGCTGAATTTTATTTTGAAAGAAATCATTTTGACCATGCTATCGAATTGTTTAAAGGGTTGATAGATGAAAATAATGAAGATGGCGAAATTTTAGAAAAAATTGCCTATAGTTACCAACAAAAGGGAGATTACCAAAAGGCTTTGGACTATTACCTGAAGGCAGAACTCTTTGATACAAATAAAGCCTGGGTGGTTAAAAAAATAGCCCTGTGCTATAGATATCTTAATAAACCAGAGAAGGCTCTTGAATACTACCGGTCAGCCGAAAAGTTAGAGCCAGAGAATCTGTATATTCAGGCATATATAGGGCATAGTTTGTTCCAGTTGAAACAATACGAAGAGGCGCTTAAATATTATTTTAAGGTTGAATATATGGCTCCGGAGAATGCCAAAATACGTCGCCCCATAGCGTGGTGTTCTTTTATGTTGTCTAAATATGATACTGCCGAAAATTATTTGAATAAATTACTGGAACTGGAAAGCAGCTACTTTGATTATATTACCCTTGGGCATGTGTATTGGTGCACAGAGAGACCGGAAGAGGCAAAAAATGCTTATACTAAGGCTGTCCACCACGAAGACGGGAATTTTGAAAAATTTGCATCAGCTTTTTTGGATAATAGGAAAGATTTAGAAAATAAGGGTGTTAAGCCACTTGATATCAATCTGATGCTTGATTATGTAAAATTTTCCAGTGAAGAATAAAATAGTTTCTGCATTGATTTAGTTAAATAAAAATACTATTTTTGCCTCTAATTCAAACTACAGGGGAGTTATGGGAGTAAATGTAATTGAGAATATATGGATACCAATGCAGGATGGCACCCATTTGGCTGCAAAAATATGGTTACCTGCAAGTGCTGAGGACAAACCAGTTCCGGCAATTTTAGAATATATCCCTTATAGAAAAAGAGATTTTAAGGCTATTCGGGACGATCAGATCCATGGCTATTTTGCACGGCATGGTTATGCTGGTGTGCGTGTTGATTTGCGTGGTAGTGGTGATTCTGAAGGTGTTTTGCGGGATGAGTATTTACAACAGGAATTAGATGACGGTATTGAAGTAATCAGATGGATTGCCTCTCAATCTTGGTGTACTGGTAATGTTGGTATGATAGGTATTTCCTGGGGCGGCTTTAATGGTTTGCAGATTGCCTCCATGCAACCACCGGAATTAAAAGCAGTTATTACTGTGGCCTCCTCTGATGATCGCTATGCTGATGATGTTCATTATATGGGTGGCGCTTTGCTTACTGACAATCTTTCGTGGGCTTCTACCATGTTTGCCTATAATTCATGTCCTCCCGATCCTGAAATAGTGGGAGAGAAGTGGAAAGAGATGTGGCTTGAGAGACTGGAAGGCAGCGGATTGTGGATAAAAAAATGGTTAGAGCATCAACGCCGGGATGATTATTGGAAGCATGCATCTGTTTGTGAAGATTATTCAAAAATAAAATGCCCTGTTTTTGCAGTAAGCGGATGGGCAGATGGCTATACTAACAGTGTTTTCAGACTTCTTGAAAATCTTGATGTCCCCCGCAAAGGACTTATCGGTTCCTGGGGACATAAATATCCTCATTTGGGAGGTCCTGGACCAGTTATTGATTTTCTGCATGAGTGTGTCCGATGGTGGAATCATTGGCTGAAAGGCAAGGATACAGGTCTGGATAAAGAACCTATGCTGCGGGTAAGGATGCAGGATACCGTGTCCCCAATGTTGCCTCAAAGACCAGGCAGATGGGTGGCTGAAGAAAAATGGCCATCGCAGGATATAGAAGAGAAGAAACTGAACTTGTTGTTTGCAGAACTCAGTTTCAATGGAAATAAGTCTGATTCTGTTCTAAGTATACAAAGTCCGTTGAGCGTAGGATTATTTGCTGGAAAATGGTGCTCTTATGCTGAAAGTACCGATCTGCCAAGCGATCAAAGGGAAGAGGACGGGGGTAGCCTCGTCTTTGATACACCTCCCCTGGAAGAAGACTGCGAAATATTGGGTTCGCCTAAGCTCGAGCTGGAAATATCTTCAAATAAGCCGGTTGCTACGATAGCTGCCCGTATCTCAGATGTAGCTCCCAATGGCAGGGCTACGAGGGTAACTTATGGCTTATTGAATCTAACACACCGTGAAAGCCATGAAAGTCCCAAAGAACTGATGGAAGGGAAAAATTATAACGTTACAGTTGAGTTGAATCATGTAGCACAGAAATTTCCGGCAGGAAATCAAATCAGACTTTCTATCTCATCATCTTACTGGCCTTTGGCATGGCCTGCTCCTGAACCGGCAAAATTAAATGTATATCTTAAAGATAGTAAACTTAAATTGCCTGTACGACATCCTAAAAGGAATGATGAAAAATTATATGATTTGGGTAAGCCGGATATCAACAGGAAACTCCCTACAACACTCCTTGTTCCTGCTCACAGAGAGTGGGAAGTGAAACACAACCTTGCGACGAATGAAGTTACTTTGCATGTGACAAATAATGACCCTACATACAGATTGGATGATATTAACTGGACAATACAGAAAGATGTTACGGAGAAATATACTTACCAGAATAATAATTACGATACTTTAAGAGGGGAAGTGAAAAGCAAACGCCGTTTTAAGCGTTATGACCGGGAAGCAACGGCTATAACAAGAACAATATTAACCTCAACACGGACACATTTCAGAATCAGAGCTACCCTGGATGCATACGAGGAAGATACAAGAATATTCAGTAAAAGCTGGGACGAAAGTATTCCCAGGGATTTATTGTAGTATTTATGATTTTAAAACCAATTGTAAATTTTTTTCAACTTTTTTTTAACTCATAAGTTATATAAAATAAGGAATGCTTAATTGATAATTACTTTCCCAAACAATAAAATCAATAATGAATGATAAAAAATAAAAAGCAAATCTTTGTTATAGGGCTGGATGATTTTAATCTTAAAAAACTACAGCGTTTACCCCAGGCTGACAAATGTGAGTTTTTATCAGCTTTAGATGTGAGTGAAATACGCGGGATAGAAGAAATAGATCTGGAAGAGTTGATTCAAAAGGCTTTTGACCGTATTAATAAACACGGAAAGATTGATGCCATTGTTTCATATTATGATTTTCCCGGGACTACTATTTTGCCAATCATTGCGGATAAATATAATTTGCCGGGGCCAACGCTTGAAAGTATCATGAAATGTGAACATAAATACTGGAGTCGTTTGGAACAAAATAAGGTAATTCCCCGAAGTTTACCAATGTTTAAGGCTTTTGATCCATTTGATGAGTATGCATTTCAAAAAATTGAGATAATACCTCCTTTCTGGATCAAACCCATTAAATCATACCGTTCTTTTCTTGCATATAAAATAAACAGTGAATACCAGTTTAACGAATATTTGCCTGAGATTCATGAAAATATTGATTACATGTCAAAACCATTTACGCATATATTTCAACAGTACAATTTGCCATATGAATATGCTTCTATGGAGGAAACCATGATTGCAGAATCCCCGATTACCGGTCACCAATGTACAGTTGAAGGGTATGTTTACGATGGAGAAGTGGTAATTTACGGGGTGGTTGATTCCGTGAGAGAAGGTGATCGTTCCTCCTTTACAAGATATGAATACCCGTCTTCTCTGCCACAGGAAATTCAATTTCGTATGGCTGATGTTGCAAGAAGGGCAATAACGCAGATCGGACTTAATAATGCTCCTTTCAATATTGAATTCTTTTTTAATTCAACTATGAATCAAATTTTCCTTTTAGAGATAAATCCGAGAATTTCTCAAGCCCATACTGATATTTTTGAAAAGGTGCATGGTTATTCTCATCATGCTATTATGCTGAATCTTGCTCTTGGCATGAGACCAGCAGCACTTGAGTACCATGGTAAGCACAGAATTGCTGCCAATTTTATGTTGCGTACTTTTGAAGCAGGTGTGGTACGTGAGATTCCAACTGAAGAAGAAATTAAACAGTTGAAGGAAAAATATCCTGAACTGGAAATTAAAATACATGTCAATAAAGGGATGCATCTTTCTGAACTTTTTGGCCAGGATAGCTACAGTTTTGAATTGGCCAATATTTATCTTGGTGCACGTAATCAGGATGAACTCCTGGAAAAATATAATGATTGCCTGAATAATTTAACTTTCAAGATTAAATATGATGAACCGACACCTGTATATTAAGCGGTATTCATAGAAAATATAGTTCTTAACAATTGAGTTCTCTTTTTCAGGAAAGATAAAAATTATGGCAAGGTAGCTTTTAGCCTTGCCATAATTTATTTAAATTTGTTGCTCTGTTATTTTTAAATAAAGCATTAATATTGTTATTATAAAATTTTCATAATCAAATAATTATAAAATGAATAAACAATTTTTATTAATTAATTTTGCCCTATTGGTTTTAATTTTTGCTTTTTGGACAAAGTCTACATCAGCTTGCACAGTACTCATAGCTGGTAAAGAAACTACAGCCGATAGTGCTATTTATTTCGGAAAAACAGAAGATGACGGTGGTCATAATATTGACTATCTCTGGCATTTTCCACGAAAAGAATTTAAGGAAAGCGCTTTTTTGGCCGGCAATCTTGAAGGTTTGGAAATAGCTCAGCAAGAAATGACCTATGAATATTTCTTTGATCAATGCCCGCCCACTTCTTATTCGAATATGGTAGTGAATGAATGGGGTGTTACTTTTGGAAGCAATGGGTGCAGGTCAAAGGAAGATCCTGCTGAGGAACTGAAAAAAAGAGGACAAATTGAAAAAGGGGGGATTGGTTTTATGCTTCGCATTATTCTGGCACAACGTGCCAAAACAGCTCGTGAGGCGGTTGAATTAGCAGCAGAATTGATTGATAAATATGGCTATCGTGCCTCAGGAAGAAATTTGAATATTGTTGGTCCTGACGAAGCATGGCAGCTCCAGATGGTCAGAGGGAAACATTATGTTGCCCGCAGAGTACAAGATGATGAGGTTGCTATTATTTCCAATACCTATAGCATCCGGGAAGTTGATTTAAATGATGATAAAAATTTTATTGCCTCGCCGGACCTTATCGAATATGCCAGAGAGCGCGGCTGGTATGATCCCCAGGAAGACGGAGAATTTGATTTCGCAAAGGCATATGCTGATGAACAATATCATGTTAACAATTCCAATAATCACAGGCAATGGATTTTGGCTAAAGCTTTGAATCCTGCTTTTTCCGTGTCACTGGAAGAAGCAGAGAAAGGTGAAATGCCTGTTGCTTTTAAACCTGGCAGAAAGCTGGAACTTGAAGACTTCATGAACGTTCTCAGAAATCATTATGAGGGAACACAATTGAATGAAGAAAAAGATCAGGTAGATAATCCACACCACCTTCCTCACACTGTATGCAGAAATTCGACGCATAAAGCTACTGTAGTTCAACAACGGGACTATATGCCACAGGAGATAGGAACAGTTATCTGGAGAGCTTTAGGTCAGCCCTGTCAAAGTGTTTTCGTTCCCTGGTATCTTGGCCTTACTGAAATACCGGAAGAGTATCAGAAAAAAGAATATCATCGTACCGGAAAAATTCAAACTGAGTTAGTGAAAGACCAGTCCACAAATTCGTCTTTAATGTATTATCATTTTAATTTTCCGAAAGGGAAACATGAAGAAATTGATATTGGGAGTGCCTCTGGTGCATTTACCTTGCTTAACAAGATTTCTGATGCCGATTATAAGCAAAGTTATCCTGTAATACGAGATGTTTTTGATCCCTTAGAAAATCAATGGTTACAAAGCCAAAAAGAGGTGGAAGAGAAGGCATTAAGATTGTATGAAAAAGATGAGAAAAGGGCTTTGGAGTATTTGACTAATTATACACAGGAACAGGCTGAAAAGGCTTATAATGAAGCCAGAAAACTTTGTGTTAAATTGATAGAACTTTGAGATATTAAATAATAGAAAAGAATTATGTTATTTTAATGTTGCTAGAACTCGTGTTTTTTTATTAAAATACAAGTTAGTTTATTTAGAATCATACGCTATATTTAATATTATATCATTATGGAAGAAATTAATGAACTTCATGAACTCGGGAAATTATTAATCCTTGTCATTGTACTGCTTATAATATGGATAGTTTTACGAAAATTAGGAAAGAAGAAGAAAAAGCGGGCTTTTGGAAGTCCCAG
>JAWLEB010000034.1:0-31985 GCA_041686375.1 Bacteroidales bacterium
TGATTAATCTGATTCGCAATACTTTTCAAACTGTCAGTCATTATTTGTTTTTTTATCGGTGAATAATTGCAGGATGTTTCTTAAGCTTGCCCATAACGGAAAGCTGTATGCGCCGTGCGGGGTAAACGGAGACGCGTTCTCATCCCCCGTTACAAAACCCAGCTAAAGCCGACCGCCTTAGACGCTGGAAGCCCGCCCGCATGGCGTATGACAGCATGTTACCAGCTGTTGGATTATTTATATTTTTAATTCAAATATTTCCTCAAAATCCTTATCTTTTTCAATATCAAGACTTTTAAAGTTAGCTTTCATAGTATCAAATGTTTTACTTCTATGATAAAAAGCGTTTATTGAACCACCAATTTCTCTTAAATACGACTGGTATTCAGGTATTAACAATTCATCTAAAATTATAGGTAGCCATGATTTAACTATGTTGTTTTTTAAGAAATTTTTATTTTCAAATAAATTAGTTTGATTTATTAATTTATCAAGATAACCGCATTCATCAATTATTAATTTAAGAGTTGCCATCACAACATATTTACCATTTGAAAAAGGAGCATACTTTCTAATTTTGGTAGTATAAGTATCTCTATTTGTTTTAAAAGTATCAATATTTTCAAATTTTCTTTTTAGAGTATCATTGAAGATAATAGATTTATTCACTATTTCTTTTGCTTTTTCAAATCGGCCTGGAGAATCAATATCAGAAAGTAATGCAAGTATTGAATTTACTCCTCTGAATATTTTTGTTTCTTTTTCAACAATATCATAGAAATTATACGCTAAAATCATTTCTTTAACCAAATCATCTGTAATTTCTGAAATACTCGTTGGAAAGACAAGGTCGTAATATTTGGTTTCCCCAAAAATTCTCTCTGAACCTACCTCCTTTGATGTAGGTTCTTGTACATAATATGCCATCCAAAGACTAGATAAAGTCTCTATATCACGTTTTTCATTCTTATGTTTAAATTCATTTAGAGTTTTTCCAAGAATATTATGCTTATTTTTCTTGGATATATAATCTCTATCCCCTCTTTTTATTTCATAGAAATAGCCATATTTAGAAAAATATTTTTGTAGTTCAATTTGTTCAGGTGCGTTAGCATAGAAATCTCTTTTCTTTATTGCATTTTGTGTATTGTTACACTCAATGACATTATGTTCAAATTTTTCCTCTTTTTCACGGTCGTTTTGAATAATACGAAACATTAGTTTAAGCTCTTTGAACTCTTCAGTTACTTTATTAATAGAGTCTTCTTCATTCCCTGTTTCCCGTTTTAACTCACTTAACCTTTCACGGTAAGCACTATATATTGCATTAACTGTTTGGGCTCCATTTATTATTTGAGGATAATCAATTCTAATTGAATTATTATTTTCTCTAAATTTAAAACTATAGGATGTAATTGTAATTCCATTATTAAAAAAATAAAAATTCTGTTTATCTCTAAGGGCTGACTTTACTATTGCTTTATTAATTTTATTATTTCCTAAACTAAATCTTAAATTTTTATCAAATAATTTGTATTTGAATTGTTTTCTTAGGTTGACTACCTCATCCCCTGTAATAATTGAGATAAAAGTATGGTGTCGTCCAATTTTTTTCTCTATTTTTTCTGGTTTTGAATCATAAGATAAAGATATGTTTATTTTTTCTGGCTCTGTCTGTGAAGATTTGCTTAGATACTCTAAATATTGTTCCTTAATTTCTTGAAAATCATAATATTTTAAGTTATCATAAATGTCAATTAGTTCATCATTGGGGTTGTATCCTAAATGAAAAAAATGGAACTTAATTTCGTATTTTGATTTTTTAACAGAATAATCTGTAGCAATATCTTTAATCCTAGGGTTAGGATGATTCTGAATATAATCAAAATTATCCAGCTTATCAGGAACTGTCACTAGATAAGAAATCCATTCTTTTTTTAATGGGCTCATACTCTCTAAAGAATGAGAAGATTTAAATTGAGAGATATGAATCTCTTTTTGCTCATCATTTATTATAAATGAATCTATTGAATCATCATGATGGTCCAATCCAAATATTGAATTCTCAATTTCATCATCGTTAAGTTCTGGGAAGTATATTTTCAAACAAAAGTTACAAAAACCTTCTTCTATACTATCTGAATAATTTTTTGTTTCTTTTTTTAACTGCTTAAAGAATTCTTTATCTTCCATAATCTATATATTTTTGTTTTGTTAGCTTTAGGACGCGACCCAATTGCTGGTAACATTCGCATAACCACAATTGTGTTTATCTTTATTATAGCACAATGGTATTATGCTTGTAAGTGATTGATTTAACGAATATATTATAGAAATTTTTATTTTTAGTTACGGGATGATGATTAGACATTCTTTCGGGCGTATTTTTTATTATTCCACTCTTCTTTATTCAAAATTATAAAAATTTTATTCAAATTTATTATGTTTTCCTCTTTAAACCTGGTTATTTTCTTATTTTTATTTTATTTGGGCAAAGTTGTCCCATTCCTTTTAAGTCAAAGGGTTATATTGTGTGTTCCGATAAAATTCTCGCGTACTTCCATTATGCTGATTAAGGGTCCGGGCCGCTGCTGAATTGTTTTTGTTTGTCAATGGTAAGGTTGTCAAACGGGCTTTTTACAAACTTCGTTGCATCATTGACTATATGCGTGTAACGTTGTGTCGTCCTTATATTTGTGTGGCCTAAGAATTCCTGCACATAACGTATGTCATGACCATCTTCCAACAAATGAGTGGCAAAACTGTGCCGCAGCATATGCAAATGCACCCTCCTTTGAATTCCGGCTGAGCGTGCAGCGCTCTCCAGTACATTACTCATGCTTGTATAACTGTATGGTTTGCCTGGCTCAGAACCTTCAAAAAGAAACACTTTTGGCTTTTCTTTTTCAAGATATTTTCCAAGTAACTTTTTTATACCGGAAGGCAGAACACTATAACGGTCTTTGTTGCCTTTTGCATCCCGAATGAATACAAGATTCTTTTTTAAATCGATGTCACCGGGTCGTAGATTTCTGAGTTCACTTCTTCGCAAACCTGCTGAATAACCAATTATAATAAGTAAGCGGTGTTTTATATTGTCAATTTGACCGATAATGGCAGCCATCTCTTCCTTACTGAAATAATCAGGCAAATAGTGCGTTTTCCTGGGTCTCAATACATACTTTTCTTCAATTTTTTTCTTGTAGACATGTTCAAAGAAAAATTTCAATGCATTGATAACAACATTTTGATGTGATGAAGATTTTACTCTCTGAAGAACCACATAATTTCTTATGTCTTCATCCTTGATATAAACCGGATGCTTATAGTCGAAATGTTCAAGGAAACGCATAAAAATGCTCAGGTAAGAAGATTTGGTTTGTTCACTGTAGTCTGTTGTATCGAGGATGGCCCGGCATTGCTTGTTATATATTTCGCGAAGCCTGTAATAACTGGTTATCCTGTATACTTTCTCGCGTAGCTCTTTTGGGGTATACTGTTGCCCGTTTTTTTCCATCAAATACATTTGTCCGGGATTGGCAGCTATATGACTATCAAACAATTTGCAAAAATAATCTATTATATCAGCATGATTCCGGTTAATAAAATTATGAATAATTTTCTCCTTTGAACCGGGCTTTAATTTTGTTAATTGAATGGGTGTAAGACTCAGGTGGTATGCAAGGAATAGCAACAATTTATCCGATGGCGATTTAATATGTTGAACAATATCAGAAAATTCATAAAAACCGATAGACGTGGGCCGATGCTTTATATTTTGTTTTTTACCAAGATTAAAATACATCCTGGAACGACCCAGGTTTTTTTCGTAATAAAACTTAACAGCAGCTATAAGCTGTTTTTTCTGAGTAAAATTTAACTTTTCTGCTTTTTGTTTTATATAAGAATGTATTGTACGGTATGGGAATTCTGAAATGTTGTCATTTGTATTGTTTAAGACATATTCTTTAAAAAATGAGTAATAAGTTTTTTGGGTAGCCGGACTAAGCCGTTTTAGGGCCATCGTATTTAGATACTCTTTTAGAACAGGATATTTCTCCGGTAACTTTTGCTCTTCAGATTGATTCTTGCTTTTAGATTGATTTTTTCGATTGTCCCCGGAATTATTAGTGTGCTTATCACAAAAATGATATTTTCCACCAAAATAATCATTAAGAGTTTTTATATATCCTTGTTTATGAGGAATATGCCAACAATTCATGGTTTTACTCCATTGTGTTCCGGGAAATTTTTTAATCTCCGCAATCACTTCCTTGTTGTAAGGAAACAAAAGTTTTACTCTTGAAAAACCTTTGTGTTTAGTTACTTCAGTGTAAATACAAAAATTTTCATCCATAAGAAAACAAGAGAGTCTGGATAATTAATAAACAAAATGAATAACATGCCTTATCATTGGCTTATCCCACAGCTCCGCTTCCTCAGTTACATTATGGTTTTATGTAAATGAGAAGGTATCCATCAAATATATCTAAAAAAAATTATTCAGCAAAAAGGGGAACTTAAACACAAGCACGTGTTTTTTTGAGCCACCCATAAAATTATATACCCGGTGAAAGCCTTGCAGTGTTTTTTTTTACTTTTATGTAAAATTTTTATTTCTATCACCAGATTTGAACGCTTTGAAACTATGACATTAATACAACACATTGAAGACATTGCAAAAAGCTGCTTTACGAATGCAAAAGGCAGTCACCGTTGGGATCACACCCTTCGGGTTATGAAGCTATCGGAGCATCTCGCGCAAGCTGAGGGTGCTGACGTGGAAATTGTTCGTATCTCAGCATTACTGCATGACATTGGAAGAATAAAAGAGGATCAGACAAACGGCGCCTTGGATCATGCTATTGAAGGAGCAGAAATGGCAGAAGAAATTCTGCAGAAGTTTGAAATCGAACCTGGAAAGCTGGAAAACATTATCCACTGTATTAAAACCCATCGCTTCAGAGGCAAAAGAAAACCCGAAACCATTGAAGCAAAAGTATTGTTTGATGCAGACAAGCTTGATTCCATAGGAGCGGTCGGAATCGGCAGGGCTTTTTTGTTCGCAGGTGAAGTTGGGGCAGAGTTGCACAACGAAAATGTGGATGTTGAGAAAACAAAACCTTACACCAAAGATGATACAGCCTACCGGGAATACCTGGTAAAACTCAGTAAGATTAAAGACAGGATGCTAACTGCTGAAGGGAAAAAGCTTGCAGAAGAACGTCACCAATTCATGGCGGAATTTTTTGACCGCTTGAATCAAGAGGTGAGGGGAGAGGTGTAATTTGACTTGATTTGTTAATTGGTAATGCTAAGGCTGAGGTAGCTAAAGCTGCATCTAACATCAAATATTTAAAATCCTTCGGCATCCTTCTCTTTTCCGTGTCTTTGCGGTGAAAATGAATCTGTGCAAATCAACTTTAGGTTTTCATGTGGCATATTTCCCAAACATAGCAAAAGGCCATAACAAAATTATGCCGAACCTACGGTTCTCTTTTGTATGTTATAATACATTTTATACCATAATTCCCTGCCTAACGGCACTCCAATGACCACCGAATGACCACTGCGGAACGTGAACCGAAACGAAGTGAGCTCATTGGAAGTAATCTTAGTCGCTATCAGAGATAGGAATAATTCATGAACGACGAAGCCCTCAACGAAGTTAATTATTCGGGTTAAAGTTTTCTATACCATGCTTAAAATCCGGTAAGGTCCATTGTAACCGTTGGTATTAACAGCAAGAAACCCAGGATCATAAGAATAATCATAAACGGTGTTATCCATTTCAGCCATTTTTCATATGGAATCCTTGCTACACCAAGCACACCAATCAGTACCCCTGAAGTAGGAGTTATCATATTGGTAAATCCGTCACCAAACTGGAAAGCCATGACTGTTGCTTGCCTTGATATTCCTATTAAGTCTGAAAAAGGTGCCATAATTGGCATCGTTAATGCAGCTTTGGCTGATCCAGATGGGATAATAATGTTTATCAATGTTTGCAGTATATACATCATTCCTATCGAAGCAATACGGCCAAAATCTGCCATTCCTTTAGAGACATAATACAGCAGCGTATCGATAACCTTGCCATCCTGGAGGATAATGATAATCCCCCCGGCAAGCGCTACAACCATTGCAGCTCCCATAATATCTTTCACCCCTTCAAGGAATAATTTGGTAATTTCATTCGGACTACTATTCATGGCAATACCACTTGCAATGCCCATCGCAAAGAAAAGTGTGGCTATTTCCATAACATACCAGTCATAGCCCATAACACCTACTATAAGGAAGAAAATGGTATACATCAGCAGGTTCAGAATAAAAAAGTGGACCGACTTTTTTAAGCCCATAAGACCAGTGATGACATATAACCCTGTAAGTATTGGTATAATTGGTATTGTCGCTGAGGAATGCCCCACAGTCATTTCTGTTGTGGGATAGATTATAGAATACGTTGCCATTGCTGCCATAATAAGGAAATAAGTAACCCATGCAGTCTTCGGCGTTTGATATTTAACATTTTCTACATCTTCATTGCCTTTATCTCTCCAGTAGGCATCATCTTCATACACTACTGATTTTTTTGGATTTTTCTTTATCTTCTTCGCATATCTTAAGACATAGGCAATACCCACAACATTGATTATTATCCATGCTATAAAGCGATATTCTATTCCTGAAAAAAGGGGAATATCAGATAATCCTTGTGCAATACCTATGGTAAATGGATTCAGTATAGCTCCGGCAAAACCTAAACCGGCTGCAACAAAGCACATAGAAACCCCTACAATTGAATCGTAACCCATAGAGATTGCTAAGGGGACGAATATGATTATAAAGGCGATAGTCTCTTCACTCATCCCGAAGACAGCTCCAAACATGCTGAACATGAGCATGATAAAGGTTATGATGACGTTGTCGACCCCGAATATTCTGAAGAATTTCCAGTGGTCTATTTTTTTGGTAAACCTGAGAAAGGAATATATCCCCACGTCTATCGCTTTACTTGCATTCATTATCCAAAAAGCTCCGCCAATTAGCAAAATGAAAACCACAATGTTGGCTTTGTCTACAAATCCTTCAAATATTGAGGAAAATATTTGCCACGTTTGAGGTTGATTTTCAACGTACTCAAAAGACCCGGTTTCAATCACGGTGCGCGTTGAGCCGTCGGGGAGGGGTTTTTCAATTCTGTTAAATTCCCCTCCGGGAATAAACCATGTTAATACCGCCGCAAGAACTATAATAGAGAAAACGATTACATAAGTGTGTGGAATAGCGCGTTTTTTAAACATAGTATGAATTCATTTTTTTATTTAAGGATAACATCGCATTGCATAGGGACAGGGCAAAATTATGATTTTCATTTAATTTTAAAAGATTCATTGGGCAAATGTATGCTCATTTTCAAGTTCTTTCCACCCAATAAGCCATCTTGCGCTTTTGATTCTTTTTCAGTGTTTTCAATAACAACAACCTGGCCAATTCCGTACACGGTTGCTTTGTTTTTATCGACCAGTATAGCTGTGGATTCATCTATTCCAATGCCTAAGTCTTTAGGATTTTCAAGAATTGCAGATATTAACCTGTTCATTCGCATACGCTGAATAAAATGCTGATCTACTATTACATTTTCTAATAGTCCCAGACCTGGTTCAGTGACAATATTATTGGCTTCAATTGTTCTGAAATTCCCTGTATACTCGGGATGTTTTAATTCATCCCCGGTTATCATTTTTTTGCTCATGAGAGCAGCTCCGGCACTTGTTCCAGCTATTGTTGCACCATTTTTATATGCTTCCTTTACAGCCTCTACCAAAGGTGTGTTTTTAGCTATTTCCATAAATTGGCTTTGTTTACCTCCTGTCAGATATATTAATCTTGCATTTTTTATGGAATCCAGCTTTGATGAAGTCATATCTTCTTCTGACTGCAAGTTGAAAATATTTATATCGGATACGCCAACGTCCTCTAAATCTTCCATAATACTTAATCCTGAAGCATGAGGTTTTGAGCTTGACATTGGAAGTATGACAGTATATCCATTTTCTTTGGCTTCCGAGATGTCTGCTAAATTTTGGAGCATTTCCATCGGCTTTTTACCTCCGCCTATAATGAAGAGTTTACCTTTGGCAGAGTTTAGAGAGTCTTTGGAGTCGTTATCCTGCGTAGTTTGGCAAGAGATTCCTAACATAACGATGATTGTCAAGTGTAGTACGATTTTTTGCATAGTTTAGATAGTTTTAAGTTGTATCAATTATATATTCAGTATTTCAAGTTCCTTTAACCTATTTGCCCCTGCTTTACTTACATGCATGTTAATCTAAAGTTACCATCTTACAAGAAGGTGTTGGGGATTCTTTTTAATTCAAGATTATATAATTTTAAAAGGATTTATTCCTCTACATAAATTAAATCCATTTCAAAGATAAGCACTGAGTTGGGTGGAATATTGTTAGTTTTCTTTTCTCCATAGGCTAGTTCGGAAGGTATAAGCAGCATTCCTTTACCGCCTTGTTTAAAAAGTTTTAACCCTTCCTGCCAGCCTGGGATAAGATCTTTTAGGGAGAATGTTTCTATTCCTTCATCAAAGATTTTATCGTTTGTTAACTTGCCGGTATATTCTACTGTTACCGTCGAGTTTTCTGTTGGTGAAGGCCCTGAGCCTTCTTTCTGTATGATATAATGTAATCCGGAGGAGGTTGAATCAGCATCCAGATTGTTTTCTGTCAGATATTCCTGTATTTTTTCAATATCTTTTGCTTTTTGGGTACGGCTATCTCTTGAACAACCATTAAAAAGTAATGTCAATAGGAGCATGCCTGTTATAAGTCGCATCATATGTAAGAAATTTTTATAAGGATAATTTTGCTAAATTTAACTATTCTAATCAATTTTAGTAAAAAATATGTCTTTACAAATTTATTAAAATTCCATATTAAAACGATCTCATTTATAGTTGATATTTTATTGTACCATTTAGAAACTGTTTTGATTTTGTCCTACTTTAACAAATTAGTTTTATTTATAGCCCTGTCCTTTAGGTTGGGGTCTGTGGTAAAGCCTAATTATCTGTTCGATTTCTGAAAATTTTGTAAATTTAAAATACAAAATTTTCAGAAATCATAGACCAGGAGGCGCATTTGAATCCCTGCCATAAAGGACGGAGCTATGCAAAATATCATCTTCAAAATTTGGTAAAGCAAAATTTCTAAAAGAAATCAAAACAGTTTCTTAGTCAATTGGTTTTTTCTAAAAGATGTTAAAAATTATAACTTTTCTGATCATGGAGTTTTAAGCTGAGGAAGGCTTTAATAAGATTATTGTTTCAATACTGTCCAAATAAAAATGTTTATAAAGTTGATGACTTTTATTATTGTTTAATAATTTTTGATCACAAAGGGCGTTTCTTTTGTTATTTTAGCAATTTACTTAAATATTTGTTGGGTAACCTAATAGTAGAGATTATGGAAAACAATGACAAAATTAATGATAACGAACTTATTTTAAAGACCAATTTTACGGTTACTTCGGCTGATACTGATATGTTTTCAAGAATCAGACCAGGGGCATTATTAAATTTTCTTATACAGTCTGCCATCCAGTCTGCTGATGATTTGGGCTTTGGATTCGAAGGACTATGGAAACATAGAATGTTTTGGGTGTTAAGTCGCTTGACAATGGAAATATACCGTCCGATAAAATGGGGTGAAAAACTTGAAGTACTGACATGGCCAAAAGACATATATAAACTTTTCTATCTTCGTGATTTCATCGTAGAGGATAAGAAAGGTAATGTTGCCGTAAAATCAACTTCTGCATGGTTAGCAGTAGATCTGGACTCTAAACGGCCAAAACATATTGATGGTATTGAAGCTGATTATTTTACGCAATTAAATAATAAGCATGCATTACAGGAATTCCCTGAAAAGCTTGAACCTGTTGAAGGAACAGATATGTTTACGATAGAAACAACATACTTTGACATTGATTTGAATAAGCATGTTACCTCAACAAGATATGTTGACTGGATGATGGATACTTTCTCCCCTTATTTCCATGCAAATAAGTATCCTGAAAAATTATCCGTCAACTATATAAAAGAAACCGGGCCTCAGGAACAAATACTTTTGAAAAGAAGTAAAGATGGCCAATGCAGCTACAATTTTGAGGGCCTGAATCAAGAAGCTGACACTGAGGCGTTCCGTGGAAAAATTGATTTTAGATGATGGTAGAACAGTAAGTCAGTAGCTAAGCAGTAGCAAGGATGGGGAACAACGAAATCCTGAAAGAAAGGAGTGAAAGAACGGTTGAACGATGAACCAGTAAAACAACGGAACAATAGAACGAGTGTCGTTTATAATGAATAAAAAATGCGTAAGACGTACCAGTGCCTTGCAGATCTGTCAGAATTTCCATAAAACAATAAACTCTGCATAATTGTCAATGAGCAATGTGATACAATATTTACCGGCAATTTTTCATTATGGATTGCATTTATTTTTGCCCGGCCTTGTCGCCTGGTTGTTTTTCAGAGATCAATGGAAACGGGCATGGATCATAATGCTGACAACAATGATTGTAGATCTGGATCATCTTTTTGCTGATCCTGTATACGATCCTTCACGTTGCAGTATTGGCTATCATCCTCTGCATTCCTATTATGCGATTGGAGGGTACGGTATAATGTTTTTATTCGATAAGTTACGAATTATTGCCACGGGTTTACTTTTACACATGGGGACTGATTATCTTGACTGTCTGTTATAGCTCAAATTATTATCAAATTATTCTGACGTTTTTCGGTAGTATCATTTATTTTAATTGTCAGAACAACGTCTTTCGAGTTGCAATTTTTTGGGGCACTGGCATATTTGCAGGAAAATATATTTTGTATGTAGATACACGCCGCGGCGTGTATCTACTATTATCTATTTAACTATCATTTTTTTATTGAATTGTTGCTGATTATTTTGCAGTACTACAATATACATCCCTGTTGATAGATCTTGATCAATCGTTGTTTCGCGTGTATTGGTCATTTTTTTTTCAAAAACCTTTACTCCAATGGAATTGTATATTTTCAGCGTACTGCCTGAAAGATCGTCATGAATGGAAATCACAGTTTTATAATCCATTGGATTGGGATAAATTGTTAGCGCTTCATCTGCCTTTGGGTTTAAGTTTTCTGAAGTTTCATTTACAGGAGCAATTTCTACAATTCGATCGTCTCCGGGTTTTGGATTTCCTCTGCCGTCCCTGTTACTTACCGCGATGAATACACGTCCGTCTGGAGAAATACAAACATCCCTTAACCTTCCGAACCAGTTATCAAACCACCTGTTTTCTTCATCTATGTTCATTCCATCATCGCTGAGCTTAAGTTGAACCAGTTCCGATTCTTTAAGTGTAGTCATCAGAATACTGTTATCCCATTCAGAAATTGCATCATGGTGGTAATAATCTATACCTGCCACAGCTAGCGTTGGTGTCCATGCTTCAATGGGTTCTTTAACGTTATTGTCTTCACAAAAATCGATTTCTGACGTTTCATCGCAAAATCCATTAACATCAGGCCAGCCGTAATTTCTGCCTTTTTCGATGATATTCATTTCGTCATCACTTGCTGGGCCATGCTCAGAGCTGTACATTATTCCATCAGGAGAAATTATAAGCCCTTGAGCATTTCTGTGTCCGTAAGTCCAGATATAACTATCCTGAAACGGATTGTCTTCAGGGATACTTCCATCAGGGTTCATACGCAATATTTTACCATTAAGAGAATTCAGTTCCTGCGAGTAAGCGGTGTTTCCTGCATCCCCTGTAGAAAAGTAGAGTTTGTCGTCGTTGTCAAAAACGATTCTGGAACCGTTGTGATAAGTATTACCCTCTATCCCTTCTATCAAGACATTGGGTGACGTTAGGCTTTCATTTTCATACGTATAGCGTACCAGTCGCTCTTCTATATTCGATCCGGAGATATAATTGTATACCACATACACATAAGGAGTTCCCGGAAAATCAGGGTGAAAAGTCATGCCGAGAAGTCCTGATTCCCCTTCTTCATGCACATCTTCAATGGTGATTAATTCAGTTATATTTTCATTATCCGGATTTAGTCGGCTTACTTTTCCATATCGTTCTGTAAACCAAATATGGTCATCGGGTCCCCATAAAATTTCCCATGGAGTATCCAGTCCGGTGGCAACCGATTGAGTATCAGCCTGCGCAGACCCAATGGATATCTGAGAATGTATAGTATATGGTACAATTGCCAGCCCCATTAATAAAAATAATGATAATAAGTTTCTCATAACTGGGGTTTTATTAGTATAACAAATTAGATGATAAATTGTTAGACGAAATGTATAAGAAGTATTTTTAAAATATGTGAATTTTAGTTCTGTTTTTCTATTATACCTTTATATTTGTGATAGAACAAAATTAGTGATAATGTCTATAGTGAAATTAAAGTAAGAGATTTGTGGAATTATCATTAGCGATTATACTTTTTGTTGTTTCTGCCATTGTTATAGCAATAGTAGGTACTTTCCTGACCAAAACTGCTGATCAGTTAGCTGATCTTACAGGTCTCGGTGAAGCAATGTTTGGAGCTATTTTTTTAGGCGGGACTACGTCTCTGCCAGGTATTGTAACTTCTGTTGTAGCTGCTTTTAATGATCATCCCCAACTTGCTGTGAGTAATGCAATAGGGGGAATTGCAGCCCAAACATTATTCCTTTCAATAGCAGATATTACATACCGTAAAGGGAATCTTGAACATGCTGCTGCTTCCTTTGCAAATTTGATGCAGGGAGTTTTGCTGATAGGTATGCTTGCACTGGTTCTTCTTGGAATGTCTGGACCTGATTCTACAGTGCTGAATATTCATCCTGTTTCATTTATTCTTATATTATTTTATTTCTTGGGTTCTAATCTAATTTCAAGGGCAAAAGAATGGCCTATGTGGTCTCCGCGCATGACAACTGCTACAGTTAAGGATGTTCCTGATCAGGAATATATTAAAAAATTGAATTTGAGCAAAATAGTTGTAAAATTTATTGTTTTCGCATTAATTGTTTCTGCTGCAGGTTTTACTGTTGCTAAAACCGGAATAACAATTGCTGATAACACAGGATTATCAGAAGGTTTTGTAGGGTTACTTTTTACTGCTGTTGCAACTTCATTACCGGAATTAATTGTTGTCCTTTCTGCTGTGAGACAAAATGCATTGACATTGTCTATAGGCAATATAATAGGTGGAAACTCATTTGATATGTTGTTTATTGCTTTTGCTGATATTGCATACAATAAAGGGAGTATTTTACACGCCATCACTAATACACAGGTATTTATTATTTCCTTAACCATGCTTATGTCATGTGTATTGTTATTAGGATTACTTCACAGGGAAAAGAAGGGTTTTGGTAATATCGGCTGGGAGAGTTTATTAATTATTATTTTGTATTTTGCAGGAAATGCATTTTTGTATTTTGCAGGATGATTTTATTAGTAATAATTTTTTGTTTATTTCCGTTTTTATATATTTCTGCTCGATGTGAAAATGTTGCTTAATCATTTTTAAAAATGCGAAAGGTCCACTTTTATTTTATAGGTTCGATATTACTACTTTTAATGATGCTTTCATTATTAGTCTATACCTGTAGCAAACGCGAAACTGAAAAGCGACACGAATATAAAGAACTGGAAGTGGAGGCTACTGCCTACAATTCAACCTGGAACCAAACCCTTGGACATCCTGCTGAAGCAGCCTGGGGTGATACATTGAAGCCCGGAATGAAAGCTATTGCTGTCTCAAGAGATTTAATTGACTCAGGACTAACTTACGGTACAAAGGTTCAAATTGAAGAATTACCCGGGGATTATATAGTTCTTGACAAAATGAATGTTCGGTGGAATAACAAGATTGATATCTATATGGGAGAATCAACGAATAAAGCATTAGAATGGGGCAATCAGGAGGTTAAAATCCGGTGGAAAACAGACAACCGATCTTTGGTCTCAGAATAGATTAATTTACTAAAGTTTCGTTAAATTTTATAAAACCTGTAAAGTCAGGTTTCAGGTTGCTGGTTTTAGCTAAAAGAGGCTAGGTGGGAGGTATCTCTTTTTGGAATCAAAGGGTGGCGGGCAGCAAGAAGTAGAAGATTAATTTTGCCCTCATGCTGTTTTGTGAAGTGAAATCTATTTATTCTAATACCCTGATTTTGCTTTCATCATTATATAAATATTCAATTATATTTTCTACCATATACCTGGTATTTCGAACAGTTGGTTTTCCATGGCATATTTCCGGATTGACGGTGATTCTTTTTAATAAATCAGTATCCATAGCTTATTGTTTTACTATTGTTTAGTTGTTTAGTAGTTGAGCTGTTTAGTCGTTTAGAAGAAACAGGATGCTGAAATTCAGAAACGATTACTGCTGCTATTTCCCCCTGCCCACTACGTACTACATAAAAACTGTGAAACTTCAGTTAATTTATAATACAGATAAAAATATTGTTGCTCTTTGATAAAATACTATTTTTGCAGCTTCGTTAGGAATCAAATAAAAGCGTAGCGAGAAAATGGGTTTTAAAGAAGAAATATTACGCAGAAGAACTTTTGCGATTGTGAGTCACCCGGATGCAGGGAAAACGACCCTTACTGAGAAATTTTTGTTGTTTGGAGGGGCCATTAATGTTGCCGGCGCCGTTAAATCTAATAAGATAAAGAAGACCGCCACTTCAGATTTTATGGAAATCGAACGCCAGAGAGGAATTTCTGTGGCGACTTCAGTAATGGGTTTTGAATACCAGGGAAAACAGATCAACATATTAGATACACCTGGCCACCAGGATTTCGCAGAAGACACTTTCCGTACGCTAACTGCTGTTGATAGTGTAATTATAGTGATAGATGCAGCTAAAGGCGTTGAGCCACAGACTAAAAAGCTGATGAATGTCTGCCGAATGAGAAATACACCGGTAATTGTATTTATCAATAAGCTGGACAGACCTGCAAAAGACCCATTTGATTTGCTGGATGAGATTGAAGAAGAGCTACAAATACACGCACGACCACTTAGTTGGCCAATAGGAGATGGCCCCGATTTTAAAGGTGTTTATAATCTGTATGAAGAGAAATTAAATCTTTTCAGCGGTCAGCATAAACAAAAAATTGAAGAACCGATAGAATTTAAAGATTTGGAAAATAAGGAACTGGAAGGATATATTGGGGAAGATTCAGCAGCAAGGCTAAGGGAAGAGTCTGAGTTAATTCAGGGTGTTTATCCTGAATTTGACGACAAAGATTATATATCAGGGGCTTTAGCGCCTGTATTCTTTGGAAGCGCCCTGAATAATTTTGGCGTTAAGGAATTATTGGAATGTTTCCTGGATATTTCTCCATCTCCACAGCATACTGAGGCTGAGGAACGAGAAATACAGCCGGACGAAGATAAATTCACTGGTTTTGTATTTAAGATTCATGCTAATATGGATCCGAATCACAGAGACAGGCTTGCTTTTGTAAAGATTTGCTCCGGCACATTCCGCCGAAATACATACTATTATCATGTACGAGTTGGAAAAAAAATGAAATTTTCAAGTCCAACTTCCTTCATGGCCTCAAAAAAGTCAGTGATTGATAAGGCCTACCCTGGCGATATTGTTGGTATTCATGACACAGGCAATTTTAAAATAGGAGATACCCTTACCGAAGGAGAAACCATTCATTTTAAAGGCCTTCCAAGCTTTTCTCCAGAGATGTTCCGATATGTAGAAAATGCTGACCCCATGAAATACAAGCAATTGGATAAAGGCATAGACCAATTGATGGATGAAGGTGTCGCCCAGTTATTTACCAGTAAAGTCAATGGAAGAAAAATTATTGGTACTGTTGGCCAGCTTCAGCTGGACGTGATTCAATTTCGCTTAAAAAATGAGTATGGTGCTTCCTGTAGATATGAGAACTTACCGATGTATAAAGCTAGCTGGATAGAAAGTGATGACGAAGAGCAATTAAATGATTTCAGAAAGCGTAAACAACAAGCCTTGGCTCTGGACAAGCACGGCAGGGAAGTATTTATGGCAGAATCAAAATATGCACTCAGGAGGGCACAGGAAAAATATCCGAATATTAAATTTCATTTTTCATCCGAGTTTTAGAGTTTTAAACTTTTTACTCTTTTTTTTGTCGTAAGAAGAAAAATAAGGAAAATATAGTGAAGTTGAAATTTTATCTGCAAGTCTTTATAGTTTTATTTTTAGGGATTAATGCAGGGTACACACAGCAAGAAAAGGTTTTAGAAGCAGTAAAAAATGGAAAATCTCCTACAATAGATGGAAGGTTGACTGAGGAAATATGGGATAAAGCAGTTCCTGCAACAGATTTTTTGCAATATGAACCTTATAACGGTAGAAATGCCAGTTTTCAGAGTGAAGTAAAAATAATTTATGATGACGAGGCAATTTATTTTGGGGCCATATTGAATGATCCCAATCCTGATAGTATATATACCGAGCTTGGTAGTAGGGATTTCAGAGGTATTGCAGGACACCGTGGCGCTTCCGAGTTAAATGCTGATATTTTTAGTATATTACTTAATCCTTTTAATGACGGAGTTAATATGCTGGAATTTTCTATTTCAGCTTCTGGTGTCCAATCAGATGTGAAGCATGTTGGGCAAAAAACTGATTATAATTGGGATGCAGTATGGTATAGCAGCGTCCGTAAAACAGATTTTGGATGGGTAGCTGAGGTTAAGATTCCTTATTCTGCTTTACGTTTTCCAAATAAAGTAAAAAAGAACTGGGGCCTCCATTTATTCAGACATATAAGAAGAAAAAGAGAATGGGATACATGGAATTACGTAGATGTTGATACTCGGGGTATTGTAAATCAAGCGGGTGAGTTGAAGGGAATTCACGGGGTTGAACCTCCTTTACGTTTATCTTTAATACCTTATTTATCGGGATATGTTGAAAAAGAGTCTGACAATCCTAACTGGAAGAGTAGCTTAAGGGGAGGTATGGATCTTAAATATGGTATTAATGAAAGCTTTACTCTGGATATGACTTTGATCCCTGACTTTGGCCAGGTTGAGACAGAAGATCATGTTTTGAATTTAAGTCCTTTTGAAGTTCGTTACCAGGAAAAACGTCCTTTTTTCACGGAAGGGACGGAACTTTTTGATAAAGCTGGAATATTTTACTCACGCAGGATTGGTGGTGAACCTCATTTGTATTCTGAGGTAGATGATCAGATTGAATCCACAGAAGAGGTAGTGAACAATCCTTCTGAATCACGTATGATTAATGCTAGTAAAATTTCAGGACGTACAGATAATGGATTGGGTATTGGCGTTTTTAATGCTATGACCCAAAAAGCTGTAGCTACCGTAAAAGACACTCTGACAGGTAAAGAAAGGGATTTTGTCACTCAACCATTTACAAATTATAATATGCTGGTTTTTGATCAAAGTTTGAAAAATAACTCTTTCATTAGCTTGGTTAACACAAATTTGCATCACTTTGATGGAAATTATACAGCAAACGTAACGGGTACCGAATTTACGTTATCCAATGAAGAAAATTCATACCAGATTGACGGAGAGGGCGCAATAAGTCAACAATACAAGAAGAATAATACTTTTGGCTACAAATATAATGTTAACCTGAGGAAAACTTCTGGAAATTTTCGTTTCAGTCTTGAGCAAAACACACAAAGTGATACTTATGATCCCAACGATATGGGATATTTAAGAAATAATAATGAATTTCAACAGAAGCTTAATCTCTCTTATAATATCTACGAACCTTTTTCTGTTTTTCGGAGCCTTCGGACAAGTATGGATCTTGAATATTCAAGTTTATACGAACCAAGGAAATATAAGAGTTTTGATATAAGAGGACGTACATTTGCTAATTTTAAAAATCATTCCACTATGGGTTTTCATTTTAACTGGAAACCGGAAACTCATGATTATTTTGAGCCCAGATTGGACAATTTTGAATGGAAGTTTATTGCACCTCAACGTACAAATATTTCTCTTTGGGGAGAAACTAATGAAAGTAGGGATTTTAGCTTATTTGGGAGTGGTGCTTTTAGAAAAGCCAATAAATATAATCAAAAGTATTACAGACTTGGAATCAGGCCTAGTATCCGTTTAAATGATAAGTTTTCTTTTAATTTTAGAAGCCGTTATGAGAACGATATAAATAACATTGGATATGTACAATATGGTGAATTTAATGATAGAACCATACCTGTAACTTTTGGAAAGAGGAATATCAATACTATTACGAATACATTTGAAAGTAGTTATAAGTTTACGAATAGGATGCTGCTGGATGTTAGAGTACGCCATTATTGGAGAAATGTGGATTATAAAGAGATGTTTCATTTAAAGGAAGACGGTTATTTGAGCGCTCCTTTAGAATATTCTGATTCGGAGGTAAATAAAGCGAATTTAAATTACAATGCCTTTACGGTTTATTTTCAATATCTGTGGCGCTTTTTGCCGGGAAGCGAACTTTCTGTTGTATGGCAAAACCAAATATTTACAGATTCACAAGATATTCCGGATAACTATATTCAAAACTTAGACAGAATACTTTCTTCTTCTCAAGTGAACAGTTTATCTTTAAAATTGGTATACTATTTAGATTACCAGAAGCTAAAGCAAGGCCGTTTGGGTTATTAAAGCTTGGTTTTGTTTACAAAGAGCCTTAAAAATGAAATTTTTTATAAAATATTTACTTCATATTCCAGGTGAATACCGTATTTTTCTTCAACTGATTCTATAATTTGCTGGCTTAAAAGGTATATTTGTTCGCCATCTGCTTTTCCGTAATTTACTAATACAAGTGCCTGATTTTTGTGTACGCCTGCATCTCCTTTACGATAACCTTTCCATCCTAGTTTATCAATGAGCCATGCTGCGGGGATTTTGATTGTATCTTTTTCTATTTCATAATACGGAATATTGGGAAATTTTTGTTGCACTGTTCTTAATTTCTCTTCCGAAATTACTGGATTCTTAAAAAAACTTCCGGCACTGCCAAGTTCTTTGGGATCAGGTAATTTGTGGGAGCGGATTTCAATAACAGAGTCACGGATATTTTGCAATGTTATTTCTCCTCTTTGATTAACTGTTTTTTTTAGAATTCCAAAATCCAGATTGAATACATATTTTTTCTGAAGCGTAAAAACGACATGGGTTATGATACTTTTGCCCTTGCGTTCTTCTTTGAAAATACTGTTTCGGTAGCCAAACCGGCACTCCTTATTTTGATAAATGACTTTTTCACAATTCTCCAAGTCGATCGTTTCAACTTCTTTAATTGAATTTTTTGCTTCTTCTCCATAGGCGCCTATATTCTGAATTGGGGAAGCTCCGACATTGCCCGGGATATAGGATAAGTTCTCCAGTCCGCACCAATCATTGTTTACTGTATACTCTACAAATGAATCCCAGTCTTCTCCTGCACCGGCCCGGATGGTTACTGTTTTTTCATTTTCTTCAACTACCTCAACTCCTGTAATGGAATTCTGGATGATAAGACCTTCGAAATCTTTAGTAAAAAGGATGTTACTACCGCCTCCCAGAATTAATTTTTTTGTATTCCTGTATTCAGGATCATTAATAATCTTGTAAAAATCTTCAACAGATGTACATTGTGTGAAATAGTTGGCATGAGCGTCAATACCAAATGTATTATAAGGTTTTAATGATATGTTTTCGTAAACTTCAGCCATACCTGGTAAATTTTAATTTTTCTATTCTTTATAGGAATTATAACTCACTATTTCATCAAAGTCTTTCCTTGATTTTTCTTTTTCTTTATGATCTTCAGGATAGCCTAAAGTTATTAAGAGGGGAACCCTCCTTGACGAAGGGATCCCTAAGACTTTCTTTACCTTGTTTTCATTTAGCCATCCTATCATACAACTGCCCAGACCCTCATTTGTTGCCTGCAGACAAATATGTTCGGCCACTATTCCTATATCTATCAGGGGATAATGTTTTCTCTTAATTTTGCTTCCCAGTGTGGATGTTATATTAGCAGGTTCCATAACAATGGCAATGATAACCGGAGCTTGGTCAGTAAATTTGTTCATATTCAATAAATCTGCCTTGGCTGCTTTAGCTACTTTTTCTCTGGTTCCGGCTTCATCAATTACAATGAACTTCCACGGCTGTGCATTACAAGCGGATGGTGCCAGGCGACCTGCTTCCAGACAACGGGTTACTTTATTTTTTTCTATTGCTGTACTGGCATATTTTCTTATACTTTTCCTCTTTTGTATGCTTTCTATGATTGCCATCTGAGTTTTTTTAAAAATTTATTCCCTGTTTATTGTTTGTATATTTGGTGATGAGTTCCTTACGCAGTTCTTTATAGGCTTTAACCAGTTCTTCCATTTTCTGTGACGAATAGTCTGTTATGTATTCTCTGGCTTTTTCCGGATCATCTTTATAGAGCTCTGCAGCTTTTTTGTCTATTTCTTTTAGCTCTTCAAATGTTGCCTTTTCAAGCGAGTCTCTTACAGGTTTTACATCTTCGAAGGCTTCCTGCCATTTCAGATACATCAGGTTATCAACAAAGTCGTAGTTCCAGCGTGCTGATTCTTCGCTAAATTTTTCGGGGTCATATGTTTTATATGAAGGATTAATTTCATTTACGCCAGCATAAATAGGAGCATACGGGCCAATGGTCTCATTGTCCTGGTATACCCAGTATATTCCGCCAATAGGATCAGGGAGCCATGAACGAAGCTGACAGATCATGCCATAACCTCCGCGTGCCACATTTCTCCTGTGTGTAATATCGAGCAGTTTGCGCATTTCGTCTCTTGGGAATGGCGTAGCTAATGGACTTTTTTCCATTTTACCGTCTTCTCCCGGCACATACCAGTCCGGATCTTCGGTCATATCATAAATAGTACCTGCAAAAACAGAGCGCTGAAATTCCATAACATCCTCTACTCCAAGTTTCATTTCAGGTTTCAGGGAAAAAGGATAGATGGAAATATCTTCAACATATTGAACATATTGATCCTGAGTATCGAAAGGAGAGCTCAGGTCTCGTTTAGGCCAGTCAGTATGGTTTGGTGCTACTTCACTGTAAAACAGCCAGAACCTGTTTGTTGCCCATTCGCGTGGAGTTGGTGAATATATTTTTTGCCAGATAAATGGCATATTATCATCTGGATCAAACCAGCCTTTATCTACAGCAAATGATTTATAATTGGAAGAAGCCATGCAATCTGTTTTTGTAGTATCGATTTCTTTTATGATACTCCAATTGGGTAACACTAAGGCATGGTCATCCGGAACACGCTTTGCTGCCCATATAGCCCCAGATTTTTCGTTTTCTCTTTTCCAACCGGGACCAACACTCTGAACTTCAAATATCCATGCTTCATCTGAATCAGCAATTACAAGGGATTCAGATTCTCCTCCGCATGATGGGAGAAATCCATATTGTTCCATCAATTCACCAATGAGTTTGACGGCTTCTTTTGCTTTTTTACAACGCTGTAAAGCAAATATCTGTGCCTGTTCTATTGTCATAATTTGCTCTCCTTCATCACGGTCAAATTTTAACTCATCATGCATGCTCATTGTACTTTCACCAATGGCAAGCTGATGTTCATTGATGTGTGGATAAGCTGAATGAATATATGTATGGGTTTTTTCAACTTGGGGAATATGGCCAATGACTTCTCCAAAATCGTCTAATGGAAGATCTACTCTCTGAATACCCCAGTGAACAGGAGCCTTTTTCCCTTCCCCGAATTGTTGTCCGGGAACAACGCGAATACGGCTGTCATCACCACAATCAGTATGAGAAATGATTACTGAACCGTCTTTTGAAGCTTCTTTGCCTACTACAATTATCGTACAGGCATCGGCGGGGGTAATGAATAGTACCCCAAGCACTAAAATTGTCAATTGAATGGTTAATCTTTTCATAGTAAATAGGTTTTGCTGTTTGTACTTTATTTATTTGTTTTTCGGTATTGAAAATTTTGTAATTGTTTTATATTTAATTGTTTGTGTTTTGCTGGCTGTTAATTTTGATGTCCAGCCATTTTTCCAGTAACGTATAGATGCTGTCTTTCATTTCAGTGGGAAAACTCTTAATCCTTGTCTTGTGGGAACCTTCCGGGTTGACCATTTTAACGGCATTTGTTTGCTTTGAGGGTGTGAAGCTGGTTGCCGACCAGGGATCATTTTCACCGTAAATATAAAGCATATGGTTTCCACTGTTTTTAAGCCATTGATTGACATCTTTCATGATCGATGTATCAAAAGAAGCGTCAACCCCTTCGGGAAGAGTGAATTCAAAGGTGATGTTGGTGGTGTCCGGCAAATATTTTTTGAAGGGTTCTGTATCATAGCCATACATTCCTATTTGTGTCATCGCTTGGTAGAAGAATGCTCTGTGGTTCTCAATTTCGTCCCGTTCAAAAAAGGATCCTGAGGTGACCTGTGTCCAGTGATCGAAAAGTACTTGTGGCGTAGCTTCATTGTCGGGAATATTTTTGCAGGTGAAGTCTCCCCATTGCCAGAATGCAAAGGAATACTCGAGCACGTTCAGGTCATAAGCCCGTTCAATTCCCATCGGGAACTGATAATCTTTCTTTTGAGCAAATTCCTTGAATTTGGGAAGAAGTTGATCCTTGTGTTCAAACAGTTGTTTCTGGAATGTCTTTATTTTTTTTCGACAGGCTTCTGTACCAACAGAATCAAGAAAAGCGTAAACCCTTTTGTCTTCGTCTGAAAAATTCAGTGGTGCCACGTAGGGTACACTTACGTCCACATCCTTGGGATAGAATCTTCTGTGATATATAGTGGCCTGTCCGCCTTTGCTAATGCCTGTGGAAACCCAATTGCCCTGATACAGGTCTTTGAATGCCTGAATAACCTTGTGGTGATCGGTAGCTGCCTGCCAGATGTTCAGATATTCCCAGTTTAGGCTGTCGGGCTTTGAATCGTCGAAATACCGGTGCTCAATGGTTATTTGATTGGCATCCAAAAGCTTTGCAAGTTCTCCACGTTTTTTGGAGTATATCTGATAGCCTTCAATGTATACCACTACGGGGCGGTCATAACCCACATGATTAAGGACTACCTGCTGGGTGAATTTCGGTCCGGCAGGTTTTTTATGATCCACAGGTTGTTGGATCTCTAATTCTATTTGAATATTATTGACATTGGACTGTGGCAAATTTTCTATGTATCGGGCTATCCCTTTTTTTTTCTGGCATGAAGGAAGCAGAATAAGTATCAATAAGATCGTACTGAAAAATAACGGTACGCCGTGTACATGTTTTCTGTTCATCGTTAGACACGTTTGGTTTTTTAATCTAATTTTTCAAATTTACACTTTATCGTGAAAAATTGTATTTAATCTTAATAGGAATCTTTTTAAATTGATCGTCCGGTCGAAATAAAAGGCATACTGATCGGTAAATAAAGCTTTTTCAGATAGTTCAGGAATTAAGCCTCATGGAGGGCGCACTTTAATTTTATCCACTTTTATCATCATCAGTATATCCATTAGAATTTCAAGGGTTTAAACATCCAATGGTGGATAAGATTGATGCTAAAATGCTTTACTTCGTTCTTTT
The DNA here is from genome assembly GCA_041686375.1 of Bacteroidales bacterium. GTDB lineage: Bacteria > Bacteroidota > Bacteroidia > Bacteroidales > UBA12077 > JAGXLC01. Next base: position 23,659 of record JAWLEB010000034.1, read on the forward strand.
TCAACGTCTTCTATTGTTTTAGCAAGGGGTTTACCCAGAATCCGGTAGCTTTCCTCTGTAATCAGCACGTCCTCCTCGTTTCTTATACCTCCGAAATTTTTATATGCTTCCACCTTGTCAAAATTAATAAATTCTGCATTCTTCTTTTCGGCCTTCCAGGCATCGATGAGCTGGGGGATGAAATAGACACCTGGTTCAATAGTGAGCACAAAGCCTGGCTTCAGTGGTCTTGCTAGTCTGAGCGACTTTAAGCCAAATTGTTTGCTTTTTGGTCGTCCTTCATATCCGATGTGCTTTTCTCCAAAGCTTTCCATGTCATGTACATCGAGTCCCATCAGGTGTCCCAGACCGCAGGGGAAGAACAATGCATGTGCTCCGCTTTCTACGGCATTATCAATATTGCCTTTCATAAAACCAAGGGATTTCATGCCTTCGGCTATGGTACGGGCTGCTTTCAAATGGACTTCTTTAAAGTTTTTTTCAGGTTTTAGGGCATTGAGTGCTGCTTCATGGGCATTCAAAGCAATCTGGTAGATTTCTTTTTGACTGTCAGTGAATGTGGCATCTACCGGGAAAGTACTGGACAGATCGCCTGCATAATGCAATTTTGTTTCTGCTCCTGCATCCAATAGGAATAGATCTCCGCTTTTCATGATGTTGCCGTGGTAGTGGTTATGTAGGGTTTCACCGTGGATGGTTGCTATGATAGGAAATGATATGTTTTCCCCCGACTCCAATGCTTTTTCGTAAACCTTGGCCATGACTTCAGCTTCTTTCATACCGGGTTTTGCATTATGCATGGCTATCTTGTGCATGTCAACACTCACATTAACGGCTTTTTCTATTTCAGTTATCTCTTTATTCGATTTGATGATGCGTTGTTCTCCCACAGCTTTTATGAGTTCTATCGAGGCTCTATTTGAGGCTTCGTCCGGTATTATTTCCAGCATCTTGAACAGTTTAATCTTATGTTCAGGGCGGTAGGGGGGAAGAAAGTGTATAGACCGGCTTTGTTGGCGGGCTTTGGCAAGCAGATTGTACAGATCATCCAGCGTGCCGGTATGCTTTATGCCAAATTCTTTGCTCTGCTCCTTCACAGCCGGTTGATAGCCCATCCATACAAAATCATCGATGGTAAAATCGTTTCCGAAAATATAGTCCTTCCCTTCGTCAATATCCATGACAGCATATAGTTCGGGTTTATCCAGTCCGAAATAGTAGAGGAAGGTGCTGTCCTGACGAAAAGGATAGAAATTGTCTGCGAAGCTCATTGGACTCTCATCGTTTCCAAAGAAGAAGAGTAGTCCATCACTGAATTGTTTTTTGAGTTTGTTTCTTCGATTAATATATGTGTTTTGTGAAAACATGGTAACCTCCTTCAATTTTTTTATTTTTTTTCGATCTTGTATTCTTTTGGTGGTTCTTTGCCCATCAGGTGTTTTACAAAATAATCCCACCGTTTACGTATGAAGTAGGGATTATCGTATAACCCCCCGTGATTTTTATTTGGGATGATCAGCAGTTCGAAATCTTTGTTGTGTTTTACTAGCTCGGCTGCAAATCTGAATGTACAGGCAGGATTGACGTTGTTATCCATGTCACCGTGTACGAGCAGCAATTTTCCTTCCAAATTACCGGCCAGCTTAAGATTAGATTGCTCAGTATAGTGCTCTCCGGGCATCCCCATATATTGTTCTGGCCACCAGGCTTTGGCCATCCTTTGATCGTGGTTGCCGGCAGAGGATACACCTACTTTGTAAAAATCCGGTCTGATAAGCAAAGCATGTGCCGCATCATATCCTCCGGCAGAATGTCCATAGATACCTACTCTGTTGGTATCCAGGAAGTCGTACTGCTTTTTTAACTGGCGTATGGCTCCTATGTGATCCGGTGCCCCTATGTCTCCAAGGTTTTTATATGACATATCATGAAAGGCCTTGGAACGCATGGCTGTTCCCATACCGTCCACTGTCATGACGGCAAATCCCGTCTCGGCAAGGGGAAGTCTGTCGTCTAAGATTGCATCGGTATATGTTTTGGGTGTATATACAGCTTGCGGCCCTGTATAGCTGGCGTCAATTACTGGATATTTTTTATCGGGATCGAAGTCTGAAGGCAGGTAGAGCACCCCGTAGATATCGGTTTTGCCATCTCTGGCCTTTACTTTAAACATTTTTGGAGGCTTATATCCCATCGCTTCAAGTTTTTCTACATTGGCCTGCTGGATCTTTCTAACTATTCTTCCGTTGTCCATGCGGCGGAGTAAACTTTGAGGTTTTAAATCGACCCTTGAATAGGTATCTATAAAGTACTTTCCGTTTTCTCCAACATTGATGTTATGATCGGCATTTTCAGGAGTTAGTAGCTCCATTCCTGATCCGTCAAAGTTGACCTTATAGAGGTGCCTGTAGTACGGGTCTCGTTCAGATTCTTTCCCCCCTGCAACAAACCAAACAGTACCTGTTTTTTTATCCACATGCTTGATGTCCCTTACAACGTACTCACCCTGGGTGATTTGGTTTATCAGCTCTCCGTTGCCCTCATAGAGATAGATATGGTTCCAGCCGTCACGCTCCGAGGTCCACAATACTTTTTCTCCGTTCTTGATTACCTTACAGTTGATCATTTGGTATTCAACCATGGTCTCAGAGGAGTCGCGAACAATAGTTTTCCTCTGACCAGTTTCCGGATCAATAAAGAAAAGGTCTATGCTTTTGTAACCCCTGTTGAAACGGGCAAGATAAATATTTTCTCCGTCTTCGGTCCATTCAGGTCCTACATTAGAAAGGAAAGAAGCAAAAGGTGAAAGATCTACTCTGGTCTTTTCTTTTTCTACCACATCGAAAATGTAATATTCATATTTTTTGGTTTCTTCTCCAGGAAGCGGTCGCTGATAAGAATATACTTTTGCCCGCATACCTGTATCCGGGAGAGACTGGTACAAATACAGTTTCTCCACATCTCTCTTATCCAACTTATAAGTAATCAGTTTCTTAGAGTCGGGCGACCAGTTCACCCATATCTCGGGATCGTAATTTTCCCTGTCGGTTGTTTCATCCTTAATGTTATACCATGAATCTTCTACCGCATAATCGTAATGGGCTTCCCCATCTGTGGTAAGTTGGGTCGTATCACCGGTTTTCAGGGATTTGACATACAGGTTGTGGTCTTTGATGAAGGCTGCAAAGCTACTGTCCGGAGAGACAGATTCCTTTTTATCGTAAGATGACTCAGGCGCCTTTTTTAGTTGATTGACTTTCATATTCCACAGCCATTTATTGGTATCCGTCTGAAAACGAATACGTTCTTTTTTCTTTTCAAATTTGAGCTGGTCAAGTGGCAGTGAATCAGCTGAAACTTTTTTGTCCAGTTTTGCGGACAGGGCCTGAGCAAGCTTCTGGTGATTAAAAAATGGTTCTATCCGGTTGTCCTCAGCATTTACCATTAGATATTCATGGCCGTCCTCTTTCTCTTTTTTGAACCAGAACCTTGAAGTTTTTTTGATCCATTGAGGGTTTACCCGAAGGTTGTAAACCTTATTTTCTACATTGAAGTGTATAAATTTTTCAGCCTTTTGGTAATCGTTTAATTTTTCCTGACCTGAAAGGGATTCAGGGAATATGAAGATTACCGATAAAGCAATAAATGCAATTAGATTGTTACATTGTTTCATGTTCAGTACGTTTTATGATTTCGTTTTGTAAGTCTTCTCCAAGGTCATTGAAATAATCGCTGTAACCGGCCACCCGTACGATCAGATCTTCGTATTTTTCGGGTTCTTTTTGAGCCTTTTTTAATGTTTCGGCATTAATTACATTAAATTGGATGTGGTGTCCGTCCATTCTGAAATAACTCCTGATGAGTCTGGTGAACTTCTCAATGCCCTCTTCATCATTAAAGAAGGAGGGACTAAATTTTTGGTTGAGCAACGTTCCGCCGGTTTTGATGTGGTCGATCTTTGCCACTGTTTTGATTACCGCAGTGGGGCCTTTTCTGTCTGCACCCTGCACTGGACTGATACCTTCGGATAATGGAGTACCTGCTTTTCTGCCGTCAGGCATAGCATTGATAACACTACCGAAATAAACATGGCTGGTTGTAGGCAGTAGATTAATGCGAAAGATGCCTCCTCTGGCTGTTGGTTTACCATTTATCGATTCGTAAAATGCTTCAAAAATTTTTGTTGTATTTTCATCAGCATAGTCATCATCATTCCCATATTTTGGGGTATTGTATATCAGGTCATAACGAAGTTTTTCATGATTGGTGAAATTATTTTCCAATGCTTGTAGCAAGTCTTTCATACTGACTTTTTTCTTATCAAAGACATTGTATTTTATTGAAGTAAGATTATCAGTAAGGCTTCCGAGCCCTACACCCTGAACATAACTGGTGTTATATTTTGTTCCGCCGGCATTATAGTCCTTTCCATTTGTTATGCAATCGTCTATGATTAATGAGAGAAAGGGAACCGGCATGAATTTGGCATACAGTGATTCAATAATATTGTTGCCTTTAAGCTTAATTTCCGTAAAATTGTTGAGCTGCCTGTTAAATGCTTCAAAAAATTCATCAAAGGATTTGAATGTTTCCGGTTTTCCTGTCTTGATCCCGATTTCTTTTCCTGATACCGGATCAATTCCATTATATAAAGTAATCTCAAATATTTTATTCAAATTAAAGTATCCCGTCAGGATATAGCTCTCCTTTCCAAATGCTCCAGTCTCAACACATCCGCTAGCTCCTCCGTTTCTGGCATCCTCAATTTCTTTACCCTGACGGAGCAGTTCTTTTATGATAGCCTCGGTGTTGAAGTAAGAGGGTTGTCCAAATCCTGTCTTTGTGATGTGTGCTGTTCGCTTGACCAGTCTGTCAGGCGTTTTTTTACTGATTTGAACCATAGAGCTGGGTTGTAATATTCGCATCTCCTCGATCACATCAAGTATCAGATAGGTTAGCTCATTTGTTGCATCCTGTCCGCGTTCATCAACACCTCCTAAATTTATCAGGGCAAAATCCGTATAAGTGTTGCTCTCCTGGGCTGTCACACCTACTTTAGGAGGAGATGGATGATTGTTGAATTTTATCCAGAACGCTTCCAGCAGTTCTTTCGCCTGTTCTTTATTCAGTGTACCTTCTTCTAACTCTTTTTTAAAGAAAGGATATAAGTGTTGATCCAGTCTTCCCGGATTGAAAGAATCCCATGGATTCAGCTCTGTTACCACTCCTAAGTGTATAAACCAGTAATGTTGAAGCGCCTCGTGAAATGTTTCAGGTGCATGCGCAGGAACTCGTTGACAAATTTTTGCCATCTTTAGATATTCATTTTTGCGATGATCATCACTGTGACGAGCCATTTCTTTCAACTTTTCGCTATGGCGTTCTGCATAATGAATTATTGTTCTGGCAGCGATTTCCATGGCTTTTAGTTCTTGCCTTTTTTCCTGGGCCTCTTTGTCGTTTAGGAAATCCAGCCGGTTGATTGAGTTGTGAATATCTTCGATAATATCCAACATACCTTTCTGAAAAGCCTTTTTCCCTGCAACGGTGTGTCCTGGAGCCCTTTGTTCCTGAAATTCTGTATAAACACCTGCATTGTAAGCATCAATCCATGACTGATCAACCTGGGAAAATATTCTTTCGCGTTGTGTTCTACCTTTCCAGTAAGGAATAATGACTTCCTCGTAGGTTTTTCGTGTTTTTTCATCAACCTTGAAGGAAACTTTGGGTCTGTCGTTTAGCGTATCCAGGTCTTCAAGAGTGTGAAGGTTGATTTCAGGATAAGTCGGAGTTGCTTTAGGCGCTGGTCCTCGTTCTCCTACTATAAGTTCCCCGTCATTAATGCATATGTATTTTTTATTCAATATATACTCAAAAGCTTTTGCCCTTTGGACGGGTACAGATCCTTCGAGGTTTTTATGGTGCTTATAGAATTCCGTTACAAGTAAAGCCCTTTCCGCTGAGATGCAATTCACAGCTTTAAGGCTTTCTTCTCTGAGTTTTTGAATGCGTTTGTTCATAATTGAAAATAATTTATTATCCTCCAATTTTTACTGTGTAATGAATGGATTCAAATTCGTTTTTTAATTTTTTTTCTATATCTGAGTCTAAAGAGACATTCCCCATCTTATTTTTTTTATTAAAACGGTTATATTTTCCTTTCGATATATCATGATAAGGCAAAATATCAATGTCTTTAGCCTTTTTAAGCCGGGAAAGAAATGATTTGATCTCTTCAATGTTTTGTTGGGTATCTGTTATCCCAGGTATAACTGGGAAACGTATTCTTATTTTTTTTCCCGATTCATCAAGCATTTTTAGATTCTCCAATAATTCCCTGTTTGAAACACCCGTATACTTTTGGTGGAGTTCCTCATCAATAATCTTTAAGTCAAATAAAATAAGATCGATATTGCTCAGAATTTTTAAGAAATCTTCCTGTGGAGCATAACCAGAAGTATCCAGTGCTGTATGAATACCTGCTTCTTTACACATAGATACAATTTCTTGAAGAAAATCAAGCTGCATGAGCGGTTCGCCACCTGAGAAAGTCACTCCGCCATTGGATTCATCATAAAAAAGGGTATCACCCTCTATAATTTTAAAAAGCTCCTTTGAATCAATTTTATAACCAATCGACTCTTTTTTTCTGAATACTTTACCGTCCAATGTCTTTTTTTTTGTGTAATATTCGATTTCTGGGAATTGACTTTCCGGATTATGGCACCACCAGCATGAGAGCGGACATCCTTTGAAGAATATAGTCTGCCGGATACCCGGGCCGTCATGTACGGCGTAATGTTTAATGTCAAATATTAAACCTGTCATAATTATTATTTCTAATTAATTGAAAGTAAATAAGAACAATGAGAATGGATTGATTAGGGAAAGATCAGCACATCAAGCACTCATAAAGTCCCTTACCGAAGGTATGGTATTTCGTGTGGATAGAATATGTAATGGTGTACATACTAATAATTATCTGTTTCAAAAATAATTAATATTACAATACATTACAATCCCTATCTAAAAAAATATTTTTATATTTATGGTCTTTGGCCTACATGCTTTTAATGAGGTTTTCATTATATCCAATTTAAATAAACGGATTTAATTATTATTTTCTTTAACTTGCTCTTCAACCTTTAACTTTAAAGGATTGATTTCCTCTCCCCAATAAACAGTAGTATGTGGGAAAGGAATTTCAATGCCGTTTTCATCAAAAGCTTTTTTCAACCTTCTTCTGTACTCTCTTCCAACAGCCCATTGCTGCAACGGTTGGGTTTTTATTCGAGCTTTAATAACTATCGCGCTGTCGGCAAATTCATTTAAGCCAAATATTTCCAGGGGTTCAAGGACAACATCTTTAAATTTCTCATCATTTGTGAGATCATCCCCTACTTGTTTCATAATTTTCATTACTTCGTCAACATCTTCTTTATAAGCCACACCGACATCAAGAGTTATAGCCGACCACTCCATTGACATGTTAGAAATTAGATCTATCTTACCGTTTTGGAAAGTATGTGTAGTCCCTGACAAATCACGAAGTGTTGTAGTTCGAAGTTCAATACTTTCTACCATTCCACCCGTACCATTAAGTATGGCAAAATCCCCAACTCTAATCTGGTTTTCCAGAAGAATGAAAAATCCACTAATATAATCACGTACAAGGGTCTGCGCTCCAAAACCAACAGCTAACCCCAATATACCAGCACCGGCCAGAATTGGCCCTATATCCACACCAAATTTCTTCAAAAAAATCATTATAAATATGCCCAATATGATCATTCTCAAAACACTTTGGAGTATTCTTAATAGTGTTTCAACTCTTTTTTCTGATTCCTGGCTTTCCGCACCTTGTTTTTTTCGAATACGCTTCATCATCCCCTTTTTCATACGTTTTATAAAGACTTTGTTTATCCTCATGACAATCCAGGTTACAACAATCAATATAATTATTGTAGGCAATTGATCTGTCATCCATTCCAATAGATTGGACAAAATTTTTGTTATAAATTCTTGGGAAAATTGCATAAGCTTATAGTTTATAAATTGTTAAATCAATTACATGTGGTATTTACTCATCTATATTCTCTTCAACAAGGTCAAGCGCCTCTTGGCAATACCCGTCAACTGTTACTGTTAAAAAATGAGAAGTCATTTTTCGTGAACTGCGATACATTCGATATGCTTGCTTATTGACCATTTGTTGTTCATTAATGCACCTTTGTTGAAAATTACTGAAAACATCAGGGAATTTTTTTGAGTAAGCCGGGGGATTGGAATAATAGATTTCAGATAACTTATTATAGAAATGAAATGCT
>JAWLEB010000035.1:0-30826 GCA_041686375.1 Bacteroidales bacterium
AAAATGCATATATTAAAATTTTAGCACCAATTTATAAAGAATAAAACGAACAGATAAAAAAAATGTAAGGATTAATTCTCCTTACATTTACTATAGTGGGTAAGTAAGTTAATTGTCATTGGAGATTTCCAATGATGAATACAAATGTTTTTCTCTATCCTAAATATTTCTTAAGCAGTTTATTTTTGGAAGAATGACGTAATCTGCGAATGCCTTTTTCCTTGATTTGTCTCACTCGTTCTCTTGTCAAATTAAGTTTCTGACCAATTTCTTCAAGAGACATTTCCGAAACCCCTAAACCAAAGAAATACTTTATTACGGCTTTTTCTTTTTCAGGTAAAACACTCAAAGTTCTTTCAATTTCTCTGCTTAAAGATTCATTGAGCAGTGTACCATCAGCTTCAGGTGCATCTGAATTTTCCATTACATCGAGTAAACTACCATCTTCATCGTCATCAAAGGGAGCATCCATAGATAATGGCTTACCTGAAAGTTGTAAAGTCTTTTCCACCTTTTCTTTTGGCAGATCAACCATTTCCGCTAATTCTTCAGACGTCGGGGTTCTGTCATTTTCCTGCTCTAACTTGGAGTAAGCTTTGTGCAGCTTATTTATTGAGCCAACCTTATTTAATGGTAAACGCACTACCCTTGACTGTTCAGCAATAGCTTGTAAAATGGATTGCCTGATCCACCATACTGCATAAGAGATAAACTTAAATCCTTTTGTCTCGTCAAATCTTTCTGCAGCTTTTATGAGTCCAAGGTTTCCTTCATTAATTAAATCCGGGAGACTAAGTCCCTGAAATTGATATTGTTTAGCTACTGAAATTACAAAACGTAAATTTGCCCTCGTCAGCTTCTCGAGAGCTACTTTATCGCCCTTTTTAATTCTTTGTGCAAGCTCTACCTCTTCATCGGGGGTTAATAAATCTTCCTTGCCCACTTCCTGCAAATACTTTTCCAGAGATGAACTGTCTCGGTTCGTAATAGATTTCGTTATTTTTAATTGTCGCATCTCAGCTTTCTGTTTTTTATTGGTTTTTAAAATGTTATGGTCTGTGTATACTAAATTGTTTTTTCAAAACGCAAAAGATTGAAGGAAATTTTACAAAGGTGCAAATTTTTTTAATAAATTTCCAGTCTTTTTTATCTCATTTTGAATTAGATAGCATATAGGAACATCAAACCTGAAAGGTCTGACAGTTATACGTTTGCCTTGAAGTTTGGTTCTGTTTTCTGTTATGTATTTTCATTTATCTGACAAAAATCATTTTTTAATGGGAAATTCAAACGACTTACTTCATCGTATTGCATTTAGCATGCTGCCTAACATAGGTCCAATTCTGGCAAAAAGGATTTTATCCTATACCGGGGATGTCGATGCAGTGTTTAAAGAATCCAAAAGAAACTTAATAAAAATACCCAATTTAGGGGAACACACGGTAAAAAACATCCAGTCAGGAGAACTCTTTAAAAGGGCTGAAGAGGAAATTCGTTTCGCAGAGAAGTATAATATAAATATCCTCTTCTATACAGATAATAATTACCCTAAGCGTTTAAAAAATTGTGAAGATGCGCCGGTGTTACTATACTCCAAAGGGAATGTTGACTATAACCAAGTTAAAATTTTAAGCATAGTCGGCACGAGGCATGCAAGTGACCGAGGAATTGAAAACTGCGAAAAACTCATAAGAGACCTGAGCAGTAATGACAAAAACATTCTTATTATAAGCGGATTAGCCTATGGGATAGATATATGCGCGCATAAATCTTCGGTGAATGCGGGAATACAAACAGTAGCAGTTTTGGCACATGGCTTACATACAATCTACCCTTCACTTCATAGAAATGTAGCAGAGAAAATGGTCCAAAACGGATCACTTCTGACAGAATTCCCCAGTTATTCTAAAGTCGCATCATACAATTTCGTAAGTCGGAATCGCATTATAGCAGGACTCGCAGATGCAACTGTAGTAGTTGAATCAGCCCATAAAGGCGGAGCTCTGATAACAGCAGATATTGCAAATTCTTATAACCGTGATGTCTTTGCTTTTCCTGGCCGGGTTAATGACATCCATTCCCAGGGATGCAACCATTTAATAAAAACCAATAAAGCTGCGCTAATAGAAAATGCGCAGGATCTGGAATATGTACTAGGGTGGGAGGTTAATAAAACCAAACAAAAAGTAATACAGAGAAAGCTTTTTAATGAATTAACAGATAAAGAAAAACAAATTGTAAAAATACTAAACCATAAAGATGCGGTTCCAATTGATGAGATCAGTACACGTGCAGGTATGCCCACCAGCCAGGTATCCCCTGTTCTTCTGGACCTTGAATTTAAAGGTTTGGTCAAAACCCTTCCCGGAAAGCGTTATAAAATTTTTTCTCCATAACAATGATTTAAATCAAACATGTTGTATAACACAAAAGAAATGTTCGCACTTTAACTCATTCTCTAACAAGCGAAAAAACTAATTCACAATGTTTTAAAAGCAGTCAGGCATCGCTTTTACATTTCAAAATATTTTGTCAAAAAAATATTTTCCCTAAGTTTGTTTAGCATATGTGAATAAAAAAATCTTTAACCCCAAAAATTCAACTAACATGGATCCAAGAGTAGAACAATTCATGGCGCAAATTACTGCAAAAAATCCTAATGAAGGCGAATTTCATCAGGCTGTGCAGGAAGTAGCCGAATCCTTAGTTCCCTTCATTGAAGAAAACCCAAAGTACAAACATGCTAAAATTCTTGACAGAATAGCAGAACCGGAGCGTGTAATTTTATTCCGCATACCATGGTTGGACGACAAAGGCGAAATACAGATTAACAAAGGATTTCGCATCGAAATGAACAGTGCTATCGGACCATATAAGGGAGGCCTGAGATTTCACCCCACAGTAAATCTGAGTATCCTGAAATTTTTAGCCTTTGAGCAGGTTTTTAAAAACAGCCTGACAACTCTTCCCTTAGGTGGAGGAAAAGGAGGTTCAGACTTTGATCCAAAAGGAAAATCTGACAATGAAGTTATGCGGTTTTGTCAAAGTTTCATGACAGAACTTTACCGTCACATCGGGCCCAATACAGATGTCCCTGCAGGAGACATTGGAGTTGGAGGTAGAGAGATTGGTTTCCTCTTCGGGCAGTACAAAAGATTAAAAAACGAATTTACAGGCATTTTTACTGGTAAAGGTATCCATTACGGCGGAAGCTTAATCCGTCCGGAAGCAACTGGTTACGGTGCCGTATACTTTGCAGAGGAAATGCTTAAAACAAGAGGCGAAAGTCTCAAAGGCAAAACTGTAACTATATCTGGATCCGGAAATGTAGCCCAGTTTGCTACTGAGAAGATTAATGAAATGGGAGGAAAGGTTATCACCTTATCAGATTCATCAGGATTTATACATGATCCGAAGGGAATTGACAAAGAAAAGCTTGAATATGTGATGGAGCTTAAAAACATTAAACGCGGAAGAATTCAAGAATACGCAGAAAAATTTGGAGTAGAATACTACGAAGGGGAACGCCCCTGGAGCATAAAATGTGATATAGCTTTACCATCGGCAACACAGAATGAAATAAATAAAGATGACGCCAAAAAGCTTGTTGACAATGGATGTTTTGTAATATCAGAAGGAGCAAACATGCCATGCACACCTGACGCAGTAGATATTTTTCTCAATAAACAAATTTTATATGGCCCCGGAAAAGCAGCAAATGCAGGAGGCGTTGCGGTTTCCGGCTTGGAAATGACTCAAAACTCCATGAGGCTACCCTGGACACGGGAAGAAGTTGACAAACGACTACAACAAATCATGGTTAGTATACATGCAACCTGTCAAAAGTATGGTCAGGATGGTGACTTTATTAATTACGTAAAAGGAGCAAACATCGGAGGTTTTGTGAAAGTTGCCGAAGCCATGCTCTCACAGGGTGCGGTATAAGTATAATATGTCATAAAATATCATAACAAAAAAGGAGGGTTTTTAACTCTCCTTTTTTTTATATCATGTTTTTTTTTCAAGTTTGCGCTATATAAAATTAATAAAATAAGACATGGAATTTATTGATACACATGCACATCTGTATCTTGATAATTTCAAAGACGATATTCAGGATGTGTGCCAGCGAGCAAAGCAAAATAACATAAGCCGCATTTATCTTCCAAATATCGATACAGAGACAATTTCTCAAATGCTTGCACTGGAAACCAAGTTTCCCGATCTTCTTTATCCTATGATGGGGTTACATCCTTCCTCCGTCAGAGACAACTATGAAAAAGAACTTGAAAAAATTGAAGAATATCTTCAAGGCAGGACATTTTCAGCTATTGGAGAAACAGGGATGGATTTATACTGGGATCAATCGTATAAAAAAGAACAAAAAAATGCTTTTGAAAAGCAACTCAACTGGGCCAAAGAACTAAACCTCCCCCTGGTTATCCATTCCAGAGAAGCATTTGATGAAATTTTCAGAATTATAACACACAATAATGACAATAAGCTAAAAGGAATTTTCCATAGTTTCTCAGGGAGTTATGAGCAAGCTGAACATATTATAAATTTAGGATTTAAAATAGGGATTAATGGAATTGTAACATTCAAAAATTCAGGACTGGCTGATGTAGTAAAAAAAATTGACATAAAACATTTGGTTATAGAAACGGATTCACCATTTCTGGCGCCCGTCCCCAAGCGGGGAAAACGAAACGAAAGTAGTTACATACCCTATATTGCTAAAAAGATTGCTGAAATTAAAAATATAAGTATAGAAGATGTAGCTAAAATCACTACTATTAATGCGTTAAATTTATTTAAATAGGTTAAATATATTTAAAAAATCAGGTGAACCAGGCCATTGAAAATTAAAAACCTTTAAAAAAGATGAATTCTGGGGGCAGGAATAATACAGACAGGTAATTAAAATATATACTAAATGAACAAAGCCACAGACACAGCAATATTATTAATATATACAGGTGGAACTATAGGGATGGTAAGAAATCCGGAATCAGGAACGCTTTATCCTTTTGACTTCTCACAAATCCATAATCAGGTTCCGGAACTCAGAGGATTTGGATATAAAATAGACACGGTAACCTTTTCGCCATTAATTGATTCATCGGATGTAACGCCTGAATTTTGGATTAAACTGGCTGAAATCATACAGGCAAACTACGAAAATTACGATGGATTTATTATTCTTCATGGCACAGACACAATGGCCTATACAGCATCAGCTCTTAGCTTTATTCTTAAAAACCTTCAAAAACCAGTAATTCTCACTGGTTCGCAACTACCTATAGGAACCCTCAGAACCGACGGAAAAGAAAATCTTATCACCGCAATAGAGATAGCAGCAGCCAAAAAAGACAAGCAACCCCTGGTTCCTGAGGTAGCGTTATACTTTGAAAATTGTCTGTACCGCGGCAACCGAACAACAAAAGTAAGCTCAGAACATTTCAATGCTTTTGCGTCTCCCAATTATCCGAAATTAGCCGAAATTGGCATCAATATAAAATATAATTTTGGGGCTATACGTTATCCTACCAATTATAAAAAACTGGCAATATATAAGCAAATTGAACACAATGTGGGAGTTATGAAGATATACCCCGGATTAAAAAAAGAAACAGCAGAGTCATTGATGTTTTCAAAAGATTTGAAAGCAATCATCATGGAAACATACGGAGCAGGGAACGCCCCACAAAACCAATGGCTTCTAAAATTAATAAAAGATGCTGTAAAACAGAATATAATTATTTTAAATGTAACACAATGTATGGAAGGTCAGGTAGATATGAATAAATACGAGAATGGCAAACAACTTTTGGATGCAGGAGTGATAAGCGGCTATGACATAACTTTTGAAGCTGCCATCACCAAACTGATGTTTCTGTTGGGCAACTTTCCTGATTATAAAGAAGTTAGAGAACTATTGACAAAATCAATCAGGGGAGAAATTATAATATAATATTCTTTGAATAATATTTTTTTTGTAATTTGTGCCGCAAAAAAATATGCAAAATATCATGGAGAAATGGCCGAGTGGTCGAAGGCGCACGCCTGGAAAGCGTGTTGACGCCACAAGCGTCACGAGGGTTCGAATCCCTCTTTCTCCGCCAATTTTCATTTCGTAATATAATTTTAGTATTTTTATAATCCATTAATTAATCAAAACAGAAGACAAACCATGAAAAGATTATTCACAACTATCGCAGTTATCGGACTATTAATCTTTGGAACTACGTCATTTACAGTGGCTCAAGAAGATGAACAAGAAGTCGACACAACTTTACAAGAAGAGATGCAAGACACTGCTCAAGCTGGAGCAGACACAGCAGAGGCAGATGCTGAAGATCCATTTGAAGGTGAAACCGGAGAAGGAGAACCATTGCATAAGCAAGTTAAGCAGAAGTTCATAGAAGGTGGACCTGCTTTCATGGGTATTGTTCTCTTGGCTCTAATTTTCGGTTTAGCTGTCTCTATTGAAAGGATTATTTATCTGAACCTTTCTACAACCAACACCGACAAACTTCTCAAGAATGTAGAAAATGCTCTGGATGAAGATGGTATCGAAGCAGCAAAAGAAGTTTGCAGAAAGACCAGAGGTCCGGTTGCTTCTATCTTTTATCAAGGACTTGACCGGGCAGAAGAAGGGGTTGACGTTGCAGAAAAATCAGTAATATCCTATGGTAGTGTACAAGCTGGTCTATTAGAACAGGGATTAACCTGGGTAGGACTGTTTATTGCTATCGCTCCTATGTTAGGATTTATGGGTACAGTTATTGGTATGATCGACGCTTTCGATAATATCGAAGCTGCCGGTGATATTCAACCATCCCTTGTTGCCGGAGGTATTAAAGTAGCATTGATTACCACTGTTTCCGGTCTTATTGTAGCTGTAATTCTCCAATTATTTTACAACTATATTGTATCAAAAATTGACAGCATTGTGAATTCCATGGAAGATGCGTCAATTGCTCTAATTGACTTGATTTACAAATACAATAAGAAGTAAACATCATTAAAATTGGAATTGAAATTATGAAGAAATTTATCAGAATATTAGGTTTAGCGCTTCTGGCAATATCGGCAGTCTTGGCAGTCCTATTTTATGCAGGCCCGGAAACCACTGGTGCAGCAGGAGAATATCCTGTATACACCCAGCAAATTTTAGTCTGGGCGGCCATACTAGCTGGTATCGCTGGCTTATCAGCATTGGGGTTCCAACTTGTCAACATGATTATACACCCCAAGAAAGCGCGAGGGAGCTTAGTGGGCATAGTAATTTTGGCGATTCTAGTTCTTATAGGCTATGGCTTAGCCTCTTCAGATCCTTTAACATTCGCCAAAGCAAACCCGAATAACGTGCCTCAAACATTAAAGCAAGTAGGAACAGGGCTGATAACAATGTATATTTTACTGGGTTTAGGTATTTTATCAATAATTTTTACCGAACTATCGAAAACTTTTAAATAATAAAATATTTTATGCCGGACATCCGTTCCATTAATGGATGTCTGGCATTCTTAAGATAAAAAGGAAAAGATATGGCAAGAAAAAAAGTTCCTGAAATAAATGGAGGCCCAATGGCTGACATTGCTTTCTTGCTCCTTATTTTCTTCCTTGTTGCAACGACAATGGATGTTGATACGGGCATTACAAGAAAAATGCCCCCTTTACCTGAAGATCAGGAGCAACAAGATGATGAAAAAAGGATCAAAGAACGTAATATATTTACGGTATTAATAAATTCTAATGACAGGCTACTGGTGGAAGGAGAACCTATGCAAATTCAAAACCTTCGGGACGCAGCCAAGGAATTTATCGCTAATCCTCAAGACAAGAGCGATCTTCCGGAGAAGGAGGTCAAAGATATCCCTCATTTTGGTGAAAGGGAGGTACCCAAAAATGCAGTCATTTCACTAAAAAACGACAGGGAGACATCATATAAAATGTACATAAAGGTACAAAACGAATTGGTTGCGGCATACAAAGAACTTCGTAATGAGTTAGCCAATCAAGAATTTGGTGAAGATTATGAAGACCTGGATAAAGATAAAGAAGATGCTATTCGTGAAATTTATCCACAGGTAATATCTGAAGCAGAACCCGTAAACGTAGGAGGAAATTAGTTATGGCTAAATTCAGAGAAAGCGGAAAAAAAGAAATCCCAACAATCTCAACAGCTTCCCTTCCGGATATTGTTTTTATGTTGCTTTTCTTCTTTATGGTAAGTACTGTAATTAGAGAAACAACGCTTAAAGTTGACAATACAGTGCCGGGTGCAACAGAAGTTAAAAAACTGGAGAAAAAATCCCTGGTGAGTTATATATATATTGGAAAACCAAAAAGACAATACCAGGGAACCTATGGTACAGAACCAAGAATACAGTTAAACGATGCTTTTGCAAATGTAGAAGACATTCGTGACTATATTCATACGGAAAGACAGCAAATGGACGAAAGTGATCGACCAAAGCTCACAACTTCTCTAAAAGTAGATGAAGACACCAAAATGGGCGTCGTTACAGATGTAAAACAGGCTCTGAGGAGAGCTAGTGCATTAAAAATAAGCTATGCTGCCCGGCAGGTTGAAGAAGTGTACTAAAAATATTAATCCCAAGTATTTTAAAAGGCTCGTCATGTCACAGTGATGAGTCTTTTTTTATTCATTGGGGCGGATAGGCTCTTCTCTTTTCCTAAAAATGGGCATTCTTTTTATCTGTGACATAAATAAGCCGGAAATTACAAGACCGATACCAGTCATTTTTACAACGGTCAGAGTTTCCCCAAGAATAAAAAATGCAAAAATTGCAGTGAGAACGGGGATGGCATTGGTGAATGCATTGGACTTGGTTATGCCGATCTTTTTAATGGAAAAAGTAAAAAAGATAAAAGCAAATGAAGAACCAAACACAGCAAGCTCTAAAAGAGGAATAACAGCACTTGCTGCATACCCGGTCTCCATAAAGTCGTCATACTCAAAAATAAAAAATAAAGGTAAAAAGAAAAATATACCAATGATATTATGATATGTAACAATGCTGATTGAATTATATTTCTCTGTTAATTTTTTTACAACAATACTATACCCAATTCCAGCGGCAACTGCACAAAACAGTATAAGAATTCCCCATGGAGAAGCATATAAAGTTGAATTATCACTTCTGCTAAACATTACCAGGGCAACGCCGGTAACAGATAATATAATCCCCCAGATATTTAATTTTGTAATGATCTCCTTAAAAAAGAACATTGTTACAAAAGGACTAAATAAAGGTATGGTTGAAATAATGACTGCAGACAAGGTTGAAGAAACCAGTTTTACACCGAAACTCTCACAAAGAAAATAGAGGAACGGCTGAAAAAATGTAACCAGAATAAAATACCTTAAGTCAGATAAATCAAGTTTTTGCAGTTGCTTTATCGGGTACATCAATAAAACCAGAATAACAGAAGATAAAATCAACCGCAATAATACTATCGTAATTGGATTATAGGCTTCAAAAGCCTGTTTATACCAAACATAAGTGAGGCTCCAAAACGTCATTGCCAAAATTATACTAATATAAGCTGTGATTTGGCTTTTCTTCATCTGATGATCATTATTTAAAATAGTTTCTGATTATGTAAACCGTATCCACCTATCAATCATAAGAAAAGGGGTTATATCGTTTTTTGGAAATATTACACAATGCATCCAGCAAAGGTTCTATATTCATTACCGGATAATTTTTGCCCTGCAAATATCCCAAAATATTTGCTATTCGCAAAATAAAAGCTTAAAGGAACAATTAAATATAAAAATTGTTTTAGCAGAACATATTTTATGTATATTTGTATAACTTTGCAAAGCTCAGAAAATCAGGTTCATTTAAAACAATACACAAATGACTGTTGATTCAACAGAAATATTAATTAAACTCCGGAAAATCGTCAGATCGATCAATCTGGAATCAAAAAAAATTCAGAAATATTATGGGGTAAGTATCCCGCAGTTGTTGTCTCTGGAGTATCTAAACAAATCCCCGAATTATCAGGCTACACAGAAAGAATTACGTGACTATCTGAATTTAAATTCCAGTACGGTTACAGGCATTATCAACAGGTTAGAAAAAAAAGGTTTTATTGCACGTCTACCAAAGAAAGACGATAGAAGAACAACCCATATTATAATGACATCAAAAGGGGCAAAACTACTGAAATCTACTCCACGGCTACTTCATGAAAAGCTGACAAAAAAGCTGGAGAGCCTACCTGAAGATCACACAAATGACATCAATGAAGCATTAAACCTTATTATCCATTATCTGGACATTGATGATATTGATGCTTCGCCTGTTATCACTGTAGAAGATAAATTATAATACAGGATATTTAGTGAAATAAATTTTGATAAACCATTAATTTATGTAAATTTGTTGCGTAGAAACAAACTTATGTTTAGCTTTTTAAAACCTGACATCAAATTATCAGATAGTAAAACGGATAATTGAAGATAGCAGTAAATTATCCTGACTCTATGATGACTAAGCCAAATCAATATACTTTAATGAACCAAAATAATTTTAAAATGTATGAACAATATATTACATACATTTTAAAAGCTATATACCATCTAACATGGAAATTGAAACGGAAGAACTGAAAGAATTACGCAGGGAACTTCATAAATACCCGGAACTTTCTGGTAAAGAACACAACACAGCAAGGCTGCTCAAGACTTATCTAAAAAAATATAAGCCGGATGAAATCATTGATAACATCGGAGGTCATGGGTTTGCTGTTATTTATCGCAGCAACAATCCGGGTTCAACAATACTGTTCCGTGCTGACCTTGACGCTTTGCCTATCAATGAGGTAAATAATTTCAGCTATAAATCCCAGCACGAAGGCATAAGTCATAAATGTGGGCATGATGGGCACATGACTATTCTCACAGGCTTAGCACAGGCAATTTCACAAAACCGTCCCCAAAAAGGAAGTGTGATTTTATTATTTCAACCGTCAGAAGAGAATGGTGAAGGAGCTGAAAAAGTGATCAATGACCCAAAATTCAAATCCCTGAAACCCGATTATGTTTATGCTCTACACAATTTACCAGGTTTTCCGAAAGGTAGCATTATAATCAATCCCAACATTTTTGCCTCAGCATCAAAAGGATTAATAGTTAAACTTACCGGAAAGACTTCACATGCGGGTGAACCTGAGAACGGAATAAGTCCGGCCATAGCAATGGCAGACCTGGTCAAGGAGCTAACCTATCTCCCTTCTAAACAATATTTTGAAAATTTTGTCCTCATTACAGTAATTTATGCGCGCTTAGGTGAAATAGCATTTGGCACATCACCCGGCTATGCAGAGGTAATGGCGACATTACGTTCATACACCAATGAAGACATGGAAAGCCTTGTAAAACAAAGCAAACAAATTATAGTGAATCTCTCCGATCAAAATAATTTAAAATATAAAATTAACTGGACAGAGGAATTTTTAGCAACAAAAAATACAAAACAATCCGTTGACATTATTCAACAGGCAGCCGAAAGCAGTGATATTGAGGTAATAACCAAAGACAAACCCTTTCATTGGTCGGAAGATTTTTCCCATTTTACATACAAATTTCCAGGAGCATTATTTGGCTTAGGATCAGGAGAAAACACTCCTCAACTTCATAATCCGGATTATGATTTCCCTGAAGAAATTATCATTCCCGGGGTAAAAATATTTTGTGAAATATTTAAAAGGCATTTAAATCAATAAAGATAATGACAGGAACATCAGTCATCGAGATCAATCGTTCAGCGTTAATTCACAACTTAACATTTCTGAGAAACTACCTTGGCGAAAAAGTTAAGATATCTTCCGTAGTAAAAGCAAATGCTTACGGCCACGGTATAGAAGAATTTGTATCTATAGCTGAATCTGCCGGAATCAATCATTTTGCTGTCTTTAGTGGCGATGAAGCCATCCGTGTCTGTGAAGTAAAAGATAAAGATTCGCAAATTATGGTTATGGGATGGATGTCTGAAGAAGAGCTGGATTGGGCAGTACAAAATGAAGTAGAATTTTTCGTTTTTGAGCATGATAAATTGGAGGAAACG
This sequence comes from Bacteroidales bacterium, assembly GCA_041686375.1. Lineage (GTDB taxonomy): Bacteria > Bacteroidota > Bacteroidia > Bacteroidales > UBA12077 > JAGXLC01. The sequence goes on from JAWLEB010000035.1 coordinate 12,111, forward strand.
TTGCGCCTGGCCAAAAAAAATGAAAAAAAGGCCATTATCCATATAGAAGTAGAGACAGGAATGAACCGCACGGGTTTTACACAAAAAGATCTCCACAAAGTCGTTAAAATTCTGCAGGAAAATCGGGGATACTTTGTCATAAAAGGCTTGTGCACACATTATGCAGGTGCAGAAAGTATTGCGAATCATGTTAGGGTACAGCGGCAAATAAAAAAATACAATCGAATACACAAATGGCTCACCAACAGAGGTATTGAGCCCGAACTTCGACACACAGCGTGTTCAGCAGCAGCTATGACATATCCTAAAACACGTATGGATATGGTTCGTATTGGCATTTTGCAATATGGATTTTGGCCCAGTCCTGAAACGTTCATTCATTTTGTTCATAAACGAATGGAAAAAACAAATCCGTTGCAAAGAGTGTTAAGCTGGAAGAGCCAGGTTATGAGCATCAAAACAGTTCAGGCTGGAGAATTTGTAAGTTATGGAACATATTATATGGCCCAGGAAGAAAAAAGCATAGCGGTAGTACCCGTTGGATATTCGCACGGTTATAGTCGATCCCTGAGTAATCAGGGACGAGTTCTGATTGATGGCCAAAGAGTTCCTGTAATCGGGGTGGTAAACATGAATATGCTCATTGCTGATGTGACACAGTTAGAAGATGTTAAAAAAGGTGATGAAGTGGTATTAATTGGTGATCAGGAGGGGGTGACAATCACATTGTCATCATTTGCAGATTTTAACAATCAGCTGAACTATGAATTATTAGCCAGGTTGCCAGTAAATATTCCACGAAAAATTATTAACTAAAAAGTCTATGGCATTTTTAGAACTTAACAGGAAAAAACTTAAACACAATTACCAATATCTTTCAAAATTACTGGATAACTATGACATCAAATTTGGTGTAGTATCCAAAGTATTATGCGGAAACCGTGATTTTTTGAAAGAGTTGATTGATTTGGGTGTTGATCAAATTCTGGATTCACGAATTTATAACTTAAAAGTCGTGAAAAGTATAGATCCCAATGTAGAAACAGTCTATATAAGACCTCCAGCAAAACGAGGTATTCCGAGCGTTGTTAAATACGCTGATATTAGCTTCAACACTGAATTTTACACTATGAAGTTGTTATCAGAAGAAGCGAAAAAGCAAAAGAAAACCCATAAAGTCATCATAATGATTGAACTTGGTGATTTAAGGGAAGGTGTTTTAGGTGAAGATTTTATCGAATTCTATGGCAAAATATTTGAACTGCCGAATATCGAAGTGGTTGGAATTGGCGCAAATCTCAATTGCCTGAATGGTGTTATGCCAAGCCACGACAAGCTTATCCAGTTAAGTTTATATGAGCAGCTGTTAGAAGCAAAATTCAAAAAAAATATTCCTTATGTTTCCGGGGGTTCGTCGGTAACTTTAGAGTTAATATTCAAAAATGTGCTTCCGGAGGGAATTTCACATTTCCGCATTGGAGAGACCCTGTTTTTCGGGAACAACTTATTCACCGGAGAAGATATAGAAGATATGGAGCATAATATTTTCAAACTCAATGCAGAAATTATCGAACTAACAGAAAAGCCAGTTGTTCCGACAGGAGACGTTGGTCAAAATGTAGCCGGAGAAGTCAAAGAATTTAACGACACTGATTACGGAAAAACTTCCTACCGGGCGATATTGGATATTGGACTCCTGGATATTGATCCCCAAAACATAACGCCTATGGATCCTGAAGTTGAAATATCAGGAGCCAGCTCTGATATGATTGTTGTAGATCTCGGAACTGAAAAGCCCAAATATAAAGTTGGGGATCTAATCTGTTTTAGAACCAACTATATGGGCGCATTAACAATGCTTAGTTCCCGATACATTGGAAAAAAAATAGTTTAATCAGGTCGTTACTCCTAAAATTTGATTCAATACTTTTTTCATTTGATTCAATTCACCCTCACTTAAAGCAGAAATGCTGATGGGGGGATATTTTGCAATACCCTGTGGCGTCCTCACAAACAAAACGAGCTCCTGTTTAAAATTTAAAGATTTGCGGTTTATTTTGTATGAATGCAAATCCTCTTTTTTGATTTCGATGGAATATTTTTTACTGTCAAACGGTTTTAGCGAAACATAGCGAAGAAGAAGCTTATTATCTTCCTCATCACTAAAATAGATATAATTAAAATCTTTCAGATGTTCATAAACATTTTGTCCAAGATAAATAACAGTAGCTATAATAGCCCAATAATATTTGTTTAACTCCAAAAATTTATCTTCTATAAGATCGGTTGCTAAAAGTACAACAATGAGCGGAAAGAATATAATGGCCGCTAAAAATCTTTGCTGGCTTATTCTTAAAGACTTAGTCTTGTTTTCAATTATCATTATATAATATTTTCTGTTTTCCTTCTGTGCAGTTCTTTTTTTATCAGTCCTAACTCTCTGCTAGTTTGGCCTTTTACTGACGAATTTTCTTCCACTCTTCTTATCAGATAGGGTAATACGTTTTTTACCGGGCCGTATGGTAAGTATTTGGCAACATTATATCCCTCATGGGCAAGGTTGAAACTTATATGATCGCTCATACCATACAACTGGGAGAAATAAACCCTCTCGTCGTTCTTTGCAATACCATGCTGAGCCATGAGTTCAGTAAGGTACATCGAACTATTTTCATTATGTGTCCCGTTAAATATAGCAATTTTTTCAATATTTTCAATAGCAAATTTTAATCCCTTGTTATAATCCTGGTCTGTACGCTCCTTATCTTTATGAATTGGATCAGGATAACCATATTTTTTTGCTCGTAATCTTTCTTTCTCCATATAAGCTCCGCGAACAAATTTAATACCCAGAAAATAATTATCCTCTTCAGCTTTCTGTAATTCGGTCTTCAGAAAATCCAACCTATCCCACCGATACATTTGTAATGTATTAAAGACAACTGGTTGCTTTTTATTAAATTTTTTCATATTCTCACGCACTACAACATCAATAACCTTCTGGTAGGCAAAATCTTCAGCATCAATCATAATAGCAACGCCATTATCATAAGCAGTTTTGCAAAGATGGTGAATCCGTTGTTTGAATTTCTCCAGTTCAAACATATCCTCTTTGGATAATTCTTGCTCTGAACTGGCTTTCTCAAGCACCGCACTTTTACCAAAACCCGTTGGTTTAAATACAGCAAAAGGAACATCCGGGTCTTTAGCAGCATTCTCTATGGCTCGTATGGTTTCCTCCAATGCAGATTGAATATCTTTGTCATTTTCTTTCCCTTCAACTGAATAGTCCAATATGGATTTTACATTGTATTGGGCCATTTTATGAACCGTTGGTTTACACTCCTCAATATTCTCTCCTCCACAAAATTGCTTATAAATAGTGGGCTTGACAAGCCAATTAACTGGAAAATGAATTTTTAACGCAAGTGCAGATAAGATTTGTCCAATTTTTACTACAAAGGGATATTTGATCGAACTAAACAGAAAATAGGCTCGTTTTAAATCTTTGTTGCTTTTACTCTGAAATGCTATTTTTGTATTGTTAAAATGTGTCATAACTTTAATATTTTTATATCAATATGCAAATCCAATCATCTGACAGTAAGATCATAATTGACTCATCAATCCATGAGCCCGTTGAAGAAGCTCTTACACAAATTGCTCCTCACAAAATTTTTATTCTTGCAGACAATAACACTTACGAATATTGCCTCCCCAAGGTTAATAAACTAAAAAACAAAAAAAATGTTTATGTAAAGGTAACCCGACAGGGGGAAAATGCGAAAACCATTGATACAGTAGTAGAAATCTGGAATTTTTTACAAAAAAACAATTGTGACCGAAATGATCTACTTATCAATTTAGGAGGCGGGATGATTCTGGATATTGGAGGCTTTGCCGCCTCAACTTTCAAACGCGGAATACGTTACATCAATATTCCCACTACCCTTTTATCCATGGTTGATGCCTCCGTTGGTGGCAAGGTGGGATTTAATTTTAACGATTATAAAAATCACATCGGACTTTTCAGTCAACCATCCTATGTGATTATCAATTCTGTATTCTTATCCACACTAAAACAAAGGCATATATATTCGGGATGGGCTGAAATGATTAAGCATGGGTTAATCCATTCACAGGTACATCTGGAGCAACTCCTCAGTTGTAAGCCTGAGGAAACAGACAAAAGCAAAATGAACGAATTAATCAGTGCCTCAGTGCAAATTAAAAACCATTTTGTATTACAGGATCCTTTTGAGCAAAATATTCGCAAAGCCCTTAACTTTGGACATACTATAGGCCATGCCTTAGAAAGCCATGCCTTTAAGAAAAGAACGCTGCTACATGGGGAAGCCGTAGCAGCAGGAATGGCATGTGAACTATTCCTTTCCCGGAGATTAAAAAACTTCCCAGAAAATACGGAACAAGACATACAAGAATATTTAACAGAAAAATATTCGGGCATCAGGATTGAAAAAGAAGATCAGGAAGATATTATCAACTATATGAAACATGATAAAAAAAACAAGGAAGGTAAAATCAATTTTGTTTTGCTGGAAAATACCGGGGTTTATGTTATAGACCAGTTTGTTGAATTGGAGCAAATCATAGAGAGCCTGGAATATTACAATTCTTTAGTTTCGTGACCGGATGATTCTATTGCTCTGTATTCTCCTTCGAATAAGCAATACCTTCTATTGTTGCTGCGGGAATTTCTCCGAATGCCGACGATATCGATTCATTAGTGACCAGGACACAGTCAGCATTTAAATTAGCAGCTTTTTTTCTGGGGATTACAAGCGCTATTCTTCTTAACGTTGCAGGTTTTTTATATTTTCTGCCTGATCCTTTAGCTGAAGCCTGAATCTTTTAAAGCTCAACCATATCACCAACATAATTTTTACTTCTCACGACATTCACCCTTCTCCAATCTGTTGAAGTATCACCGTATTCTGGTTTTTCTGTTATTACTTCTACATTTCCGTCCTCGTACTTAACTTTTTCCATTTCATTTCGTTCCGCCCTTTGTTGGGCTGAATTTTCTGGTTCAATATAAAATAATCCCCCTTTCTTACAGTGATGTTAATAACAACATTATCACCATCATTTCATCTGTACCAGATTTTGCACTTTCTCAATACATTGAAAAAGACAGTTTTCTTCTTTTCTTTCGGCAAAAAGAAACTATATGCTTTTGAAAGTCAGTTCATTACTCCAATTCACAAAAAATTAAGAAGGAAGTATGGTTATCCATCCTCCTTCTTAAAATTATTTTTCAGCTAATTGCTCTTCCGCAATTAATCAAAAAGAAAACAATGATCTTACTTTAAATCATATTTTTGTAGAAATTCATCAATAATATTGTCAAAGTCAGGTTTCCCAATTTCATCGAGATCATAAAAAACTCTGGTATTCGGCTTCTTAATCTTAACCACCCTGTTGAGATCAATGGGTGTGCCTATAATAACAGAATCACAATCTGTACCATTAATGGTTTTCTCGAGGTCTTTTATTTGCTCATCACCATAACCCATAGCTGGTAACAATTTTCCTATTTCAGGATATTTTTCAAATGTCTCTTTCAATCGTCCAACCGTATAAGGTCTTGGATCAACAATTTCAGATGCACCGAATTTTTGAGCAGCAACTGTACCTGCACCAATTTTCATTTCACCATGGGTAAGGGTTGGTCCATCTTCCACAACCAATACACGTTTGCCTTTTATGACAGAAACATCTTCCACAGAAATAGGAGAAGCACCATCAATTACTATTGCATTAGGATTAACTTTAGCAATATTTTCTCTGACTATTTGAACCTTATCTGGCTCTGCACTATCAATCTTATTTATTACTACAACATCAGCTAATCGCAGATTCACTTCACCAGGGAAATAATTAAGCTCATGTCCTGGTCTGTGTGGGTCAGCAACTGTAATAGTCAGATCAGACTTGTAGAATGGAAAATCATTATTACCTCCATCCCAGAGAATTACATCACAACCGTCGGGATCATTTTCTGCTTCTCTCAGAATTGCTTCATAATCAACTCCTGCGTAGATGACATTTCCACGTACGATATGTGGTTCATATTCCTCCATCTCTTCAATTGTACAATCATGCTTTTTAAGGTCATCAAGTGTAGCAAACCGCTGAACCTTTTGTTTTTCCAGATCACCATATGGCATAGGGTGTCGAATAGCGACAACTTTAAGTCCTTTTTCCATAAGGGTTTCAATAACCTTTCTTGAAGTCTGGCTTTTCCCACAACCTGTTCGGACAGCACCAACTGAAATAACGGGTTTAGTGCTTTCTATCATAGTATCTTTAGGACCTAAAAGCATAAAATTAGCACCTGCGTGATGTACTATTGAACTGATGCTCATTACGTGCTGATAAGGAACATCACTATATGAAAATACACAATGATCTACATTAAGTTCCTTGATTAAGTTTGGTAACTCCTCTTCCGCATAAATAGGAATACCCTCCGGATACATATCCTTGCCTGCAAGACTTGCAGGATATTTTCTTCCTTCAATATCCGGAATTTGTGCTGCTGTAAATGCAACAACTTTATAGTCGCTATTTCCCCGGAAGTAGGTGTTAAAGTTGTGAAAGTCTCTTCCGGCTGCGCCAATAATAATAACATTCTTTTGTGCCATAATATTGATTTTTATTTGAAATGAATTAATTTGTGTTAGCCCAAAATTATATTATATAGTTTAAAAATCTCCTATTATAAATCATTTTTATTAAAGTTCCTGCAATATTTTTACAGGCAACATGAGCCTAACCATGGCTGAGCGTTGTGAACCTCAAGTATAAATTATTGCACTTTTTTTATACTTCCGCTTAACAAACACAGCCTTTTATAATGAGCTACAAACACTATTACTAATACATCTTAAAATATAAATACCCCTAAAACAAATTTCGAATACAAAACAAAACAGGCAAATTTTAGTTTTATAGGGTAAAGAGATAACTCTGAGAAAACAAAACTTTTAATCTTAGGATAGACTAATGAAAACCTCATCAACGAACGCAGACAAAAGCCGATATATAAAGCATGAGGTTTCCATGGGTTCCAGCATTAACCAACGTTAACTTTTGTAGCAATAAGTCTCAGAGCATGAAACTAATAATCTAACTTTATCCAAATGAACTTTGTGGCACACATATATCTTTCAGGAAATAATAATGATATAAAAATCGGTAACTTTATTGGCGATTATGTTAAAGGAAAAAAATATCTGAATTACAGAACGTTAATACAAAAAGGGATCATTTTGCACAGAAATATTGATGAATATACGGATAAAAGCGAAGTGCCCAAAACAATCAAAAATTTACTAAAACCACACTACAGAAGATATTCAGGGATAGTAGCAGATGTGTTTTATGATCATTTTTTAACCAAAAACTGGGGATATTTTTCTTCCATTCCTATCGAAAGCTTTATCCATAACTTCTATGAATTACTCCGCAAAGAATTTTCCATTCTTCCGGAGCCTGTCCAAAATTTCGTCCCGCGGATGATATACCATAATCGTCTATTATCATACCGTGAAACAGAAGGATTATATCAATCTTTAAAAGTGATGTCAAAAACAACCAGTTTGCCAGACAAAACAGAAAAAGCTATGGAGGTATTAATGAATAATTACAAGATCATCAATGACAACTTTCTGAATTTTTTTCCACTTTTAATTAACTATGTAAAAGAAATACATTCTATTGATATTCAATACACTCCCAGTTCACAAGTATAGAATGATGTTTTATAAAATTCATTTTTTTAATTTTGTGGCATAATTTTTATAAAGAGTAAAATTTTTTTGTGAAGAAAATAATTAAAGAACTATGAATATGCAAGCAAAGTTAGAAGCAGTAAAAATTGATCCAAAGTCGCACAGGTTATTAAACAAAATTTTAAGAGAAAATCCGGAATTACATACAATACTGATAGAATCAGAAAGTGTAAACGAAGTTTATGCAAGTCTTCGTAAGGTCGTTATTGACCGAATAGGAGAAAACTCTAAGGCTCTAAAATATTATGCAGAAGAATTGACGGGCAGGAAGGCATTTAAACAATTAAAGTGGGATGAATTTGCTGCTATTCGTCTGCTAGACTATCTCGATCATGAAGGCATACAGTACGAAGATCCTAATTTGCGTGGAGAACAACATTATAACCATCCTATACGACTGCTCTGGCTTGCATACAAATACGGCACAGGTGGCGCTAAACTCGCTTTTTTTGAAGACATGCTGTACTTGTTCAGGCAATTTAACGGAACAAATCAACGTAAATTACCGGATAAAGAAACTTTAACAGCATGGATGGACAGACATCCCTCCGGGTTAGATGAAGAGGTTATATCAAGACGGAAAAAAAACAAAGACAGGATCATCAAAACCTTTATCCGGAAAATGGATGAAGGAGAAATCAAAACTTCTGCATTTTCCTTTGAACCTGACATGTCTTTTGAAGAGAAATACAATAAAATGTTGGAATGGTGGGATTCAAAAGTCTTTCACCTTGTTTTTGCAATACGTTCACCTGAGCTGTTAAATGAGATGCTTGGATATTCTCTTTGCCGTGAAACGATGGAAATTCTTCATCAGGCAAAGGAATCAGGGATTCCGTTCTTTGTAAATCCATACTACTTATCTTTATTAGACACTCAGGCCGACAGAGAACATGTAGGAGCTGACCAAGCCATACGAGACTATATTATCTACAGCAGGGAGCTTGTTGATGAATTTGGCCATATTGTAGCATGGGAGAAAGAAGATATTGTAGAGCCGGGCAAACCAAATGCAGCGGGATGGATTCTGCCTGAAGGGCATAACATACACCGCCGCTATCCGGATGTAGCTATACTCATCCCCGATTCTATGGGCAGAGCTTGTGGTGGTTTATGTGCTTCTTGCCAAAGAATGTACGACTTCCAGAGAGGTAATCTGAATTTTGAACTGGAAAAATTAAAGCCAAAAGAAAAATGGCCCGAGAAGTTAAAACGGCTGATGGAATATTTCCGGAATGACTCCCAACTCCGGGACATTCTTATAACAGGAGGAGATGCGTTAATGAGTTCAGATAAATCATTAAAACGCATTCTCAATGCGGTATATGAGATGGCAAAACAAAAGAAAGAAGACAACGAAAACAGACCTGATGGAGAAAAATATGCAGAAATGGTACGGGTTAGATTAGGCACCCGGCTACCAATATATCTACCACAACGTGTTACGGATGAATTGATACAAATACTTTCGGAGTTCAAAACGAAAGCCTCAGAAATAGGAATAAAACAATTTGTTATCCAAAGCCATTTTGAATCGGCCATGGAAGTAACACCTGAATCCAAAAGAGCAGTACAAAATTTAATTTCCGCCGGCTGGATAGTAACCAATCAACAGGTGTTTACTGCAGCAGCTTCCAAAAGAGGGCATACGGCAAAGCTCAGAAAAGTACTGAATGACATTGGTGTTCTGCCCTATTATACCTTTTCTGTAAAAGGCTTTATGGAAAATTATCACAATTTTGCTACCAATGCTCGTTCAATGCAGGAACAGTTTGAAGAAAAACGTTTCGGTATTGTTTCACAGAGTAAATATGATAAAATCCGCCACTTCCCGGAGAAATCTACCGAAATGGCTGAAAACATTAAAGAACTTCTTAAAGAGGAGGATATGCCTTTTCTGGCAACAGACAGAAACGTGCTTAACATGCCGGGGGTAGGGAAAAGCTTAACTTTCAGAACTGTGGGAATAACAAGAGAAGGAAGAAGAATTCTAAAGTTTGACCATGATGCAACAAGGCGGCATAGTCCTATTATTGACCAGATGGGAAAAATTATGATTGTTGAGTCAAAGTCAATTTCAAGCTACCTCAAGCAATTGGATCAAATAGGTGAAGATACAACCGAGTATGAATCGCTGTGGGGATACTCTGCTGGAGAAACTGAAGAAAGAATGCCAATATATGAATATCCAAAATATGACTTCAAAGAGAGCCAGGAGCTTACAAACTTTGAAATATCCGAGGAAGAAAGCTTGTAAGAAAGAGAGAAATCATGAATTCCCAAATTAAAAAAGGATAAGAACTAAAACCAGTTGGCTGCAGTTTTCATGTTTCAGCATCGACTTTTAAAATAGAGAAACAGATAACCTGATTCCCGGGTTGTTAAGAATTATAAATATGACTCCATCAATTGATAAACCAAACTACTTATTTTTTCGTAATTTAGTTACGTTGATTTAAGCTAACAATACATGCGCTATTTATATACTTTTTTATTGCTATCCGTCACACTATCAGGCTATGGGCAGATTGGAGGAACTCAAACCTACCAGTTTTTGAACCTAAACACCTCAGCCAGGGCAGTTGCATTAGGAGGAAACACAATTGCCATTGACGACAGCGATCTGAATTTAACCTATCATAATCCGGCTGTCCTGGACAGCATACAAGAGAAACATCTTCTGCTGAATTATGTAAACTATTTTACAGACATAAACTATGGGTATGCATCTTTTTCGTTTCCCACAAAACACGACATCAACCTGGCTGCAGGAATCAAATACCTCGACTACGGAGAATTTCAGGAGGCTGATGAAACGGGTGAGATAACCGGAAAATTCGGTGCTGCAGAATATGCTATACATTTTATCGCAAGCAAACAACTGGATACTAACTTTAGAGTAGGATTAACTTTCAAACCCATTGTTTCGCACCTTTACGAATACCAATCCCTGGGATTAGCATTTGATGCGGGAGTCATATATACAGACACAAGCGGTTTATTTACAGTGGCCTTAACATTAAAGAACATGGGCTTCCAGGTCAAACCATACCACCCGGACGTCAACGAAGCCCTGCCTTTCAAAATTCAACTCGGCTTCTCTTATAAACTGCAGAATGCACCGTTCCGTTTTGTCTTCATAGCGGATCATCTTGAAACACCGGATCTAACATACCAGGCTCCGGACTACAGTTTTCACGGAAGCCAGTATTTTGACAGCAACAGGAAACCAACCAATGTATTTGAAGACAATTTTGACAAAATTATGCGACACATGATAATGGGAGTAGAACTTACTCCCGTTGATAATTTTTTCGTTCGAATGGGATATAACTACCGCAGAAGACAAGAGTTAAAAATCGATTCCAAAATATCTACTGTAGGTTTTTCATGGGGATTCGGTATTAAAATACATAAATTCTACCTTAATTACGGAAGAGGTACTTATCACCTGGCTGGCACCACCAACCACTTCTCGGTGAGGACAGATTTAGGTAAACTTTTTGCCTGGTGACTTCAGCATCTCAGTAAAAAAACAACATATGGAAAAAGCAGATAAAAAAATAACTATAGCAGTCGATGGCTTTTCTTCAACAGGGAAGAGCACCATAGCAAAAGATATTGCAAAACATTATAATATCCGGTACATTGACAGCGGAGCAATGTACAGGGCTGTCACCCTTTTTGCCCTTAGAAATGAACTAATCGACACAACTATACGTCATATTGATAAAAAAAGACTCCGTGAATCTTTGGAAAACGTTGACATTGATTTTTTGCGGGATATAAAAAACAATACCCAGACAATTACCCTCAACAAAGAAAATGTCGAAGAACAAATCCGTAAAATGGATGTCAATAATTATGTAAGCCATATCAGCAGCATTGGTTTTGTGCGGGAGAAAATGGTGCAGAAGCAACGGGAATTTCAGAAACAAGGAAGTGTAGTAATGGATGGCCGGGATATTGGAACGGTTGTTTTCCCTGATGCGGACGTAAAGTTCTTCGTTGTGGCAGACAAAACTGTTCGTGCCCGGCGGCGCTACGAAGAACTTAAATCCAAAGGGCAAATTATCTCTTTTGCGGAAGTTATGAAAAATATTGAAGAGCGTGACAGAATAGATCAAAACCGGGATGTAAGCCCACTAAAAAAAGCCAGCGATGCCATAGAATTTGATAATACGAACTTATCGCGGGACGAACAATTAACAAAAGCCATAGAAATAATAGAATCGCGCTAAGAGCAGTTTATTGTGTTAAACAAGAGATAAAAATACTTAATAGTATAATTATGAATAAAATCAAAAAAATAGGCGTATTAACATCAGGAGGAGATTCTCCGGGAATGAATGCAGCTATACGTGCAGTAACCAGGGCAGGACTGTATAATAAATTAGAAGTGGTTGGTATTATGCATGGTTATCATGGAATGATAAATGCACACTTCAAAAAATTAGAATCCCCAATGGTCAGTGATATCATCCAGAAAGGGGGAACAATTTTAAAATCGACCAGAGATGAAGAATTTAAAACAGAAAAAGGGCGTAAAAAGGCTTATGACAGCTTAAAGAAAGACAACATAGATGGTGTCGTAGTTATTGGAGGTGATGGCACATTCAAAGGTGCAAAGACATTTACAGAAGAGTTTGACATTCCGGTTATCGGTATTCCCGGGACTATTGACAATGACCTGTATGGAACAGACTACACAATTGGTTATGACTCAGCCCTGAATACTATTGTAACAGCCGTAGATAAAATAAGAGACACGGCAAGCTCCCATAACCGATTGTTTTTTGTAGAGGTAATGGGAAGAGATGCAGGCTTTCTGGCACTGCGCAGTGGAATAGCGTGTGGAGCAGAAGCCATATTAATCCCTGAAGTAGATCGAGATGTACAATCACTGAGAGAATACCTCAAACAAAGTTACAGAAGGAAAAAATACAGCAACATCATCATAGTTTCTGAGGGAGACGAAAGTGGAGGAGCATTCAAGATTGCTAACAAAACAAAAAATGAATTCCCTCAATATGATACGCGTGTGACGGTATTAGGACACATCCAGCGTGGAGGATGTCCATCGGCTTTTGACAGGGTTACTGCCAGCAAGATGGGGATTGCTGCGGTAGATGCTCTGCTGGATAATCAAAACAGCATTATGATTGGAATGATGAACCGGGAAGTAGTCCAGATTTCGTTTAACAAAACCGTTAAACATCATAAAAATATTAATCTTGATCTGTTAAATATGATCCAAATTTTATCCATTTAAAATTCTTTTTCAAAAACCTCTCAAACAAAATATAAGTAAAAAGTCGATGGTCCGTAAAAATAAAATGATCTTCACAGATGTAATTGTGCCTCTGCCTCTCCCCGGAACATTTACGTATCATGCAGAACCTGAATTCACAGATAAACTGGAGGTTGGCAAACGGGCAATCGTACAATTCGGAAGAAAAAAATTCTATACAGCAATAATTCACAAAATTCACAATCAACAACCAACTGATTATAAAACCAAACCGCTGCACTCTGTACTGGATGAAACACCGGTCATCAACTCCTGCCAGTTTGAATTGTGGGAATGGATCGCCAATTATTATATGTGCAGCCTGGGAGAAGTTATGAAAGCCGCTTTGCCATCAGGACTCAAACTGGAAAGCGAAACAAAAGTCTTGTACAACGTCAAAAATAATGACGAACTGCACAAAACTACGGAAAACGAAAGCATTATTCTGGAAATAATGGAGCAGGAAAATGTGATGGGCCTTAAAGACCTATCAGAAAAATCAGGAATAAAGAATATTCTGCCTGCAGTCAATTCTCTGATGAATAAAAAGCTGGTTTTAATACAGGAAAAGCTCAGAGAGGCATATAAACCCAAAACCGAAACTTTCATCTCGGCAACGTTTTCTACCCGTGATCAAAAAAAGCTGGAAGAGGTATTCCACGAACTCCGCAATGCTCCCAGACAACTGGAACTGATAATGACATTCATCAAGCTGGTTCAGCAGTCAGACGCTAAAAAAAATTTTGCAATCAAAAAAAAAGACTTCCTGCGGGAAGCAAAAGCGGATGCATCCATCTTAAAAGCTGTTGTGGACAAAGGATATTTTGAACAACAAACGATTGAAGTAAGCAGGCTCAAAGCAGAACAAGAAAAGCTGCATGATATAAAGAAACTAAACACCGCACAAAGCACAGCGCTTTCCAGTATTCAATCTGCCTTTCAAACTAAAGATGTGGCCTTATTGCATGGAGTAACCTCCAGCGGGAAGACAGAAATCTATATTCACCTGATACAAGAACAACTCAACCAGGGCAGGCAGGTGCTTTACCTTTTGCCAGAGATTGCCCTCACATCGCAAATCATTGAACGACTGAAAGCTGTATTTGGAAACCAGGTGGGAATATATCATTCTAAATTTCCCGATAATGAACGGATAGAAGTCTATAATGCCCTCCTGAACAGCAACAATTCCGGGGTTGCATACAACATTATCCTGGGCGTACGTTCCTCTGTGTTTTTACCTTTTTCAGATTTAGGACTCATCATCGTGGATGAAGAGCACGAAAATACTTACAAGCAATTTGACCCGGCGCCAAGGTACAATGCAAGGGATACGGCAATAGTGCTTGCAAAAAGTCACGGGGCAAAAGTGTTGCTGGGTACCGCAACGCCGGCGGTAGAAAGTTATTACAATGCCAAAACGGGAAAGTATGACCTGGCAGAACTCAGCACGAGGTACCAGGACATACAACTGCCGCGCGTTGTGATTGCCGACATATTAAAAGCCAGGAGAAAAAAAGAAATGAGCTCGCACTTTACCCCTGAACTGATGGAAGAGATGCACTCAGCTTTTTACAAGGACGAGCAGGTAATTTTGTTCCAAAACAGGCGGGGTTTTGCTCCTTTCCTGGAGTGTGAACTTTGCGGGTGGATACCGGAATGTAAAAATTGTGACGTCAGCCTTACCTACCATAAGAAATTTAATCACCTTGTATGCCATTATTGCGGGTATCATCAAAAAATACCACAAGTATGCCCTTCGTGCGGAAGCAATAAAATTATGACACGCGGGTTTGGAACAGAAAAAATTGAAGATGAAATATCCATCCTGTTCCCTGACAAAAAAATAAAACGGATGGACCTGGATACCACCCGCTCAAGAAATGCTTATGAAAACATTATCCATTCCTTTGCCTCCGGAGAAATAGATATACTGGTGGGCACACAGATGGTTTCCAAGGGACTGGATTTTGATAACGTAAGCGTTGTGGGTATTCTCAATGCTGACAACATGCTTAATTTTCCGGATTTCAGAGCCTTTGAGCGAAGCTACCAGCTCATGGCCCAGGTCAGTGGAAGAGCCGGAAGGAAAAAACGACAGGGAACTGTAATCATACAAACTTCAAAGCCCAGTCATCCCATCATAAAAAATGTAATAGAAAATGACTATGTGGCGATGTACCAGAGTCAGCTTGAAGAAAGGAAACAATTCATGTATCCCCCGTATTATAAGATCGTCAAAGTGCTGCTGAAACACAAAAAAACAGATAAACTCGACTCAGCCGCCAATAAACTGGTCAAAGAACTGAAAAACATTTTCGGATACCGCGTCCTTGGCCCGCAAAGTCCCCTGGTAGGAAGAGTGCAAAATTACTACCTGAAACATATCTTAATAAAAATCGAAAAAGAAAAGTCTCTTTCCGCCTCAAAAAAAATCATCCGTAAAAAAGCCGCCGAAATAGCAAATCATCAGGATTTCAAAACACTAAGCATACATTTTGATGTGGATCCAGCGTGATTAAGGTCCCATGTTTCAGGTTTGTGAATTATTCCACGCTTTCCCCTTCGTGTTGTAAAAGAATTTGGTCCATTTCCTGATTGGTCTGCTCCAAATATTTTACTGTGAAATCCATAAGCATTTGTCGGGCTTTTTCCTTATCCTTGCTGTAAATATCCAGCGCCTGCTTTTCCAGTTCCCTGGTTTGCTCTATTAACTCATTTTCTATACCGGATTTGAAAGTTTCAACCTTTGGAATTAGTTCCTTATACTCTTCATCTACCTCTTCTGCAAATTGAACATAATCAACAAAAGCATGTCCTTCCGCTTTTTCTAATATGTTTTCAGGTGGATCAAAATGATCTTTAAGAGCGGTTTCGGGATCTGTTAAAGCAAAGTCCGCGGGTATTTCATCCATCCCCAGGTGCCAGGGAATGAAGGGTTGTGTGCACGGTCTGCGGGGAGCCAGCCACATCACAGCGCCAATTTCAACCGGCATATCAGAGCGCAGTTCGGTCACAAAGCCATACTGATTTGTCGCCGCACAGATGGAGTGTGGACCCGATGAATGGGGGTCGCCATATTGATAATTTTTGCTGCCGTCAAATTTTGTTCCTTCGTAGTGGTCTTCCAGAACACGCATAAAATCCGTCAGCTTTAATTTTTTGCCGGGTTTTAAGGTAAAGGGGAAAGTTTCATCCAATGCGTACTCCTGGTCTGATATCAGCTCTATACCCTTCCATTTCCTTGCAATATTTCCTATACTGGCTAACGAGCGAGGATTGGAGTAGACTTCTCTAAAATTAAACGGACCTTCTTCCGGATTATACCAATTTCTTTCTATTGCATATTCAATCAGGTCGGGTGATCCCATAAAACGGGACTCATCTTCCAAATCCACTTCCGTAAGGGTATAGTAGTTAGGAATGACCATCACCTCATCATCCGGTACCCTTGCGGCGACCCATTGTTTTCCGTTCACTACAGACATAACCCATGCTTCATCAGGATCGGCGATTGAATAAGTCCTTCCGGAGGAGGCATACCCATATTTTTCAATCAGTTCACCGCCGATCATTACGGCTTCTTTGGCAGTTTTTGCTCTTTCAGCCATAATTTTTCTCAGCCAGTAACCGATACCCCCTTCAGTAAGGTCCGGATTGTCTTCTCTTGAGGAACATGCATTTGATGCTATGGTGACTCCATGTTCGTTCATGTATGAATCTGCAAATTTTTGACCGGGCATTTCCAGCCACAAATATCCCCACGTGGTTTTAGCCTGTGGAATCTCTGCCCCATTTTTCAATGTAATGGTTTCATCTTCACTGTGTTTTTTCCTGGGTATCTTAAACCAGTTAACCAGGTTTTCTCCATGATCATCCTCGTTATGGGCGAGAACAACAGCATCGCTTTGAGTAGCATCTTTACCGGCAATCACTGTAAAACAATCGAATCCATTGTCTGCAGTTCCCTGTGAAAATGTGAGGCTCCAAATAAAGAGCAAGATAGATAGAAAGAAAAAATGTCTCATGATGGTTGGTTTTGAATTAAAAATAAAAGCGTAATTTATAGAAAAACCGGAATGATTACAAACTGAACAGTTAAAAAAAATTAGTACTGTCTTACCTACGTACTTAGGATGTGAGATTGTGATTCAACTTCTACCATAATGCCATGCCTACGGCACTTTGAAAATTGAAATATCTCAAAAATACCGGCGAACGCGGTATTTCAAGCATTAAAATTCCGCAGGAATATAACCCTCATCCACTAACATAGACAAAAGCTCATGTATAAAGCATGAGGATTCCATGGGATGCAAAATGAAATTACGTTGACTTTTGTAGCATTAAGTCTCATAGTATGAAACTAATAATCTAACTTTTTCCAAATGAAATGTTTATAGAAAAAAATCCAAAACCGTCAGCAGAACTCTTAGGAAAAAAAACATATTATCAACATCCGGAAAAATGGATGGATGACAATTTTAATCCATTAAACCAGAAAAAGATTGAAAGGTTAAAAAATGAAAATAAATCGTTTATAGAGTGGATTTTAGGGTATTTTAATTGTTGTTGTATGGAACGCGCCTGCCTGTCAGCAACTGGCCTGCCCTTGCCACCCAACACTCTCTGCTTCAGGCACTTTGCACATGTCCCTGTGAACAAATAAGGATTTTACGTGTTAAAATTATAATCCTACTAAATGTTTTAGCTATGCAACCCAATGAAATAAAACAGCGTTACATCGGGGCAATTATCTTACCGCTGCGCCTTATTGCCGGGTGGCTTTTTTTCTCTGCATTCTGGCGAAGAGTCATTCTCGTTCCTGAGAAACACGTTATGGAAAGTGCCCAATGGCTCGGGCATAAGATCAATACATTTTACCCCCACTCCAACGAACCTTTCAAATCCATGCTGGAACAATTTATTGAGAATCCGGATGCGATGAATGTATTCACGTGGGTTTTTACTGTCTCTGAATTGCTCGCGGGGATTCTCTTACTTGCCGGTTTTCTTTCCCGGCTAACCGGCTTGTTACTCGTGGGATTGAGTATCGGCCTCATGCATACATCCGGATGGCTCGGCCCGACTTGTCTGGATGAATGGCAGATATCGTCATTGCTGGTAGCCATCGGACTTGTAATTACTTTATTTGGTAGTGGCCGGTATTCTCTGGATTCATGGATATCACATAAAAAGCCTGCCCTGTTGGAAAGAAAGTGGTGGAAGATATTAGCTCTGCCGCTACCGGATGAAAACCGCAAGTTATTTAACAGAGTGGTTTATTCCCTTTCCGGAGCTGTATTACTTTATGTTCTTTTGATGAACCAGGTTCACCATGGCGGTTTGTGGGGGAAACTGCATAATTATTCAAAATTCCCGGACATCCAGGTTACGCAGTTTGAGAAACAACCTGACCGTTCATTCCAACTGAACCTATACCGCGATAAAGGCCCGGAAACCTACGGTTCGTTCCTGATCCGGCTGGATGTTATCCGGAACAACGGGGATACATTGCATACTTTCAATAACCGCTATATGCAAAATATTAAGAAAGAGTCGATTGATAACCGGCATATCAATAAGATTCAACCGGGAGAAAACAGCCT
>JAWLEB010000036.1:0-30130 GCA_041686375.1 Bacteroidales bacterium
AAAGATCAAAACTAAAATTTTGCAGCCAACTGATTTGCAAAATCAACTCTTAAATATGAAAATCAAAAGTGGGTGACCCAATGCACAAAACAGGAAAATACAAGAGTTCCATAAAATTGAGTATAAAAAAGTGTTGACTTTGGCAGACCTAAACCTATCTCAGAAAACGATACTTTAATCAAACTTTATCCAAATGGAAATAGTCGTAGATTTTCTTTGCTTTAGCCGGACCAATTACTTCAGCAATTTGATCCTGAGTCAGTTTCTTAATACGGTCAACTGATTTGAAATTAGATAGTAGTTCCCTGGCAGTTTTGCCACCTATTCCTTTAATATTTTCCAACTCAGTGGTTGTAAAATTCTGTGATCGTTTCTGCCGATGAAAAGTAATTCCGAAACGATGTGCCTCATCACGCAGTTGCTGAATTAATTTTAAACTATGAGAACTTTTATCAAGATATAAAGGAACAGAATCGTTTGGAAAATATATTTCTTCTAGTTTCTTTGCAATTCCAATAATACTGATTTCATCTCTTAGCCCCAACCGATCAAGACTCTTCATAGCCGAAGATAATTGCCCTTTGCCACCATCAATTATAATCAACTGAGGTAAATCATCCCCCTCATCTAATATTCTTTTATAGCGTCTGAAAACAACTTCCTCCATAGAAGCAAAATCATCCGGCCCCTCAACATTCCTGATGTTATAGTGGCGATAATCCTTTTTACTTGGTTTTCCCTCCTTGAAAACCACACAAGAAGCAACAGGATTCGTACCCTGTATATTAGAGTTATCGAAACACTCTATGTGAACAGGAAGAGTAGTCATCCCCAAATCTGATTGCAGTTGCTCTAATATCTTTTTCTTGTCAAATTTCTTCTCAATCAGTTCCTTTTTCTTCATGCGTTCCATGTGATAATACTTTAGATTCCGCTCTGCTAAGTCAAGCAACTTTTTTTTATCACCTCGTTTAGGAACCGTAACTTTAAGATTTTCCAAAGGAAAGTCAACCCGAAAAGGCAGAACAATTTCCCTGGATTCACTACGTGTTTTTTCGCGGATATCAATAATCACCAGGGGCAGTAATTCTTCCGGATCTTCCTGAAGTTGTCTTTTAACTTCTACCGTATGCGACTGGACTATCTGGCCGGACAATACCTTTAGATAATTTACGTATATTCTGTTTTTTTCCATCAGAACACCAAAAATATCTATATTGGTAACATTGGGATTAACAATGGTCGAACGGCTTTTGTATTTCCTGAGTATATCTGTTTTTTCTTTTAGCGACTGTGCTTCCTCAAATTGATATTGCCTGGAAAACTTCCACATCAAACTTTCCATATATTGAATAACTTCTTGTACGTTGCCTTTTAAAATTTTCCTGATGGATTCAAGGTTAGCATTATATTCCGCTTCACTTTGGTTGTCAACACAAGGGGCCTTACAATTGCCAATATGATATTCAAGACAAGGGCGAAATTTACCGGCATTTATATTTTCTTGTGTTAAATTATACCTACAGGTTCTTAAAGGATATAATTTACGAATCAGATCCAGCAAAATACGAACCATGTTTGAAGAAGTATAGGGTCCATAATACTCAGATCCATCTTTAACAATATTCCGCGTTGAGAAAACCCGGGGGAAAGGCTCGTTTTTAATACATATCCATGGGAAAGTTTTATCATCCTTCAGTTGGACATTATACTTTGGTTGATATTTTTTTATAAGGTTGTTTTCAAGGAGCAAGGCATCGGATTCAGTATCTACAACGATATATTGCAAATCCCTGATTCTATCTATGAGTATTTTCAGCTTGTGATTCTCATATTGCCGTTTATTGAAATAAGAAGCGACACGCTTTTTTAAATTTTTTGCCTTCCCCACATAAATAACCCGTTCTTTTGAATCATAAAACTGATAGATACCTGGCCTCTCAGGAAGTAATCCAATTTTCTCTTTAATATACCCATAAGTATTACTCATAAATAGTATTTATAATCCAGATTATTGATAAGAAGGCAATTTTTTAATTATGTTCCACGTGGAACATAATATTTCTATTTTAAATTTTTATAGGCAAATAGTCCGGTATATTCAAATTTTTGAACATCAAAAAGCCCTCTGTCGGTAATTTTTAATTCAGGAATAACCGGCAAAGCCATAAAGGAAAGGGTCATGAACGGCGACATGAACTTACACCCTAAGTCCTGAGCAATTTCTGTCAAACGCTTATATTGTTTAGCCACAACTTCAGCGGACTGATGAGTCATTAAACCGGCTATCTCAAGTTTAAGAGAAAAAATTTCATTCCCATTAGCTATAGTAATTCCACCTTTTTGGTTTATAAGCTGATTGATGGCTTTAACAATTGATTCGTCTTCTACCCCGACTGCAATAATATTGTGACTGTCATGCGCAATGCTGGTAGCAATCGCACCATATTTTAAATTAAAATTCTTAATAAACCCGATACTAGGGGGATAATTTTTATAGCGATTGTATACAACAACTTTTAAAATATCCTTTTGCGTATCTGAAATGAGTACTCCTTTTGAAGAAAGAGGAAAAAGCTCTTTAGACATAGTATACAATTGAGAATCCATTGCTTCAATAACACGGACAGGCAAACCCTTATCCTCAACCTCTATATCGACGGGTTCTATGGGAGTAGCTTCCATAATATTAAGCGGAACAATATCACTTGTTTCTATATAAGATTTATCATCTCCAAAGACAACATTCCCATCTATATAAGTCTTTAAAACATTGAAATTGGTCAAGTCATCTACAATTGCAAGATCTGCAGGATCGCCTTCCTGTAAAAGTCCTACATTCAAATTATAATGCCTGACAGGATTAACAGTAGCAGCTCTCAACATATGAAACAGATTAATTTTCTTTTCAAGCCCGGTTTTTATTAATACTTCCAAATAAGAATCTATTAAATCATCCGGATGTTTATCGTCAGAGCACAGCATAACTTGACCAGGAGATTCGTAAATTAGCGGATATAAAGCATGAAAATTTTTAGCTGCACTTCCCTCTCTTATTTGTATTTTCATCCCCATGCTGATACGCTCTCTTGCTTCCTCTATATCCATGCATTCATGGTCTGTAGATATACCGGCGTCAATATATTTTTGTGCGTCTTTCCCTCTTAATCCGGGTGCATGGCCATCGATTGGTTTCCCGGCTTTCTTAGCTGCTTCAATTTTCTTCATAACCTCAGGATCTTCATTAATAACCCCAGGGAAATTCATCATTTCTGCAAGGTATAAATGCTGTTTTTTGTTAATAAGCTCTTCTACTATGTTGGCGCCCAATATGCTGCCGGAGGTTTCGAAAGGAGTAGCGGGAACACATGAAGGCACACCAAAATAAAATTTAAAAGGTACTTTCTCTCCGTTTTCCACCATAAAGTTTATTCCCTCTTCTCCAAGAACATTAGCAATTTCATGAGGGTCAGATACAGTAGCCACAACGCCATGCTTAACGGCCTCATGTGCAAACATCTGCGGGGATAACATGGAACTTTCAATATGAATGTGACTATCAACTAATCCAGGAATAATAAAAACTTCATCTACTGCTTCAGAAACAGGGCGTATTTGTAAAATTTTCCCATCCTGTATAGTTATTTCTCCTGGATATATATCTTCTTTGAAAACATCAACAATCTTTCCTTTTAATTTAATTTGCTTATTCATAACATTTTATTTAATTGTTTCACGTGGAACGTATCTCACCTGCCCATATAAACTAATAAAACACTAACATCAGATGGAGAAACACCACTAATACGAGAGGCTTGTCCAATGGTTCTGGGTTTTATTGATTTAAGTTTATGCCGGGCTTCGGTAGATAATGATTGTATATCATCGTAATTAAATTTTTCCGGTATATTAATATGTTCAAGCCGATTCAATTTATCAGCTATTTGTTTTTCCCGGTCAATATAACCATTATATTTTATAAGAATTTCTACTGATTCAAAAATTTCATTATTCCTCTGGGGAATCGAACTATATAAATCATTCAACTTTGTAATATTTTCTCTTAAATGCTGAATGTTAATTTGTGGGCGCAACAAAATATCAATGAGCTTTCTCTTCTGTTTAAGGGGTGAAGTATTTCTTGAAATTAACATTTCATTAATTTCTTCAGGGGCTACACTGTAGTTCTTAAAAAAACGGATAATCTTGTCCCGGTAATTAATTTTTTCTTTCATCAAGTTAAACCTTTCTTCTGAAGCCAACCCAAGTTTATAGCCTTTCTCTGTTAAGCGTATGTCCGCATTATCTTGTCTCAGAAGAATCCGATACTCAGCCCGGGAAGTAAACATGCGATAGGGTTCATCAACCCCCTTCGTAACCAAATCATCAACCAAAACACCTATATAAGCCTGATCTCTGGTTAAAACAAATTCTTTATCATCACTTAATTTCTGATGGGCATTAATTGCAGCGATCATCCCCTGAGCAGCCGCTTCTTCGTACCCTGTAGTCCCATTAATCTGTCCCGCAAAAAACAAATTACTAATTATTTTGGTTTCTAATGTAGAGTGTAACTGTGTCGGTGGAAAGTAATCATACTCTATAGCATAACCCGGACGGAAAATTTTTGCGTTTTCCAGTCCAGGAATCTTCCTGAGGCTTTTATACTGAACGTCCAATGGCAAGGAGGAACTAAATCCATTAAGATAATATTCTATCGTATTTTCTCCCTCCGGCTCAAGAAAAAGCTGGTGAGATTCCTTATCCGAAAAAGTCACTACCTTATCTTCAATACTCGGACAATATCTTGGGCCCACACTATCAATAGTACCATTAAATAAAGGTGAGTCATTGAAGCCAGTCTTTAAAATATTATGTACAGAAGGATGTGTAAAGGTAATATAACAACTCCTTTTTACTTTAAGCACATCATTTAATGGTAAAAAAGAAAAATTTCCGGTTTCTTCATCTCCCTTTTGTTCCTGCAACTGCGTAAAGTCTATTGTTCTTCCATCGATCCTGGCAGGAGTTCCTGTCTTCATCCTTCCGGTTTCAAACCCAAGTTCACAGAGTTGCTCGGTTAACCCCGTGGAGGATGGTTCTGCTGACCTCCCTCCCCTGATTTTAGTTGGCCCGATATGCATTAATCCATTTAAAAAAGTTCCGTTGGTTAAAATTACCATTTTGGAAAAAAACTTCACGCCCAATTGTGTCTTTACACCTTTTATAGTATTTCCTTCAACTATAAGAGAGTCGACCATATCCTGCCAAAAATCTAAATTAGGCGTTTCCTCAAGCTTGTTTCTCCAGATCTGGCTGAACTTCATCCTGTCATTCTGCGCTCTTGGACTCCACATCGCAGGGCCTTTAGATTTATTTAGCATCCTGAATTGTATCATGGACTTATCTGTCGCAATTCCACTATATCCTCCCAAAGCATCAATCTCTCTTATTATCTGACCTTTTGCAATTCCTCCCATAGCTGGATTGCATGACATTTGGGCAATCTTTGTCAAATCCATAGTAATCAGCAAAACCTTTGACCCAAGATTTGCTGATGCGGCGGCAGCTTCTCCTCCAGCATGACCTCCTCCAACCACGATTATATCATAATGTTCACTCATAGTATATCAATTTCTTGCAAAATTAATATATATAACGTAAAAGTATCCAATAGCTTATTTCTTATTCCTTTTTAGAATAAAACTCACTAAGATAATGATTTTCTAATTCATGCATACGATTGCGGGCTGCAGCGGTAGTATCTGTGTAGCCTGTAAGATGAAGTATCCCATGAATAACTACCCGTAAACATTCATCATAAAAAGTGGTGCTATATTCACGTGAATGCTCGTACACTTTATCAAGATTTATAAAAATATCTCCATCGACAGTAGTTCCTTCATTGTAACGAAAAGCTAAAACATCAGTAAAATAATTGTGATTGAGATACTTTTTGTTTAATTCAAGAATTTCATCATTCCCTACATAAATGATATTAATTTCCCCGGAAAAATGTTCTTCATTTTCAAGTAATTCGCTAAGAAAATTAATTAAATCTTCTTCTGAAGGGGGAGTAAATTTTTGGTTGTTATAATGAATTAAAACAGGCATTAGTCCATCTGAAATTCCATTTCCACCATTTTGCCATCATTATGAAAAGTAACGTCATCGGCAAGATGTTTCATTAAATAAATACCTCTTCCATGTATATTTTCCACATTTTCAGGCGTAGTTGGATCGGGGAGATCAGTATAATCAAAGCCTTCTCCTTCATCTTCCACAAAAATATTTATTTTGTCCTTTCCCTTCTTCAACTTAACATATACTTTTTTAGTAATATCCTCTTTATTTCCATGTACAATGGAATTATTAACTGCCTCTACTGTAGCAATTAAAATCTTTCCATAAATCTCTGAATTGATCTCATGTTTTTCAGAAAATTCATCTACAAACTTTTCAATCAGGTTAATGTTATCGATTCTTGAATCAATATCGATACTTTTTTCCATAAAAATAGGCTTATAATATCGCTAAATGGTTATTATACTATAAAGTTAAATTTTTGTTACAAATTTTTATAATTATCTGTAAAATTTTTGTCTCATTGTCTTCATAAAAACTATCTTAACCATGCTTCAGGGTTTAATTTATTATTTTCTTTGTAAATCTCAAGGTGTAAAATATTTTCGTTTTTTTCTTCATTATTAAAGACTTTTCCGATAATTTCCCCTTGATCTATTTTATCCCCAACGTCCACATTAACATCAACTAAATTTGAATAAACGGTTAAATAGCTACCATGCCTTAATATAACAGTAAGATTAGCCCCGGGAATTGATACAACTTTCCTGACTTCCCCCGGGAAAATACTTTTTGCCTGAGAATTTTTCGTTGTGCTAATATCAATGCCATTATTGTCCAATTTAACACCCTTAAGCACCGGGTGGGAATTTTCCCCGAATTTTCTGGATACCACGCCATCAGTAATTGGCCATGGTAAATTCCCTTTACCTTCTTCAAATGCATTTGTTATTTCCTTGTGATCTTCAGATAAGTTTTTCCATGTTGCAGTACGTTTTCTTTCTTCCTCTATAATTTTCTCAATTTCATTTTCTAAGCGGGCGACAATTTGCTCATTCTCTTCGATCTCTTTTCTGATCTCCGCTTCTTTATTTTTTAAAGAAGAAATTTTTTGGGATAATGAAGTTTTCTCCCGTTTAAGTGTTTCTGTCTCCCTTAATTTAGTTTCTAAAATGTTTTCTTTTTCGCTACGCAGATTTTTTAATTCTGTAAGCTCATTGTCTAATTCTTTGGCTTTGCTCTTTATTCTTTTAGCTTGATTACGCCGAAACTGAGCATATTGGTGCAAGTATTTATATCGTTTATACGCTTGATTAAAAGTTTTAGCGGAAAGTATAAACATAAGGTGATCGATACTTTTGCTGTTTTTATAAGCATAATAGATAATCTGGGCATAATTTTCTTTTAACTTCTCTAATTCTTTTCGGGCTTCGTCGATATCTCCGGAAACCGTGTCTATATTTTCATCTATATCATCTATTTGATGGTTTAAACTTTCTATAAGCTCATTTCTTAAATCTATTCTTTTTTGAATTACATATAATTCATTAACAGATGAAGTCCTTGTTTCTTTGGTTTCCTCAAGAATGCGGCTGGCGTTTTGGATTTCTTTTTGTTTGCGGGATACCCTTTCCCTCAGTTCTTCTTTAGATTGAGGGTACAATAGAAATGGTATAAACTGAAATAAAAAAACTACAATAAGAATCTGTTGTGTTTTCCCCATTTAATTAAGCTTAATTTTCTCATACTTTGCTGGAATAGTAAAATTAATTCTCTTATCCGAATTTTCTTCAAAATTATTAAAAATCATTCGTATTTGGGTTTCATTGTCTCCCTGGTTTATATGCGAAATATCAATCTCACCAGGATAATAGTTACCCCCTATTTTTTCATAATCAGAATATTTAATATCAACAACCTTAATATTTCTTTTTCTGTAAAATCTGGAATAATATAACTTAAACTTGTCCGGAATAACCCACGCTTCAAATTTAAGCTCTTCAGGATTTTGTTCTTTATAATAAATGCCTGAATATAATCCTTCTGAAATATTCGAGGAGTCTTTTCTATTATCACCGGCAAATGAATAATCTTCAGGGAAATTTCCATTAAAAATACTTTCTATAACAGGAAAATCCAACCGAAACCCCAATAAATTAAAAAGATAGTTATAATCAGAAAAAACGGCTTTATTCTGATTTCTGTTTATAACTTTAACGCTGTCCTTTGATAACAGGACCCGGGCAATCTCAATCCCCATCGGGGCTTTAAGAGAAAGCAACATCAAGCTATCTCTCAGGATTTTAGCAGTACCATAAAAGGTATTTTGTCTGTCGGGGGAAGCGTATTTTACCTTAAAATTTTTAAGAAGTAAAACATTGTAATCATTGTTGTTTTCGTAAGTTAATGTACCAACCTCATCAGGAGCTTTGGAAGAATATTTATCTTTTCCTTTAAAAATATTTTCCTGGGTTTTACAACCAGAAAACAAAATAAGAGAACTTAAAATAAGAAAAAATAAAAAAAATCTCATTTTACTCACCACCACTTAAATCTTTGTTTTGAATCTTTCTTTCCAATTCATCAGAATCACTTCCAAGAGCCTGGGCTTTTTTCCATTGCTTAACCGCACGTTCTAAATCATTATTACGGAAAAGTATATCACCGTAATGTTCAACAATATCAGGATCATCTTGCCCTCCGTTTCGTATAGCTTTTTCAATATATTTTTCAGCCTTTTCATATTTTCCCATTTTAAATAAAATCCATGCATAAGTATCCAGATAAGTAGGATTACCAGGCTCTTTCTTAATTACTTTCTTACTCATAGCCAAAGCCTTGTCCAAATTTTCTTCACGGAGAGATAAGTAATAACTATAATTATTTAAAACTAAAATATTTTCCGGATCTATTTCCAATACTTTATCGAAATAATATTCTGATTTCTCATAATTTTCGCCATTATGATATGCTTCAGCCAGTTGAATATAATAATCAATCAACAATTCTTCATTCTCCTTATCTACATAAACAAGACCATCTTCAAGAAATTTTAAAGCCTCCTTATTTTTATCCAGTTGTGTGGCAGCCATAGCAGTTAATAAGTACAAGCGTGGCTTATTCTCATATTTATCTAAACCCTCTTTTCCAATCTCATACATTTTATCAATTTCTCCCAGATAACTATATATTGAAAGAAGTTGATCACGGTAGATATATTTCTCATTCTCAGTATTAATAAGCTGCTCCAATTCTTCAGACGCTTCTTTAAACTGATTTGTCTTTATATAGAAATCGGCATATAACGTGTAATTTTCGTATTTTTCAGGATATTCAGCGGAAAGAGAATCCAGAGATTCCAGTAGCATATCCTTGTAGTGTCTGATAGTTTTTCTGTTTTCCAAAAAATTAATGAATATCAACAGTTTGGTTCCATATTCAACCTCTTTATTGGGAATCATATCACTGAATAACTGAATCGCTTTATCTTGCTGTCCCTTCTTGTTATAATACTGTATTTTGGATAAATGCCCCATATTATTGGTGCTATCCAACCGGAACAATTTATCATACATTTGTTCTGCCTTCTCAAAATCCTGAAAACTGGTATAAAGTTCTGCCAGTATTCCATAATACTCAGTTTCTTCAGGATTTGCCTTAATCAACTTTTTTATCTCCCTTACAGCTTCCTCCTTTTGATCCATCTGTTCATACAAAGATTTTTTCATAACGGATAATTGTTCATCAACGCCAATTCTTGACTCTATTGTATCCAGATATTCAATGGCTGTTTCAGGTTGATCGTTTTTATTATAAAGCTGAGCTAACGTAAAATAATAATCTAAATTCCTGTTATCCAGCTCCAGCAGATTTTCAAACTGGGTAATTGCAGACTTATAATCTCCATCCTCTATATATAGCTGAGCTAAATGTTCCTTATACCATTTATTATCAGGTCCAAGCTTTACCGCTTCTTCACCGTAGCGAATGGCAGTCTTAGTTTCATCCATCATGGTGCTAATCTGGGATATTTCATATCTCGGTGCAGAAGCGTTTTCATCAATTTCAATACATTTTTTGAAAAAGGCCAAAGCTTTGTTGACATCGCCAAGCATCTTCTGCTTCACACCCTCAATGAAAGCATATTGATACGCAAGTCTATCATCCTCGGAAAGGTGTGCAGATGTGTCTATAGCAGCGACCTCTTCATCCTGCCCGGAAGATTTTTGCATTATTTTACAGCTATTGCCCAAAAAAAGAGTTATTGTCAATAAAAAAAGTACTTTTCGCATATCCTAATATTTTAGATTCGTATAATCCCCTGCACTCAAATCCATGGGATTTCCAATTATTTCTGCGTGATTTCCGATCATTGAACCCGAAATATTCAAGTTTTTTATAACAGTATTAGATTGAATAATTGAGTTATTAATTAACGCATTTTCAACTATTGTATTGCTTTCTAAAGACACATAAGGACCTATAACAGAATTTTTGATATAAACATCTTCTCCAATATAACATGGATTAATAACAATAGAATTTTCAACATTCGCTTTTGGTGACACAAGATCGCTATCTTTAAGATATTTGAGAATTTGGCGATTCGTATCAACGGTAGCTTTTTTGTTTCCGCAGTCAAACCATTTATTTACGATAGAGGTAGAAATCTGATTTCCTTTCTTTCGTAAATTTTCAAGTGCATCTGTTAACTGATATTCAGAGTTTCCCATAATGCGGTTATCAAGAAGGTATTTTATTTCTCCGGCAAGGTCCTCCCCATTCTTAAAATAATATACCCCAATAATTGCCTCATCAGAAACAAAGGTTTCAGGTTTTTCATAAAAGCCACTGACGAAATTGTTTTCATCTTTTTTCACTACGCCAAATGAACTTGGATCTTCAACACGTTTTGTCCATACAATTTCATCTACATCAGTATTAAGTTTAAAATTAGCTTTAAACAAGGTATCAGAAAAGGCTACGATAACCTTTCCTTTAAGAGACTTCTTAGCGCAATATACTGCATGTGCTGTACCTAAGGCTTCTTCCTGATAAGATATCCTGGGGTTAGCTCCTAAACCATCAGCCAAATCTTTAAGCTCCTTTTCAACTTGATCTCCAAAATCACCAATAACAAAATTAATCTCTTCAATAGGTTCATCAAGAACGCTTTTTATTTCACTTAAAAGATGATGGACAATGGTTCTCCCCGCCAGTTTAATTAAAGGCTTTGGTGTTGTCAATGTATGCGGGCGCATCCGTTTACCTTTACCCGCCATTGGTATAATTACTTTCATTTAAATATCGTTTTTTAAAAGTTATTACCTCATTTGAATAAATTGCAGTTCCTATGCTTATTTTAAATGATTTACAAAACGAATCTTAGGGCAATTATTAATTTTGATAATTAAATCCGCGTTTATCCGCTCAACCCGCTTCATCAGCGTTCTATTCACGTCCTTTTGTCTACATGCTGTGGATGAGGGTTGCATTTGATTATTTTTTAATGTGTACCTGTATGGCCGAAGCCACCGCCGGAGCGACTTGTTTCACTAATATTATTTACTGCTTCCAATTCAACATGCTCAACTTTTGATATAACCATCTGGCAAATACGCTCTCCGTTGGCAATTTCAACTTTATCATTTGACAAATTAATCAGAATAACGCCTATTTCTCCTCTATAGTCAGCATCAATTGTGCCAGGAGAGTTCAGGACAGTTATTCCTTTTTTTAAAGTTAATCCGCTCCGAGGTCTTATCTGAGCTTCATAACCTTCAGGAATCTCAATATATAAACCAGTGGGAATAAGTGCCCTTTCAAGCGGACCAAGACTGACGGGTTTTTTAAGATTTGCTCTTAAATCCATTCCGGATGAATCTCTTGTTGCATAAGCAGGTAGAGGGTTTGACGATTTGTTAATTATATTTATCTTCATAAGGTAAACTTTAAATAGTACAACGCCAATTGGTTTAAATTTTTATCTTCTAAAAAACGCTTTAACATCTGACATTCTAATCCTTTCCTTATAAATTAGAATACCAATAAAGCCTAACAAAAATAAAGAATTAATAAGAACTTTAATGACCAGCCCGGGATATTCTATATAATTCTGTAGTAAAAAAATACCTGCAACCACAAAAGCGTATAAAGCAAATGATCTAATGTCATATGGTACAGGGTAATATTTTCTGCTAAGTAAATATGAAATTAAGGCCATAGTAACATAACATATCAGAGTAGTCCAGGCTGAACCAACATATCCATAATGTGGAATAAGAAGCAAGTTAAAAACAACTGTAATTCCAGCACCGATAAATGCTATCATGGCACCATATTTTGTAAAGTTTGTAAGTTTATACCAAATGGAAAGATTATAAACTATGCCGAGAAAGAGATTTGCAACAAGTATAATGGGTACAATTTTCAAGCCGGAATGATAATCAGAACCGATAAAATGTTTCAGAATATCAAGGTATAAAATAACAAAAAGGAAAATAAATAACCCAAAAAGTATAAAATACTTCATCACATTAGCATAAATTTCTTTTGCATCTCTGTCCTTCATCTTGGAAAAATAAAATGGCTCTGCTGCATACCTGAACATCTGTATAAAAATTGTCATCAGCATGCCCAGTTTATAATTGGCGCTGTATATACCAATCTGACTCAATGCCTCCTGTTTACTGGGAATTAAAATTTTCAGGAAAAATTTATCTGCAACCTCATTAACAGCACCAGAAAGTCCAACAAAAAGAAGGGGAAGGGAATAAGCAAGAATTTTCCTCAACAAAGACCATTGAATAAATTCGAATTTAATCTTTAACTCGGGCATTAAGAGTAACAAGGTAAAAATACTTGCCAGCAGGTTTGAAACAAAAACATAACCAACACCAATATTTTCATTATATATCTTTAATATGGAAGCAGAAGGAAAGTTATCAGCGATATAGGGGAGAATGACAAAAAATAATAAATTGAAAAACAAATTAGCCACTACATTAAAAATCTTTAACAATCCAAATTTCTTTGCCTTATTTTCAAACCGTAATTTGGCGAAAGGAATGGCAGAAAAGGCATCTAATGCCACAACCGAAGCAAAAAGTATGATTAAATAACTTCTGTCTTCATAGTCAAGAAAGCTGGCTATTTGATTATTGAAAAAATAAACAACAAGCAGAAATAAAAGTGTAGTGGAAAACAATGAGGTCATTATGGTAGAGAAAACCCGGCCTTTTTGTTTTTCTTCTTTGGCAAACCTAAAATAGCCCGTTTCAGTACCATATGTGAGAAGTATTAGCAAAAATACAATGTAGGCATAAAATTCATTAACTATACCATATTGTACATCTTGAAATATCCGGGTATAAAAGGGAGTTAAAACAAAGTAATTCAAAAAACGGGGAACGATAGTCCCCATTCCATAAATAAGTGTCTGGCCAGCCAGTTGTTTATACTCTTTCAATATTATCAAATTTTAAAATTACAATTAAATCCTTTCTGAAAATTTAATTTATCTTATAGGAACAAACTTTCTTGTGTACGTCAATATTCAATGAATAAAGAAATCTTCATATTTTTATAACTTAATTCTTTGTACGTTTCACGTGGAACAATTCAAAAAACTCCTTCAAGTATTAAAATATATTTTGCTGATTATCAGTTATTAAAAAATTATAATTTATTGATTTATAAAATGGATAACCGATTCACCCGTTTACAACAGACGTCTATAAAAAAGATGAATTAAACGTTAGCCGAATTTAAAAAGAATTTATGAGTTCTTGTTGATGAAATTTAGAAAATATTATAAAATAGAAATAATAACTTTGTAGCATGACAGGAAAAAATGAAACAGCATATTGGGAACAAATAGAAAATTATATCCAAAATGAATTTAATGTGCTGCCAGAAGTGCATAATATCCTGTTTTTAATAGGGATACAGGAATTAGGATATGGTTTTCAAAAATTAGACAAGGATACGAAAGTAAAAGTTATTAACTTCGCAAGTATATTTGTTCTAAAATATATAAATGATAAAGATATAGCACATATAAAAAACAATTTCCCGGATAGATATGAGAAAGATTATGAAACTAAATATGAGGAAGAAATTTATAAATTAGCCATTATAAGATATTTCAGAGAAAAAAATATTTTAAAAAATAACAACAAATGATAGATAAAATTAATTCTTACCTGGAGGAAATACACCAGTTTGATTCGACAAATACAGAGGAAATAGAAGCATTTCGTATCAAATATTTAGGCAGAAAGGGTATTTTAAATGATCTTTTCGCAGAATTTAAAAATGTTCCAAAAGAAGATAAACCGGAAATAGGAAAAAAGATAAATGAACTCAAGGAAGAAACTCAAAAAAAGATTAATCAACTAAAATCAAAAGCTTCATCGCAAACAACCCAATCAGAGTTTGATTTAACACGCCCCGGATTCCCATATTCTACAGGAAGCAGACACCCCATTTCACTGACCAGGAAAGAAATTATAAGTATTTTTAATCGTCTGGGATTCACCATATCAGAAGGACCCGAAATAGAAGATGACTGGCATGTATTTTCCGCACTAAATTTCCCGGAAGAACACCCGGCAAGAGACATGCAGGATACTTTTTTTGTGCGCCGTAACCCTGATGTAATTCTGAGAACTCATACATCATCTGTTCAGGTAAGGGTAATGGAAAATACATCACCTCCCATACGTACTATCTCGCCAGGAAGGGTTTTCCGAAATGAAGCTATAAGCGCACGTGCACATTGCATTTTTCATCAGATAGAAGGATTATATGTAGATAAAAATGTGTCTTTTAGCGACCTGAAACAAACGCTGCTTTATTTTGCAAAGGAAATGTTCGGAGCAGATACAGAAATACGCCTGCGCCCATCGTTCTTTCCTTTTACAGAACCCTCTGCAGAATTAGACGTTTCCTGCACCCTTTGTGGTGGCAAAGGATGTAATGTTTGTAAATATACAGGATTTCTGGAAATATTAGGATGCGGAATGGTTGATCCGAATGTTCTGGAAAGTTGTAACATCAACAGTAATATATACTCTGGCTTTGCATTCGGTATGGGCATTGAACGAATAGCTCAATTAAAATACAATGTTAATGACCTTCGCATGTATTTTGAAAATGATATACGATTCCTGGAACAGTTTAAAGCCAAATTTTAAATAATCAGCAATTATTTTTTAATCCGTATTTTCAATTTGTATTTCATTGCTAAGCTGTACAGGTCCGTTCTTGTATACGTAACTTACGCCGCAGTATCTTTCTTCTGAAAGATTTACAGCTTTCTCTATTTTGTCTTTTGGTAGGTCTTTGCCTTTAAAATAGTAAATAACATGCATTTTATTATAATGCTTGGGATGTTCAGTCGTCTGATCTGCCTGAACCTCAACATCAAAATCTTCCAGCTCTACCCTCATTTTTCGTAAAATTGAAACTACATCCATAGCAGTACACCCAGCTAAAGCCAGTAACATCATTGGTTTTGGCCTTGGTCCTTTGTTTTCACCTCCTGCATGCGAGCCTGCGTCAATAACTATTTTATGTCCGTTAACATCTCCTTCGAAAGACATTTTCTCAAGATGCTTAAGTTTAACTGATGTATCCATATATTAAAGATTTTACTATTGAATTCATTTTTAACAAAAATATACTAATTTTGTTTAGAAGATTCGTTAGGTAATGTATACAATTTTTTAAAAAAAATTTTTTTAAACTATATAGCAAAGTAAACGTTTCAACAAGTAAAACAATAATACAACAAAATTAAATATATGGACTGCATTAACAGCAATGAAACAGTTTTTAAGCATCTGAGCAAGGAAGAAAGGGAAATTCTGGATAATGAAAAAACATGTAATACCTACAAAAAAGGTGCTGAGATATATCATGAAGGAAGTCGTACAAACGGCCTGTACTGCATAAATGAAGGTATTGTAAAAATATTCAAAACAGGTATCGATGGAAGGGAACAGATTATTTATTTTGCAAAAGAAGGAGATATAATAGGATACCGTTCTATTCTGAGTGGAGAATTAGCATGTTCCTCTGCTAAGGTTATTCAAAACAGTGTTTTATGTTTTATACCGGGAGATTTGTTAATAAATATGATCAAAGGTAATGGCGATTTTGCGCTTGATGTTCTTCAGCAAAGTTGTAAAGAACTCGGAGAAGCAAATTCATTTATCACAGATATAGCTCAAAAAACAGTAAGAGAAAGATTAGCAGAGGTTCTCATTAAGCTAAAAGATAATTTTGATCTAAATGAGAATAATGAATTACAAGTATCTTTAACAAGAGAAGAACTCGCCAATATTGTGGGTACAGCAACAGAATCGGTTATCCGTTTGCTTTCTGAATTTAAACAGGATAAATTAATTGACCTCCAGGGCAGAAAGATAAGACTGCTTGATATAAAGAAATTAGAAAAAATTTCAAACGCCTTCAACTAAAAAAGAAAACCTTGGTTGTCACCATTTTTTCGATAAGGCTTATTTAAATGTTCATATCCTTTCATTGTTACTTCGCGCCCTCTTGGAGTTCTCTTTATAAAGCCCTCTTTGATTAAAAATGGTTCATAAACCTCTTCTATAGTTCCACTATCATCTCCCACGGCAGTAGCAATAGTTGTTATCCCGACCGGTCCGCCACTAAATTTATCTATTATGGTTTCAAGTATCTTATTATCCATTTCATCCAGACCATCCTTATCGATATTTAATGCAGACAACGCGTATTGGGCAATTTCCAAATCAATATAACCTTTACCCTTAACCTGAGCAAAGTCACGAACACGACGTAAAAGTGCATTTGCAATACGTGGAGTCCCTCTGCTTCGGGAGGCGATTTCTTCGGAAGCATTGCTGTTAATCTCAATATTTAATATATCTGAAGACCGTAAAACGATTTGCTGCAAAATATCTTTATCATAATATTCTAAATGGGAAGTGATCCCAAAACGTGCCCTTAACGGACTGGTTAACAATCCAGATCTCGTAGTAGCTCCTATCAGCGTAAACTGATTTACTGTCAGTTGTACTGATCTGGCACTGGGACCTTTATCAATTACAATGTCAATTTGATAATCTTCCATAGCAGAATAAAGATATTCTTCAACTATCGGACTCAATCGATGTATCTCATCAATAAAAAGAACATCTCCCTTTTCAAGATTAGTCAATAATCCGGCTAAATCTCCGGGTTTATCAAGTACAGGGCCGGATGAAATTTTCAGGTTTACGTCCATCTCATGGGCAATGATATTGGCAAGCGTTGTTTTACCCAATCCCGGAGGTCCATGTAATAAAACATGATCCAGGGCTTCTTCTCTCAATTTTGCAGCTTGCACAAATATTTTCAGATTTTCCACAGTTTTGTTTTGCCCTTTAAAATCAGGAAAATAACAAGGACGGATTTTCTGTTCAAATTCTTTATCCGAATTCTTTAGATTCTCGCCACGTATGTCAAGATAATCTTCATTTTCCATAAACATATCCTCAATTAAAGTCCCAGTTCCCTGGATATTTCAAGCATTTTTACAATAGGCTTTTTCGCATTCTCTATAGTATTTTTCTTAAGTTCAACTTCTGGCATTTCATATTTTAAACTATGCAATATTTTTCTTTTGGTAATGAGCTTCATATAGCTGCAATCATTACATCCACAAGTAGAGTCTTTAGGAGGAGCTACAATAAATTCTTTTTTGGGATTTGCCTTTTTCATTTGATGAATAATACCCGATTCAGTTGCAACAATATACTTTGCAGAACCATCAGTTTTTGTGAAATTCAGAAGAGATGACGTAGAGCCAATATGGTCTGCCAGCAAAAGTATAGGTTTTTCACATTCCGGATGCGCTATAATCTTAGCACCCGGATGTTGTTCTTTAAGTTCTATAATTTTTTCTACAGAAAATTCTTCATGCACATGACATGCCCCAGGCCATATAAGCATATCCCTGCTGGTTACACGTTGAATATAATTACCAAGATTTTTATCAGGTGCAAAAATAATCTTTTCATCATCAGGTAAATATCTAACTATTTCTAAAGCATTTGTCGATGTACAGCATATATCCGTCATGGTTTTTATTTCTGCCGTAGTATTCACATAAGATATAACAGTATGGTCCGGATGCTTATTAACAAACTTTCGAAAATCTTCAGGGGGACAGGAATCTGCCAGGGAACATCCTGCATTAAGATCAGGAATTATCACCTTTTTCCCGGGAGATAAAATTTTAGCTGTTTCAGCCATAAAATGGACTCCCGCAAAAATGATTATATCTGCATTCGTTTCAGCTGCAAGTTGAGCCAATTTTAAACTGTCACCCAAATAATCGGAAATATCTTGTACATCAGATGTTTGATAAAAATGACCAAGAATTATGGCGTTTTTTTCTTTTTTAAGCTTTTCAATTTCCTTATCAACAGTATCGTCACTAAATTCAAAAAAACTTTTTTCCAAAATTTTTTCTTTGTTAACACCCATATTATATATTATTTGAAAAATTTAAAACTTAATTATAATGTAAATGGTCGGTTAATATTGTTAGAACTTTTTTCTTTTTATATTTTGTAATCTTGATATTAAATGCTACTTAATACTATATTAACAATATATTTTATTATTATTTTTTGATTACGAGGTAAATACAGTCATTATTCACAATAGTTAATAACAACTGTATTTAAATATTTCTTCAGGCAAATTTATTTAAATGTGTTAATATTCCTGTTGAATAAATGCCGGATAAAACTAAAAAATATTTTTTTCAAATTGCAAAATTTTTTTATGTAGAAGAAATATATATTGTGTGATCAAAAATAATTAACATGCTTCTACAAACAATTAACATTTTTGTTAACTTTTACATTTAAAAATTATAAATAAATTCAGCGGTTAAATTTATAATAAAACATTACATTTGAATAAAAATACGTTTATGGGAAGTATAAAGAAAATAGCAATATCTTGTGACCATGCCGGATATGAATTAAAAGCATTTTTAAGTAAATATCTGTCTGAACAAGGATATAAAATAGATGATTTTGGTACTTATAGTGATGAGAGTGTTGATTACCCGGATTTTGCGCACCCAATGGCGAAGGCCATAACTGATGGCGAAGATGATATTGGTATATCCATTTGTGGAAGCGGCAACGGAATTAGTATGGTTGCGAATAAATACCCGAAGATACGGGCAGCACTATGCTGGAATGAAGAGATCTCAAAGCTGGCCAGGGCACATAATAATGCCAATGTTTGTTCTTTACCTGGACGTTTTGTCACTTTTGACGAGGCTAAAAAAATTGTTAATGCCTTTTTGTCTACAGAATTTGAAGGAGGAAGGCATGAGAGAAGAGTGGAAAAAATACCAATTTATTAAAATTCATTTCATATGTCAATATTATCCAATAGATGTAAATACGGAATAAGAGCCGTAATTTATTTAGCATTGAATTCTGGTGAAACCAAAAAAATTGGTATAAAAAAAATATCCCATGATTTAGATATCCCTATGTTTTTTTTAGGTAAAATCTTACAAAATCTGGCAAAACATAAAATTTTGGTCTCAACAAAAGGGCCCAATGGAGGTTTTGGGTTAGCCAGAGAACCAAAGGATATAACAATGCTGGATTTAATTGAAGTTATTGACGGGCTCGATTTATTCAATGAATGTTTGATAGGATTAAAAAGCTGTAGCTTAAAAGGGAAGGATGCTGTTCCCTGTCCTACAAACAGGAAGTTTCAACCAATAAGAGATCAGATGCACGCTTTTTTTAAGAATGAAACCATCGAAAATTTAAAAAATGAAATTGTCGAGTCTGAAGGAACCGTGGGAATTTAATTTTTATTATAGTGAAGGTTTTTACTGAATAAGTATGCAATATAACCCAGAAAAATTCCTGCAGAATTTGCCAGAATATCCAGAAATTCTCCGCTTCTGCTCTCAATAAAAAAATACTGTAGAACTTCCATTAATAGACCGTAAGAAAAAATTGATAAAATTATTATGGCTTCTTTAAGCTTGATTTTAATTTTTTTAAGGATTACTGGTAACAGTATACTCAGGGTTAGTAAAAAGTAAAAAGTTCCATGTGTTAATTTATCCGGAATTTCTATATCAATTAATTTTAAGGGGCTGTCTCCATCACTGGGCATCAAACTCCCGTATGTTATTATTATTGCAAGTATTACTGAAGGAAGGTAATATTTAATTTCTTTTCTTTTCATGTATCCGCACAATTATAAATGGTTCTCAAAAATAATTTAAATTTGGGATTTATAAACATTTGTTGATAATTTGGCTAATGCTTTATTTAAGAGACAATTATTTTTAACATTTGTTGTTTATAAGGTGTTGATATCCTTTTTTTTCTGGTCATTTATCTATCTTAAGACGTTTCACGTGGAACATTTCCCTTATTATATTGAATTTTAATTATGTCTGGAGTTTATATACATATTCCCTTTTGCAAAAAGAAGTGTCCTTATTGTGATTTTTATTCAAGCACAAAAGATTATTCGCATTTATTTTATGTTGAGGCTTTAAAAAGGGAGATTGTGTTGCGTTCACGATCTGCTGGTTCCTATATTGGAAGTGTTTATTTTGGTGGAGGTACCCCTTCTTTGCTGGGACCTGAGCTGATTTCGCAGATAATCGAAAAAATAAGGGAAGCATTTAAGGTAGACAACGAAGCCGAGATAACCATCGAATGTAACCCAGATGATTTGAGTTTGAATTATTTGCAAAACTTAAAGGCAGTTGGAATAAATAGAATAAGCCTGGGTACTCAGTCTTTTAATGATAATGAGTTGAAACTATTGGGACGCCGGCACTCGGTTTCTGCAAATCATAACGCCCTGGGGATGGTATTTTCCTGTGGATTTGAAAATGTAAGTATTGATTTAATTTACGGACTCCCGGGTTCCTCTGTTGACACGATTAAGAAAAGCATATCAGAAGCTTTGAAATACCCTGTTAAGCATATTTCTGCTTATCATCTGACTTTTGAGCAAAATACCCGGTTTTATTCTTTACTTAAACAGGGTGTTTTGAAAGAGCTTTCTGAAGACGAGAGCAAGGAGCAATATGATATGTTGGTGGAAACTCTTAGTAATAAGGGTTTTGAGCAGTATGAAATCAGTAATTTTGCTAAGGAAAAGATGTACTCCCGGCATAATTCTATTTACTGGAAGGGTATGCCTTATATCGGCGTTGGTGCATCAGCTCATTCATTTGATGGGAATACGAGAGAATGGAATGTGGCTGATGTAAAAGAATATATTGCTTCTTTAAACAATCGAATAATTCCTTCCGAAAAAGAAATTCTTACAGAAGATAATAAGTACAATGAGTATATACTTACAGGATTAAGAACCAAATGGGGCATCAATAAAAAGGAAATTCTGGAAAAATTCGGAAAACAAACATTAGAAAACATCCAAACAACAGCCCAAAAATATATCGAATCGGGAGATATGGCAGAGAACCGGGGAAACTATATATTAACCCGGAAGGGTTTTTTTATAGCTGATTATATAACCAGTGATTTGATGTAAGAGATTGATGAGGCTTGTTTTTCTTCTGTGTTGTACTCACCCCAAACCCCTCTCTCACGGATAGAGGAACTAATGCTTCAGCTTCAGCTTTCTAACTTTGGATTTTGGAGTTCCCCTAAAAGCGGGTTTTCTATTTAGAATATTTTTTGAAAAAGCGTTTGAAGTTTTTCTTCTAATACTTCATAGGAAAAGTATTTCTTACCCAAATGATAGTTGTATTCTCCTATTTCCCTGTTTAATTTTTCATTATAAATGATTTCAGCCATTTGATTTACCTTTTCGTCGGTTAACTTATTATTCTCCAGCATTACTACCCGGAAGCCTTTACTTCCTATATCCGGCCAGAAAACAGGTTTATAGTTGTTAACAAAAATAGGGCGTCTGGCCGAAACAGCTTCTACAAAAGCATTGCCAAATCCTTCATAGGTACTGAAATAGGTGCAGGCTGTGGCATGTGCATACGCGTCTGATAACGAGTAAAGCCCGTTGGATTGATTGCCGTAAAGACCGGATGAAAATTTGTCGTATGCAAAGTGTACCTGCTTGCTCAAGCCGAGATCATGCACCAGGTCCATTAAGGCATTATAATGCTTATTGCCTTTATCATCGACGTACCCGCCGGTAATAATTAATTTTATTCTTTTGTCATTCAGTTTTTCTACCAGTCTTATGGCTACGTCAATGGATTTTCTGCCTACGATTCGGGTTATCTGGAAGAGCAAAATATCTTCGGGTTTGAATCCTGATTCTTCTTTTAAATTTTCATTTTGGTCGTTTATTTCTCCGAAATTACGGTTAAAATCCATTACATTTGGTATTACAATAGATTCCCGGTTGTATCTTTCTTTCAGGGTCGTTTGGGCTGCTGAATTT
Source organism: Bacteroidales bacterium (assembly GCA_041686375.1). Lineage (GTDB taxonomy): Bacteria > Bacteroidota > Bacteroidia > Bacteroidales > UBA12077 > JAGXLC01. The sequence continues at coordinate 22,555 of JAWLEB010000036.1, forward strand.
ATAACCGCATGGTAGGAATTGGGTAACCGTAGTGGAAATATGTCTTCAATTAATTTGTTCACTTCCATATGCGGTGAAATATACCGGTCTCCTCTTTCCCATGCAAAGTCGTGATCATGACTGATAAGCGGCAGATTAGTTTGTTGTGCCAGGTTTTTTATCCCCAGTCCTAAAGAAATGTGGATGGGTAAAGCTGAAGCATTTTCACTGATAAGCAAATCTATTTTATTTTTTTTCACCCACTGCTGAAGCTTTTTGTTAATAATTTCTGCATAAAAATAGATGTGGCTTATGATTTCTCCGGAATCTTCATCCGGATCGAAAAAAGCTTTTTTTTGTCCCCAGTAGCTTTCAGGACTGAACAACGAAAGTTCCGGGATTCTTTTCTCGTGCCTGGGGTTTATTTTTCTTTTTTCAAACTGTCCAGCTACCAGGTATATCTCATGCCCCATTTTTTTCAATACTTCTGTCCACTTTTCTGTTTCCAGCGCAACTCCGTCGATTCCTCCTATTCTTGCTATTATAATTCCAATGTGCATTGGCTGTATATTTTAATTATTTGATGATATGTTTATAAATTTGTTATTTTATGCAAAAATAAATCAACATGCTCAAAAATATAATTAGTAACGGAATCTTAATTGCCTTTTTTTTGTTGTGGAATACAGGAAATGCCCAGGAAACAGATTCTTTTGAAAGTTTAAATGCAGAAGAATTTTATGTAAAGATGAATCAGGAGCAAGATGCTGTGATTATTGATGTCCGCCTGGATGAGGACTTTAAAATAAAGCGAATCCCCGGTGCTGTTTTGGCGAGTGAGCCGGATAAGCTGCAGGAATTTACCGACTCTCTTGACAGGAATATTCCACTTCTTGTATATTGCTATGATGGAGAAAGAAGCTCAACAGCCTGCGAAATCCTTTCACAAGAATTAAACTTTAATTTTGTGTACAATTTGAGGAAAGGGCTGGAGAGATGGGAGGAATTGGGTTTTCCTGTTGACAAAGATAAAATAGACAAGATAAACTAAAACCAAAAAAAGCGTTACCACAATGAATCAGTAACGCTTTGTTTAAGATTCACAAGGAAAATGCAAATTCTACTGTTTTTTTTCTCTTCTTTCCTTTTCCTTTTTATATCCTTCAACTAAATTATTTAGTTTATCAATTTCCTTATTTTTACTGTTGATTATTTTACTTTGTTTGTTGATAGAGGGGATGGAGAAAACAATTCCCAGTAATACCCCTATAATTACCGCAACTAACAATATTAGTGATAAAGGCCCTTCTGTTCCTTTGCCCCAGAGAAAATACAATTCTACAGCATGGTCATTCCTGATGGCAAAAACTGTCAGTATGAGAGCTGCTAAAAGCCCTATGATTAAAGATCTTTGCATGATTATTCGTTTTTGTTTGTGTAAAGATAAAAATTTAAAACTTTAAATAAAAATACAAGTATATTTCTTCCCCACTATAGAATTAACTGCTTCGCTTTTTTCTAAGCGCTATATTATATACTGCCTTCCAGAAATATAAAAAATCCGTGCGCAAGGGATGTTTATCATAGGCGTCAAAATATTTCATTTCGGAGGCCTGAATTTCTTCCAGGGTTCCCGGCATATCAACATAAAAAGGAGGAATTAAACCGGGCTTGTATTTTTTACGACGCTCCTGTACCTCAGGAGAATATAAATTGAAATATTGTTTACTTAGTGGTCTCACACCTACCAGTTTCATATCCCCTTTGAAAAAATTGATAAACATAGGCAACTCATCAATCCAGAACATTCTGAATATTTTGCCAAGTGTTGTTATACGAAAATCATTGTGGAACTTGCCACCTTCTTTTAATGAATTTTGCTCATAAACATAGTCCTGGATATATTCGGCGAATGGATGCATCGTACGGAGTTTATATACATAGATGATTTTTCCGTTTTTTCCTGTTCTTGCTAATTTAACAAACGGGCCATAGGTGGGATTCTCATCAAAATAAGGCTCCTGGACTTTTTTTGCAGTAAAATATAAATACCCGTCAATTTCTTTTGTTCCAATAAGCTTAAATCCACATGAATATAAACGGCCTATCGTTTCTGCTTTGGAAATGACCCTGTTGTTTCCGCGGGTAAGATAGAAATATAAACTTTTCGTGAGGGTGAATTTTGGAAAAATACGTTTAATGATGAAATCGCCGGTATAATATATGTATTTGAGTACCGGCGGGTATTTTTTTAATATTCGCTTTTTACGCTGGCTTTTTGTCTCTACACAACCTATGAATTTACCTCCTTCTGCAATTTTTGCATTCACAGTTTCAAAAAATTTATTGACAAACCTGATGTCATTAATCCTCTTTAAATTCACTATATTGTTGAAGTACAGGGCAGGTAAACGGTCAATATTGAACCTGGTGGTGGTTGAAAAAATAATATAATCTCCCTGGTCAATGTCAATGTTATTGGCTATAAAGAGGTAAACTTTTTTTCCTGCTTCCCTTACAATTATTTCTTTGATTTTTTTCTCCTCTTTTATCATCAGCTCATCAAGCGTCACTGTCTCCTCTTTTTCCGGTTGAATAAACGGCCTCACAATATTTGAGTAGTGCCCCTGACCGCTTGAAAAATTCGGATCAACATTCTTTGCATATTTCAGGTAATAGTGAAAATAGGAAAAGATGAATTCAAAAAGGGTAGCCAGTCCAATGGTTCCAAAAACAATAAAACGGGAATAATGTAAATCCCTCAGGAGAAACATGAATACAAGGATAATTCCCATGATCATAAAATTTGTTTTGATAATTCTCCAGTACAGCCTGAGTAGACTTTCCTTGTATTGAACTTCAAATTTATTGCTTATAAGCGAGATAACTATCCAGACAATAAGAAAACCCGCAAAACCGAGAGAATACCTTACGAGGTACTGGTTTAAGGATGTGGGTTTAAAAGCAACTGTTGAGCAGAATGCACCAATTACAAATAAAATATCAACAAAAACGATTGAAATTTTTGTTCTTATTTTCATTTCAAATTTTTTCCGGAATTATTGATTAACTGAATTCACAAGTAATTGTGCATACGAATTATCAAAAAAAAAGTTTGTACGTTTTATTATCCCTTTTTAAAGATACACAGCCAGAACGTTCGTATTTTTATTGCAATCCGTTTTGCCAATGTGAAGTTAATAAAATTTTATCACAATCCTGATAAAGTTTTTATGGACCCCTCAAACATTATCGTAGATAACAGTTTATGCATAAATCATGCGAGTTTCATGGGATGGAGAGTTAAAATAATGCTGACTCTTGTAGCAATAAGTCTCAGATTATGAAACTAATGATCTAACTTTATTCAGATGTATACGGGAGTCCCTCTAAAAGCGGGCTTTATTCTATTATTTAAATACATTGCATAACCCAGGCGCGTGGGGGATGGTGATGTGGCTTATTTAACGGACACCATGCTGAAAAGCATGGTGCTTTACTCATGGAGTGTAGCAACTGCCGTTAGTTTGGCAGCATAAGAATAGCATCACGATTTATCGTGGGGATCCGAAATGTCTACCATACCCCACCTCCGGCCCGTTCACGGGCTTCAGATCAATAACGGAGGCCAGGAATTTCTCTAAACATAAAAAAAAATAAGCAGGTATCATGTATCTTTTCAACAAATTAATCTGTTGAGATAAAGCCTGTTAAAACATTTATGTATACAGGAGTCACCCCCGAGGGATCTGTTGATCCTGTTACTCTGTAAACTCTGTTACCCTTTTAGGGTTGAGGTATGGAGCACTTTTTCTGTTTCCGTAGCTTAATTTAAGGAGGAACTGCTGTCTGTCTTCCTGGCTTTTGCTTCCTGCGCTCGTTCTTAGATTCCCTAAAGGATCTTCGCTGCCTACTGCTAGATAACACTTCAACCACCAGTTACCAGATTATACGGCATCCGGTATCAAAACCCAAGATTAAATCCAAACCTGAATGTCCATGTTTCCCCGTGGAACATTTCGTGTGTATACCTTGACAGATAGTAGTTTGCAGGGTTGTTATCAACGCTATAACCTTGTATATTCCGGTAGGTATAGCCGGCAAAAATGTATGAGTTGGCTGTGAATTCATAGTTTGCTTTAAGCGTGATGGTAGTGTTGTCCCAGGTTTTATCTTCCATGTAAGGCAATTCGTCCAGGGGAGTATCCCTTTTTATGTACGGGTATTCATTTCCGTGGGCTGCATGCAGGTACCCTGCTTTGAAATGAAATCTTTGAAACGGCCTGACAGATAGTTCCACGTAATGGTCATAGCTGTTGGCCTTTAGGTAATGGCCCAGGTTGTATTCGTTGGTGGTATAGGTGAGCACCGGAATTCTGTGCTTGAAAGTAAGCGGCAGGGTCTTTGTGGTCTCATACGTGAGCGAAACATTATCTATAGGCCAGTTGGAGAGCCTGATGCCACCTTTCCAACTGTTGAAGTTGTGCCGGTTTGGATCGTTTATACGGGTAAAGGAAAATTCGTCAATGAACAGTGAACCGTACAGATGGAGGTGTTTTACCGGCCTGATACTCAGGTTGGCAAACATCTGTGAATTCTGGTTTTCTATATTAGCGCTGATGGTGTGGTCAATGGATTTGAAAAACATGAACGGAATGAGGTATGCCGGCTGCATGTCAATGTCCCCGTAAATGATGGAATTTCCAAACGAAAAACTGACTTCCCTGATGGGTTTTACGGTAAACATATTCGCCGCCATGTATTTGGGCTTGTATACCGGCCGTTCAAAACCGGATTCGGGCATATAGGAGCGGCTGCTGTCAATCACTTCGGAAACGAGCCAGCCGTGGAAGTAGTTGAACTCAAACCATTCTGCCGGATTTAAATGCAGCTTTATCATTCCAAAGCTTGGATATTTCCCGTTGTTGATGTTGCTGCCGTTGTAATTATCACCCCACATTAGGTGGTCTTTTACCAGGGCCACTCTTCCCCATTTCCAGTTGTATGTTATGCCGCCGCGCATTTCGCTGTAGTCTCCGCCGCCGAGATCGTTGCCTTTATATACGCCTCCTTCACGCTGGGTAAAATAACCGGGACGAGATAATACATGCGTCATGTGGTTATCCCGCAGACTGGCGTAAAATCCCAGGTTGTCGCCTATCTTTCCGTATATTCTTCCTCCTCCCCATGTACGACTGAAACCATCGTTGTCATTGGAGAGGTATTCTATACCCCAGATGGGACGAATACCAAAGGTGAAAAGTGAATCCTTGTAGGTTAAACCCAGCGGATGCAAGCTGGTAGCAAAATGTTCGCTACTATTTATCAAGTCGAGCCGGGAATTGCCCTGGTAGGGATTGGTAGTGGATTCATCTGCCAACCCGTAATCCCTCAGGTAGAAATCCAATTCCCTGCGCTGGCGGGTGTTGAGTTTGTCCTGGTTTTCTTCTGTAGTTTTTAGTTTCTCCAAAATTAAACTCCTGGTGTAGGGTTTGATGGTGGTGTTGATTTCGATAAGTTGCTCGTTGGCCATTTCATCGAGGAAGGAATATATGCCTTGATTGGAGATGTGCTCATAGGTTGGCTGGCTCTGTACGTTGGTGAAACAGAGGAGTGAAAAGATTGTGATAATGATGTATCGGAAACGCATAGTTGTTTGATTTTTTTAAAAAACGTATGGTTAAAGATACAAATATTCTGCTGCTAATCTAAAGGTTGGTTATGTTAGAATCGGGATTGAGAGCAATGGGAGTGTGAGAATTGAGAGCACTGAGAAAGGGAGAGCTCACAACTGTCGAAAGCGTCTGCTTGTGCCCGATTTGGCGAGGCCAGAGGCCAGATGTCAGAAGGCGTATTACTTTTGATTTATGAAGAAGGAGTGAGGGTTCTTTATCACCGCTGGCCTAAGCACGAGTCAGTTAAATAATTTACAGCTCTATTATCGGGATGTTGTTATTCCGCCCATTGTAAGCTATTATGGACAAATGTATATTGGGATAATTGTCTGAAAATTTTTTATACTTTGCGGGTTTGAACTGGCTTTCCCCGGATTTTACTTCGTATGCTTTTCCGCTCTTATAGTCTGATGAAGCAACAAAATCCACCTCATTGCCATCTGCCGTTCTCCAGAATTTTATATCTTCTTGTGGATAGATTTGGGTTAATCTTTTATATACATAGTTTTCCAGCAGGGCGCCTGTATCTTCCCGTTCTTCGAATCCTGAAAACCGGTTCAGAATGGCGTTTCTTAGTCCCAGATCATTAAAATATATTTTGGGCATTTTTACAATTTCTTTTCGTAAATTTTTGTGAAAAGGTTTTACAAGCGTAATATGAAAGCATTTTTCCAGGGTGGACAGATAATTTTCAATCGTGGACAGATGAATGCGCAATGTTTTTGATAATTCATTTTTATTAACCAAATTTCCTGTCTGGCCAGCTAAAATTTTCATAAGGTTATAGAAATCCATGTCGTTTCTTATACCTGATTCTAATATATCCCTTTTAATGTAGGAATCACGAAGTTCTAACAGTATTTCTTTTTTCAGTTCAGCATCATTTTCCAGAACAACTGCTGGATATCCACCATAAACCAGGTGTTCATCAAAATACTCCTTAATTTCTTGTTTTTTAAGAGGGATATAGTCTTTCCTTTCCCTTAATCTCTGAACTTCATCACTCAGGTCTTCTCTCCCGTAAAACTCAAGATACTCCATGAAATTCAGAGGATGAAGATGAAAAATTTTTTTCCTTCCGGCCAGCGAATCTTTAAATTTTTTGTCTATGTAGAAAGCGCTGCTTTTTGTAGCAATAATTTTAAGATGAGATAAATAGGTATCAAACAGGTATTTCAGAAAACCTGAAGGATCGTGGGCATATTGAATTTCATCCAGGAGGAGGTAAATTCTTTCATCGGAGGTTGCATCCTTTTCCAGGGGATCTATGGGTCTTTCTGTGAAACGAAAAATTTTTTCAGGGTGCTCATTAAGTGCATTAAGAACATCAATGTTTTCAAAAGAAAGATAAAATACTTTTTTCCCTTCCTTTTTAAGTTCTCTGTAAAACTGCCGGAGCAGGGTAGTCTTTCCAACCTGCCGCGCTCCGGTAATAATTGTATATTCCTTTTTGTTAAGGTGAGCGTTGATTTTGTCGTGTATATGTCGCTTTTTATATTCCATATGATTTGGTAAAGATATTAAAAATACACGATAATGAAAAAAATATCAGATAATTTTTACACCTCATTATTTTTTTGTGCTTTTTGTTTCACGCCAAAATAAAGTGTCTGTATTAAGTAACAGGGATGTCAGAGATCGGAAGTCGGAGATCAGAAGTCAGAAGTTAGTTAAGGCATATCTTTCTTCTTTCGGAAATGATTTACTGATTTCAAAAACCTTCATAGCTAAAGAATATGCCTTTATATACACATTAAGCTCCTTTGCTGAATTGATTTGCATTTTCTTTTTATTATATATTAATTTTTATAACGATCTTTGATCTCTGGTCTCTGACCTCTCTCTTCTTCACTCCCGCGCTTGCCCTTTGATTCCCTAAAGGGACCCCCGCACTCGTGCCCATCTCCTCTTTAATCTGACCT
>JAWLEB010000037.1:0-29375 GCA_041686375.1 Bacteroidales bacterium
CAGGAAATCGATTGGATAGAAGAGCGGGGAGGGCAATTAACGGGCTATGAATTAAAATGGAACACGAATACAGGCAAGTCACCGGCAGCCTGGCAATCCACTTATCCTGATGCGGAATTTGAAGTGATTCATCCGGAAAATTATATGGAATGGTTGAGTTAAATTTTCTGAATAAGATTTAGGCCGGGAAAATGAATAATTTTGTATCGTGGTTGGATGTTTTTTTGTGTTTTGCAGGTTTACGCAAATTTTTAGCCCCGATATGATATGTAGAGACACGCCGCGGCGTGTCTCTACATATCATATCGGGGACGTGCCGTTGTAAATTAACGAATATATTTCTACCAAATCTAGGCGCCCACATACAAACGTGGAAATAACAGAACAATCAAATTATATAGTTGCCATGGGAAACGATCATTTTTTCAACAATAAATACCGAACGCAATCGGTGCGTTTGCAGGGTTGGGATTATTCATCATCAGGGTGGTATTTTATTACGGTTTGTACTAAAAATCGTGAAACCTCCATGACAAAATATTAACAAACACGCGAATGATTATTCGCTGAAATTAGGCTAAATTTTCGCAGGGAATCAAAAGGAGGTTCCATATGTCCATTAAAAATTTAAATTATAATCATATGAATCATTTTTCGGGGAAATTGAAAATGATGAAATGTATTTGTCGGAATTGGCACATCAATGAATTTTACAAAATTTAACCCTATGCAAACATCCAAAATCATCATCATATTTTTTGTATCGCTGTTCTTATCCCTCAACTCCTGCAGCCAAACGCAAAACCTCGAACTGGAGGTCAACAATCATCCCGGCAATACCATTAAACTTGCGCGGTTTGAAGGGGATAATATGGTGCCTGTGGAGGAAAAATCCTACCGGGAAGATGGTGTGCTGTTTAAGATGAACAGCCAAAAACCCGGAATGTACAGGATAATTCTCAAAGAAGCCCAAATCCGGAAGGAACAGGGGAAAGCCTTCAATTTTATTTACAACAATGAGCAGATTAAACTGGAAACAGACTATAATAGCCCTCAGGAAAACTTGCGGGTTCTTTAGTCCGAAGAAAATAAGATTTACCGGGAGTTTATGGACGATCATCAGAAATTTGAGCACAAAATGAACCTGCTGCATCAGATGGTAGATCAATACCCCAAAGATGACCCGTTTTATGAACAGGTTGCCGATAAATACCTGCTGGTGCAGAAGAAGCATGAGAAATATATCGACTCGCTTGCTCAGCAGCATTCAAATATGTTTGCTGCGCATGTCATCAAAAGCTACAAAACACCTGTCTTAGAACCGGGGGGTTCGCCTGAAGAAAAATACAGCTACCTGAAGGAACATTTCCTTAATTCCATAGATTTTCAGGATACATTGCTCATTCGTACACCGCGCCTGGGGCAGAAAATCCTGCGGTATCTTTCTCTTTACCGAAGTCAGGGCTTAAGCCGGAGTGAACAGGAACAGAAGTTCATAAAGGCTGTGGATGAAATTCTGCTTCATGCTTATATCAACGACAGGATGTACAATTATGTGCTGGAATATTTGGTGAAAGGCTTTGAGCAATTTAATATGGAAAAGGTGCTGGCTCATATTTACGAAAAAAATCTTTCCGGTGAAGCCTGCAAAGACAACAATGCTGATGTTAAAAAGCGGCTCGAACAATACGCGAAACTTTCTCCCGGCAAAAAGGCGCCGGATTTTACTTTCAATCCCTTGAACGAGTCAAAAACCCAACTTTCTGAAATGGAAAGCCCTTACACTTTATTGCTTTTCTATGCAAGCTGGTGTGGGCATTGCCAGAACAGTGTGCCCAAAATTCATGAGGTTTATCAGAATTACAAAGATAAGGGTTTGGAAGTTGTAGCCATTTCGCTTGATGAAGAAAAAGACAAATACCAGGCATTCCTTGAAAAAGAAGATTACGAATGGGTGAACTATTGCGACTATAAAAAATGGGAAAGCCCAATCGTACAAAAGTATAATATCTATGCAACCCCTACCATGCTATTGCTTAAGGAAGATATGACTATTGCCGGTAAGCCAATCACTGTAGATGAGCTTAAAAAGGCTTTAGAAGGCCTGGATTGGGAATAGAGCCTAGTGTTTTCTTGTTAAATGCTAAAGACAAATTAGTAGCAGTCAGGATAATGCAGTACTTATTGCCGGCATCATAATGTCTTCTGCTGCAACTGCCGACTGATTCCTTTAGCTCTTGGCTTTTGGGGTTTCGGGTTTGGAGTTTTTTTGCAATTTCGTTAGTATCACTGCTTATTCCTGCCAACTGCAACTGCAACTGCCAACTGCAACTGCAACTGCAACTGCCACTGCAACTGCCACTGCCACTGCCACTGCAACTGCAACTGCAACTGCCACTGCCACTGCCACTGCCACTGCCACTGCGTCTACCGCCCACTCTCTTTAAACCCGCTTCTGGACATACTCCCCCAGGATTTGGATCCTTTTAAGTAGGATATATTGCCTTTTATGGCCCAGTAAACTGTCAGAGGATGATATAACAATGGTTCTATTAATGCAGTAAGGAATAGTTTGAGGAAGTGTTTTCGTTTTTTGTATTGATGGAAAGTGACTTCCAGCAGAAATATGGAGAAAAAAGAGAAATTTATGGAAAATACATAGATAAATACAAGCAGGAAAAGAAAGAATGCCCAGTTAATGGAACCAATGATTGCAAGGATAATGAAGTATGTCAAACCTAAGACTTCTACAATTGGTGCCATCCATTCGAAAAAGAACCAGAAAGGATAACCCAGCATTCCCAATGCTTTGTATTTTGGATTGAAGAACATTTTTTTATGAATCGAAAGCGTATCTATGGTCCCTCGGGTCCACCGGTTTCTTTGACGGCCGAGTGTTTTTAGATCGGAAGGTACTTCAGTCCACAGTAAAGGGTCTGGAATATATTCAACCTTATGGGGGATTTTATTTTCGAACATATATTTTCTCATTCTCACTACCAGTTCCATGTCTTCTCCTACAGTTGTGGCGAGATATCCCCCGGCTTTGATGACAATCTCTTTATCAAACATGCCTAATGCTCCTGAGATGATAAGCAGCCCGTTTAACTTGCTCCAGGCAATTCTCCCTACCAGGAATGCCCTGGCGTATTCTACCACCTGTATCCGTGGCAGCAGTTTTTTGGGTATGTTTCTTTTTATAAGCCTTCCTTTCTCAATATAACATGAATTAGCCACATGAACGACCCCTCCACTGGCAATGACCTTTGTATCACTGGCCTCAAGGAAGGGTTTAGCCAGCTTGAGGAGGGAATCGGGTTCGACAATTGAGTCAACATCAATGCATACAATTAGTTCATTATCCGAAACATTAATCCCTGCATTTAAAGCATCCGCTTTTCCACCGTTTTCCTTATCAAGCAAAATAAGATTATAATATGCCTTGTTGTTGGATTTGTATACAGCTCTGATAGGTTGGGTTTTCAATCTTTGCGGTATGAAATAATTGACAGGTTCCATTTCATAAGCTTCTATAGCTTTTTGCAGACTGTTGTCTTTGCTCCCGTCGTTCACGATAATTACCTGAAAGTTGTTGTAATGAAGGTCTAATAATGCATTAATGTTTTCAACGATGGAATCCTCTTCATTATAGCAGGGAGCTATAACAGAGATGGCTGGCTCAAGGGGTGTGGTAATTAAATTTTCATAATCGGTGGATTGATTTCTAATTTTGTATCTACGTAAAGAATAAGCTGAGATAAATAACAATACTGCATAAACAAGCATAATGATTATAGCGTAAAGGAGAAGTAAATTGTCGACTATGGTAGTGAATATTTCTAAATAGTTCATTATTATATAGCATTTTCAAGGATGAACGTACACATTGATTTTATTTTTTCTTCGTTTGTATAATTTTTAAAATCATTGATTAACCGATCTCCGTTTGGATAATTATTATAGACTGTTTTCAAAATATTTAACCGATCCAGATCTTTTATTTCACTATAGAAGAATTTAAAAAGTGTGTTATCATCCAGTAGATTATTTTTTATAATATATTCTATAACCAGCACTTTATGCTTTTCATCTATTTCTGATAAATAGGCCAGGATTATATTGTCCACCCCTTCCACATTTAAGTCTGAAATGGTCTTTAACGCTTCGTATTTTATATTTTTATTGGTATGTCTTAGTAATTCAACAAGTTGTTTTTCTTTTGTATTTGTTTGATAAAAAATTCGGATCATTCGAAGTCCGAAAAGTATAACTGTCGGATTGCTGCTTTTCAGATAAGTGGAAAAATCCGGGGGAATGGTCGATCTTCGGTCGATCACCTCAAAAAAATGGATTTGATCCCATAAAGTCAACGAATATGGATAATCTTTTAAAATTTTTTCCAGGGACTGTGGGTTGTAGTTAAGAGATGCCAATTGGGCGAATCGTCTTAATTCATGGTGTCTTGAAAACAGATATTTTTCAAATTTGTTATCAAGGTATTTATTGGGAATGATTACGGAAAAAAGCTTTAGATATACTGCTTTCTTGTACTTTCCGGAAATTGCGATGCTAAAAAGAACATGTTTTAGCAAACGTCTTATCCTGAATAATTTTAACAATTTGTTTTGTTTGTTTCCAAAAAGGTTTTGTGATAGACTATATATCTGGCCAATCAAAATTTTTCTGTTGAATGAACTGTAAAGTCCGGGGAATATAGGATATTCAGATTGCTTTTTGTTCACAAGGTAATCCGCAGTGATTTTCAGATATCGTTGGCCAATAGAATATTTTCTTTTTTCCTGGTATTTTTTAGAAGTTTTAAAAATAAAAACATAAAATACGATGAATATTGAACTTGCTATAAACAAAATGATCAAAACCGATAAAATTGGTATAAGTGTCTTTAAAAGAGAAATTCTTCTGGATTCATTTTTCAAAATGTTTTTTCTAATTCTGTCAATGGTGTTTTTAAGGAAGGGAATTACAAAAGATTTTTGAATTGACGCTGTGGCTCTGTGATAAAATGACTGGCTTGATGTAAGGGGTGTTGAAATATACTCGCTTGAAATGACAGGAGAGGAATTGTAAGCATAAGAAGCCCGGCTGCATGATATGCAAAGGGAAGAAAATATTATGAGGAAGAAGATTGTACTACGCATATTTTTTATAATTTGTAAGATATTCCCAATTCAAAATGCAGGTGATTTCTGGTCTTAGTTTCCTCATATTCTTCAATCTTTAACCCTGCACCTAACAGAAACAACCATTGTTCAATACTTTTCTGGTAATTGAGTTGGAAATTAAAGCTTTCCAATGAGTAAATATTGTCAATATTGTATAAATAGGCTTGGTTGTCTGGTGATGAGCCATAACCAATCATTAAATTGAGATAATCGTCCGGAGTATCGAAATATTTCCGGGCAAAAAGCAAATAGCTTTGATAGAGTGTTCCTTCTTCAAATTGAAGATAGGGACGGAAAGAAAACCAGTAGCTCTTATAATATTTGGCTATAGAACCGGTATAGATGTAGAAAGGCTTTTCCCACATCATATAATACATTCCCAGCGATGTTTCATATCCTTTTCCAAACTGGTGGTATAAAATTGCTCTTGCCTGATGAACCGGGAAAATATCACTTCCCGAATAGGCATATGAGAGATAAGCATAGTTGTTATCTCCAAATACGGGGTAAACATCCAGTCTGTATTGCATATTAATTTCCCGAAAAGGATCAGCCGCTTTGTTCAGTACCTGGCCGTAATTGATATATCCCATATAGGTAATGTCTTTACTTTTGAATTTTGCCTGCATGGAGGTAAGGTGCCAGTTCAATGTGGAGGGTTTTTGAAACTGATCGTAATAGTGCACCACGGAGAAATATTTTTCGAATTTTTCATTCTCGCCCGATTCCTTTTCGGTTTGGATATTATTTGTATCGGGGATATTTTGTTTTGTTATTGTTGTTTCCTGGGAGGTTATAGTCGACACGGCTCCCATTGCAAACAATATTGTGATAAAAAAAGTTTTAAGTAGAGTGGGTTTCATATATTTTTGAATTTAAATGGTTTTGGCCAAAGATTTTTACTTTTAGAGCCTTATTACTATTAAAGTCAGCATTTTTTTGATTCTGCAACCCATGGAACGCTCATGCATTGATTAGCAACAGGCAGGGATTATATAGACTTGTGTCTACACTGGTGGATGAGGGTTTCATTTTGCAAATTTTTAATGCAATCTTATCCTTTGTACGTTTTATTTAATAGTTTGTTTACCTGAATAAATAAAAAGTCAAGGTCACAAGGTTTTGTAATGTAATCATTTATGCCAAGTTCGAAGGCCTTAGTAACAGTGTTCTCGTTATGAATTTGAGTTAAGACAATAATTTTGGGTCTGTTAGAAGATGAGCGTTTATTAATGGTATGAATTAGCTCCAAACCCGAATAGAATGGCAGCAGGATATCTGTTATTACTAAGTCAAATGTAGATTGATTCAGTTTATTCAAGGCCTTTTTCCCGTCATTAACCAGAGTTGTTTCAATGCCTCCTGACTCTTCCAGCTTAAATCGTATTAATTCACCCAGTGTTTCGTTGTTATCAGCAATTAGGATTTTCATAATATCCCTCCCTCCTCTCTCTTAAAATTCCTTACAAGATACAAAAAATATTGATAAGGGTTAACAGAAACCAGGGATAGACAAATTGGGAAACTGGTTTTTGGCAAAAGGCAGCAGTATGCAGAAGGCTGAGGTGAAATTCACATTTTCTCATAATAAAAAAAACAGATTAAAACTCCGAAATGCGAAGTTGATAATCGCCTAACAACCTGATAACAACTGATTGACCATCGAACAATCTACAGTGCTTCAATTGCCTCTTTTACTTGTTTCATCTGCCAGAGCGGTGTGGATGTTGCTCCGCAGATACCCACCGTATCTTCTTTTTTAAACCATCTGTTATCCAGCTCTTTAACAGAAGAAATGAAGTAGCTATCGGGATTATACTGTTTGCAGATGTTATGCAAAACTTTGCCATTGGATGAATTTTTACCGGCTATGAACACGATCTTATTGTGCTGCTTACTGAAAGTTTTTAATTCGTGTTCTCTGTTGGAAACCTGCCGGCAAATTGTATCACGTACAGAAATATCAATGCCTTGTTTTTGCAGAAAATCTACTGCCTGATGAAACTTATCCAGACTTTTTGTGGTCTGACTAAACAAGGTAAGACTGGCAGGTAAACGGACTTTTCTGAGGGTTTCCAGATTTTCAAAGACAACCGCTTTATTGTTTGTCTGTGCCATAAGTCCAACAACTTCGGGATGATCTTTTTTTCCAAAGATGAATATATTTTCCCCGTTTTCATAAGCGTTTTTTATGTCTTTCTGGAGTTTGAGAACAATAGGGCATGAGGCATCAAAAATTTTATTGTTATTGCTGCGGGCTTTTATATAGGTTGAAGGTGGTTCTCCGTGTGCCCTGAACAGTATGTTTGAATTCATTATGTTTTCAATGTCTTTGTGTTCAATGGTCTCTAATCCTTTTTTTGATAATCGTGCAACTTCTTCATCGTTATGGACAATTTCTCCCACACAATATACTTTTTCTCCTTTGTCCAGGAGTTCTTCCGCTTTTTTAACCGCATTAATAACCCCAAAACAAAAACCAGAGCGGCTGTCAATTTCTACCTTAAGGTTTAATTTTTTTTCTACATCCATTTTGTTACGACAATTTCTAAACAACCAGCAAACTTAACAAATATATAGGAAAAATCGTTCAATAAGGTTTTTATCATTGGTTGATTTAGATAGTATGGGTTATTTGACTTTGCATATACATAAAAGTCGTTATAGCATTTCTGTGGCTTCTTACTTTTTTCTTTTCTGTTAGTATTACTATCTGCCATTATCCGGGGTGTTCTTTTTGGCATTGCCCCAAAAAGGACGAAAAAAACGCTAGACAAAAATCAGCTTACCACCCCGTAAATCCAGCCCTTCCCGCGCGATTAAGCCGGAGATACTTCCCAATAGCTTCAGCTATTTGCCGTGCCGCCTAATAAAATTTTGCCATAAATCAAGGAAGCAGGGAAGGTTTTTGGATAAAATACTGTTTGAGTTCCGATTTTTATTCCAAAATCGGAACGAGTTTTATTTTATCCGTGGTGGGGGATTCCGTAGATTTTTTCAATCCCGATTTAGAAAATGTTTGTGTTTCGGTTCCCGAAACCATTACATTTTCTTAGTCGTGGATATCAAAATTTAATTCCAGCGGTGACCTTTTTTTGCTCCTTTTTTTGTGTGGGAGACAACTAAGCGAAGCGTTCTCATGACCGAAGGGAATAAAAAAAGGAGACTTTAGCTATGAACTAAAACTGTTGAATTTTCACGACACTAAAGGTCTATCAGCCAGCAAAATAAATGGTTTATGTCTACGGGAGGTTAGATTAAATTGACGGCGTTCTTTATCCAGGTATTCACCAGGAGATACATCTTTTGCCTGTTGGGTATTCGCATTCTTCCATCCATAATAGTTTCAGGATCTGTTTTTTGTATTTTTCTGAATAATTTTTTATAGTATTTATAAGCCAGGTAAACGCCCAGGCGAGCATCTTTATTGAGCATTTTAATTCCTTTGTAGGCTTCATTAAAATCGTTTTCTATATTTTGTTCTATTTCTTTTTTAGTTGTTTCTGTAAAGCCTCCATTCAGAATTTCGTTAAAATATGTCCTGCCGCGTTCATGGTAATCGCTTTGTATGTCTCTTAAAAAATTAACTTTCTGAAATGCTTCTCCAAGCTTTCTCGCATAGAATTTAAGTTTCTCATACGTTAAATCATCTTCATAATAAAAAATTCTCAAACACATTAAACCAACAACTTCTGCTGAGCCATATATGTATTTTTCTCCTAATGCAGAATCATAGTCCCTATGAGATAAATCCATTTTCATGCTGTTCAGAAAAGCATCGATGTGCTCCTGTTCAATATTGTATTTGTGCACAATTCGCTGGAAACTATCTATAATAGGATTTGTGCTGATTTTTCTTTCAATAGCCAGGTATGTTTCTTTGATAAACTCATCCAGCATAGCTGATTGGGGATATTCATGAAATGTATCAACTATTTCATCGGCATACCTTACATAGCCGTATATCCCGTATACAGGCTCCTGGAATTTTTTATGCAGCATCCTTACACCAAGAGAAAAGGATGTACTATAATTTTTGGTTGTGATTTTGCTAACCTGCAAATTGTTTTTTGCGAATAGCTGAATACTCATAGTGTATTTTTTCTGTTACCAGTTTTGAACTTATGACAGCCATTGGTAAACCTGTACCCGGAATAGTAGACGACCCTACATAATAGACATTGTTGAATTTTTCATCTTTGTTCCTCGGCCTAAAGCCTCCCACCTGGGTTAAATCATGGGCCAAACTCAATCCACTTCCGCGGTATAAGTTAAACATATTTTTCCAGTTCACCGGGTCTAATATAGTTTTTGACACGAGATTGTTCCGTATATCGAAATCTAATCTTTTGGATAAATCATCGATAATGTGGTCCGCAAGTTCTTCCCTGTCTTCCCAGTTGGGTTTGTAGCGCAAATCCGGAACAGGACAAAGGACGAATAAATTTTCATGCCCCGGTGGGGCTGTATTCGAATTGAATTTCGATGGTATATTCACATAATAATAAGGTTTTTCAAGACTTATAGAATTTTTGAATATTTTGCCTGCATATTCCTGGAAATTGTTTCCTAAAAAATAATTATGATAAAATCCTTTTTCGATTTTGCCTTTAACACCTAAATACATGGTAAATGGAGCCAGTGTCCATTTCATATTATCCAGCCTGGGTTTTGAATATCTTTTTCGCCTGAAAATTTCACCCCTGAACCATGCGGCGTCTGAATTAATAACAAACAGGTCAGCATTCCATGTGTTCCCTTCATGGTCTTTAAGTCCACTGAGTTGTCTTTTGTTATCACTTATATAATCTACAATTTCCGTATCATAATGAATGGATACATTTTCTTTTTCCAGTTCCCTGAGAAGTCCTTCCACGATTTTATACATGCCTCCCCTTACATTGTGGTACCCGTCATGGACAAGTTCAGTATAGGTGAGCATACTGAAGATAGCCGGCGTGTCAAATGGCGTTGCTCCCAGGAAGAAAGCCACCAGGCTAAAAATAACTTTTACTTCGTATGAAGTGAAGTGTTTTTCCATCTCACCCCACATGGTGCCAAAAAGTTTCGGTGCATTCCGTATAGGTACACGTGTCAGGTGAAGCAAATAGTCAGGCAGGTTTTTAAAATTGCTCTTGATGATTTTATCTTCTGTATCATGATATATTCTTTTGGCGCTTTCCAGGTATTTTTGCATTTTTTTTTCAAAATCGGGCTCAATGTTTTTGAATTCCTCCGCCAGTTTTTTCAGGTCTTTGTGTATTGTATAGAAATGGCCAGAATCTGCAAAATTAACTTTGTAGAGCGGGTCGAGTTCCACAAATTCAAAAGGGATATCAATGTTGCAATAATCCGCAAATTCTTTGAATTCATAGCTCATACTGAAGAAAGTCGGGGCAATATCAAAGGTAAAACCATCTTTTTTCAATTGATTCAGTCGGCCTCCGGCCTGGTGATATTTCTCAACCATTTCTACCTTATAGCCATCTTTAGCAAGTCTGAGGGCCGTTGTCAATCCTCCTAAGCCTGTCCCGACAATGAGAACTTTTTTGCTCATGGTGTTTATTGTTGATTTTTTCATTATCTTAAACATTACAATTGATTTTTTGTTTAATTTTTTATCACAAACCTTAAACAAAAAAATTAAATTATACAACAAGTTACTAAAAATCTGTCACTAAATGCATAGAAAAGCAATAATTATCGGGAGTGGAATTGGTGGAATAGCAACAGCAGTCCGTTTGGCAATAAAAGGGTTGGATGTCAGTGTGTTTGAAAAGAACGATTATCCGGGGGGTAAAATCGCGGAGTTAAATGAAGGAAACTATAGGTTTGACTCCGGTCCTACAGTATTTACATTGCCGCATCTGGTTGATGAGCTCTTTAAGTTGGCCGGGAAACAACCTTCGGAATATTTTAAATATAGAAAATTAGATTCCAGTGCACGCTATTTCTGGGAAGATGGTGTAGTTGCGGATTCGTACAGCGATACGAAAGATTTTATCAGTGAATTGTCAGAGAAAACAGGCGAGAAACCACACCATATCAGGCGGTTTTTAGGCAAGAGCAAAGAATTGTATGATTTAACTTCGGATGTGTTCATCTTTAATTCCATCCATGAGCGTACTAAGATGTTTAAAAAATCAAGTTTAAAGGCTTTGATTAATTTTCATAAACTTGATGTATTTTCTACAATGCACGAAGCCAATCAAAAACAATTTGCCAGCCCCAAGGTTATTCAGTTTTTTGACAGATATGCTACATATAATGGCTCAAACCCTTATAAAACACCTGCTACGTTGAATGTGATCCCACACCTGGAGCATAATACAGGTGCTTATTTCCCTGAAAAAGGTATGTATTCACTGGTGAAAAGTCTGGTGAAGCTGGCCCGGGAGATAGGGGTAAAGTTCAATTTTAACGATGAGGTGCTTAAACTACATACAAATAATAGCCGGGTTACCGAAGTCGAATCTAAATCTGGTATCCATAATGCTGATTATGTGGTTTCCGACATGGATATTCATCATTTTTATCAGAACGTGTTTAATAGCGATAAACATTTTAGACAACTTACAAAGCAAGAAAAATCTTCTTCCGCTTTAATTTTTTATTGGGGTATGACAGATGAGTTTCCGGAAGTGGGACTGCATAATATTTTGTTTTCTGAAAATTATGAATCGGAATTTCAATCTTTATTCGACCGGAAGGAAATAAATTCAGACCCTACAGTCTATATTTTCGTTAGCTCTAAACAGGTTTCCGGAGATGCTCCTGTTGGCAAAGAAAACTGGTATGTTATGATTAATGCACCTGAAAACATTGGGCAAGACTGGGATAATCTGAGAAATGAAGCAAGGGAGAATATTCTTAATAAGATTGAAAGAATACTGGGGAAAAATGTAAGAGCGTTTATTGAATATGAAAAGGTTAGTGACCCGTTGGATATTGAACGTTTGACTGGAGCTTATCATGGTTCGTTGTATGGAAACAGTTCTAATGGTAAATTTGCGGCATTTAACAGGCATCCGAATTTTAGCAGGGCATTCAGGGGGTTGTATTTTACCGGCGGTAGTGTTCATCCGGGGGGTGGTATCCCTTTGGCTCTTGCATCAGCGAGGATTGTTGCGGATAAAATAAAATGTTAATTAGTAAATAAAATTTTTAAAGTGGCACCTTATGACTGAAACAAAACTCTCTATTATAGCACGGTTTTTTTTAGTGATTATTTACCTGGTAGGATTGGTTGGTATAAGTGTAAATTCCTTACGCCCGATGTATGTTTATCTGACTCCAATAACTTTACTTATTAGTGCAATGATTTTGCTGGCATTTCATGAACCGTGGAACAGAAAATTTCTTTTTTCGGTGCTGATTATTTTTCTGGGAAGCTTTTTGATAGAGTATTTGGGAGCTAGTACAGGGGCTGTTTTTGGCAATTATGAATACCAGGAAACACTGGGATTAAAATTGTTCAATGTCCCACTGGTGATTGGAATAAATTGGTTGTTAGTGGTTTATTCTTCATATTACATTGCATCATACCTGGTAAAAAATAAATATCTACGGTTGTTAGCTGGTGGTGGACTATTGCTTGTATTTGACCTGCTCCTTGAGCCGGTGGCTGTTAAGCTGGATATGTGGAGTTGGGGTGGTGGTGAAGTTCCTGTTCAGAATTATCTTGCATGGTTTATTATTGGAATAGCTTTCATGAGTTTATTCGTTGTACTAAAACTGAAACTGAACAATAAAGTAGCAGGGTATCTTTATTTTATAATGGTTGGATTTTTTGGGATGCTGAATCTGACTTTGTAGAGGTTTACAAATAAACATGTCAATCATACTTATAGAAAAAGGATATGATAAAAGCAAAGCATAATTTCTGGTATGAGCGTTTTTTCAGGTTTTACAGCCGCTTTATGCTTTCACGCCATTTCCGCAGGATCATCCTGAAAGGGACATACTCTGAAATGCACCGGCCAGTACTTATGATAGGCAATCATTTCAGTTGGTGGGATGGTTTTATTGCGAACTATTTGAATATGCTTGTCTTTAAGAAACGCTTTCATGTTATGATGCTTGAAGAGCAGTTAAAACCGAGGATGTTTCTTAACAAAGCAGGGGCTTATTCTATTAAAAAGAATTCCATGGATGTAGTTCATACCTTAAATTATACAACAGAATTGCTTAAGAATGAAGAAAACCTTGTTGTTATGTATCCACAGGGTAGAATACAGTCGGTTTATCAATATCCGCTGACATTTGAAAAGGGTACGGAGACTATTTTGAATCGCACGGAGAATGTAAAACTGGTATTCCAGGTATCTCTTGTGGATTATTTTTCATACCAAAAACCAACCCTGACATTAGGCTTTAAGGAATATCCCTATGGAGGAACGGTCAGTACAGGAGTGCTTCAAAATGAATACAATGCCTTTATGAAAGAACTTATTCAGGAACAAAAGGAGGAGAATTTATGATGATTGATGTATGGATATTCATCCTGTTCTTTTTTGTTGTCCTTCGTTTGATTGTGAGTATTGTAAATGCAGCAAGCTCTTTATATCTGAAACCTGCAAAACCGGACCGCGGTGATTTTGTGTCTGTATTAATTCCTGCAAGAAATGAAGCAGATAATCTGGTTGTTTTGTTGAAACAATTGATTCAACAAACCTATTCCAACCTGGAAATTTTGGTTTATGACGATTATTCCACGGATAATACACCTGATGTAATACGAAATTTTTCAGAGCAAGACCAGCGAATAAAGCTGATTCAACCCAAACCCCTGCCGGGAGAATGGCTTGGGAAAAATTTTGCTTGTCATCAATTGGCCGGAAAGGCGAGGGGAGCGTTTTTTCTTTTTCTGGATGCTGATGTAAAACTTTCGTCCAGTCTTGTCGGCAATGCACTAAACTACATCAAGGAGAAAAAACTGGACTTGCTTTCCATTTTTCCTTCTCAGGAGATGAAAACCTGGGGCGAATGGATTACCGTTCCACTAATGAACTGGATATTGCTGAGTTTGTTACCATTAGCACTGGTTCGTAAAAGTAAACGGCCTTCGCTTGCAGCAGCCAATGGACAATTCATGATGTTCAATGCTGCAAATTACAGGCAAAACATCTGGCATGAACAGGTAAAAGGAAACCTTGTTGAGGATATAGTTATAATTAGGAGAATGAAACAGATGGGATATACGACAGCTACCTTATTGGGTAATAACGATGTTGTTTGCAGGATGTATAAATCATTTCATGAAGCAATTCGGGGATTTTCAAAAAATGTTATTGAGTTTTTTGGAGGTCAAAGCATTGTGGCCATACTTTTTGCATTGCTTGTGATAAGCAGCTTTGCTATGCCATTTGTAATTTCTCTGAAATTGTTTGTAATATATGTCCTTATGGTAACCTTGATGCGGATAATGATTTCTTTTGCAGCGGGACAGTCCGTTACGAAGAATTTG
Organism: Bacteroidales bacterium; assembly: GCA_041686375.1. Lineage (GTDB taxonomy): Bacteria > Bacteroidota > Bacteroidia > Bacteroidales > UBA12077 > JAGXLC01. The sequence continues at coordinate 14,650 of JAWLEB010000037.1, forward strand.
TTGTTACACATTCCGCAGATGATTGCTTTCGTATGGCTCGTAATTCGGGGTTGTTATGTGAGAATAAGCGGCAGATATACCTGGAAGGGCAGACAAATCCGGTGATGAATTTCAACCGGATGATAAATTTTAAGTAGAAAACAAGGATGTTCATCTATATAAAATTTTGCGAACATGAAAGATTTATTTAGGAAGTACAGTGTTAGTTTTCTTTTTTTAATGGTTGTTATAATTTTTAATAATACAACAGCTCATGCAGAAGATGATGATTATGACTGTAAATTTTATAATGCTTACATTTCCGGTGATATGTCCGAATGGCCGGATTGGATTTCTGAGATGGAGCAAGCATATTCCAAAAACAACAGCACAGAAACCTTAAAAGATATTGTAGTTGCTTATTATGGTTATGTTGCCTGGCTGATTGGCGTAGACAGGGAAGGAGAAGCAGAAAATTATATTGATAAAGCAGAGCATTATATCTCTGAACTGAGTGAATATTCATCTTATAAATCTTATGCTGAAGCCATGCAGGGTGCATTTTTAGCCTACCGGATTAGCCTGAACAAGAGCCGTGCAATATATTTGGGTCCACGCAGTATCCGGCATATTAACAGGGCTATCGAGCTGGATTCTGACAATCCTTATGCCTGGGTAGAGAAGGGGAATGCCGCATATCATATGCCAAGGGCCATTGGTGGAAGTTATAAAGAAGCTGCCGAACATTTTAAAAAAGCGATTGATGGTCTGGAAGAGGGTTCATCAACACCCGAATGCAACTGGGTATACCTGAACGCCATGGCCTGGCTGGCACAAAGTTATGACAATACAGGCGAGGTGGACAAAGCCTTTAAAGTATATGAAAAAATATTATCTATTGAACCCAATTTTCAGTGGATCAGAGATGAACTGTATCCGGAATTTAAGGAGCGTGTGCGATAGTTTAGGTATCTCTTCTATGACAAAACTTTCAACAATTGCGGTAAGACATTGTTGTACCTTAGTGAGAATTATTGTTTTATTAAAAATTTCTGCCTATGAATCCAAATCAATTAGCAGTAAAGATTATCCGTATCGTATTGGGTGTTGTATTGGTGATTTTTGGACTGAATCATTTCTTTCAGTTTATGTCTATGCCACAACCTCCTGAACCAGCCATGAAATTTCTTGGTGCATTGGGAGAATCTGGTTTTATGTGGCCACTGATTGGCCTTGTACAAGTGATAAGTGGAGTCCTTTTAGTATTGGGACGATACGTCCTGTTGGGTCTGACGTTGTTTGCTCCTTTAGCGATTGGTATTTTGCTGTATCATTTGTCTCTCGATCTTGCAGGAGGTTTACCCGGGTACATCGTGTTTATCCTTGAATTACTCCTGGTTATTGCTTATTATGAACATTTCAGACCACTTTTAAAATCAAAGATTGAATGAGCGAACAGAAAGCAGGATTAAAATGAATTTAGTTTAGTTTTGGTTTTTTTCGGTAAGTCAAAAAAAGCCCCTGTATCAAGGAGATAGGGGCTTTTCCAGTGCCCAGGACTGGACTCGAACCAGCACTTCCTTTACGGAAACATGGCCCTCAACCATGCGCGTCTACCAATTCCGCCACCTGGGCCTATATTTTATATAGTGGCACAAAATTAAAAATTTATTTTGATTTCAGACGCGGAATTTTAAAAAATATATAGCATTATGATGCAAGTAGTAAGGTTTCTTTCTTTGTGGTCTTTATTTGTTTATCATATCCGTTGCGCAACAGAGTGTATTGGTTAAAGATATTATAGAGTTTGAAGCTTGCATATTTTTTAAGTTCACATTACCGGGTTTATGTCAAATAGACAACAATTACACTAAATGGAAAATCACTTTATTATTCTGAATAGTTTGTATAACAAACAGATTTTTTTCATTTTTACAAAACCGTTTATAATATTTTTAACACTTTACAAATTCCTTGAAGCATAGTATCTCTAAAATACACGAGGAGTTGTTATTATAGAATGATTCTTTTTTAAAATCTGAATTTATGGATTATACTATTCAAAAAGATCAGAGTATTTTCATCAAAACAGAAAATCAAGTTAAACAAACTTACATTGGAAACATTTGTTATATCCGATGTGATAGTTATTTGAGTTCTGTTTATCTTAATGATGGTTCATTTGTTACTTGTTCAAAATTACTCAGAAAATTTGAGCAGGAATTATCCGGTTTTTATTTTATAAGAATAAATCATAATACATTGATTAATTGCAAATACTTTGATGGTATTGTTCAGGAAGGAAAGAAAAGAACTGTGTTACTTGTTGATGGGAGCAAATTTCGTATCTCAAGAAGAAAGTGGTATAAAGTGAAAGAAAAGCTGGAACTATAACCAGTTAATTTATAAAGTGAAAAGTTTGATGCCACTATAAATGCAGCTCAATATTATTAATAATTTAAAAATTATGAAGAATAATGATTTTAAAATTAAATTAATTGTTGGTTTAATGTTCATTATTGGAATTACTTCATTCGTAAGTTGTGAAAAGGATAATTCTGAAATAACGACTGGAAATGATTATTCTGAATTAAGTTTATCAGTAAAGAGTGTATTGGAAAGTATTGGGCAAAGTTTACGTGAGCAAAACTCTACCTTTGATAATCGTATTAATGTTAAAAGAGGCGCAAAACAATTTTTCAGTGAAGAATCAAAAGCTTACGATGCTTTCTTGAATGCTTATGATGAATCTGTTAATAGTTCAAATTTGAAAACTACTTTTAATAATGAAATTGTTAATTCTATAATCTCTGATATTGAAGGTGAACTTATTAATAGTAACAGTCCCAGTGAGTTTATAGATTATTTAGAAGAAAAATTTGATGAAGTTTCTGTAAGTGATATAGATCCAGAGAATAAAGATGTTTTATTAAAATACATTATTTCGTATAAAACTTTTTTGGAATTTATAAATAATAATGTTGATTTAATTGCTAACCAAAGCGGACAGCTTAAAAGTACACATAATTGGTGGGATTCATGGGGAAGATGTGCTGCAGGTATTGTTGATGGAGCTGGATTAGGTGCTTTAACTGGTGGAGCTGCTGCTTCTGTAATACCAGTTTTAGATACTACTGCAGAAGTTACTGTTGGAGGTGTTTCTGGTGGTTTATCTGGAGCTGCTGCAGCTTGTTAAACGTAAAAATTAATATTTAATTATGAAGCATAAGTTGTTCATAGCATTAATTTTAAATTTGGCATTTCTTTTGTTTTCAGGTTATATTTTTTTATCAAAAGGAATAGCGAAAGAATTTGTACTTTGGAAATTTTCAGCTTCATTATTTGCTGTAATTGTTTTTAGCTTTTTGGTTATAATGATTATAAAGCAATTGAAACAATATTAAATATAATCATACAATTATTTATTAATTGTTAGTTAGGGAAGTGTAGAGTAATTAATTCCTTATCCACTTCCCTTTTATTATAAGTAAATATTTTACATCACTGCTCAGCGGAATTTACTCGCTGTCGCTCGTGAGAGCGCTCCTTCTCCGTAATAAAACTATGAAGAAGAAGCTATGCTCATGTCACCCAACTCAAAGGCTGTTGGGGAAATCCATGAGATCAGCGCCATGCTTCAGCATGGTGGAGAATGAACGCCCCACTCCCTCCAATCCCGATTCAGCGGGCCTCACATCTTTTAACGCATGTCAAGGCAAACAAATATCAATGGATCAACAAGCTCTCATTTTTTGAGCAACACAGAAGCACCTATAATCATCGAACCGCCGGCAATTTCATTCCAGGTAAGCACTTCATTAAAAAGAAAGATGCCAAATAATATGCCACTGACAACTTCAATATAAGAAAGGAAGGAAGCTGTGGAAGCAAACACTCTTTTTAAAGCATAAAAAAACAACCAAAACCCGACAACGCCAACCAAAACAGCATAAAGCGAAGCAACCGAAAATTTATGCACCGTCAGCTGATCCATCCCTGTAATTAGAAATGGTAAGAAACACACCGCTCCCACCAGATTCTGAAAGAAAACAATTTGGGGAGGTGAAAATTTCGGTGATTGATGCTTAAAAATTACGACCATGGAAGCATTTAAAGCAGCAGATAAAAGCATGGCAGCCATACCTACAAAAACCTCATTGTCAAAATGAATGGGCTTGTCTGAAAAAACCAGTACTACGCCTGCCATAGCAAGAGTCAATAACATTACATTCATAAAAGGAAGGGGTTCTTTCAGGAAAAAATGACTGAATAGCACTGCTAAAACAGGATATGTATAAAGAATAATCACGGCATTGCCGATGGGCGCATTCAAAAATCCGATGAAATAAAAAAACAGTCGAACAGCATTAATAACAGAAGCTATCAGCAAAATCTTTATTCCATTTTCGAAGAAACGTTCTCCCCTGATAACAAACCATGCTCCAAAAAACAACACGGGAAGTGCGACGCGGAAAAAAGAAATCAGGCCGGGAGTTAAATCCAGGTACTTAATAAAAGCACCTGATGACCCCCAGATAATGGCGGCGAAGATTACTTTCATGTTGTCTGTATACAGGCGTTTAAGCATAGCAAATTGTTGTAAAACTTCCCAAAGTTAATTGCAAAGGTTAAAATTCAATAGGGTTTTAGTCAGGTTTTAATAAAAAAAGAAAACTAAAGTAAACATACCAGAATTATTAGGCACATTCAGAAGTAGAGGCAAATATTAAAATGGCCATCAATTAGCTAATTATTAATGAGTACGTAGTAAGCACTCTGTAGGCAGTGATTATGCAGCACATAATGGATAAACAAATTGCCCTCTATAATTCGCATCCGAATAACCTAAAGTTTTGTGCATTGCTTTCATATGTAGATAATTCCGCAACTCTGTTTTTTAATTAATGTTGATTAATTTTAAAATAAACATTTAAATTATTTCGTACAGAAACTTTTTTCACATTTAAACACAGCAAATATTTGCGGCATGTTTTTCCATCTAAAGAAATCAAAGCTATTTACTGCTGATTTTTACCTCTCAAAAAAGAGGAATCAAAGCCTTCTCAAAATAATAAAGAAACACAGAATTTTCAGTAAATAGGAAGGGTTATTTAGAATACGTCAGCTTTTTTTTTGCCTAAAACCAATATTCCCCAATTATAGAGCCAGTCGTTATTCATAAACTAATATCTAAACATAACCTACATCCAACTGTTTCTATACAACAAAAACAACGTAAACCAAAAACAAGGGAAAATTATGGAAACTAAAATAACGAAAGAACAACGTAAAGTTCAAGAGCAAAAAATGAAAAATTCCGATTTTTATCAAAAACAGTATCAGGACGATTTTGTTGACAAATGGGATGCCCTGATTAACTGGGAAGGAAGAACGGAAGGCGAAGGAGATTTTTTTATACGTGAACTTAAAAATCGAAAAGCCATAAAGGTTTTGGATGCGGCAACAGGAACAGGTTATCATTCCGTCCGGCTGTTAAATGCAGGGTTTGAAGTACATAGTGCAGACGGAAAAATGAATATGCTCTCCAGGGCTTTTCACAATGCAAGAAAACGAGGTGTGATGTTACGTACGATCCATGCCGACTGGAGAAAACTCACCGAAAATGTTCACGAAAAATACGATGCAGTGATTTGCCTCGGTAACTCGTTCACTCACCTTTTCGACGAAGGTGATCGAAGAAAAACGCTGGCAGAATTCTATTCTGTGTTAAAATCCAATGGGGTACTGATACTCGACCAGAGAAATTACGACATCATGCTGGACAAGGGTTATACCAACAAACATAAGTATTATTACGTGGGAGATAATGTTGAAGCTTCACCAGAATCAATCGATAATGACCTGGTTCGTTTTCGTTACAAGTTCCCTGATAATTCTGTTCATCATTTAAATATGTTTCCATTGCGAAAAGATTATACATGCAAATTAATCAAAGAAGTAGGGTTCCAGAAAGTAAAAACCTATGGAGATTTTCAGGAAACATACAAAAAGAATGACCCGGATTTTTTCATTCATGTGGCTGAAAAATAAATTTTAACTAAACGCTAAAACACAATTATTATGATAAAAACACATATTTTAGGCTATCCAAGAATTGGTGCCAGACGAGAGCTTAAAAAGGCAAGTGAAAAATACTGGTCTGATAAAATATCCCTTGATGAGTTAATTGCTGTCGGAAAACAGCAACGCCAGTCCAACTGGCAGGTACAAAAAGATGCGGGTATTGACCTTGTACCGGTGAATGATTTTTCTTTTTATGATCATATTCTCGATATGGTACTTACAACAGGGGCTATTCCGGAAAGATACAAACCTTTAAAAAACCTGAATCAACACGACCTGTATTTTGCAATGGCACGTGGTTACCAGAAAGACAAGCACGACATAATTCCAATGGAAATGACCAAGTGGTTTGATACAAATTACCATTATATTGTACCGGAATTCAATAAAAAACAAACCTTTGAATATTTTTCGGATAAAATCATTGAGGAGTTCAAAGAAGCAAAAAACTTTGGAGTAAATCCCAAACCTGTTATGATTGGCCCGGTATCGTTTTTGCTTCTGGGTAAAGAAAAAGAGAAAAACTTCAACCGACTGGATCTTATCGATTCGCTTTTACCGGTTTATTTCGAAATACTCAATCATCTAAAAGAAAATGGGGCCAGGTGGATTCAGTTTGATGAACCTTTCTTGGCGCTTGATCTGGACGACAAACAGAAAAGAGTCTATGAAAAAGCATACAAGGAAATTCAGGAGAAATTTCCTTCCATTAACACTATGATCGCTACCTACTTTGAGGGTTTATATGACAATCTCAGCCTGGCTGTTTCTTTACCGGTAGAAGCCCTGCACGTTGACCTGGTAAGGGATCCCGCTCAACTGAATAAAGTTCTGGAGGAGGCTCCTTCTGAGCTACTGATCTCATTAGGTCTTGTTGATGGGAGAAATATCTGGAAGAACAACTTTGAGCGTTCGCTGGAGATGATTCAGCAAGCTATCAAAGCCAAAGGAGCGGAAAAAATCATGCTTTCATCCTCTTGTTCATTGTTACACGTTCCATACGATCTGGATCTCGAGGACAATGAAGAAAACTTACCGAAACAAATCAAAAACTGGATGGCTTTTGCCAAACAAAAGCTTGATGAAATATCAACGCTTTCAGAGCTTGCCAGTCTGGAAAGAAACCAGAAAGCCCTCGATAAACTTAATGAAAATAAAGAAACCATAAAGGATAGAGAACAGTCGAGGCTGATACATAAAGAAACTGTCAGGAAACGCATGGAAGCTATCGATGCTGAAATGGCAAGCCGGCAGGATGCTTTTTCAATTCGGAAAAACAAACAGGCGGCCAATTTAAATTTGCCCGAATTTCCTACAACAACAATTGGCTCATTTCCACAGACAAAAGAAGTGCGGAACTTACGCCGTCAATACAAAAAGAATGAAATTTCAGAAGAAACCTATGAGCGCTTCCTGAAGGAAAAAATACAGGAAGTCATTCAGAAACAAAAAGAAACAGGCTTAGATGTTCTGGTTCATGGCGAATTTGAACGTAATGACATGGTTGAATACTTCGGGGAAAAACTGGAGGGCTTCGCTTTTACAAAAAATGGCTGGGTTCAAAGTTACGGTTCCCGGGGAGTAAAACCGCCAATAATCTATGGCGATGTTGAGCGTCCAAATCCAATGACTGTTAAATGGTCATCTTATGCCCAATCCTTAACAGATCAACCTGTAAAAGGGATGTTAACAGGGCCGGTAACCATATTGCAATGGTCTTTTGCCAGAGATGATCAATCCAGGAAAGAAACAGCTTACCAAATTGCCCTGTCCATAAGGGACGAGGTAAAAGATCTGGAAGCAGCAGGAATTAAGCTGATTCAAATTGACGAGCCGGCTTTCAGAGAAGGATTGCCATTGAGAAAACAGGACTGGAAAGATTATCTTAACTGGGCAACAAAAGCCTTCAGGCTGGCTTCTTCTGTAGTTCAAAATGATACTCAAATCCATACACACATGTGTTATTCAGAATTCAATGACATCATTCATAATATTGCAGAAATGGATGCAGATGTGATCACTATTGAAACTTCGCGGTCACAGATGGAACTACTTGAAGCCTTTGGAGCGTTTAAATATCCGAACGAAATCGGCCCGGGGGTATATGATATTCACTCCCCCAGAATTCCATCTTCAGAAGAAATGGAGGAATTATTGGAAAAAGCTGAAGAGGTAATTCCCCGGGATCAGCTATGGGTGAATCCGGATTGTGGATTGAAAACCCGAAGCAATGAAGAAACCTGGAAGGCTTTGGGAAACATGGTGAAAGCAGCTCAAAAACTAAGGAAACATCAAGCTGAAATGGCTAAATAAATCCAAAATCTTTATTGATTAACCAAAAAAGGCTGTCTGCAATTTGAGACAGCCTTTTTCTATTTCAAAAGGTGTATTCAGAAGTAGAAGATAAATCTGAAAAAAGAATACAGAATAACAGAATACAGAACAGCAGATTTTTCACTTGCAAACAAATTCAGAATTTTTCTGTTAAATAGTTATGAAAAAAAAACTGAATGAAATTTTTTCGCACAGAAAGCAAGTGCTGGAAGAAAGTTTTGGGAAATATTAAAGCATACAGCAAACAAAGGGTTCCGATCTTTCCTGAAATATGAAATACAAATGCTTTCTTACGCTATTTTTTTGCCGATAATTTTCAGGCTTACTCTAAAGATCGGAACCTTTCTTTTTCATAGTTAAGTTAAAAAGATTACTCTTCGTAATTGGTGAGCTCAAAAGACCATTCTTCTTCATTATCAATTATACGACTCATCAATGCAAGGGGGATATTTTTGTTAACACATGCCTCCCAGCTTTGGGTTATTGACTCATCTTGATACTCCATTTTTACCACATAGCCTTCATAACCGGCATAAGTTTCTTTTCCTGTTACATTAAAAGAAAGGGTTTCACCACCATATGTATAACTCCACGAATCGCCAACCTCAACTTCTTCCGGATCAAACTCGCTTGGCCATGCATTGTGATACAAAGCGCCCGTATAAGGATAACTTAATAATGCATCTTTGAAATTTTCTTCCGGGTCGTCCGAATCATTTTGGATGACCTCAAATTCTTCACCATCAATAGTCCCGGTAATTGTTACTTCAGGATCTCCAACTTCAATTCTAAAATTGCCAGAGGAACTAAGGGTATCATTTTCATATTTCTCAAAATCATATTCAAAAGCAGTGTTGGGTTTAACCTGATAGGGTTCCCATGTTTCGGTTTCATTGTTTTCGGTTGTATCATCTTCTTCACATGCGTAAAAGAAGGATAGAGCAAAAACAGCCATAATTAAAATTATGCTCGCTGGGTGTTTAAAATTTGAATGATTCATAGATAAGGGGTTGAATTCCACAATAACTTTAATTGAGATAAATCTATTAATTTAGACGTAATAAAAAATAGTTAGTTGGAAATATTTTTTTTGATAAATTAATTTAGAATTATTTTAAACAAACAGGCTCGCTTTTCCACTACTAGTCGTCTAAAACAAAACAGGCAAACAAAAAGTTCCGATCTCTCTCGCAATTTGAAAGGATATATGGTTTCTAATTCTGTTCAGTGCCATAAAATATTTTTTATCGCCCCAACTGATGTCCAGGTAATGAGCGTCCGGAAATTTGCCGGTCAATTCAGGGAACAACGGAGCCAACTCAGCCTTTTCGATAATGATTGCTGTGTGCCAATCATGTTTGGCAACATAGACAGTTATGGAATCCATTTCTTTGTCTGCACCTTAGGACAATGATTGCTCTGTTGATTTACAACTCGTGGCAAGTGCGGCAGCAACGAAAAAGGCTACGTTAATCCCCTGCAACTTTGCATCTGCAGATGTTACACTATTTGAAACTGCTGCAACATTGCTCATTACAGTTACAAGGAGGGCAGTACCAATAGAATCGGAAACTTGCCTCATGGTGGTATTTACAGCATTACCATGGGGTATTAACTCCCGGGGCAATTGATTTAATGAAGCAGTAGTGGCAGGCATCAGTATCATGGCTGCTCCGGCCATTCTGATTAAATACATTACTGTAAGAAATTCCAAGGAAGTAGAATGGGTCAACGTGATAAAAGGAATAGATCCGGCGGTTAGTAGTGCAAATCCTGCTATACCCAAATAGCGTATGCCAAACTTATCATAAATTCTCCCTGTAGATGGCGATAATAATCCCATTGCAAAAGCACCTGGCAATAATAATAATCGTTACGACAATGGGTAAAATCGAATAAAACACATGCCTCCAGGAATACACATCGTTAATCCGCCCGGCAAATGTTGGTCCAAGGGCTGGTGCAAATGCAGCTACAAACCCGGTAATTTCCACGGCAGTCCCCCGTTTTAGCGAGTGTCAACAAGTATCAAACGCGCTTCAAATGCTTACAAACAAAGTGTTAAAGCATTTTGGTTTTCATTATCGGTGCTTGAATATATGTTATTTAATGAAATAAAGCGGAATTGCAACTTAGCAGCGTTCTCACAGCCTGTCCCGTTTACGGGAAGCGAAAGCGAGTAAATTCCGCTCAGCAAGGATGCTAGGACGAAGGGGTCTGAAAGATAACCCTACTCATTTTCTTTCAGTAAATATAACCGATTGTCTTCAACCCGGTAAAATAATGGTGCTACAGTTATGTTTGGATATCTTACCCGTAATCGTTTTGCTTCGCTAAGGACAAAATCTATTTCATTTCCGATTTCAAACATGGGTGCTAAGTGCATAAAATGTTCTTCGGCCCATTCCTTATCCCAATCAGCCTTGTCAACCAGTCCGTTTACAAACTGACTTTTACGGGAACTAAGATTTACCATTCCACATTTGCTATGTGCAATAATTGCAATGTGTTGAATGTTCCCTACTGCGACAGCATACGATACCGTAAATTCGCTGTATCTCAGATTGGCTCCACCGGCGCGAATAATAAAAGCAAAATTATCAGGCAAACGTAAATGTATTCGATTGTCCATACACGTTCCTATTAAAAGTTGTGCCTGCGAATATGGGTCGATTGGCCTGTTGAGGTTGTGATATTCCAATAGCAGTGCTATAGGTGTATGCCTGTATTCAGGGAATATATCTCCAGTTGTTTTTATGTCTGCTATTCTGTTCATGGTTGCGTCTTTTTTTATAGTTGCCAAATTACTTTAGAAAAAACTGGGTTTTGTTTAGTTAATGGGACTTAAACCACAACTGACTGTATGTTAATTCTATTTTTTATTTACAGTTTCATATTTTACCGATACTAAAATAAGCAGTAATTTCAAAAAAACCGTAAAAAAATCACTAAATATCAAAATATCAATCTTTTCAGGGCGTCCATCGACAGGTTTCAGTGTGTTTACCGACAGGTTTGCATGGGATTGTTTTCTACTTCTGGCAGGTTTTAGTAGAAACCTTTTTGGGCATTGTGCTGCTATGAATGATCTTTTGGAATGAAGCGAAATTGCAAAAATTTCCATAAAAACGTTACGTTATTTTTTGGAGAGTAAATGTTTTCTGTTTACATTCGTATATCTTTGATTTATTACATATTTATTAACCCTAAAACTCAATTGTTATGATTAACAGAGTCAGTGCTGAGCTTACTCAGCAACAGGTGAATGATGCATTAAATGCCATCAACACCATTAAGCAAGCATTACCGTTTTTAATCAATTTAACCAGTCAGGAACGTTCGGCCTTGCCAAAGATGGACGATAACCGCAGGCCATTTGTGGAAAAAGCGCTGGAGTATGGCAAAAGCGATGAGGATATGCTCCCCCGTTACATTGATCTGGATGAACTGGACAGGGATCTATCCCTTTTTAAAGAGTTGTCCAGAATTGGCAGAGAACTGAATAAACTGGATGAGAGTATTAAAGATACCCTCGCAGCCGTTGGATCCGAAAGTTATGTGGCTGCGCTTTCAGTATATAATGCTGCTAAAATGGCCACCCGTTCAGGCACAAAAGGTATAGATACTGTTGTAGACGACCTGAAAAGACAGTTCTACCAGGAACGTTCTAATAATAGTGATGAATAAATTGTTGGATTGATGAACATGAACAAACGCCATGTACTTTGAAAGGCACTGTATGTGGCGTTTTTTTAACAAACAACAACTATTATGGTAAATAGAAATTCCGGAAAGAACCCGAAAAAAGAAGAATTCAAGCAGGAAGCAGTGGATACAGTATTAACCTATATCCAAAAAATAAAAAGCCAGATGCCTTTTTTGATTAACCTCTCAAAAGAAGAAAAAAAGAAACTGGCAAAAATGAACGAACGCAGAAGACCTTTTGCCCAGAAAGCACTGGAATATGCAAAATCTGAACCCGGCCCGATACCTCGTAATCTTGACCTGAAAAAGATGGAGCTGGATTTGAATACTTATCTCAAATTACGCCGAATTCACAGAGAAATAAGAAAACTGGACGAGATGCTGCGGGATACCATTGCCATAAAAGGTGCATACAGTTATTCTACAGCCTGTAAAATTTATAATGCCTTTGAAATGGGCAGAGGCAGCGAAACTCCTGGCATTGATAGTATTTTTGATGATTTAACCAGGCATTTTACACAGGGTAGAAAGGATAGTAATGGTGCAGAAATGATAGATGAGACAGATGAAGATAACCAGTAGGATTTAACGATTAGAAGCCTGAAACTACATCTTTTCCCGTTCAAAAGGACGGGATTTTTTTTTGAATTCCAGCTGCTTTTTGATAAAAGCAAAGCTAAATATGATTTCAAAAGGCTTATCCCTGGTTCAGGCACGACTTATCCAAACAGCTTCATGGAATACATATCGAAGACCATTGAATTTTCATCCCTGAGGATTGAATTTTGATAAGCTACAATTGATTTTATATCCTACTACCATTCTTATTCTATCTTCGACCATTAAATTTATATCACCGACCATTGAAATTTTATCCCCGGGGATTGTTTATTGAACTACAACCATTCATTAAATATCCCTCTGCTATTGTTTTTATATCCTCGACCATTGAATTTACATCGACGACCATTGAATTTTAATCCCCGACGATTAATCTTTAATGGGCTACCATTGATAAAGTATCCTAATACCATTGTTACCAAAAACTGTACGATTATTTCTATGTTTCTGATAATAAGTTATATAAATCTATATTTAAATAAACAATTTCTTTCCCAATTTTTTCTGGAACTAAAATTCCCAATTCCTCCATCTGTCCTAAATATTTCTTAGCTGTATTTAAACTTTTTAAGTTTTTATCTAATAATCTTTTTGGACTCGTGTAAGGTTGTTCAAATAATTTCTCTACAACTTCTTTTCTAATATGTGGTAACTTATCTTCGACCAATTTTAAGGTTCTGTCAAATAATCTATCAATTTCCTCTATCTTATTTATCGTATATATTGATGTCTCTTCTACTGCATTTAACATATAAATTATCCAATTCTTCCATTGCCTGCGACTTGTTACTTCATTAAGGAGTCTATAATAATCATCTTTTCTCTTGATAATATAAGCACTTAAGTATAAAATTGGAGTATCCAGTAATTTTTTTTGAACCATGAGTAAAATACTTAAAATTCGTCCTACCCTCCCGTTTCCATCACGAAATGGGTGGATAGCTTCAAATTGATAATGAGAAATTGCTAATTTAATTAGCGGGTCGTAATCGTATTTGTTATCATCATTGATATATTCTATCAGATTATTCAGTTTTTCATTTATTATCTTTTTTCCTCTCGGCGGGGTGTAAATCACTTCGCCGCTGAGTAATCCGCTTCCTCTTTTCTTTATGACTGTCTCTGTTTGCGGAGGGCGTATTCCATCATTTACATTTTGAATTTCCCGATAAATTTTTATCAAGGAATCAATAGTAAAATTATCATTATTTACTATTTCGGTATAACCCCTCCATAAGGCTTCTCGATATCGCAACACCTCTTTTGCATTACCATTCAGGTATGAATCGTTTACTGTAAGTAATTTATACAACTCATCTTCAGTCGTAAAAATATTCTCTATCTCGGTACTGGCTTTAGCTTCTCTCAACGCAATAGTATTAACCAGCATTGACTGATTAGGTAGTTTTCTCGCTAATCCCTTCAATTCTGCTAAGGCTTTATTCGCATTATTCAATGCTTTTAAGACTTCTATCGTTACTATATTCTTATCATCAGGTGGTAATAATGGTAGGTTATTATATGGTTTAGTTCTATCGTATGGAATCGTTTCTTTTGACATTAGAATCTGTTTTTGTCAAAATTAAGCAAAATTTGACAATTAATTATTTTTTTGTCAAAATAATCAGTTTTAAATTCAATCTGTCAAATTTATCTAATTATTGACACTTTGATTAGTATTGGCTACAACGGATAGCTGTATGCGCCGTGCGGGATTTTCGGAGACGCGTTCTCATCCCCCGTTACAAATTTTGCTAAATGCACCAAACTTAGATACCAAGCCGAATGCCCGCATTTTGTATATAGCATGTTGGCAACAGGTCGATTTTTCTTATCTAAACAATCTTAAATAATTATCAAATACATAAGTTCGACCTCTCTTTCCGCCAGTAACCTCTTTCAATATATCCATTTTCTCTAAATCTGAAATCAGTTTATAAGAAGAAGGCATCGATATATCGGCAACTTCACTAACTTTATCTGCATCTATAATCGGTCGTTTA
>JAWLEB010000038.1:0-27629 GCA_041686375.1 Bacteroidales bacterium
AAATGACAACTACCAGATACCGGAGGTATCAAACACTGACGAGGGTGACTACAGGGTAGAGGTATCAAACAGTTGCGGTGATAAAATGAGTGAGTCGGCAAGCTTAACCATTAGAGATACTGTAAATATTATAGAACACCCCGAAGATAAACATGTTTGCGAAGGCGAAACAATAACATTCGGCGTTGATGCTGAAGGTTATGGTTCCCTGTCATATACTTGGGAATATAACGATGGTAGTGGTTGGGAAACCCTGACTACTATAGGAGATATTTCTGTGGATGAGGATACACTCACTATTGCAAATACTGACACCACAGATGAAGGTACTTACAGATGCATAATTGAAAATGTTTGCGGCACTGTCGTAACTGATATAGTAAATCTCGAAGTAAACTGGTTTGAAGTTAGCATTGGCGAACCTAGCCCTTTTACAGTAGATACAAACTCAACACAAAT
Organism: Bacteroidales bacterium; assembly: GCA_041686375.1. Lineage (GTDB taxonomy): Bacteria > Bacteroidota > Bacteroidia > Bacteroidales > UBA12077 > JAGXLC01. The sequence goes on from JAWLEB010000038.1 coordinate 460, forward strand.
TGAAGTGCATGTGGCTATTAGAGATCATATATACCTTTATGATCTAACTTACGAGTTAACAAGTCCCGGTGGAAACACAGTACTTCTTGCGGACACAGGTAATAAATATGATGCACAATATTTAAAAGATGCAAACTTAACCTTTAGATCAGATCTATCAACTGTTTTTGATGTTAATAATGATTCGCCTGATGGTACATACGGATTTTCAGATGATATTAACTCAATCCATGGAGAAGATCCTTCGAATGGTTCATGGAGTCTTAGAATTGGAGACTGGGAAAGATGGAGCGATGGAAATCCTAAAGGTCATATTGATAGTGTATATATTAGCTTCATCGATGAACATTCGGGAACAGGTGAGACAACAACTGTTTCTTATAATGAGAACACCAACATTCCTATCGAAGAATATCAATCAGAAGTTGCATATACAGAGTACATAGTTAGGGATGAACTTACGGTGGATTGTTATGGAGATTCAACAGCTACGGCAATTGTCAGCATGTTTGGAGGAATTCCTGCGTATAGTATTGAATGGAGTGAATCCCCTGATTTTAGTTCAACAATACCACAATTTGAAGATAAGGATACTGTAGACCTCTGGGCAGGCACTTTCTATGTCAAAGTAACTGATGCTATGGGTTGTACAGCCCTTGATTCCATATCTGTTACAGAGCCACCTGAAATTATTCTTGACTCTCTAAAAGTCACCAGTATTGATGAACAGAATGGTTGCTACGGGGATAGTATTGGAGAAGTTTATGATAGTGCGTATGGTGGAACAGGTACTTTATATTATGAACTTATCAGGGATCCTTATGATAGTCCTGAAACAATAGATGTTAATACCAGCGGTAGTTTTACAGGATTACCAGCAGGGTTTTATATGCTTGAGGTTTTTGATGCTAATGGATGTGTTATGGACACAACCTTTGAAATAACCCAACCTGACAGCATCCAGATTGTCTCCGAGACTCATACAGCCTTATCAGACAGTGGAGCTGCTGATGGAACTATTGAAATTGATGCCACTGGAGGTACTCCACCACTGGAGTATATGTTATATGAATTTACACCAGCTGATACAACTATCATTGAAACAAACAATGATGGCCAGTTTGAAGGACTTTCAGAAGGATATTATTACGTCCTTGTTACAGATGACAATGGTTGTGATACAACAAAAAGCTCTGATATTCAAATAACTACATTGGAAATAGAGTTTTATGTAGATTCTGTCTCTTGCTTTGGATCGGATGATGGAAAAATCACTGCAGAAATTAAAGGTGGTATTAGTCCTTATACCTATGAATGGACAAATCTTGCAGGAGATACCTTGCAAGTAACTGACAGTAGTGATTATGCGCTTGATATAATAGATAATTTACCACCAGATGGTTATACTCTTAATGTAACAGATGGGAACAACAATAGTGAGCTTGATACAACTTATGTTCGTGAACCCGATCCAATAGAGATTATAAATACAATATCGGATACATTATCTGCAGAATCTGCCGATGACGGAACTATGGAAATTACTGCAACAGGAGGCAATGATACTCTGTTTTTTGAAATTACAAACCTTGATGAGGAAAGTTTCGAAACATATACAGATACAGTGGAATATGGAGGTACAGATACTATAAACCATGAATTCAATAACCTAATAAAAGGACATTATAAAATTACAGTGTTTGATGAGAATGGATGCGACAGTGTATCTGTAACGGTAAACATCACCCATTTTGAGCTTGATATGGAGGTTAACCCTGTTACCTGTAACGGAGATAGCAATGGAGAAGCTATAGTAGAGGTTAAGGGAGGTACTCCACCATTTGAATATGAATGGGACATTGATTCATATGTGGATTCATCACGTACAAACTCAATTTCTGACCTTACTGAAGGCTGGTATTATGTAACGGTAACTGACAGTTATGGATTTGAACTTGAAGATTCTGTATTTGTTAATGAGCCGGAACCTATCATGACGAATGCAATAGTTCAGAATGCTATCTGTAACCAACAGCCTCTTGGCGAACCTGAGGGCAGTATTGTAATGAGCCCAAGCGGAGGTAATGGATCACCATATTATTTCCAATGGGCAAGTAATGCGGATTATACAAGAGACAGCACAATAGAAGGCTTAGAATCAGGCCGTTATGATGTAGCCGTTATAGACACAAACAATTGTCAAAAGGATACCACTATATATATTGACGGAGATCCTGATTATGATATTGAAGTAAATATTGAAGAAGAAGGCGATTCAATATGTTATGGAAGTACCATAGAACTGTTCCCGGAAGATATTCAAACTAACGGGGATTCTTTACGCTGGTATCCTTTTGAGGATGAATATACACCAAAAGAAGATTTTGATACTTTACGCCAAACCCTATATGAAAATACGGAAATTTATGTGCAGGCGAGAAATGATAAATGTTATACATCAGATAAAGTAAAGTATGACCTCTATTCTTATCTGAATATTCAAATCGACATGAGTGAATACGATGAAATTGAAGAAAATAAAATAGCATTCCTTGAAAATGTAGAAGAGGTTGATATAACTGCTACGGCTGAAAATGAAGATGAAATTCCATCATCTATGATAACATATAGTTGGGAGCCGGCAGATCATTTCGTCTCTGTGTCTGACTTACAATCTACCTTAAGCCTCAATTCACTCAGAAATGAAGACATTGCAGAACAAGATGTATGGTTAGTAGCAGAAGTGGATCATGGCTCGCAAACATGTGTAGAAACGGATAGCATTACGATTAAAATAGTACCCAATGTAACACCTACTGATGCATTTTCACCCAATGGTGACGGTATAAATGATACATGGACTATTAAAGATGCTGATAATTATGATAATTTAGAGGTTATCATCTATAACCGCTGGGGTGTTAAGGTATTTAGAAGGAAACAATATACAAACGAAGAAGGAACTGCCTGGGATGGAAAAACCGATAAAGGTAAGAAACTGCCATCAGGCACCTATTATTACGTCATAAAAACACATGAGAAGGGTGTTGATAAATTATCCGGAACAGTAACAATAATTCGATAGATTATGAAGGCGAAAAAAATTATAGCGTTAATGGTTTTTTTGTTGAGTGTATCCCTCACATCACTAAAGGCACAACAGTTGCCGCATTATACTCAGTACACTTTCAATGATTTTGCCATTAATCCTGCAGTAGCCGGAACTCACAACTACCTGCAGGTTAGGGCATTGTCACGAATGCAGTGGATGGGGGTTAATAATGCTCCTCAAACACATGCACTCAGCGTTTACGGACCAACGAAAGACCAACCCATGGGTTATGGAGGGAATATTTATATGGATTATACCGGACCTACAAGCAAAATGGTTTTTAAGGGATCATATGCTTATAATACAGCTATTAATTCTAATATTCGTGTTTCAGGAGGATTGTCACTTGGAGGCATTCAATACAAAGTTGATGGTACACAATTTGATATGGAAACTATTGAGGAAGTAACAGGGCAACCTGACCCTGTAATCGACGGAACTGTGAAGTCTATGTTTTTACCCGATGCAACTGTTGGGGTGTATGTATATTCTACCTACTTCTTTGCAGGAATTTCAGCCCATCAACTATTAGGGAACAAACTCAACAAAATTACGCCGGAACAGGTTGGACTTAACCGACTGAAACAGCATTTTTATCTTGCCGGAGGTTATAATCTGATATTGAATCGTGACTTTCAAATTCAACCTTCCATTTTAGTTCGTGAAATGTTCCCATCAACGCCACAGGTAGAAGTGACAGCCAGAGCCTTGTATCAACAGATGTTATGGGGCGGATTGGCTTTCAGAACAAGTGATGCAATTTCTGTTATGTTTGGTTATATTCATGAGAGCCGGTGGCTGTTTGGATTGTCTTATGATTTAAATTATTCAGAGTTGTCGCAGTATTCAAGAGGATCGATTGAGTTTATGTTTGGCTTAAAATTTGACGACATAAAATAATTTAACAATAATATAAAGGTGATTTATTTCGTTATGGAATATAATTTTTGATGGGGATTGTGACAATAATCCCCATTATAATTCTATTAAAGATTAATGAATTCCCTCTTCAGCTAACGTAGGAAAACGACTATGTATGAAGCATGAGAGTCCCATTTGACCCATAATTAATAAAAATTATCCCAATGAACCTGAATTTAAGCATTTTATTAACCCTTTTTCTGGTTGCAATTTCATGTTCGCAAGACTCAAAAAAGAAAATTATTCCTCGGGATGATTTTACTGATATTTTGGTCGATGTACATTTGATGGACGGTTTAACAAGTTTTACTGAATTCAGGAATGAAATGGCTAAAAAGGACTCCGTTGAATATCTTGAAGCAGTATTAGAGCATCATGGATATACAAAAGCACAGTACGACTCTTCACTGGTATATTACTCCAAAGATTTAAAAAAATTTGACCAAATATACCAAGATGTTATTGAGCGTTTAAATAAACTTGAAACACAGACCGACGAAATGATCAAGAAGAAAAGGGAAGAGAAAGAGGAGTACGATACCACATCTTAATAGATACGAATTTATCTTATGCGTTGGATAGCCGCCAATTATCTAATTCCTGTTACATCTACGCCAATTAAAAATGGAATATTAGAAATTGATGACAACGGGATAATATCAAAAATTATAGACCCCGGCGATCAGTTGAGAGAGATGTCTCGTGTTGAATTTTATAACGGAGTTCTTATACCCGGTTTCATCAATTGCCATTGCCATCTTGAATTATCAGCCTTAAAAGGATTGATAAGCAAAGGCCTGTCCTTATCCAATTTTATAGTCGACCTGTACAAAAAAAGACAAAAGCTGTCAAAAGCAGATATTGAAACAGCTATAAGTTATTTTAAAAATTTCTACTGAGTATTTTGTCCCAATTCTAATCTTTTTATAGAAAAGACTCTACCAGATGTTCCATTATTTTTAGATAATGAAAATCAACTAGTCTTAGGTACCGACAGTCTTGCCTCTAATTTGCATCTTTCTATACTAAGTGAAATGATAACATTACAAGAACATTTTTCGGATCTAACTTTTGACCAGATATTAAAGTGGGCTACAATTAATGGAGCAAGGGCCTTAGGCATAGAAGATTATGCCGGTTCACTGGAAGTAGGAAAAAAACCTGGAGTGAATCTCTTGACAAACTTAGATATTGGGAATCGGAAACTACGTAAGGACACAAATGTCAAAAGAATTTTATAATTGTTATCTTTGCTTCCGTTAAACTTTCAAATTTTATTTATAGACTTTATGGCAACGTTTTTATTTAATGAGATAATTTTTGGACCAGTACAGAGCAGAAGATTAGGGTCTTCTCTTGGAATTAACTTATTACCAAACGATAGTAAAGTTTGCTCTTTTAACTGTATATATTGTGAATGTGGTTGGACAGATGAGAACTATCATCCTTATTTCCACCCAAGGGAAGAAATTAGAGAGAATCTCAGGGTGAAACTGGAAGAGATGAAAGTTAATAATAAACCACTTGATACAATCACTTTCGCAGGTAATGGCGAACCAACCCTGCACCCTAAATTTGACCTCATTATTCAGGATACTATTGGCATTAGAAACAGATACTTCCCGGAAGCCCAAATTGCAGTCCTTTCTAATGCATCTACGATACATAACAGAAAAGTATTTACGGCCTTAAAAAGAGTTGATCAGAATATTTTAAAATTAGATTCTGCTTTTGAAAAGACAGTGCTTTTATTGAATCAACCCTACTCAGGTTACGATCATCAGAAGACCATCGAAAACCTTAAGCGCTTTAAAGAACAGTTGATTATTCAAACTATGTTCATAAAAGGCGAGTATAATGGTATTCAGTTTGATAATACCACAGAAAAAGAAATTGATGCGTGGCTGGAGCTTCTCAAAAGTATTAAGCCGGCACGGGTTATGATATATACGATAGCCAGGGATACTCCCCACAATGGAGTAGAAGCTGTTTCTCAGCGTGACCTGGAAGATATTGCTGCGAAAGTTGAAGATGCAGGCTTTGATGTGCAAATAAGCGCTTAACCTAACATATCGTGAATGATGACAGCAGACAACCTAAGGCCCTTGTATGTCCATTAGACTGGGGCTGGGGACATTCTGCAAGGATGATTCCCTTAATCCATTTAATGAGAAAGACCGGGTTTAGAGTTATTGTAGGGATTTCAGGAGAGTCTGGAGATTTCCTGAAAGGTGAACTGACAGAATATTCTTTTCTAAATTTACCTTCCTATAAGATTCGATACGCTGAAAACGGTAATCAATTCTTTGCTATACTGAAGTTGTTACCTAATATTTTAACATCAGTATTCACTGAGCATAAGAATATTAAAAAAATTGTAGAGAAAGAAAACATTGATGTAGTTGTTTCAGACCAGCGTTACGGCTTATGGAGTAAAAAAGCTTACAGTATTTTTATAACGCATCAGTTGAATGTGATTTTTCCTGAGCGGATTGGATGTTTGTCTTCATTGTTTAACTTCTTACAGCATAAATTTATTGACAGATATGACGAATGTTGGGTGCCTGATGATAAAAAGACCCTTAATATTTCGGGCATATTGTCTGATGTACCCAAGGGTTTGTCAAAAGTTTTAGATATAGGGTTGCTTTCAAGGTTTGAGCCAATACAGCAGGTGAAAGAACATAAAGAGTCAACATATGATTTATTGGTATTGTTGTCCGGACCTGAACCTCAAAGAACTATTCTGGAGAATATTCTGTTGTCACAATTGAGCAAAGATAATTTTAGAGTATTTTTTGTCAGAGGAACCAAAAATCAAAGTAAGCTGGTAAGCAACAACAAAAATATTAAGATTGTGGATTACGTCTATTCCGGGGAACTGCAACAAATTTTCTTACAATCTGATATGGTAATATGCAGGGCAGGATATTCTACCATTATGGATTTGGTCAGACTGAGAAAAAAAGCTTTGCTTATTCCAACTCCCGGACAAACAGAGCAGGAATATCTCGCAGCACATTTAAAGAGGAAACAATTTTTTTACAGTGTTAATCAAGATGATGTGCAATTAAGCGGGAATATTGAAATCGCCGCAAAATTTAATCCCCCGGAACGCGAAGATCCATGTTCCAAAAACCTGCAAAATAAGTTACGCGCTCTATACAAAGCGTTATACAATAAGAAAAGTAGCTATCACCATAACCACTCCTAAACCATAACCTGTATAAATTTCGGATGGAGTATGTGCTTTCAGAATTATTCTGGATGTTCCAATAAATCCCGCAATAAGTATTGATAACATAATATACGGTAAGAAATTCGCCTTAAGAAAAAATGAAAAAATGCATAACACGCCTGTAAGGGCTCCAATACCTGCCATATGGGCGCTTATTTTCCAACGAAGTGTAAGAAGGGTAAGAAAAAGGATTGTTGAGGCACCGCCAAGTATGACATTATTAATAGTAGCTGGCACACCCATATTTCTAAGCAGGTAATACGAAATCGCATACATAATAAAAATTACTGCAAAGGGAACAATCCTTTCTTTTCGATTCTTCATAGAAATGGTTTGAATAATATTTTGATAAATAAAAAGAGGAAGAAAGGATATCGGAAGCAGAAATGTGCTAATGATTATGGTTAACATTATTATTTTTTTTGCATCACCGGGAAGTAAAGAAAAATATGTTGGTGAGTTTAGCAATATTAACACACCCAAAGTGGGCATCAGAAGGGGATTAAATACTATACTTATAAACTTTGCAATTATTTTTTGCATTATTGTCATTTTATCATATTAATTCCTTACGCAATCGGGCTACCGGTATATTCATTTGTTCCCGGTATTTTGCCACAGTTCTGCGAGCAATATTATACCCTTTTTCTTTAAGTATAGAAGCTAGCTTCTCATCAGTAAGCGGTTTTCTCTTGTCTTCATTTTCAATGCAGACTTTCAAAATTGATTTAATTTCTCTTGTGGAAACTTCCTCTCCATCCTCTTTCTGCATCCCTTCTGAGAAGAAGTATTTTAATGAATAAATTCCGAAAGGTGTTTGAATATACTTGCTGTTTGCAACTCTTGAAATAGTGGAAATATCAAGTCCGGTTTTATCCGCTATATCTTTTAAAATCATAGGCTTTAACTTAGACTCATCGCCGGACAGGAAAAATTCATATTGGTATTCAATTATAGCATTCATTGTCAGCAGTAGTGTATTCTGCCTTTGCCTTATAGCATCTATAAACCATTTTGCTGATTCCAGCTTTTGTTTTACGAAACTTACAGCCTCTTTTTGTTCTTTGGTGATGTTATCTTTATTTTTTTGGTATTCTTCCAGTATCCGGCTGTAATCCTTATTGATATGCAAATCAGGAACATTCTTGCTGTTCAGGCTTAATTCCAGTTCTCCGTCATTATTTTCGAGAATAAAATCCGGAACTATTGTCTGGATAGATTGATTTTCGGAGTCGGCAACAGAACTCCCAGGCTTGGGATTGAGTTTTAATATTTCATTTATTGCGTCTTGCAGTTCACCTTCACCTATTTTAAGCTTATTGACTATTTTATCATAATGTTTTTTTGTAAATTCATTAAAGTATCTGTCAATTATCTGCGTTGCCAATTGAACTGCAGGATTAGTTTGATCTTTTTCTCTGATTTGCAACAACAGGCATTCACGCAATGATCGCGCTCCCACTCCTGTAGGTTCAAGTGATTGAATGATCTTTAAAACCTGCTCTAACTCTTCTTCTGTAGTTTTAATATTTTGAGTAAACGAGAGGTCATTGACAATAGATTCCAATTTTCTTCTAAGGTATCCATCGTCATCAATGTTTCCGATAAGATATCGCGCAAGCATAGTTTCCCGCTCACTCAGGTTCTTTAAACCAACCTGGTTTTCTAAGTGCTCATGAAAAGAAGTATTTACAGAAAAAGGAACTTCTTCCCTCTTCTCATCTTTGGATTTATTAGTAGTATATAATTTATAGTTTGGGATCTCCTCATCATTTATATAGTCTTCAAAAGTAAATTCTTCATCATTTTCCTGATTGGTTTCCTGTTCCTCTTCCTGATTGTATGTATCTGCTTCATCCTGATTTTCTCCTTCTGCAAGGACAGGATTTTCTTCCAACTCATGCTTAATTCGCTGTTCAAGCTGTAAGGTAGGTATCTCCAGCATTTTAATCATTTGTATTTGCTGCGGAGATAACTTTTGTAATAATTTTTGTTGAAGGCTTTGTTTAAGCATAACCTTATCTGGTTAAAATTCTGCATTCTTAGGCGTTCGGGGGAAAGGAATGACATCCCTTATGTTTTTCATTCCTGTAATAAATAACATCAATCTCTCGAAGCCCAGGCCAAATCCACTATGTGGAGCAGTTCCATATTTCCTTGTTTCAAGATACCACCAAAGTTCTTCCTCGGGTATATTAAGTTCTTTAATTTTTTTATCCAGTTTTTTGTATTCTTCTTCTCGCTGTGAACCGCCTATAACCTCGCCGATACCAGGAAACAATACATCCAGCGCTCTGACTGTTTTACCATCATCATTTTGTTTCATGTAAAATGCCTTGATTTCTTTTGGGTAATCGACCACAATGACTGGTTTCCCAAAATATTTTTCCACGAGGTATTTCTCATGTTCCGATTGAAGGTCAACTCCCCATTTTACGGGAAACTCCCATTTTTGTTCTGCTTTTTCTAAAATTTCAATGGCTTTTGTGTACGTTATTCGTTCAAAGGTATTGTTCGTAATGTTCTTAAGCCGGCCAATCAGCTCCTTGTCCCACATCTTATTCAAAAATTCCAAATCATCCTTACAATTTTCAAGTGCATATTGTACGAGAAACTTCGTGAAATCTTCTGCAAGGTTCATGTTATCCTCATTATCGTAGAAAGCCATCTCGGGTTCTATCATCCAAAATTCAGCAAGGTGTCTTGGCGTATTGGAATTTTCAGCCCGAAAAGTTGGTCCAAACGTGTAAACTTTGGATAATGCCAATGCACCTAGTTCTCCTTCAAGCTGCCCAGACACCGTGAGATTCGTTGCTTTCCCGAAGAAATCATCCTTGAAGTCAATTTCATCATTATTTTTTGGCGGGTTTTTCAGATCCAGGGTGGTTACCTGAAACATTTCTCCGGCACCTTCCGCATCTGACCCTGTAATGATTGGAGTATGAAGATAATAAAATCCATTGTCATTAAAATATTTATGTATAGCGAATGACATGGCATGACGTAATCGCATAATTGCTCCAAAAGTATTTGTTCTGAAGCGAAGATGGGCTATCTCCCTTAAAAACTCTAGAGAGTGTCCTTTCTTTTGCAGAGGATATTGATTAGGGTCGGCTACTCCATAAACCTTTATTTCCTCCGCCTGAATTTCTACATCCTGTCCTTCCCCCATCGATTCAGTTAGCGTGCCTTTTACGCCAATACTCGCACCTGTTGTAATGGATCGCAGCAATTCTTCATTAAATTTTCCCGCATCTGCTACAATTTGTATATTATGTATGGAAGAACCATCATTCAAAGCAATAAATTTTACATTTTTATTGCCGCGTTTTGTCCGTACCCAGCCTTTTGCTTCAACGGTTTTATTGACACCTTTTCCTGCCAATAATTCTTTAATTGGTGTGTTGGTTTTTTCCATGTTTAGTATTTTACTTTTTTCGTTTTTGCATGTTACAAAATTACAATTTTACGTTTATAAAAACAGACTGTAAACAAAATATCTAATAAAACCCTCATCCACAGCATGTAGACAAAATAACATGAATAGAACGCAGATGGCACGGATTGAGCGGATAAACGCGGATTTATTTATCAAAATTAATAATTGCCTTAAAATTCGTTTTGTAAATAATTTAAAATAAGCATAATAACTGCAATTTATTCAAATGAGATAATAACTTTTAAAAAAAACGATACTCAAATGAAACCCTTAGGGCGTTTTTAAGTTCTAAAATTTGCTAACGAACTAAATAATTCTTATATTAAACGAAAACACCTTGCTTGGGGTCTGCTTTTAACCATTTAAGCAACAACCATTTAAAATATAATATTATGAAATGGAAAATTGATTACCAATTAATGCAGGACAAGAATGCTAATGATAAAGCCTCTATTGTCATAAATGATATACTGAACGAATTTGAGCGTTTAATACCAGAAGGTCCGCCATTAGGATATAAACCCATTAGACTTATCAATGATAAAGGAACCGGCCCAACGCTTTACTGGCCATTAGGGAAAGAATATTATAAAATTGGTCTTAATATTTCTAACGTGTTTTATAATCAGATTGCTTTCCAGTTTTCTCAGGAACTTACCCGTATATATTGCGACCCGAGAATAGATAGTTGGTTTATAGAACTCATGTCACATGTTTCAGCGCTTTATATGCTGGACTTTTTAGGAGCAAAGTGGGAACTGGATCCCCCACATCCGGACGTACAGGAATATCATGAGAATTTTACTAACTACCGCAGTAACTTACTCGGAACAGCTTTCAGTAAGATTGATATGGTAAAATACCAGGTTTCTTCGGAATGGGTAAAACATCAGGTGAAAAAGCTTATAAACCATGAAAAGTATAACAGAGGTAAAATTCTGATTATTGCCTATGAGATTTTAGGCTATTTTACAGAATCAGATGAAAACTGGAAACTGTTGCCATATATTGGAATATGTTCAGAGCCTGCACCTTCTGAAGATGCAACGAACCTTGTTACTCATCGAAATACCAATCCTGATTTTGAAAAATTAACCAGAAAAGTTCCGGAGAATCTGAAACCTTTTGTAAAAATATTAACGGACAAATTTGGTGTTTTTGAAGAAACAAAATCTGAATAATCAATATTTGTTATGGAAGAACGACTTGTAACAATTGCAGTACATAATTATTCCCGGGCTGAGGTTCTTAAAGCAAAACTTGAGTCTGAAGGAATCGAATGTGATCTGAAAAATGTTAACGTAGTATATTCTACTATTCCTGGGGGTGTGGAAGTTAGAGTCAAACAACAGGATATGGAGAAAGCGCTGCGGATAATTGAAAAAGCCAGTGAGGCATACAAAGAGGAAGAAAATGGGGATGAGATTGCCAAAGGTAAAGTTCAAAGAATTTTGGTACCTGTTGATTTTTCAGAATATTCAAAAAATGCTTGTCATTATGCTGTTGGATTAGCAGAAAAACTGGATGCAGAGATTAAGCTGCTGCATGTTTATTATAATCCCATAGTCAATTCCATGCCTATGACGGATACCTACTATTATCAGGTGAATCTTGATGAGATCATACGGGATGTTGAAATTAGAGCCAAGGAACAGATGGACAAGTTTTATAACGACATAAAACAATATATAGAAGAAAAAGGATACAAGAATTTAACACTTGATTACGCATTGGTGAGGGGTATTACATACGAAGAAATTATTTATAAAAGTGAAGAGTATCATCCGGATGTAATTATTATTGGAACAAGGGGAAGAGGAGAAAAGCCCGGAGATTTGATTGGAGGCGTAACTTATAAAATAATTGAAAAAGCAAAGGTACCGGTTTTAGCAATACCGGAAAATTCTGAATTTCAAGGATTGGGCACAGTAAACATACTGTATGTTACCGATTTTGATGAATCGGATTATACAGCTATCCGCAAGCTCATGCATGTTATGAATCCTTTCAATATTAGAGTTTTCTGTGTACATCTCAGTGAAACAGATTCAAATAGTTATGCGAGTGCTAAGATGAATAGTTTTAAAGAACATATCCAGTCGGAATACCCTAATCAAACATTTGAATGTGATATTATTGAAAAAAAGGATTTTTTAGGATCTATTCAAGGCTATATAGAGGAGAAAAAAATTGACATAATTTCCATTGTGACGCATAAGAGAAATATTTTTGAAAAACTTTTTAATCCAAGCCGTGCAAAAAAATTATTGTTTCACACCACCATCCCTCTGTTTGTTTTTCACTCAGAAGATTGATTTTCTAAAAAATCTAAAAGGACCTCAGCCATAGCCAGGTCCTTTTTTGTTGTTATTTTAATGTTTTCCGGGTTCCCTTTGAACAAAGTAACTTTCCCGCCTGCGTGTTCAACAACCGAAGCATCATCTGTAAATTTTTTCCTGTAATTTGTTTGGTATGCGTTTATAACTATCTCGCTCTGAAAAACTTGTGGGGTCTGAATAATTTTGTAACGTTCCCTGTTAACAGGCATGTTTTTTCCTTTTACTACATACCTCATGGATTCATTAACATCTGTATAAGGTATAGCGCTCCCTTTATCTTGTGCTTGCTGAAACCCCTCCCTGATAGTCTTTCTGGTAATTAGCGGACGTACCCCGTCATGTATAGCTATCAGACTTTCACCGGCAACATTTTTAAGGCCATTTTTCACTGAATGAAAACGTGTTTCACCGCCATTAACTATAGTGTGAGGGATGTTAAAAGTTTCCTGTTTGCAGAGGTTTTCCCATGTTTGAATTTCTTGTTCAGGAAGCGTAAGAATGAGTTTCATTGAGGTATCAAAATTATAAAACACAGATAAGGTGCGCATTAAAATGATTGTTCCCTTCAGACGTAAGAACTGTTTGGGCATTGAAGCGCCCATCCTCTTGCCTGTTCCGCCCGCAACCACAATTGTCTCTTTTCTCATCTCAGTTAGTTAAAGTTGACATTTTGCCACCGAGCATCAGGCTTTACTTGTATAAAGATACCTGCGTATGCTTTTCTTTGGTGTTTTTTCAAATTCCGTTGGGTGCAGTTTAATTTGAGCTATTTTTTTGAACTTAGGCAAATCTCCATTAATCTGTTTTCTGTTTTCTTCTATTATTTCCTGAAGCTTGTTCTCGTTTTTAATCCCTTCTTTATCAGCTTTTTCGTAATCGGGATAAATTAATGCTATTAACCGGTTATTTTTTTCAAGTATCAGGGATTCCTGAACATAAGGCAAGTTATTTAACCTGGCTTCAATCTCTTCAGGATATATATTTTCACCTGAGGGGCCTAAAATCAAACTTTTACTTCTTCCTTTTATAAAGACAAAGTTTTCTTTATCTATAACGCCTAAATCTCCTGTATGCAACCAGCCTTCAGAGTCAATAGCCTTTTTGGTATCTTCTTCATTTTTGTAATAGCCATACATCAGATTTTCTCCTCTGACCATAATCTCTCCTACCTCATTATACGGATCATTTGAGTCGATTTGAATTTCAAGGGTGTCCACCAGCTTTCCTGCAGAGCCAACTTTAGTCTTGTCCCAGTTTGCGTAGCTAATAAGCGGACCGCATTCTGTCATGCCGTAACCCACAGTGTATGGGAAGTTTATCTTTTTTAAGAATTTTTCTACATCTTTATTTAAAGGAGCTCCACCAATTACCACTTCCTGAAAGTTAGCCCCGAAAGATTCTGTGAGTTTTTGATTTATCTTTTTGTAAATTGCTTTGTCTATCGCCGGCAGATTCATCATTAATTTAAGCGGCTTCTTGCTTATCATTGGCAAAATTTGTTTCTTGTAAATTTTTTCAAGAATAAGGGGAACAGCTATTACTATAGCGGGTTTTATCTCTTTAAAGGCATTAACTATTATTTTTGGGGAAGGAGTACGTGTCAGGAAATGAATATGGCAACCAATGGTAAAAGGCCATAAAAATTCAAATGCACAGCCGTAGGTATGAGCCAAAGGCAAAAATGAGACAATATTATCTCCGGCCTTTAAAGGTAAATTATTCCTTGCAAATCGTATATTGGCAGAAAGACTGTTGAGTGGCAGCATTACACCTTTTGAAAATCCTGTGGTTCCACTTGTATAATTCAGAACACCAACCTTTTTATTGGGAATTTTTTCTAATTCAAACTGTTCTTGAGAAACTCCATTCTTACCGTACTTTTTGCTATAAATATCTTCTAACTTACTCAGGTTCTTTTGAACTTCCTCCTTATTTGATTCAATAAGAACTTTAAAGTCATTCAGAGAAATTATGGCTCTTAGATTTGGCATGGTAGCTTCATCAAGATTTTCCCAGAGATTGTCTTCCACAAAAACTATTACGGAATCAGAATGATTTACTATATGATGCATATCATCGGGGTGAAAGTCCGGCAGAACCGGTACTACGGTTGCACCATAAGAAATAATTGCCAGATAGGTCATTGCCCAGTTTGCCGAATTTTTCCCGATAAGGGCAATTTTGTCTTCTTTTTTCACATCGCATTCCTCAAACATAATGTGAATACGACTTATTTTTCTGGCCACATCTTTATAATGATATTGGCTACCTTTGTAATCTGTAAGAGCTGGTAGATCCCAGTTTTTTTTAATGCTGGTCTCTATGTATTCAATAAAGTTTTCTTTCAACATAGACAAAAATTTAGAGGATAAATATACTAAAGATTTTTTAAAGACAATGCTCTGATTATAAATGTGATATTAAGAACAACAGAATCAGCTTTTTGTTTAATGTGCTAATGCGAAAAATAATAAAAAGGCAAAAACGGATTTTTGCCTTTTTTGATAATATTTCAGGAAATAGCTGTTAAATTAGAAAAATAACCACCCTGATTCCTCAAGCTGGAATGTTGTATCTCCAATTTGGTGGCCGTCTGCAAAGACAAATACAGTATACTCTCCAGGGTCAAATTCTCCTTCTGCATCGAAATATATGCATACATCTTGTTCCTCCCCGGTATATTCTATTAGTCTTCTTGCTGAGTATACTTTTTTTTCATCTTCAAACTCGAACAAGTTATCCTGTGAATTTGTCAAAATTGCATCATCTTCCGGAGAAGCAATACGAATATAGAAATATCTTTCACCGGGTTCTACAAGCACATTTTCGTCAACTTTAAAACATACTTTTATCTTCTCTACTTTGTCTACTCGGTTTTTTTCTTTACCGCGTTTATTGAGTGGTATTGCATTTAAATTCTCTGCACGCAACACTTTTGCCTTGTTAACCTGGTCTGAAAGCGTATCCTTTTCTTGCTCAAGTTGCTGCTTTGATTGTTGGGTCTCTTGCAGGTTCTGCCTAACCATTTCATTTTCTGCCAGGAGTTCCTGGTTAATTTGATTCAGAGAATCAATTTGGCGAACATAGCTTTTAGCTACACTTCTGACTGTCTCAAGTTCGTCCTGAAGTTTCTTTATTTTACTATAATTAGTTGCTTTAACAGTTTTTAATTCTGAAATCAGGTTATCAATTCTGTTTTGCTCTTCTTCCAGCTCCAGGTTAATGGAATCATTCGTTGTTTTTATTGAATCATATTCATTGCGTAATTCAACAAACTCGTTTTCCAGTGAATCTTTCTCCCTGGATAATGCCTCTGTTATTTGGTTGGTTGTTTGCTTTTGATCGATATAAAGCCAACTCATAAAAGCCAATAGTCCTGCCAGGAAAATAATCGTGACAGTTATCCCTGAAGGGATTTTCTTTCTTTTTTGTTTTGGATTTTGCGCTTCGTTGTGCCCGTTTTGATCTGCCATTTTTAATATAATTTAAGTTTTGTTCAAAATTTTATTTTACTTCTTTCGCAACTATCTGTAAATAATTTTATTGTATTTTTAATGCAAAAATACGGTTAAATATGTATTTTCAATGTACCTAACCATGATAAAATAACCCTAATTATTTCATCGTCTCTCTAACCTTAACGGAAATAATCTTAATTTATGTACTTATTGAGAAGAAATTTTGTGCCTTTAGTCACTATTTTTTTGTTTTTCAGCTTGTTTGAATGTTTTAATATAATAAACCCTTCGCATGTGTCTTCTGTCATTATGTGTTGAATTTTATAACCTTGCTTTTCGCGTGTAAAAAGATAAGGCCTTTTATTATGTAAAACAATAACACTTGTGTCTATTGCCTGAACCTGAACCGTATCAATGAGAATAGTGGCTTCTGTTGACATACCCGGATATAAAGATTCATTTGCTTGTAATGGTTTGGCTGATACTTTGAATGTATTGTTTTTGGGCTCTATTTCTTTCAGGATTTGTGTTATTTTTGCCCCATTCTCCTTGTCATTTTGGGTAGTGTATTTTACATACTGGTTTTTTTGAATATCATCAATATACTTTCCCGGAACATTGAGCTCAATCATTAAATTGTGATGATTTGTTATTTTGCAGACCGGATTTTCAGCATTTGCTATTTGTCCTGTACTCTGGATTACTTCTGAGATTATTCCTTCCCGTGGTGCATAAAGCGTAATGGTTGAGTATAAATTTCCTTTTGCTACCTCCTCCTTATCAATATTCAGCAAGTCTAGTTTGTGTTCTAGCATTTTCAGCCTGGCTTCTGTTTGTTTATGTTGCGATTTGCTTTTCTCCATTTTTGTGAGGCTTCCTGCGCTCTCCAGAAATAGCTCTCCCTTTCTGGAATAGTTTTGTTTTTCAAAATCTGATTGAGCAAGGGTTTTTATGTATTCTTCCTGGATGTCAAGATAATCGGTGTGTGAAATTTCAGCCAGCGGCGCTCCTTTGTGCACATAATCTCCGGCATTATGGTATATTTTTTTCACAAAACCCTGTATTGGAGGAGTTACAACATAGTTATCCTTTGGCATAACCTTAATTGTACCTTTTGCATAGGCCTTTTTTATAAAATCGATGTGCTGAAAGGTATCTGTTTTTATGGATACATTTTTTTCTTCTTCCTCTGAAATTTTTATCAGAGAGTCGTTCTTATTCACAGTGGATGTTTTATTGACATGTTCTTCGTTTGTCTTATCATTACAGGCAAAAAAAATACAGAGTAAGGGAATAAAAATAAGTATGATCGTCTTCATAAGATTATTATTAATTTTCTATTTTACCATAGAGCACTTAACCATGTTTTAAGTTCAATTGACATAAAACTCTAATTTTACAGCAGTTTGGTTATAATTCTTTACCGTTTCAAGGTATTGTGTTTTTATTTCATATGCTTTTTTAAGTAAATCAATATAATTATCATATGTTATCTCTTCTTTTTCGTATTGCTCCTGAGCTATAGACAATAACTCTTCGAATTCATTAAGCGCTGATTCATGAAAATAAATGATATCTTCCTTGTATGAATTCAGCTCATGTACAAGATTTTTAACAGTGGTCTGTTGCTTATTTTTTTTATGCACAAGATTATTTTCAGCAATCGCTTTATTTACTTTCGCTTTCTGAACAGCAGCTTTTTTTGATTGATACCACAATGGAACAGAAATGCCCAGCATCCAGCCGTTAAATCCACCGGTTTGATTGATCTCCTGTCTAAAATAACCGGCAGTTATCTCGGGTAAGTATCGGGCTTTCTGGGCTTTAATCTCATAATTGTTGATGTTAATTTTCTCTTCGTATAAGTCTTGTAGAGTTGGATTAACTAAATCATTTGTCTGGGGCTGTGGCTGCCTAATTTCATATAAGCGAAGTGTATCTGATTTTGGAATAAGATGATGCCGTGTATTTAGCAGTAATTTGAGCTGGTTCTCAGCTATACTGGTTTGATTTCGGATTTTTTTCAGTTCTGTTTTCGCTTTATGAAATTGGCTTTGTGCCATAAATTTTGATAGCCGGTCCGATTCACCCATTTTTTCACGTATATCGACAACTCTTGCCAGTTCCTTGTATTTCTCCAGTTGCTGTTGAATTATTTTCTTTTTGTTATACAGATATATCCAATTAAAGTATACCAGCTTTGTTTCTTTCTCTATTTCCAACTTGGTTAATTTCAATTCCTTTTCTTTTGCATTAATTTCATGTTCTGCTTTTTTACGATTATAATATGATTCTAAAGGAGAGCCGAAGTTTTGATAGACCTCAAGCCATTGGTCATTCAGATAAGAGTTAATTTGCCCTCTGCGATATTCTGCCCGAATTGGTTTTATCTGGATACTTGAACCCTTGTTATATTCTGTTTTCTTTCTTTCCAACGCTGTATTTTTAATCTCTATGTTGTTATCCAAAGCAAGGCTGACAGCATCCTCAATCGTTAGTGAGCGGATAGTGTCTTCTTTTATAATTTGCCCCTCTGCCAACAGGGGCAGAATAAGCATAATTAAAAAAACTGGCCGTATTAACCAGGCGATAATTCCGGGGATAAAATACAAAAAAGGTTTTTGAATGCTCATATGCCCGGTATTTTATGCACGTATTTACTTATTAAGCAATATTGAATTGCTTCTGTTTTTAAGAATGCTGTGAGCCGGCGTTCTTTTGCTTTAATGCTCGGTACAGCAGTATAAAGCCCACTAAAACGAACGGGATACTTAATATTTGCCCCATGTTCAGTGTCATCTGCTGTTCAAAAGAGACCTGTACTTCTTTAATAAACTCAATAAAAAAGCGGGCTGTAAAAACAAGTATCATAAACAAGCTGAAGAGCAGACCCTGTTTGAACTTGCCTTTCTTTTTGAAGTATATCCAGGCTAAGAGTGCGAATATCGCCAGATATGCAAGTGCTTCATATATTTGAGTTGGGTGTTTGGGTACGATTTCATTTTTTCTTTCAAAAATAAAACCCCATGAAAGGTTTGTGGCCGTTCCATATATTTCTGAATTCATCAAATTTCCCATTCGTATAAAAAATCCGGCCAGAGCAACAACGATTACAATTCGGTCGAGAATCCACATATATGGTTTTTTTTCCTTGCGTACAAAAAGATAAAGCGCTAATAATATACCGATTGCCGCGCCATGACTTGCAAGTCCTCCCTGCCAGATGGCAAATATTTCAAAAGGATTGCTCAGATAATAAGCCGGTTGGTAAAAAAACACATGTCCCAGGCGAGCTCCGGCAACTGTGCCAATAACCATATATATGGTAAGTTTGTCAAGAACTTCAACGGGAATTTTTTCAATTTTAAAAATTCGCATAAAGATATAGTAACCCAGAAGAAACGCAAGAGCAAAAAAGAGTCCGTAATATCGAACAGATAGAGGCCCAATACTAAAAATTTCAGGATCAACGTCCCAGACAATGTAATTTAAAAACATATTACCGCTTTTTTGATTTTTCAACAAATGTAGAAAATTATTTGGATAGATAACAACCCAATTGCTAAGACAAATTATTTCTCTCTAAAAATTTTGAGTTGTTATTGCACATGTTATTTTATTGCAATATACGCTTATACTGAAATTTGGTTAATTTTGCAGGTAGCTGAATATTATAAACCGGAATTATTATTATGTTTGTCAGATGAAGTTGTTATTAATGATTAAAAGAGTTGATGTAATACTAACATTTGTAGTTGCAGGATTCCTGTTTTCAGGTTTATTTAGCAATTGTGCAAAAGAAGTGTCTCCTACCGGCGGACCTGAGGATACCATCCCTCCTTCTACAATTAGGGAAGAACCCCCAAATTACTCAACAAATTTTGATTCCCGGGAAATCACCATACATTTCAATGAATTTATCCAATTACAAAATGTGAGAAGTCAGTTTTTAAGTTCCCCACCTTTTAGGGATGATCCTGAAATTAAAGAGAAAGGGAAACGGATTGAAATTGAGTTAAAAGATACTTTGCGAGATTCGACAACCTATACTTTAAATTTTGGAAATTCCATCGTTGATTTTCATGAAGGAAATCCATTAAAAAATTTCCGGTATGTATTTTCTACAGGAGATGAACTGGATTCACTGGAATTATACGGAAAAGTTGTCGATGCTTATACCCGTGAACCCCGGGAGAATGCTCTTGTTATGCTTTACAGCAGAAAAGAAGATTCGATCCCACTTTTAGAACTCCCGGAATATGTTTCCAGAACAGATGAAGATGGCGAATATCATATAGGGAATATCCGTTTGGATACTTTTAAGATTTTTGCGCTTGATGATGAGAACAATAATTATTTATATGACACTCCGGAAGAAGATATTGGTTTTTCTGATTCCTTCATCATTTTCGAAAGAGGGGATGTTGAAATTCATGATACAACATACCAGGATTCAGTTATTCCTCAGCATGAAAGAGGTTATGTTACAGATTCTGTAATCCGTGTTGAAAATAATGAAGTTTTTGCTGATACTGTTATGCTAGGAGCAAACGACAGTATGTTAATTGACACCATTTTTTATGAAAGTTATTATGGCTTCCAGCCTCAGCAAAAGAACCTTAGACTTTTTAATGAAGAAAACCGCTCGCAATATCTGAAAACCTCTTCCCGGCCGGATAAGAGAAAATTAGTATTCGTTTTCAACAGAGCGGTAAGAGACAGTATTAGAATGGGGATCGTAGATAGTGTTGATTATGAGTTTGACGATATTTTTCTTCCTGAAAAAGGAAATATGGAATCTGATACCATTTCATACTGGGTAAAAGAACCAGAACTTTATAATCAAGATGTGATTACCTGCTGGGTAAACTACCAGCAAAGAGATTCTCTCAATAACCTATACTGGGCGGAAGATACAGTTAATCTCAAATATTCGTTTGATAAAGATGAAGACAGAGAAAGAGTGGACACCGTGAATTTGAAAACGAATATTTCTGAGGGAGGAAAATTCAATCT
Source organism: Bacteroidales bacterium (assembly GCA_041686375.1). Taxonomy (GTDB): domain Bacteria; phylum Bacteroidota; class Bacteroidia; order Bacteroidales; family UBA12077; genus JAGXLC01. Next base: position 21,983 of record JAWLEB010000038.1, read on the forward strand.
GGATGCGGAAATATCACTCCAACATGAATATCCATTGGAGTCGCTGGATACCTCACGCATTTGTCTATGGAAAATAGAAGATACATTGCTGGTTGAACAGGATTTTAATCTTTACATGAAAGATAATGATTTATACACAACGCAGTTTCAGGTAGAATGGGATGCCGACAGCAAATACAAGCTCAGGGTTCTCCCCCAGTCTGTTCATTCTATTTATGAATTCTACCAAGATACAATGGAAGTTAATTTTTCAACAAGGGCAGAAGATTACTATGGAAGCTTGTCTCTCAATATCCGTGGCGTAGATACCAGTTATGTTCTTCAGCTTTTTGACGCTGAAGATAATATTGTTAAATCCAAATGGATAGAAAATTCCGCTGATAGCGCTCATAATTTTGAGTATATACCTCCGTCCGAATACAATTTAAGAATTATTAAGGATGAAAATAAAAATAAAAAATGGGATACAGGGAATTATATGGAAAACAGGCAACCCGAGGATGTATTTTATTATCCGGAGAAAATTGATGTTCGATCGAACTGGGAGCTTGATATTGAATGGAATCTCAAATAATTGTGAAACCCCATAAAATTTAATGCTATGTCTGTATTAATGGAATTTTCAATGTTCCCGACAGATAAAGGAGAGAGTGTCAGTGAATATGTATCAAATGTGATTGAAGTAATTAGAAATGAAGGTCACTCTTACAAATTAACTGCAATGGGAACCATTGTTGAAACAAAAACTATGGCCGAAGCGCTTTCTGTTGTACAAAAGGCGCATGATGTGCTTGAAAAAGATGCCAGTCGTATTTACTCCTCCATTAAAATCGATGTGAGAAAAAATAAATCTGACCGGTTAGATGGAAAAATCCAATCCATAGAAAAAAACATTGGTAGCGTTGACCACTAATTCCGGGGCTACTGTTTCTGGAATACAGCGCCCAAAGTGATTTATCAGTAATAGTATAAGACCAGAGCTAAAGATAGAGGCTTTTCAAACTTCTATCCATTTGTGTAATACACCATAACAACCAGTCCGGTAAGGATAAGCAACACAATTTCTCCAAAAACAGTGGACTTAATAGAATTAAAATAGTCAGCAAATAAAAATGATAATGAAAATGCTGCTATATAGATCAGTTCAACGGCAACACCGCGTGACAAAATAAAAATGAGCAATCCAATAAAGAAAAGCCACCAGAATAATTCCAAGTATTTGCGAATATAGATTTTCCGGCCGCCAAATCTTCTCATAATAGAAAAACTGGCCAGAATAATTAGCAAAACATAAAAAGCATAATAAATATAGTAAGCCAGGTTGTAATGAGTAACAGCATTGAGCCACGGAAGATTATTGCGGATCAATTCGATTAAGCCCGGAATGGAATTGGTATCACTGACAAAATAATATGCAAATACAAATAAATAAGGAAATAGAAAACCAACTACAGGAATGAACCATTCTTTCAGGTTAAAGCCTCTTAAAAGAATAAGCGAAATCCATACAATTAATAAAAAAGCAGCATAATGCAATAAAAACAGAGAAGCAATAGAAATTAGCATTCCGGAAAGGAACAACTTGTTCAGAATATATCGCCCATGGTAGGTAGAAAATAGCTGATCTATGGCTAATATCAATGAAAAAGCAGCAAAAATCCCTGGATTAATACGCTGCAACTGTATAAAACTGCTTGCAATCAAGATGAAAAAAATCGCCGCCGAATAATTCCTCCGTTCCAGCAAAATATAATCCCTGTCTAATTTTAAAATATAAATTGCCATGAGAAATACAGCAATAAATGAAATAATAATCTGAACAGAATAACTGTTATGAGAAATGCTATACAGAAGTTTATATAGTGGCATCCGGTGTTGATCAAAGCTAAATATATCCGGGGAAGATTCCTGAAATCCGGGTAACCAGAGAACTACAGATAATGCAATAAATAATAACAAAACAAACGGGGAATTGCTCCGGATAATCTTTACAAGCATTTTTTTATAATTTAAATATCATAACCAATGTCTTTTCGGTAATATTTATGCTTAAATTCAATTTTATCTATTGCAGCATATATTTTCCCAAGCGCTCTTTCAAAATTATCCGCCCGGGCTGTTACTGCCATCACTCTGCCGCCTGAAGTAAAAAGCTTGCTGTCCGATAATTTTGTGCCCGCATGAAACACCAGCACATCTTTCAAATCATTCACGGAGGGCATTGTTATAAGCTTCCCTTTTTCATAAGCTCCCGGGTAACCGCCTGAAGCAAGAATTACAGCAGCGGCAACGTCATTATAAATCTCAAATTTTTCTGAGTCGAGTGTATTATTGCACAGCGCCTTAAGGTGAGTCAGTAAATCACTCTTTAACAAAGACAATACAGGTTGGGTTTCAGGATCACCAAGTCTGACATTATATTCAACGACATAAGGTTCGTCGCCTACTTTCATCAATCCAAAATATAAGAAGCCTTTATAATCTATGCCTTCTTTTTTCAACCCCTGCAGTGTGGGGCGAATAATTTTTTCTTCTACTTTTTTCTGAAAATCCTTATCGACATAGGGTACCGGACTCAATGAACCCATTCCCCCGGTATTTGGTCCTTCATCTCCTTCTTCTGCCCTTTTATAGTCCTTGGCAAAAGGCAACAATTTATAGTGCTCTCCATCTGTGAGAATAAAAACAGAAAGTTCCCTGCCCTCAAGAAATTCCTCAATCACTACCCTTTTACTGGCTTCTCCAAATTTTCCCTCCAGAAGCTCTTTTAAATGCTTTTTCGCTTCAGCCAGATCTTTGGTAATTATTACCCCCTTGCCGGCCGCTAATCCATCAGCCTTAAGCACATAAGGCGGCTTAAGTGAATTAAGATAATCATATCCCTCTCCCATTTGGTCAATATCAAAGCTTTTAAAGCCGGCAGTAGGAATGGAATATTTTTGCATAAACTGATTGGCAAAGGCTTTGCTGCTTTCCAGAAGCGCTCCATGTTTATCCGGACCAACAACAAATATATCACGGGTTTCTTCATCCGACAGAAAATAATCTTTAATTCCCTCTGCCAGGGGTTGTTCCGGTCCGACCACAACCATATCGATATTACGCTCCAATGAGATACGCTTGAGCTCATCGAAATCTCCCGGAGAAACGGAAATGTTTTCACCTGTTTCACCTGTTCCCCCGTTGCCCGGAGCGATATATAGTTTAGTCAATAGTGAACTTTGGGCTAATTTCCATGCCAAAGCATGCTCCCGTCCACCTGATCCTATGATTAAAACATTCATTGTTTAAAAATTTTGGAATTATTTCTTGTAAAATTTTCAGGAGTAAAAATAATAAAAGGCTTTCATCATTCCAATGAAAGCCTTTTGATATTGTGTAATAAACCAAATAATAAGCGTTATGCTAATTCATAATAACCATTCTTCTTCCAATATATTTGTCACCATCATAAAATTTAAAGATATAAATTCCCTGGTTCAGTGAACTCATATCAAATGATTCACTTACCTCATGTCTTTTACCATCGAAATCAAAAATCTTTTCTGCCTGTCCTAAGCTATTAATCACCTGTAGTTGTACTTTCGACTGGTTTGGTAAGTCCATTTCGATATTTATCTTTCCTGAAGTAGGATTTGGGTACAAACGTAAATCATAAACATCGGTCAGCTCATCTATTCCTGTTTCATTGGCTTCAATAGTAACCGGGTCACTCTCTGCAGGACCACAATTGTTGTCATCTGAAACATAAACGGTATATTCACCTGTGGATAATCCTTCAAAAAGACCTGTATCGTTTATTTGCAATGTATCCGGGTTTAATATGTATTTTAATGGTTCTGTTCCACCATCTGCGTCTACTTCTATAACACCATCATCTGCTCCCTCGGATGATACATCCTGTGTTTCAATATTTGTTATTGTAATCGGGTCAGGTTCCTCTACAATTATATTGTCTTCCGTAACAGGTCCGCAATTGTAACTGTCTGTGACTTCTACAGAATAATTACCGGCGGCAAGATCTGTAAATTCACCTGTAGAATTTGTTATATCGTCCGGTTGAAGAGTGTATCCCAATTCACCGGTTCCTCCTGAAGCGCTGACATTAATCATTCCGTTTTCGTCACCAGCACAGCCTGTAACATCTTCAATACTAACATCATTAATGGCGATGGCTTCAGGTTCTGTTAATTCAACCTCTTCCTCAACCGGGCCACAGCCGTTTTCATCAGTTACCTGAATGGTATATGTACCAGCAGTAAGGTCTAGAAATTCCCCATGACTATTGCTGATATTATCCGGTTGCAGCGTGTAGGTTAAATCACCTGTTCCACCGCTGGCTTCTACGTCAATCCACCCATCGTCTTCTCCTGCACAGCTTGTGATGTTGTTGATGCTGATGTTGTCAATTGTTATCGGTTCGGGGCCGTTTAGTTCCACTGTCGTCTCTTCCGGCCCGCAATCTTCTTCATCTGTAATTTCTATGGTATAAGTTCCTGTACCGAGATCTGTAAATTCACCCGTATTGTTGCTTTCTCCTCCTGGATCAATTATATAAGTAAATTCACCTGTACCGCCTTCCGCCTCCACATTAATCCGGCCATTTTCATATTCGGCACACTCAGTCACATCAATACTTTCTAAATTTGTTATGGTTATAGCATCCGGTTCGTTAATAGTTTCTTCAATTTCCGGTCCGGGACAGTTGTTGTTATCTGTCACGGAAACGGTATAATCTCCACCGGTTAAATTTTTGAATTCTCCGGTTGTATTGGTTTCATCTTCTGGTGTAATGGAGTACCACTTTGTTCCGGACCCCCCTGAAGCACCGAGGTATATTTCACCATCAGAGGTACCATTGCAGGAAACATCGTATTTTATAAAGTTGTCTACTTTGATAGAGTCTGGCTCTGTGAGTGTTTGACTGGCAGATGCGGTACAGGAGTTCTCATCGGTAACGGTCACTTTATATGTGCCCACATGTAGCCTGTCTGCAATCCGGTTTGTTTGATGAGCGCCGTCATTCCATTCATAGGAATAATTCGGACCCGTCCCGCCGGAATAGTTTGCTTCTAACTTACCATCTGAAAATCCGTTACAGCTTATTTCTTCATTAATGTCCACCCAGGCGGTTAATTGCTCAGGCTCGTCTATTGTGAAGCTGTTGGATGTACTACAACCATTATCATCTGTGATGGTTACCTCATAGGTTCCTGCGGTAAGTCCGTTTTGATCCTGGGACGTAGTATTTAATCCACTGCCATCAGAAGTTGACCATTCGTAAGAATACGGTGAAGTTCCCCCTGCCGGTTCCAGGTCAATGATTCCATCGCTGTCTCCGTAGCAATCCAATAAAGAAGTGGAAGCATCTGCGAATGAGGCGCTCAAAACATCCGGTTGTTCAATTACAACAGAATCGGTAATCGAAGTATCCTGATCGGTCACAGTCACGTAAAAAGTATCTGCAGAAAGGTTATAAGCAAGCGAATCATTATAATCCGTAACATTGGAACTCCAGGAATAAGTGACTGATCCGCTGGCTTCAACAACGGTAACAATAGCCTGCCCGTCGTTTCCTCCATTGCAACTGACGTGCTGAATGCTGTCTTCATGGAAGAAAACGTTCATCCGCGTGGAGTCAATAACG
>JAWLEB010000039.1:0-25748 GCA_041686375.1 Bacteroidales bacterium
AAAATACAACGGGTCACCCAAATTTCAAATTTTTAACCGCTAATTTGCTGATAATCAACGGGTGTTTTTTGGGGCGTTAAAGCGGTGCACAAAACAGGTTGAATCAAAAACTCAACAATTGCGGATTTTATTTTTTAATTACTTCGGTAATATCGGTTGCCATTTTCAAAACTTTTTTCGGTTTACCATGTTGGTCAATAGTAGGAGTATACGTTTTAATGAAAGTGTATTTTTTTCTTTTTTATCTGTATTGTACTTATAATTAGTGTTGTGCAGGCCTGCAATATCTTCTTTTTATATGTTGAAAAGATTAAGATAATTTTCGTTAACGCCAAGCATTTGTCCATTCAGATCATATTCTATAACATGATTAGATTTTTTCAGGGCATTAACCAATCCTTCTATTTCGGCGCTTCTCCGTGCAGCTTCTTCCTGAATAGCTTTTAATTCATCCATATTCTGTCTCATTTCTTTTTCCTGCGAAGAAAGTTCTTCGCTTTTCTGCTGTGATTGTACAAGCAGTTTGTAATTCCTTTGATATGGAGAGATAACCCAATAAAAAAGAGAGGGGTTTTTATAGCCCCTCTCTTTTCTTTCTTAAACTTTTAAAATAAATAAAATGCTAATCTTAGGAAAAGTTTAGAAAACAAATTCAATTTATAATTGAACTCCCATTTCCGATAAGAATTCCTGGGTTTGTGTGAATAAATTTTCGAAGTACTCTTCTGCATTTTCTTCGGTGCCATCGTTGAATACAAGCACAATAATTACTTCTTGGGTGCTATCATCCATTCCAACTTTGAGATCAGCCACTTTATCACCATCATGAAATACTTTAGCATCAATTTCTTCATTTATAGCATCAAGAACATCTTGGTCATCTTCATAATTTTCATAGTTTTGTTCTATTTCGTATATGTTTGCAATATTGATATTCGCTTCTATTCTCATTTTTCTATACTGAATATAACCATCAATAATTTCAGCATCTTGAGTACCTTCTATAAAGTTTACAATAACGCCCGCATCAAGAATTTGACTGTCATTATAATCGACTGAAAAGTTTAAGCTTCCAGATGTTGATTCCTCTTCAAGATTACCGGTAAAGTTAAATGGGGTGAGCAATACGCTAATATCCATTGAAATTGGGTTACCATTGTCATCCCAACTTGCGGTGAAACTCATATCCATTTGCTCATCATCATCCACCTTAAGGTTAGCCTTTATTTCAGTTGGTTGGTAATAAGAGTATTCTCCATCAACAATTTCAGTATCCTGATAATTAGAAATAGTTAAGGTAGCGTTGTTATTATCCATTTGCGTGGAGTCAGCCGGAAAGACAATCACAATTTCGTCTGTTGGTGACTCATTATAGTCCCAGACTCCTTCAGTATTATTCCATGTGTATGTACCGGCGTTATCATCAAAAGCAAAACGATCTGTTGCTTTTACTGTTTTTAATTTTTTATCCGCCGGAAGGGCCAGTTCTTTAATATTGGATATAACCTGGTATTCTTTAGTACTTTTTACTACCCCGGCAAAAGGATCATCCATAGTATTTAATGTCATCATGGCTGTCATTCCATCAGTTTGTGACATTTCCTCAAGATCGGCAGCCGTTTGGCTATCCATATCCTGGAGTACTTCTTGGCTTTCTTCATAGCTTAGGTTGTTATCTTCATCATCTTCACAGGCTGTGAAAAATCCAACTGAAGCTATTAATGTAAGCAGAATAAATTTGTTTAGTGTCTTCATAATTTTCGATTTTTCGGTTTGTTAATAATTAGATGTATTTGGTGTGCAAATCGTTGCTTTATAATTCATTATTCATATTTTTTATCAAATTTTATACCAAATTGTCACATGATTATTATGATCATGGTATGTTTTTATGGCATTTGTAACTCATTTGTATTTATCTCTTCAACTAATTGATTAAGCGCGCCTATGTTAATGTCATTTATTATATCAAATATAAACAAGGAAGAATCATTGGAAAATATCATCACAGATTCATTCCAACTATTGCCAAAATTTTTATTGAAGAGTTGTTTTGTTTCAGCCATAATGCTTTCATTATTGATAAAATTAAAATCCCTTAATTGTAATTTATACGTTAAATCTTTTGTTATTTCTCCCATTTCACTCTTTGGAGGTATAATTTTATTATCTGTAAAGTATAATAAGGTACACACAACAATGATCAAGCCACTAACGCCTATAATTAAATTTCTGTGCATACTTTATATACCTTTTGTATTTTATAAGATATACGTAATTTAATCCAAAATAGTTTGAATATTATTTTATTATTTTTGCTTAGATGTCGTCAAAAAAATAAAATATGCAGCAATTGGGCAAATATTTGATAATTATTGGTGTGTTTATTATTATTTTCGGTCTCATTTTTTTCTTGTTTGGGAATAAATTGCATTGGTTTGGCAATTTGCCCGGTGATATAAAAATTAAAAGAGAAAATTTTGTTTTTTATGCTCCAATAACTTCAATGATATTATTAAGTGTGCTTATTAGTTTTTTAATCTGGCTTTTTTCAAGGATAAAATTATAGAATGCATTCAGAAATCAACTGTTCACCTTAAATTTTTTTGAAATTATTTTTGTTTTGATATCATTGGGCATGATTCTGTTTATTAATATAAAAAATTTATTTACGATTCCTGGTGTAATGATTGTTTTCTTTTTTAATAATTTCTTCAGTGCTATTTTAGCAAGTTTTTGTGATTTCATTGATGATGCCTTACCCCAAAAACCCCCACATCGAATTCGCTCTATAACTCTCTGATTTGTGAGTATTGGTCCTGGACATAAGATGCTGACATGCACATTGCTATTCTTAAGTTCTTCTTTTAAAGCTCTTGAGAACGAATATATAAACATTTTACTGCTTGCATATACAGTTTTGTAAGGTATAGGATAGTATGAAGCTATGCTGCCCAGATTCATAATGTAGCTCTGATTCATTTTTTTTAAATCAGGTAAGAATAGGTATGTAAGGAGAACTACAGATTCTATATTCAGGCGAATCAGATTATTATAAAATTCATATGAATAATCCAGAAAATTTCCCCAATGTCCCCTTCCGGCATTATTAATTAAAATGTTTATATTGATTTGTTCTTTTTTGCTCCATTCATAGACTTTTTTGGGAGCATTTTCAGAGGTTAAATCAAGCATAAGGTATTTTATATCACACTTATAATTTTTTTGAATATACTTTATTAAACTTTCAAGGCTGGAATCAGGCAGAGCAACTAATGCCAGGTTGATATTTCGCTTTGCGCATTCAATGGCTAAGGCCCGGCCAATTCCTACACTTGCTCCTGTTATAAGGGCGTAATTATTTTTTGCTTTCATATTGTTGCGTTTTTACCCATTCAATAGTTTTAGCAAATCCATCTTTTAAAGGTGTAACATTATAATCAAGTTGTTCCCGGGCTTTTTTACTTGATACTGCCCAGTTGTAAAGATACTTTTTTACCCATTTTGGCGGCAGCAGTGGGTTTTGATTCAATAACAGAGCAATTTTCATTTGAACAGCAGCAAATACAGATAATGCCCATACCGGTACTTTAAACAGCATATGATTTTTACCACTCAAAGTCCGTAGCATTTTAAAAAAATCTTCGTAACTTTTATTTTCACCGCCCAGCAGATATTGTTCTCCGGCAATTCCTTTGTTCATGGCTGCTACATGCCCTTTTACAACATCTTCAATGAAAACATAATTACCTATTTTACTTCCATCACCGCCGGGAATAACGTACCACAAAGCCTGAACATATTTTTTAATCATTAATGTTACTGCATTGCTTTTACTAAGTCTTCCCGGTCCGTAAACTCGGGTCGGATGAACAATCACAATATCCAGTCCGTTTAGCACAAAATCTTTGGCTATTTTCTCAGCAATAAACTTGGTACTTTCGTATTCATTGAAAAAATCATGTGATCTCACAGTATTTTCATTAACGGGTTCATCCCAGGAAGGCCCAAAGGTTCCTGCTGTTGAAGTAAAAACAATACGCTTAATATTTTTTTTATAAGCTATATTGAAGAGTGCTTTGGTAGCTTCGGCATTAATTTTATTGTAAAGTGTTTTATCTTTTGCGTATGGCTGGGCAAAAGCTGCAAGGTGAAAAATGCCATCTACGCCTTCTGTTGCTTCTTCAATAACACTGGTCTCAGAAAGGGTACCAACATACAATTGTACTTTTTCATGAAATATTTCAGATGCCTTTTCTTTAGACCTCACTAAAGCCTTAACCTGATGTCCTTCTTTTACAAGGTAATTGACCAGCGAAGCCCCTATAAAACCAGTTGCCCCTGTTATAAAATATATCATCACTTCTTTAAATTTAGCTTCATTGCAGGATTATATTTAATCGCAAAATAATCGTTTGAAATAGCCATAATTGCATGAAAAGCAAAGGCTGCAAAAAACGAGCCCGTTTGTATTGAGATCAGGCAGAGAATAATGCCTAAAGGAACAGCTCCTAAAGTTTCGCGTTTCCCTTTAGGGATATGTATCAGCGAATAAAGTATTGTGTTGACAATAATGGCAATGGTTAATCCATAAGCATGGTACAAAGAAAACAGTAAAAGGCCTCTGAATAAGAGTTCATAACTAAAGAGATATAAAATCCAGGTGATAACATTTATTAAAAAAGAGGAGAAAGACCAGTTTTTGAGTTGGATTTGCGGGTAGTATTTTAAATTGGTTTTATTTCCGGCAAGGAAAAAATTTATTGTTATGATTGTGCTTCCCAGAAGAAGAATCCAAATTAGGGAAATGTGCAGATTCTGAATATTGATTCCGTAATTAACAAGGGACTGTTTTTGTATATGATAAAATGTTAAAGCAGGAAATATACCAAGAAACAAGAAACCCATAATTCGCTGACTAATATATGCGTAATAAGTCTCTTTTTCAACATTTTGAAAAATACCATTTAAGAGGTTTTTAATCAACACACTTAACCAAAAGTAGGCTAAAAAGCCCATACCAAAACAAATAAGAACTATCCCTGATGCATGGTCATATTCAAGTTGATAAAAAAAAGTTATTATTTCGGTCATATTAACGCTTTTATGAAAACGGGGAATTGGGTTCTTTTGCTAAATGCTTGTATGTTAATTTATCCATATATTTTGGTATGATTCTGTTAAGAAATACAGTTAGCTTGCCTTCTGTAGTCATTATGATGGTTCTTCTTCGTTTTCTTATTCCTTTTTCTATAACTTTTGCAACTTCGTCCGGTTTCATCATTTTGTTTTCATTTCTGGGGCTTTCTCCTTGAGGATCTCCATCCGGGCCTAAGGCACTTTTTCTGACATTTGTCGCTGTAAAACCTGGTGCGGCAACAAGAACATGCAATCCTTTTTTTAATGTTTCTATCCTTAATGTTTCTAAAAATCCATGCATTGCAAATTTGGAGGAGGAATAGCCTGTTCGACCTGGCAATCCTTGAAATCCTCCTATGGAAGAAATACCTATAACGGAACCTTTAGATTTAAGTAGATGGGGTAATGCATATTTTGTACAATATACCATTCCCCAAAAGTTAATATCCATGAGTTTTTTAATAACATCAACATTGGTATGTTCGAATAAGCCTCTCATAGAAACGCCAGCATTATTTATGAGTATATCTATTTTTCCATATTTTTCAATGGTTTTATGAATAAGATTTTTGCAGGAATCGGGTTCCGATACATCCGTTGGTACGGCCAGTACGTCGTTATGCTTTTCTTTTAGGTCTTTTTCAATAGTATCTAATTTTTCTTTATTTCTGGCACCAAAAACTACTTTTGCCCCTTGTTGGGCAAATCTATATACACATGCTCTGCCAATCCCTGATGATGCACCTGTAATAATGATTACTTTATCTTTCATTATATGAGATTTTAGCCTTTTCGAATTTATATAATGGAGCTTAAAAGTATTATTTTTTGTTGATTTTCGCTAATCACAAAGCGGAAAAAAACTTTAAATGATTATTTAGCTGGTTAGTATGGAAAGAAAAGTTGAGAAACAGAGTATTTTATGGTATTTGAATTTTTGTAGAAATAGTTAAAAAAATGGTAAACATACTTGAAGTAATAGTTTTTTATTATAAGTTTGCAGCTTTTTTAAGCTTCTTTGAAGGGAGGATGAAATCATGAATTCAAGAAGATAAATGTTAAGGTTCTTTTTTTTGCCTTTTGATAGTAAGTCGATTTGAAAATATATCCATTTTTTTTTAAAAAAAATGGATATAAAATTTGTAGAATAAAAAGAACGTTTTACTTTTGCACCGACTCAGTAGCTCAGTTGGTAGAGCATCGCCCTTTTAAGGCGAGGGTCCTGGGTTCGAGACCCAGCTGAGTCACAAAATTTCAGGCAGTCAATTTGACTGCCTTTTTTATGCTCCAAACTTTCCTTTTTATAAAGCAGATACTGAATTAGCGCAAAGCATAGCAAAAGACTTGAATTTTAATTTCAAACCATAACAATTTGCGAAAACGGCTAGATATGGTTCAGGCAAGGACGGTATAATGTATAAATCATAATATTTCTGTAATGATAATATGCAGTATTATTTTGTCTGTTAATTTTGCTATTTAATATAATTGGAAATGTATAAATCCTTATAATGATTTTTTAACTCATCAGTAGTAATTATTAAAGTATAATAATATGTTTATAAAATTGTAATAAATAAATATTAAATGATACCAATTAAAAATATTTATCTTCACATATTGAATTTATCATACTTAAAATTAAGCTTTATGAATTTTAGACAATTAACAATTATTATGGCAGGTTTCGTCTTTGCCTCTATTTTTCTGGGTTCATGCCAGTCTGAAGAATATAAGGTAGGCTCAACCTATCATGGATTTAAACTAAAGAAAAAAGAATTTATCGAAGAAGTAAATTCTGATTGTTATTATTTTGAGCACATGAAAAGTGGTGCAAGGCTTTTAAAAATTGCTAATGACGATGTTAATAAAACCTTTTCCGCCTCTTTTAAAACCTTGCCAAATTCCGATTGTGGAACCCCACACATTTTAGAGCATTCTGTTTTGAACGGATCAAAAAATTTTCCGGTAAAAAGTCCATTCACTGTATTAACAAAAGGGTCATTAAACACATTTCTAAATGCAATGACCAGCAGTGATATGACTTCGTATCCTGTTGCCAGTATGAATGATAAAGATTTTCGAAATTTGATGCACGTGTATCTGGATGCTGTATTTTTCCCAAAAATTTATGAGAACCCGAAAATTTTCAGACAGGAAGGCTGGCATTATGAACTGGAATCAAAAGATGCACCAGTGGTTTATAAAGGTGTTGTTTACAATGAGATGAAAGGTGCTTTTTCAGATCCCTCAAGAGTATTAAATTATCATATCTCTAAAAACTTATTTCCGGACAATACTTACGGTAATTCATCCGGGGGTTATCCAGAAAAAATTCCTGAACTTACCTATGAAAAATTTAAAAATTTTCATGAGACCTTTTACCACCCCACAAACAGCTATCTATATCTCTACGGCGATTCTGATCTGGATAAAGACCTTGCCTTTATTAACGAAGAGTATCTCTCCAATTTTGAAAAACTTGACAAAAGAGCAAAAATTGCACACCAGGAGCCTTTCGATGAAATGAAGGATATTGTTGAATATTACCCCGTTGGGAGAAACGATAAAACAGAGGACAAAACATTTTTAACAATGAGTTGGGTGATTGGTGAAGGAGCAGACCAGGAAATGGAAATGTTAATGAAAATTTTGTCCGATGCTCTTGTAAATCATGAATCAGGTCCTTTGAAATTAGCCCTGCAGGATGCGGATATAGGACGCGATATTAATGCCTACTATAGTGCAAATAAACAGGGGGTCTTTCATCTGAATATAAAGAATGCTAATTTGTCAGATAAAGACAAATTCCATAAAATTGTAACTAAAAAATTGGAAGAAATAGCAGAAGAAGAAATTGATGAGGATATCCTGAAAGGAATAATAAACAAGTACGAGTTTAACCTCAGAGAAAGTGATAATCCACAAAAGGGTTTAACCTATTTATTCAGAGCATCAAATGGTTGGTTATATGCTGAGGATCCTTTTTTGAGCTTAAAATGGGAAGAACCCCTTGCTGCCACTAAAAAAGATATCGAAAACAACAAACTTGAAAGGATAATTGAAAACGAAATTTTAGACAATCCTCATTCTCTGCTTATCGCTTTGGCTCCAAAACCTGGTTTGCAGGCTGAACGAGACCAAAAAATAGCAGACAAATTAGAAGAATACAAGTCCTCTCGTTCAGAAGAGCAAATGGACTCTTTAATTGAAGAAACCGAAGAGCTGATCGCTTATCAAAAAAAGGAGAATTCTCCTGAAGATTTGGCTAAAATGCCTTTATTAGAGTTGGAGGAAATAGATAAGGAGGCTGAATATTTTGATATTGAAGAAAAGGATATTAGTGGAATAAAAGAGTTGTATTACAATACATTTACAAATAATATCTTGTACAGCAAGTTCATGTTTGATGCACGTGTTCTTACAAAAGAACAGATTCCCTATATGCGGATGTTATCGACTGTTTTGGGAGATTTAAATACTGAAAATTATTCTTTCGGGGAACTGAATAATGCTTTAAATACACATTTAGGTGGATTTTCAACCAGTTATAGGACAGATTTAAAAAATCATGACGATGAAAATTTATTGGCAAACTTCGTTGTACAAAGCAAAGTGCTGAATGAAAATGTAGATAAATTGTTTGAATTGTCAGATGAGGTATTGCATAATTCGAAAATTGATGATAAAAAACGTTTGAAAACCTTACTGACGAAACATTTGTCAAAGCTGGAAGCAAACAACCGACAAAATGGTTTAGGGTTAGCATCTACACGCCTTTCATCTTATTTCTCAAACCAGGGTAAATTTAATGAACTTACGCAGGGATATACTTATTATGAATTCGTTTCCAATCTGATGGAAGATTATGATGAAAATTATGATGAAATTGTCGAAAACCTTCAAACAGTAGCTGAATTGTTGTTTAACAAGAATAACATGATAGCTTTTGTAACTTGTGGTGAAGAGGATATGTCTGAATATGATGACCATTTGAAAGATTTCGTCCAGCATTTTCCTGATACCGAAACAGATTTAAATGAATGGGAATTTGACTTTGCTAATAAAAATGAAGGTATGCTTGCACCTTCAAAAGTTCAATATGTAACAAAAGGATATAACTTCAAAAAACTAGGTTATGAGTATGATGGAAAAATTCGGGTGCTCAACCAAATTTTGTCACGAGAATGGCTGAATAATCAAATCAGGGTAATCGGAGGAGCATATGGCGGTTTTAGCCAATTTTCCGAGTCAGGAAATTTTCATTTCGCTTCTTATCGTGATCCCAATCTGAAAAAAACAGTTGAAAATATTGATGGTTCATCCGATTTCTTAAGAGAGTTTAGTCCAAGTGAAAGTAAAATGAGACGTTTTGTTATAGGAACAATATCCAATATGGACAGACCCAGATCTCCTTCTCAGGAAGGTAATACTGCCTTAAGATACTATATGACTAATACAACTAAAGAAGATCTGCAGTCTATTCGTGAAGATGTACTTTCAACCACTGCGGAAGACATTAGAGAAATGGCTGATTTTGTTGACAAAATTCTTTCAGAAAGCACTTTATGTGTATATGGAAACGAGGATAAACTAAACTCACAAAATCAGTTATTTGATAACTTGTTTTCCCTGTAACAAATTTCTTTATTCATATAATTCAAAAGGGGATGCTTTTTTAAGTATCCCCTTTTTTAGTATATTATTTTGTATTTTTGGTATAATCAGTGGAGTAAACTAGTCTAATGTGTCATATACTGCAAGGTTCTTCTTAGTATCTTACTATGCTGTCAGACAATATAACTGAATGTTAAAGAAAGAGATAAAAAAGTAAAATAAAGTATATAAATTATTACAAAGCACATCAAAGGCAAAAATATGCATTACAATTCACGAAACCAGGCAGTAGTTCTTACAGATGCAGATTACAAAAAATTGACAAAAATCGCAAAATGTCTGATTAACAAAGTTGATATGCCTCAATTGGGCTTATATTCAATGGCTAGTCAAAATGATTTGTGGTTGAATCTTGTTTTGCAATTTTGCATTGTTAGCGGTAAAATAATGACAGATGATTTAAGGGCAGATAAAAAGAGACTTCACGAATTCAGGGAAAAGTTGAATTTCAGGTTACTTTCTTCCATGCAGAACAACCGGAAAGAATACATTTCTAAGGTCTTAAAAGAATATAAAGCCACAAGTTTTTATAATAAACAAGCTGAAAGAATTGAAGAGGTATTAAACAGCACAAATGTTATAAACCATAACGAACTTGTACTATTAAAAGGAATAGATCATAGGCGGCAGAATTATAAAGAAATCCGGGCTTTGTTGATGTCTCGTGTCCCGAATTTAAAGTTAAAGAGCGCTTCTGGTTTTATGGTTGAAAAAGGTTTATCACTTGATGTAATTGCCATCAGTACCAGAGTTGGAGATATATTGAAGCAACATTTTGATTTGAATATAGATAATCAGAAAATTCAAAGTAGCCGTAAACTATATGAAACAATTGAGTCATCATTAAGGCAAGGTTGTAATAAAATTGGTATTCCTTTAGCCTATTTAAGCAGAATGTTGTTTCATTACAGTGAAAAAGATACTATTACATATATTCTTGAGGATACGTAGGAACAAAAAAACAGATTCTAATCTGATTTAATGATACCTTCCTTAAAGCGTTTTTCTGGTTAAATCAACACATGCTGAAGCATGATGCTGTTATCATGAGAGGTATCAACTGCCGTTAGTTTATCAGTATGAGAATAGCACTACGATTTATAGTGATAACCCGGAATACTTTCCAAACCTCAGTAAAACCCGTTTACGGTCTTTACACCAGTCAAGATGTCATTGGTTCGTACACACAAAATAATGGAAAACCTCAGCAAATTCATAGGTTTTTTGAAGTGCTGACGCATTTTCAGATAAATTATTATAGTATTTATGTATATAGGATTATCTTATAAGTATGTTACAATAACCCAGTATCAAGAAGTTTGCACCTCATAATCTGGTATAGTGTTACTAAAGAAAGTTTTATGGTAAACCGCTATGAATCCAGTATTTCCTGTGCTTTTTTTAGACAAATACCTGGTTCTATCTTATGACCGCTATTACGCAGGGCTGATTCTATGGCTCCAATTGTAGCCAGCAGATCGCTTCGGTTTACAGCCCCCATATGTCCGACTCTAAAATATTGGGTTTTTATATCTGTGATTAAGCCACCTGCCAATATAATTCCTTCTTCAGATACTTTTTGTAAGAACTCTTTCCCATTAACGCCGCTGGGGTAATAAGGTGCTGATAGTGTGTTGGCAGATACCCGGTCTTCATCCGGAATCATTTTTAGACCGGCAGCCTTCATCGCTTCCCGGAAAGCCTTGCCAATTTTCTTGTGACGTTTGAATCGAGTTTCCATTCCTTCCCGGAGTATAATTTGTAAGCTTTTTTCCAGTGCCAGCACCAGGTTGACAGCAGGAGTTCCAAAATAGGCCGGCTTTCTGTTTCCATACGCCTCCATAATAGGCAACCAGTTGTTCCAGTCTGCGTAGTAGTTTGCTACAGGTGTTTTTCGGTTATTCCATGCTTTCATAGCCTTTTGTGAAGCAACCAGTAAGGCAAGTCCCGGTGGTACTCCAATGGCTTTTTGAGATGCGGTAAAAGCTATATCGATTCCCCATTCCTCTTGCCGTATTTCTTCGCCGGCTACAGAGCATACTCCATCCAGAATGGTAATAACATTGTATTTCTTCCCTAATTCAGCAATTGGGCGGGGGTCATTTATTACAGCAGTGGATGTATCTACGTGGGTGAATGTGAGTAGTTTATAATTTTTTTTCTTAAATTGGTCTTCGATTTGATCAACAGGAACAACTTTACCATGTTCGGCTTTGAGCATGTCGACATTGTCTGTATATCGCTTTAAAAGTTCTGCATATCTTTCTCCGAAATAGCCAGTCGAAATGACCAGGGCATGGTCACCCTGTTCTACAAGGTTAGAAGCTGCCATATCCATTGCAAGAGTTCCTGAACCAGCAACAATAAAAGGCTGCCCTGAAGGAGCTAACCATACTTCCTTCATCATGTCCAGTGAATTACCAAACGACTCGACAAAGTCGGGTGCTACATGGCTTGTCGTAGGTGTACTCATGGGCTGCAGTACTTCTGGTTCAAATTCTATTGGGCCGGGAATCATTAATAATTTTCTTGCCTTCATAATTTTCTTTTTTAAAGATGAATGTTGTTCTCCTCAAGTAATTTATTCAGTTGTTTTTTTATTTCTCCCGTAACAGGCAGAAGGGGCTTGCGCGAAGGTCCGCCATATAATCCCAATTGATCCATTGTTTCCTTTAAAGCCGGAACACCCCATTTCCTTGTGACAGCGTTATTCAGTTCTATGATTTTCAATTGCTGTTCGCGGGCTTCCTCTGTTTTTCTTTTCAAAAAGCTTTGATAAACATGGAGGCATTGGGCCGGTGCTATATTTGCAAGGGCTAGTATACCCCCAATAGCCCCAATGGATAAAGCAGGCAAAAGAAAGCCTGCAGAACCTGCCAGTATTTTGAATTCAGGGCCTGCTTTTCTTCGAATTTCTCCCATTTTGGTTATATTACCTCCTGAGTCTTTCAATCCAGTGATATTTTCGTGTGCGGAGATTTCAGTGATTGTTTCTGCATCCATATCTAACCCTGAATTGGCAGGCATGTTGTATACAATTACCGGTACAGGCGAGGCATCAGCTATAGCAAAATAATGGGTCTTCAGTGCTTCCCTGGTCATTAAACCTTTGTAATATGAAGGATTTAGTACCAGCACGGCATCTGCTCCGGCTAAGGCTGCTTTTTTTGTCAGCTCTATGGTATGCCGGGTAGACTGACAGCCTGTTCCGGCCAACATTGTCTTATCTTCCGGGATAGCTTCGCGGGCTTCTTCATACACTTTTTCCTTCTCTTTATCACTGAGATTTACTAACTCGCCATTGGAACCTAATACCAAAAATCCTGCAAGATCATATTCACTTAATTTCCGGATGTTTTCTTTCATCTTGTCTGGGGCCAGATTTTCATTGAAATCAAATGAGGTAGGCAAAGGAGGGTATATCCCGTTTAATGACAGCATAAATATTTGTTTTTGTAGTGAATTATTTAGATGACTAAATCTAATGAAAAAAGTTTAACCTGACAAAATTAACGGTTTAATTCTCAATACACATTTTTTCAGGACGTATATTCATATAATCTAAGCAGGTGACCTCGAAGCTTAAAGTATTTTAAGGGCGGGGTGTAATACAGGAAAAGATTAAAGGAATGGGGATCAACTACCTTCTATAATTTTAATGTTAAGAAGCAGTTTTTCGATCCTGCCCCAGTAGTTTGAGCATTCTTGCATGATTCCCAACTGCCTTGACGAATGTTGGCTGGACACGATAAGTTACCCCATATTTTTCTGTAGTGTCTTTTACAATAGCAGAAAGGTTTTTGTAATGCATATGGCAGATGTTAGGGAAGACATGATGAACAGCATGATAGTTCAATCCTCCTAAAAACCATGTTAACAGCTTATTATTAGGCGCATAATCAGATGTTACAGATAACTGATGCACTATCCAATTATTTTCTATATTTCCATTATTATCAGGAAGGGGGTATGCCGAATCAGGAAGTATATGACCGGTTTGAAATATTGTACTAAGCAACACTCCAGCTATGAAGTGCATAATAAAAAAGAACAGCAAAATCATATGCCATGGTATTGGAAGAACAATCATTGGCAGTACAACAAAAATGACATAATATAATATTTTCGTTAAGACCAACTTGGTCATCAGTCGGTTAAAAGACCTTTCCTCCTGTGCCAGATAACCCTCGTGGCTGTATTTAATCAATTGCTGGAAATCCTTAGTGGTAATCCATAAGATGGTCATAAGACCATATAATAACCATGCATAGATATGTTGGTATCTGTGTATTTTACGACGAGGTTTGTGTGGAGAAAACCTTAGCATCGGCGCGGGATCAATATCAGCATCGTACCCGTCTATATTGGTATATGCATGGTGAATTGTATTGTGCTGGATCTGCCAGGTTTCTGGAAGTCCGCCAAGAATGTATAGTGAAAAACTGAGTATTTTATTTGTGCGTTTATTTTTAGAATAACTACCATGGTTGGCATCGTGCATGAGATCCATTCCCACGCCAGCCATGCCCAACCCCATTATTATCCAGCAGAGCAGAATGAGGGGAGTGGCAGAGACTAAACCAGTCATCATAAGCAGATACGGACCAAGGTATAAAATTAACACAACAATGGATTTGACCACCACGCTGAAATCAGCATGTTTAGACAGGTTATTATTTTCAAAATACTCATCAGCCTTTTTTCTTAATTCAATCATAAAGTCAGTCTTCTCCTCTGTCTGGAATTGGATAGTCTTTGTGGCCATAATCTTTTTGTTATTCAAATAGATTAAGATTAATATTCTAATTTCAAATTTACTTAAATGGTTATATTTTATCAAGAATGAAACCATCAAACTAAACCATAAAAATCCTGTTCATCATTACATAAAAAATACCCGAATTAATAAAGTGATAATGAGTTGGAATACTCAGAAGGATTTTTTTATACTAAGAAACTGTTTTGATTTTGTCCTACTTTAACAAATTAGTTTTATTTATAGCCCCGCCCTCTAAAGGACGGGGCTCTGCAAAATATCATCGTCAAAATTTGGTAAAGCAAAATTTCTAGAAGAAATCAAAACAGTTTCTTAGTGTTTTAACAGTAAACAATGCCTATTTTTGTATTGACATTTAATACAGTCCATATGATTGAACCCGGAAAATATCACACCCTTAAAGTGGTTAGAGAAAGCGAACAAGGCTTTTATATAACCAAAGATGATGAAGATGCAGTGTTGCTTCCTAATCGGTATATACCCACAGGTCTTCAGATCGATGATGAAATAGAGGTTTTTGTCTATAATGATTCTGAGGGTCGACTGATTGCCACCACATTACAACCAAAGTTGACATTACATGAGTTTGCTTTATTACAGGTTACTAAAGTAACTGACTTTGGAGCTTTTATGGATTGGGGCATTGCAAAAGAATTATTGGTTCCGTTTCGGGAACAGGAAAGAAAATTAAGGCAAGGTGAACATGCTGTTATATATCTTTATTACGATGAGGTAAGCGAACGTTTGGTTGGTTCGGCCAAAATCCGGAAATTTCTGGATAATGAAAATATAACAGTCGAAGAAAATGAAAAAGTGGAGACTTTGGTATATGATGAAACTGAACTGGGCTATAAAAGTATTGTCAATAAACTGCATGACGGATTAATCTACAAAAATGAAATATTCCAGGAGGTAACTATTGGAGATAAATTTACAGCATATGTAAAAAAAGTACGAACAGACAATAAAATAGACCTTCACCTTCAGCCTCCCGGATATAATAAAATTGCTCCGAATGCAGACCGGATATTGCAATTCCTTCAACAAAATGATGGCTGGTTACCCTTAAATGATAAAAGCAGTCCTGAAGAGATTAAAGAAAAGCTGAATATGAGCAAGAAAACATTTAAAAAAGCAATCGGTCACCTCTATAAAATTGAGATTATCAATATTAAAGAAAAAGGAATTAGCCTCAAATAAGGGATATTACAATGCATACCAATATATCTGAAGAATCGTTGATGATCACTTGTGATTTTGATCAGATTCAACAGGTTATAATTAATGTGCTCTTAAATGCAATACAGGTGTTGCAGGTGGGTAATGATGGTTTAATTACCGTTTTCGGTGGTGAAAGAAGTGAGGGAAGCATATATTTAATAATTTCTGATAATGGAAGAGGTATGGAAGAAGAGGAGATTGAAAAGGTATTTATTCCGTTCTACACTACAAAGAAAAGGGATCTGGAATCGGTCTGAGTCTGGCGAAGAAGATTATGAAAATACATCAAGGTGATATCCGGATTTATAGCAAACTACGCAAAGGAACAATTTGTGAATCAGTATTTTAATGATAGTAGAGACGTTGCATTGCAATGTATATAAAAGGTTTTTAACATGTGTTCATTATAATTCCAGGTAAGGTATGAAAAGAAAATCTAAAATAATAAAAGAATAGAAGCATTCATTTTTTTATTTTTTGTATTTTTCGAACAAAGAAACGTTTATGTTCAAAACCCGTCTGTTGAATATTCTTTTCTGGTCTGTTATCTCTGCAGCATTCATTGGGCCGGGTACAATTGCCACAGCAGCCAAGGCGGGCTCATCCTTTGATATGCAACTACTTTGGTCCCTGGTTTTTTCCATTATTACTTGTTTGACCTTGCAGGAAGCCAGTGCCCGCATCAGTATTGTTTCTGAATATAACCTGGGTGAAGCTATTGCACGTCAATTCAGAGATAAAACTTCCAGGGTGCCGGTTTTGATATTGGTAATCGGAGCCATTATTATCGGCTCTGCAGCTTATGAAACCGGAAACCTTCTGGGAGCTGTTGGCGGAATCACCTTGATTTTAGATATTCCACCGGCTTATATGGTTGTTTTCATTGGCATATTGGCAGCTCTATTCCTGTCGATTCCAACGATAAGGTTTGTTGCCAGATTCCTGGGTTTTCTTGTGGTATTTATGGGCATTGCTTTTTTAACCACTGCAATAATAATTAAACCTTCTGTATCAGCCTTGCTTACCGGAGCCTTTATTCCTTCTATCCCCGATGGTTCCGGGCTGCTCATTCTTGCGTTGATTGGTACCACTGTTGTTCCATATAACCTTTTTCTGGGATCAGGCATTACGGATAAAGCCCAAAAAGTAAAGGAAATGCGTATTGGATTGTCTATAGCTATTATTCTGGGTGGAATAATTTCTATGGCTGTACTTATCGTCGGTTCCGCTGTGCAGTCTGATTTTTCTTTTGAAACACTGGCACAGGCGCTTACAGGTCAACTGGGCGAATGGGCTCTTTATCTTTTTGGCTTTGGACTTTTTGCAGCTGGATTTTCTTCTGCTGTTACTGCTCCCCTGGCATCAGCCATTACAGCACGTAATCTTTTTTCTTTACGAAATCCGGAGAAGTGGAAACCAAAATCTCGGTCTTTTATCCTCGTCTGGAGTTTTGTACTGGTCACCGGTGTAGCTTTTGGCTCAGCCGGTTTTAAACCCATACCGGCCATTATCATCGCTCAAGCTCTGAATGGTTTAATTTTGCCATTTATTAGCATCTTTTTACTTTTCGTCGTAAATGATCCACGCCTTATGGGGGATAAACGTATTAACCGGTGGCCCGCTAATCTTCTTATGGGTGTTATTGTCTGGATCACTATCGTGCTTGGCGCAATGAATCTACTGAAAGCGCTCAACAACTTCCTGCAAAGTTCTTTCCTTGAAAATTCATCTATGCTGATTGTATTGTTGATAGGCACTTTCATTCTTACATGGATTATTATTGGTTATGTATACAAAATGAGAAAGCAAAAAACCTGAAACAATGATGAGGAATCATTCCCTGAATCTTTATATTGATACCGGAGGAACCTTTACCGATTGCATTGCCATCGATTCCAAAGGAAGTTACAGCCGGCTGAAAGTTTTGAGCAACAGCACGCTTCGTGGGAATATTGAAAAGTGGATCAGTCAAAAGGAACTGGTAATATCAGAAAATTGGAATCTTCAAAATGACATTTTAAAAGGCTTTTATTTTAAATTGCTGAAAGGCAGTCATAAACATGTGCAAGTTGAAAAGTTCGATATGAAGACCCATACGCTTTATCTTGCCAATGAATTGCCTGATGAATATAGGGGCCAATCTCTCGGATTTGAAGTTACGACTTATGAAGAAGCGCCGGTTTTGGGGGCCAGAATCTTAACTCAAACTCCTCCCTGTAAGAAGCTTCCCCCTCTGAATATGAAATTAGGATCCACTAAGGGAACCAACGCTCTGCTTGAAAAAAAAGGAACGAAGACAGTTTTGTTTGTGACAAAAGGTTTTAAGGACTTGCTGCATATAGGGAATCAACAAAGACCCGATATTTTTGCCCTGAATGTGGTGAAACCTCAACCTCTTCCTGACAAATTTGTTGAAGTTGAAGAGCGTATTGATGCCACAGGCAGTGTTCTGAAAGCCTTGGATACAGGATTCCTTGACAAGTTAGTTTCTGAATTAAAGAATGAAGGAATTGTGAGTGCTGCAGTTGCTTTTATAAACGCATACCGGAATCCGTTTCATGAAACTGAATTTAAGAAATATCTTCTGGATAAAGGCTTCCACTATGTAACTATTTCTACAGAACTTTCGAATCACATAAAATACCTGCAAAGAACCGAAACTACAACTGTTAATGCATATCTTTCTCTCGTTATCAAGAATTATCTGGATAATATTAAACAGAAAATCGGTACGGGAGACTTACATGTAATGACCAGTGCAGGGGGGTTAATAAGGGCAGATGCCTTCCATCCTAAAGACAGTTTACTCAGCGGTCCGGCAGGAGGTGTAGTGGGAGCTACACGGAAGGGGCAGCTTTCCGGACTTGATAAACTGATTACTTTTGATATGGGGGGAACCAGCACAGATGTTTCCCGTTTTGATGGTCAATATGAATACCGTTTTGAATTTAATGTGGGCGATGCACAGATTTTTTCACCAACTATTGCTATTGAAACTGTAGCGGCAGGAGGTGGTTCTGTCTGTTATTTTGATGGATTTAAATTGTGTGTTGGCCCTCACAGTGCCGGTGCTTACCCGGGTCCGGCATGTTATGGCGCCGGTGGTCCGCTCTGTATAACAGACATAAACCTGTTGGCCGGAAGATTGGATGTTCAGCGTTTTGGAATACCGGTTTTTCGGAACGAAGCTGAAAAGAAGCTGGATGAACTTGTCGGGCAAATCTATCAAAGAACTGGGGAGAGGCGAAATAAAGAAACGCTAATCAATGGTTTCCTTCAGATAGCCAATGAAACAATGGCAGGTGCAATCAGGAAAATTTCCGTAACCAAGGGATATGATCCTGCACAGTATGCTCTTGTGGGGTTTGGTGGGGCAGGAGGCTTGCATACTTGCAGCATAGCCGACCTGCTGGGGATAAAAACTATTCTAGTTCCTGCAGATGCAGGTCTGCTTAGTGCCTATGGTATCAGCAGTGCACTCATTGAAAGATTTGCAGAAAAACAGATACTCTTGCCTTTTGAAGAGGTTGAGGATAAAATTGAACAATGGTTTGCCGAAATTGCTGAAAAGGCAAAGCAAGAAGTTGCTGAAGAAAAGATTCCTGAAAATGAAACAGAAATAAGACACCGGAAAATATACATGCGTTTTAAAGGACAGGACAGTTCTGTAGAAATACCTTTTGAACATGATCTGAATGCTTCTTTTAAGGCTTTTCGGGAGAAATATGAACAGATTTACGGTTATTGGCCGGATAACAGGGGAGTAGAAGTAGAGTTTATAAGGGTTATTGCATCAGAGAAAAGTAAAGAGGTGTATCAGGAAGCATTACCAGAGGTAACTTATTCGCCGGAAAGATCTCATTCTCTCAATACATTAATAAAGGATGTAAGACAGATGACACCTGTCTATGACAATCAAGAGTTAAAATCCGGTGCAAAAATTGAAGGTCCGGCCATCATTTTGGATAAATACAGTACCACTTATCTTGCACCTAACTGGTCTTTTCTTCTGGATGCCAATAAAACGATGGTTCTGAAGAAAACAGAAGATGACAAGAGACAAATAACCTCAACTGAGCAAGAAGCATCAAAGACCAAAGAGACAGAGATGGAATTGTTTACCAACCGTTTCATGTTCATTGCTGAAAATATGGGAGCCATGTTACAACGTACTTCGTTGTCTGTTAATGTAAAAGAGCGACTCGATTTTTCATGCGCTCTGCTGGATCCGGATGGAGACCTTGTGGCCAATGCAAATCATATTCCTGTCCATCTGGGTAGTTTGGGGGTTTGTGTTAAAGAACTCAAGAAAGTCATCGAAATGAACAGAGGGGATGTAGTAGTTACTAATCATCCCCGTTTTGGTGGTTCGCATTTGCCGGATATTACATTGGTTTCCCCTGTTTATACAGAGAATGATATACTGATCGGTTATGTGGTGAATCGTTCACATCATGCCGAAGTGGGAGGCATAAGGCCTGCTTCTATGCCGCCCAATGCAAAGGATCTTTCTGAAGAAGGGGTGATTATTTATCCGACATACCTCGTGAAAAATAACAAAGTGCAATGGGATCATATCAAGTCTGTCCTCCTTGATGCACCCTATCCCACACGAAAGATTAATGAGAACCTGGCAGACCTTCATGGTTCCCTGGCAGCCAACAGGAACGGTGAACAAGCTTTACTGGGTCTTATTCATGAACATGGCTATGAGAAAGTGAAAAAATACATGGGGCTACTGAAACAGTATGCCTCAGGAAAAATAAGAATGACACTCAGCAAAATTGAGAACGGGACTTATACTGCCGCAGAACAGTTGGATGATGGGACCCCATTGAAGGTAAAAGTAGAGATCAGGGAGGAATCCTGCATTATTGATTTTTCAGGTTCCGGTAACGTTCATCCGGGCAATATGAATGCTACTTATGCTATTGTAAATAGTGTAGTAATTTATGTCCTTCGTTTGCTCATCAATGAACCTTTGCCTTTGAATGACGGAATTTTTGAGCCTGTAAAACTGATTGTTCCCCATGGACTTCTTAATCCCGTTTTCCCGGACGATCCTACTCAATGTCCGGCTATTGTGGGAGGAAATGTGGAAGTTAGCCAGCGTTTGACTGATACCCTTTTGAAAGCATTTGGTCTTGTGGGATGCAGTCAAGGTACCATGAATAATTTGATGTTTGGAAATGACCGGTATAGCTATTACGAAACCATCTGCGGGGGTTGTGGAGCAGGTAAGTTTTTTAACGGTGCATCCGCCGTGCATCATCACATGACCAATACTCGAATTACCGATCCCGAAATTATGGAACATCGCTATCCCGTCAGGCTTGAACGGTTTGAGATCCGGAGAGGTTCCGGTGGAAGAGGCCAATTCAAGGGAGGAGATGGAGTGATAAGAGAGATAACTTTTTTGGAAGATGCGGTAATGTCAATTTTATCGCAGCACAGAAAAGAAACTCCTTATGGAATGAAAGGAGGCGACGCAGGGCAAACGGGCAAACAGTGGATTCAAAGAAAAGATGGAGCAAGCGAGAACCTGGGAGGAATTGATGGTGCCACGATACATAAAAACGAACGGGTTATTGTGCATACACCGGGAGGGGGAGGTTTTGGAGTATGAGGCATTTAAGGTGTTTAACAACTATTAGAAACTGTTTTGATTTTGTCCTGCTTTAACAAATTAGTTTTATTTATAGCCCCGTCCTTTAGAGGGAGGGGCTATGCAAAATATCATCTTCAAAATTTGGTAAAGCAAAATTTCTAAAAGAAATCAAAACAGTTTCTTAAAGAATTTAGGAAATCATTGCTATACGATTTTTTAACTGCTGAGCTGCGATTAGCAAGATAATTTTCTCCAGTTTGCCAAAAAAGGCATTAAGTGCGATACTATCTAAACTAAAAATCCCACCCGGAAAAATGGATGGGATTTAGCTCAGTAAACAATCCAGTTTCTGTTATAATTTCACCTCCTCATATTCCGGAAAAACAGGAATATCTATTTCTTTGACTTTTTCTTTGAATGGTTCGATCTCATTCATGTAAAGTTCATTGTAGACTTCAAGTGCGGTATTTAACTCCTCCTTTGCATATTTGTGAAGGGTTTTGTGAGTTTCTGTGGGTTTGTCATAAGTTGAAGATAAAGCACCTGCTACTTGTCCATATGTTCTGATGACATTTTCTTCCTGCGTTATACCCTGTTTTTCATTTGGCATAGACACAAATAAACCAGCCGTTTCTTTAATATTTTCCTGGAGTTCTTTTCCTTCCTTGATTAGTGATTTATAACTTGTGTCTTCCTGTGCTTCGAGCTGATCTATGATTTTCTCCAAAGATTGATGTGTTTGTTTCATATTATCTACCGCTTTTTTGGCTTTGTTCAGTTCATTGCCTATTGCCTTAAAGGCTTCGTATTTAGCTTTCCGGTTTTCAGAAGGGATATGATCCCTGGGATCATTTAATATTGTTGCCTCAGTGCTGTCTTTGTGATCCATTAACGTTGCTTTTACAATATATTCTCCAGGAACAGCTTCAGGAGCTGGCGGGCGGTACCATCCACCACCCTTGTCTTCCCAGGTGGGATATTCGAAACCATCGGCTTCTAGGTCCCAATAAACCCGATTGATGCCTTTATTGACTTTAGTATGCATAGTGCGTATCAAGGTTGAATCTTTATCATAAATTTTGATTGTCACTTCACCATTGTCCTTTTCTTCGGATTCCTTATCATCATTGTTTTCGCTTGATTTATTTTCGGATTTCACCTTTTCAGCAAGCTCAGGATTAATATAATAGTTTAGCATTGCACCATAGGGTTGATTTTCTCCTTTATAGATAGCATCTGCAGGAAAATGGTAACCCGTAACCTGCCTGGTTTGATGCTGATATGCATCCTTTACATCAAAGACCTTGAAGGCTTCATTTTTTACGTTTTCAATATTCCTTAATGGTTCTATATTGTCCAGGACGAATGCAGCCCGTCCGTGTGTTCCTGCAACCAGGTCATCTTCTCTTTTTTGTATTACCATGTCTCTTACCGGCACAGTCGGCACTCCGTGAGTCCATTTCATCCAGTGTTGGCCATCGTCAAAGCTGACATACAATCCAAATTCGGTTCCAAGGAAAAGCAGGTTTTGGTCTTTATGATCCTGCACAATGGTATGAGCGAAACCCCATTCTTCATTAGGTTTATTAGCTGTAGGGTCATTTTTAGTCAGACTTTCCCAGCTTTGACCATAGTCTTCTGTTTTATACACATAAGTTTTCCAATTTCCTCTCCGGTGGTCGTCAAATGTAATATATGCTGTTCCGGCATCAAAAGCTGAAGCTTCAATATTTGAACACCAAGTATTTTGAGGTAAGTCAGGGATGTTATTCACTACATTTTCCCAGCTATCTCCACTGTTACGTGTGATTTGTACATTACCATCGTCGGTTCCTGCCCAAATAACATTTTTATCCACAGGGCTGGGGGAGATGGTGAATATCGTCGTAAAGTTTTCGGCTCCCGTGACATCATAGGTCAAACCTCCGCTTTCCTTTTGTTTTTGCCACTCTTCGTTATTCGTTGTGAGATCCGGGCTGATTACTTCCCAACTGTTTCCTTTATCCGTACTTTTGTGTACATATTGACTGCCAAAATACAATACGCTGGGATTGGAGGGGCTTATAGACAGAGGTGCATTCCAGTTAAAGCGTAGTTCAATTGAGTCAGCAGGAGGAGCGGGGCGTATTCTTTTTCGTTCCCCCGTTTGAATATCAAACTTCATCAGATTTCCTTTCTGCGACATGCTATAGCCTTTGTTTGGATCTTCCGGATCGCTCAGCGTTCCGAAACCATCTCCAAACCCCACTTCTTTCCAATGATAGTTTGCTATTCCACCGGACTCCCAAATGTTAGCAGGGCCTGTCCATGATCCGTTATCCTGCATACCTCCATATACATTGTAAGGAATTTGATTATCAACACTAATGCGATAAAATTGGCCTACCGGAATGTTTTCTACAAAACGCCAGGTCTTTCCATGGTCAAAGCTTATTCCAATTCCCCCGTCAGTTCCCTGGATTATATGACTTCCGTCATTCGGATTAATCCACATTGCATGCTTGTCACTATGGGTTTTTCTTGGCATGGTTTCAAATGTTTTCCCGCGGTCTTCGCTTTTCTTTAAAGCTGACTGAAGGCTATATATGCGATTTTCATTTTCCGGATCAACGTAAATGTCAGCATAATAAAACGGGCGGCTGTTTACACCTTCTTCATCGTTTACTATTTCCCATGTGTATCCGCCGTCTTCTGAACGACAAAGGCAATTATCTTTGGCTTCTACCAGTGCATAGACAAAATCCGTGTTATTCCTTGCAATAGCTAATCCGGTTCTTCCAAGTTCTCCTTCTGGTAAACCATCCTCACTGGTAATTTCAGTCCAGTTATCACCGCCATCGTAGGTTCGGTAAAGCCCGCTTCCTTCTCCACCTGAGTTAAAAAACCAGGGCCACCGCCTGTGTTCCCACATCGAGGCAAATAATTTATTGGGGTTGGAAGGGTCCATGACAAGGTCTGCGCATCCGGTAAGATCATTATTGTAGAGTATTTTTTCCCAGGTTTCACCTCCATCAGTTGTTTTATAAACCCCTCTTTTTTCGTGAGGCTTCCATGTTGGGCCTAAAGCTGCTGCATAGACAACATCCGGGTCTTCCGGGTGGACAATGATTCTGTGTATTTTTTGGGTCTCTTTGAGTCCAATATATTTCCATGTTTTTCCACCGTCCATACTTTTATATATGCCATAACCCACACCAACGCTGTTTCTGGGATTTCCCTCACCGGTACCTACATAAACAATATCCGGGTTTCTTTGATATACTGAAACCGCTCCAATAGATGAGGTAGGTTGTTCATCAAAAATAGGCTTCCAGGTTACCCCTCCGTTTTTACTTTTCCATAAATTTCCTGTAGCTGTACCAACATAGATGATGTCTGTATTGTTCTCGACAACTTCAATATCTGCTATCCGTCCACTCATTCCTGCCGGACCAATACTTCGGGCCTCCATGTTTGAAAATATTTCACTCTCGGGTTGAGATAATAGCGTATTCCAAACAAACAAAAGTGTTGTAAGAATTACCAGATGCTTTAAGGATGATGATTTCATAGGCTAATGGCTTTAATGATTAAATGATTTTTGTTCATAATTATATTGATTCCTTACTCAGGAAATAATTTAAAACGGTAAAGCATTCATTTTGAATTGATTTGGTATGGCATAGTATGAAAAGTTATCGTTGAATTATGTCTGTTTATAACCGATAATTTCAAATAAATAATGTTTTCTTATACAAATTTACATTTTTATTTTGATAGTGATAGCAATTAATTTATGGATATTTATTGATTGCTATCTTATTTTTTATTATTTTATTATTGTTTTAACAATAAACTTATTACCATGATACCATCCAAAGAAACATTAGCTGTTCATGCCGGACAAATTAAAGATTTATCAGGAGGCACAAACAATCCGGTTTTTACGTCAACTTCTTATAAATATTTGAACACAGAAAAATTAGAATACACCAGATATTCAAATACCCCCAATCAATATGCGGTAGCCCAAAAAGTTGCAAGCTTAGAAAATGCGGAAACCGGCATTGTGTTTTCTTCGGGATTAGCTGCAGTTAGTTCTACCCTGTTTACCTTTTTGAAAACAGGAGATCATGTGATTTTCCAAAGAGGATTGTATGGAGGAACCACCAATTTTATACTGAATGAGCTCAATAAATTCGATATAGAATATACGCTGGTGGAAGAAAATTCTGTATCAGCTTTTGAGAATGCGGTAAAAAAGAATACAAAGCTTATTTACTTTGAAACGCCCTCAAATCCATTGTTATCCCTGATTGACCTAAAGGAAATGGCTGACTTTGCCAG
>JAWLEB010000040.1:0-23844 GCA_041686375.1 Bacteroidales bacterium
TGCCCTTATCAGCATTTGTCCTTTTTTTTCATTACCAAAAAAAAGGACGAAAAAAATGCCAGGCAAAAATCAGCCTACCACCCCGCAAATCCAGCCCATACCGAGCGATTAAGCCGGAGGTGCTTCTCAATAGTTTCAGCTATTTGCCTTGCCGCATAATAAAATTTTGCGAAGATTTTGTACGATAATAAATCCGCGTTAATCAGTTGCATCCGTGTCATCCGCGTTCTAAAATTTTTGGAACGCGGATAACGCGGATTTAGCAGATTATCGCGGATAAAGGATGAAAAAATATTTGTAATGTAATGTCCTTTTAATAAGAATACTATGCGGTCTATGTATATAGGAGAATTTGAAATATAAATATTTCAGATTGTTTTAACCTATTCATGTTTTTCGACTGGCAGGTTCGTTATTAGTAGTTCAGTTAATTTTCCTCGTTTTGCTGCATTAGAATTTACCATTCTGGATGCAAGAACATGTTAAAACACGTGCGGTTGAGGAAAATAAATAAAGCTGTATTTTCTATGGAGTCAAGCGATTTTGTGTTAAACTTAGCTCTTTTGTTTAAGAAGTATTCTTTTCGTTTTTCTTCATTTAAGCTTACATATTCATTTTGAATATGTTGTAAAATTTTGATTAATTTTTCGGGGCTTTCTTTTATTGTCTTATATGCTGTTATGGCATAAAATCATACTCCCGAAGCGTATTGCCCCGGGAGTATTTGCGTTGTCGTTATTAGGAGGAGTTTTTAATAGTTTGCATCATCGAAATTGGAATGGTATTTCATGAACTGTGCGCGTTCGAACATCATGGGTTGTTTGATGTTTGACTGGCTGAGCTTGCTCCTGAAGTCCTGCAGGCTGTTATAGCCTTTTTTATTCATCCAGTTTTCTATTTCGTTGAGCATGGTTTTGATGTAGGCAGGGGAGTTTTTGTAAACAGCCGAGACGACCTGTGTGGCTTTGGCTCCTACCAGCAGGTTTTTGATTACTGCCTGTCCGTCATGTATTCCTGTTGAAGCGGCCAGGTCGCAGTCTACTTTATCAGCGAGCATGCCAATCCAGCGCAGTGTGTTGCTTACATCTTCGGGTTTGCTGAATATGTGAGAAACCTGCAGCTTTTCTTTGTCGATGTTCACGTCGGGGGAGTAGAACCGGTTGAAAAGCACCATCCCGGCTGTTTTAGACTTTGAAAGTTCGATGAAAGTGTTTGCCAGTCCTGAAAAATAGGAGCTGAGTTTTAATGCTACCGGAATTTGGATGTATTGCTCTATGTTGCCAACAACCTCGAAATATATTTTTTCAATGGCACCACTGTCGAAGGCAGGGTCATTTGGCATGATAAACATGTTAAGCTCCAGTCCGACGGCCCCTGCTTTTTCTATCTTGCGGGCGAAATCTACCCATTCGTCCGCCGAGATGCAGTTAATGCTGGCCAGCACCGGGATGTCAACGGCTGATGTGGCTTCACTGATGAGATTCAGGTATTCATCAATGTTGTGCTTTCTTGTGTAAAATGACACATAGTTTTCTACGTCGCTGTAGGTCCCATACATGTTGTTAACCCGTTGTGCGTTTACCTCCATTTTGATTTGTTCTTCAAAGAGTGATTTAAGAACGATAGCTCCGGCTCCGGCGTCTGCGAGTTTTTTTATCTTTTCCACCTTACTGGTCAGTTGCGAACTTCCAATGATGATGGGGTTTTTTAGCTCCAGACCCATGTATGTTGTTGATAAATCAGCCATATTGTTGTTTTTTTATTGTTTGTTTGATATAGCAATATCAATTTAAGCTATTTTGCATTTGGAGTCAATGTTTTTATTCCTGAACTGAATAATGAAGCTCACCGTTCAGGTATTTATCGATGCCCCGGGCTGCTTTATGTCCGTTCGCTATGCCGTGAATAACATCGGGGCCCTGGATGATATCACCTCCGAAAAAGAGCCACTCCTGTTTTGACTGGAAATAGTCGTTTACCAATATGCGTCCTCGTTCCGTAAAATCCAGTCCTTCCCGAATGTTTTTTGAAAGGTAACCAACATCCATTCCCTGTCCAATGGCTTCTATGACCATATCCCCTTCGAAAAAGTCTGTGTCATTTTCATCGAACTGCGGGTTAAAACGTCCTTCTCCATCAAATACCGACAGACAACGCTGTACGTGCAGTCCTTTTATCTTATCATCTTTGATTTCTATTTTTTGCGGACCCCAGCCGGGCTTCAAGGTGGCTTTTTCTTCTCTTGCTTCATCAATCTCTTCCTGGTCGGCGGGCATAATATCTTCTGTCTCGAG
Source organism: Bacteroidales bacterium (assembly GCA_041686375.1). Taxonomy (GTDB): domain Bacteria; phylum Bacteroidota; class Bacteroidia; order Bacteroidales; family UBA12077; genus JAGXLC01. The sequence continues at coordinate 2,295 of JAWLEB010000040.1, forward strand.
TGACGTGGTAATGATGTTTACTTCGCCGTATTTTTGGTTTTGAAGCCGGACAAGTGTTCTGGTAATGTCCATAGCCACATTTCCGCCTCCAATAACGATAATTTTCTTTTCCACCGGTATTTTATTGCCCTTGCTGTATTCTCTCAGCAGTTCAATAGCCTGGTAAACATGCTTATGATCTGTGCCGGGAATTTTTGTGCTTCGTCCTTCGTGCAGTCCGGTGGCAACCAGCACACTATTGTATTCGGCTTGCAGGTCTTCCAACTTAACATCTGTGCCAACCTTTATGCTGTATTGAATTTCAACTCCCAGGGCCAGAATGTGATTGATATCCGTATCCAGAGCCTCGTAGGGGAGACGGTATTCGGGTATTCCATACCGCATCATACCGCCTGCTTTGGGATTGGATTCAAAAATTTTGACACTGTATCCCATGAGCGCAAGATAATAAGCTGCCGATAATCCGGTTGGACCAGCGCCCACAATAGCAATTTTCCTGTCTTTATTGGCAGGATTTTCCTGCTGTAGTGTTTTTCGGTAATCTTCTTTATTGACGCTGTCTGCAATATAGCGCTTCAACCAGCGGATGGCAATGGGGTCGCCCCGGTGTCCTATGGCACATACATCTTCGCATTTGTGTGTGCATATTCTTCCGCAAATTTCCGGGAGGGGGTTGGTTTTATACATGATTCTGAACCCTTCTTCCAGGTTTTCGTCCCTGACGGCGCGGATATAATCCGGAATATCCATGTGTGCCGGGCACGTTGCCTGGCATAACCCGCAGTCTATACACCGGGTGGCTTCAGCTATGGCCTGTTCCTCGGAATATCCCTTAACGATTTCAACAAACGAACTTTCCCGTTCTTCTGCTTCCAGATGGGGCATCTGTTCCCGCTCTTTGATATTGAGTTCATAATATGGTTCAGGTCTCTTCCAGCCCAATTCATTATTGTCCCAGTCTTTCTGGTCTACCCCCGGGATGAAGGTGAAAACTTCCGGATCCTCATCTATCCATATATATTCATTGGACATGGTAAGAGAACCGGTGGAACATATATCGACGCACAGCGCACACCAGCAGCACCTGCCGTAGTCTACTTCAGGACGAAGACCACTGTCGCCTTCCTTTGTTTCCACTCCTTCCACAGGAACCATTTTAATGGCCCCGGTTTCGCATATCGTTTCGCAAGCACCGCATCCGATACATTTTTCAATATCATTCTTATGGAAACCTCTATACCGTGGATCTCCCGGTCTGTCTTTTACCGGGTCCTTAATGGTAACAGGGTCCCTGGCTAAATTATTCCATGCTGTAAAGGGGCGTATGATATCTTTTAGGTTCATATTTTTGATTTTAAATGTTTCCGGATGCCGGGAACCGGCTTCCGGGTATTATTTTGTTTTTTTATTATTTATCGCAACAACCTCATGCAATTTTATATTTTTTCCTTCTGTTTTTTTCAATTTATAGCACAGTCGGGTATCCGGGATCATGCATCCTATATCATCTCTCTATCTCCGGCGGGCATGTCTGCAGGGAGACCATTATCGCCGGGACGTCTGCTATGCTTGCATTGATTAATAATTCCTCCAGCAATGCTACAGCATGTGTGTAGCTTGGTCCCCTCAGGTTAATCCTTCTCGGGTATGCTGAGCCGTCTGAAACAATATAATAACCGTATTCTCCCCTGGAAGCTTCTGCTCTCACATAAGTTTCTCCTTTTGGAATACGCCAGTTCAGTGCATTAGGAGTAGGTGTTTTGAAAGTTCCTTTTTCAGGCATTTTATCCAGAATCTGCCTGATAAGGTCAGCCGTTACCTGCATGTCCATCCACCGTGCTCTTGCCCGTGTATATATGTCTGAATTTTTTAAAACAGGAACTTCCCAGTCGAGTTGGTCATAAAACAGGTAGGGATTATCTTTGCGGACATCCCTGTTATATCCTGCACCCCTTGCATTAGGGCCTACTATTCCAAATTTATCTACCCATGAAGGATCTATATAGCCTGTTCCGATGGCTCGTTTTTTAAATACAGCGTTGCTAAACATTACATCATCGAGGCGTTTTGCGAGACGAAATACTTCATCCATAGCTTTTATTGCCCTGTCTTTGAAACCATCGGGCAGGTCGCCGCGCACACCGCCTGGGAGCATGTACATATGATAAATTCGTCCTCCTGTTAACTCCTCAAACAAGTCTAAAACCAGTTCGCGGACATACATTCCCCATTGTACGCCTATACCAAGACCGAATGAGCCTCCCTGACCCGGAACTACGCGAAGAAGCATCTGGAGCCTTGACATTTCAAGTGCCAGCATACGGAGCCATTGAGCCTTTTCCGGTACTTCAATACCGGCAAGCTCTTCTACTCCTTCTGCAAAACAATATTCATTCGTATCTGATTCAGGTACACACATCCTGATGCAGGTGGGCATTACCTGCATATATAACCTGCGTTCAAATAATTTTTCAAATCCCCGGTGCAGGTAGCCTACGTGTGTTTTGGCATCCACCACCTCGTCGCCGCACAGGGTGAGTTCCAGCGACATATTTCCTGTTACACCGGGATGATTGGGCCCCTGCCATACTTTGGTGTATTTTCCTGATGACATGTCTATTTTGTTTTTACCATCAGGTCCTTTTTCCGGGTATTTGTTGCGATTGTTTTCAAACATCTTGTTCTTCTTCATAGTCATCAGAATAAAGCTTTTGTTTCATATATTCCCTTGGATTGTAGCCTTTTGAACCCGGCCGGGGGAAATATGTTTCCTCAGAATATTTCTTAGAATCGAACTCTCTGCGCATCGGCGGTATATCATCCCATCCCTCAAGAATAAATTCTTCATCAACGCGTGGGCTGCCAGGAAAATCAATTCCGTACATTTCCTTTAGTTCTCTCTGGTAAGTTGCTACTTGTTCCCACAGGTGATGGGCAGATTCCATACTTTCATTCTTCCTTGAGATAAAAGTCCGAACGCCGATATCAATCTTTTTAGATGGATTGTTCAGGATATACGTAAGTTGAAATTGCCCGTTTTCAATCCAGTCAACTGCCGTTAAAAGCACAAAGTGCGAAAATCCTTCATAATCCCTGAGGTAAGTTATCAGCGCAATTGTGTGCTCTTTCTGAACTGTAAGGAAAGTGATATTTTTCCGCTGTTCGGTTACATCCTCTATTGAAAAATGCTTCTGTATGTTATTTAAGGTAGTTTTCATTGTTCTATTGTTTAATTTTAAATAATTTTTCGAAGTTTCATTCATCCGGGCATTTTATTTTTCCAAGTTTAACAATAAAACCATTGGGCAATTGAACAATAGAATTACCAATTATAATCCGGCATATTCCAGTCTTTTATGATTTTTTTCTGGTTACCTTTATACCAGTCGAAGTTGTCCGCATATTCATTTGCTCCTTCTGCTCTTCCTTCACGTATGCGTTTTTTGAGTTGGTTGAATCCTGCCAGCAATGCTTCAGGTCTTGGCATGCAACCTGCAACATAAACGTCTACCGGGATGTATTTATCAACCCTGTTAATCGTGTTATAACTATCCCAGTACATTCCTCCGTTAATGGTGCAGCTTCCGAGAGCAAGAACGAACTTAGGCTGCATCATCTGCTCATAGGAGCGGATAACTCTTTTCAGGGTTTTTACCGACAAGTATCCTGAGATGATGATTGCCGATGATTGCCTGGGTGTTGGCCGCATTGCCACACCAAATCTGAACATATCAAAGCGTGGTGTTGTCAGCGGAGGTATTTCTATACTTCCGCATCCCGTTCCAAAACCTAGCACCCAGATTGACTCAGAGCGAGCCCAGTTCAGGAATTTTTCTATTACACCTTTGTGGGGGTCTTTGCGTTCCGGGCGTTCCTGGCTGAAATAATCCTTCATCGGGTCAACTTCAATAAATTTCCCGCCGGGAGTTTCTACTTCTCGCTTCTTGTTGTAATCTTTCAGGAATTTTTCCCTTGTTTCCCTGATTTTCTTTTCGTCGCTATGTTTATTGTTATGATTGTCTGCCATAATTATAGAATTAATATAATTGCTATTATACCTAAGATAAGTGGCACTCGCAGGAACCATACCACTGATTGTTCAACTTTGAAACGTGGGAATACCACTCCAACTAATATAGAGATAAAATATATTAAAAATGTCTTGATTATTAGCTCGATCCATGATGTTGCTCCTCCGAAAAAGAGGTTCATAAATAATACAGCTTCTGCCACATGCAAGATAGCGGCATTTGTTCTCAATATTCCCAGGTAAGAGGAATGATATTCAGTTGGCGGACCGATAGGAATTTCATTTGGTGCTTTTACTAAGTCAAAAGGCGAGTGCATAAAAATTCCAAGCATAGACAATAGCGCCGCCAGCGTCGCGACAGGATTGGTAAATAAAGTCCAGTTCAGAACACTTCCTTGTTGTGCTTCCACCATTTCTGTTAATGAAAGGGTGTTGTATTGTACAGCAAGCGCTATTATTGCAAGGGCAAAAGGTAACTCAACTGCAGTAACTTGTGATAACCCCCTGCTCACGCCAATAGCGGAGTAGGGGTGTCCGCCTTCTCCTGCTCCAAGAGCCATTCCAAGCATGCCAAAAAACTTGATATATAAGATGATAACTAAGTCACCGGCGAAAGAGAAATTACTGAATAGTTCTGAGCCATATATTAAAGGCATAAAAAGAATAATACCAACACCTCCGAGCATTCTGAAAACCGGCCCGAGTTGAAACATGACTCCATGGCTAATTGAATTTCTGTTGGAATATAATTTGACAAGATTTATCCATGGCTGATACCAGCGGATACCTATCCGTCTGCCGACCCTGGCTGTTAACTTGCGCATGATTGCGGTCATGAGCAGACCCCAGTTTAGTATGATGAATAAACCCAGTAATGTAAACAATATACGTGTCAGTAAGTCCATTATAATCCTCCTGTTGTTATCAGATATACAATAATCACATAAGCAAGAACATGAACCAGGTATGTTTGCCCGTTGCCGTTGTAAATACGACGCCCCTGGTCTGCAATTTCCGTAATACTTTCTGAAATCCATTTCCAGGCTTTTGTAATGCCCGGAGCAACCAGGAACCCGAGAGCTTTGTTATAACCGGCAAACATGTTGTATGAAATATGTGTTGTTTCGGGTCTTTCAGGCCGTTCACCCGCATATACAATATTAAATTGTTTTATTTTCTTTGCATTTCGGTTGAGCATGATGAGCCATAATACCATAAGAGCAAATGCTGCCATTACGATTATCATAATTTGTGAACCGTTCCAGTAGCCGAGCTGACCGATGGCTGTTCCATCACCTTTCCATTCCAGGGGTGATGACGGGAAAAATTCGGCTGTGACTTTACCAAATGGTTGCAGAATTACTTCCGGCAATGCGGAGAATACCATAATTCCCAATATGAGTATGTAGGAAGGAACCAGGAACCATGGCGATATTTCTTTTACAGTATGGTGCTCGTCTTTCAGTTGTCCAAGAAATACAGAGTGAATCAGCCTGTATAGATAAAGGAAAGCAATTATACCTGAAAAGAAGATAACAGCACCTTGAAAATACCAGCCTTTCCCGATACTTGCGTTGTAAAACAGCCACTTACCTGTAAAGCCTGATAAAGGTGGTAATCCGGATAACGCAACAATACCAATTAAAACAGCAATGAAGCTGTAAGGCATCCTTTTAATTAATCCTCCCATTTCATACATATTGTGTGTTTTGAGCCTTAGTACAATTCCGCCAACAATGAGGAATAGAATGGCTTTATACATAAAATGGTTGATGGTATAAGTCAGACCAGCTAACCAACCTACATGTGTCATTATGGTGAATGCAAATAAGATATAACCCAGTTGCCCGATACTTGAATATGCCAGCAACCTTTTGGCATCTTCCTGAAAAACAGCCGCCAGGTTAGCCATTAGGGCTGTTATTGCTCCAAGCCAGCCAAGCACATACATCAATGAATGATCAGCTGCATTTTCAGCCCCCATTGATATGAACAACAGTACCAACCCAAAGACACCGGCTTTCAGGAGAATGGCTGATACCATTGGGGATACGTCAGACTCTGCTTCAGCGTGAGCTCCGGGAAGCCAAATATGAACACCTAAAGTGGCTGTCTTTGTCATAAATCCGATAGCTATCAATGTGAAAGCCCACCCCGCATATTCAGTAATGTTAGACAAAGCCTCCAGACCCGTCAGATTAGTAACAGCATAAGCTATTCCCATTCCGGCCAGCATGAGAAAAGCGCCACCTACCGAAAAGAGCATATAACTATACCCGTGTTGAAGTGATTTTTTCCCTCTTATAATTAAGATGTAAGAACCAATTGTCATCAATTCCCATGCAAAGAAAAACTGCAGCATTGTTTCTGCTGTGAGTAGTTCACCCAGTCCAGCGAACATGAGTAATACAGCAGGGTAGAATCCTTGCCGTTTTCCTGAGTAGGAAAATCCGGACAGTAATGTGAGTATCCCTCCCAAAAGGAAAATGATGCTAAAGATAAACCTTAATCCGTCATTCTCATACAGCCCGGGCATTATTGAATAAGCGTAAATTGCCATTGCGGCTATTGCTATAATATTTTTAATGCGGGCAGGGATAAAGTCCAGCAGGAAAAATAAAATAATAACAGCAAGAGGAATGAATTTTATACTTTCTGCTCCTTGCGCAATTGAAGTTGATAGGAAAGAAGCTACATATAACCCAACCCCTGCGACTACAAACGGGATATACTTAAACAGTGAAAACCGGAGATCTGTCTTCGCTTCAGGTTTAATTTTGATAGCATATCCCAGCCAGCGGAATAGATATACTCCTTCCAGGAAAGATCCCAGGAGAATAATGACCACCCACGTATAACCTGCGTTTGCAGATAACTGCATGATAAGTTCCCATTTTGCGAAGAAAGATGGGAATGGGGGAAATCCTATTAATGCAAAAATGAAAGTACCGAACAGTACAAGCAGAATAGGTTTGTTGTGCAATATTCCCCATGCTTTCAGTTTATCATTGTTGATGATGCCGGAAAGCCAGAATAAACCTGCTTTAGCAAGGAAGTGGCTGAGTAAAATCCCTCCTGCAATCATAAAAAATTGATTGCCAATGGATCGGGATAACCCAACAATAATGATAAGTAAACCAATTTGTCCGATAGATGAATACCCAAGCAGTCTGCGTGCATTATTTTGTTTTATGCCAAGCAAATTAGAACCAATAAATGTAATTGCTCCAATGGTGGCAATCATATATTGCCATTGATCACCTGCTAATGGAATAATTTTGAATAATACGAAAATCATGGCCGTTGCGAACGCTCCTGAAACGATGGCTCCTAATCCCGGATGAGCGCCCTGGTATAAATCGAGTGCCCAGCCGTTGGCAGGAAAAGGTTTTAGTTCCAGAACCATTGCTATTAGAATTAAAAATACCGCAACAATCCCGCCTTTTAAAGCAACCGGGTTAGCATTGATAATATCTTCAAGGTATAGTGAACCTGTAATCTGGTAGATGAAAATGATCCCAATTAAGAAAAGACCGGAAATCAATGTTGCTGCAATCAAATACTTGAAACCTGCTGACAATGCCTTAGAATCTTTTTGAAGCAATACCAGTCCTGCTATAGCTACACTGCTAATCTCAAGAAATACAAACAGGTTGAATATATCCCGTGTCATTACCATTACATTCAGACCAACAAAAAGCAGGAGGTAGACCATCATTGAATTCACGCCCTCTTTTCTGAATTTATCCCAGAGGTATAAACCACCGAAAACGCCCAGTAAGTTTATCATTGAAGTAATTATGGCTTCATGTCTTCCCATCAGGAGGTGAATAGAAAAAGGAGGTTTAAAACCCGCTGTGAATATTTGCTGAGCACTATGTCCTTCCAGTGTAATTGCCCAGAGCCATTGTACTGAGATAAAAGACATAAATGCCAGTGTGAATAACATTAGTATACCTGGTATGTTTTTCCCTGCATGTTTAATTATGCTGAGCAAAAAAGCTATACCAATTCCCGAAGCTACTATATAAATAGGGTCTACCATTTTAGATCTTCATATTTATTGATTTCCAATGTTTTTTTCTTTTGATACATCTTGGAAGCATAAGCAAGCATTAATGCTGTTATCCCCAGCCCTATAACAATAGCTGTTAATACCAGGGCTTGTGGAATAGGATCTACAATTTCTTGTGCAGCTTTTTGCAGGTTAACAGCTTCATCAAGGATAGGAGCTTTCTTCCCTCTGATATGCCCAATGCCCACCATTATGATATGTATACCTGTATCGAATAATGAAAAGCCAATAATTATTTTTATGATGTTTCTTTTCGTCATCATTGCCCATAATCCTGCAATAATGACTATAATGCCCGTGAAAATTGCGATATGTGATAGTGTAATATTTTCCATTATAGTTCTTCTTTCTGAGTTTCCTGTAAATTACTTACTATGCCGGACAATTCTGAGCCAACTTTAAGTCCGATAAATATGTAAATAATGGGTATAGCACCTGCACTTAGTAGTGTTCCGAATTCACCCAATCCGAGGTAAGCGTTGTCGAAAAAACCGCCCGCCAGGAATATGCCAAGTACGGCCAATACAATAAAGGCAAAACCTGAGATTGATTCAATAACTGACAGTGTTACATGTCTTACTTTCTTTGCAGGATTAGAGAGGAGCATAAGTACCAGTCCCGATGCTACGATTGCGCCACCCTGGAAACCACCTCCCGGAGTAAGATGACCATTAATAAAGACATATACACCAAAAAGGAATATTAAGGGTGTAAGTACTTTTCCGGCTGTTTCCAGTATTTCGCTGGTTGCCCTGGTTTTTCTGGAAATGTTGCTTTTTTCTCTTGTTTGGAGGAAAAATCCAATGATTGATGCAGTGAGGAACAAAATAGTTACTTCCCCCAGGGTATCCAGACCTCTGTACGTAACGATAACTGCCGTTACAAGATTAGCCGCTCCAACTTCCTCCGGACCTTTTTCAGCGTAGCGGGTTGCTGTAGGATTCAATTCCGGCTGGAAATCGAGCAAGGTGATATTTTTTATTAATATTACTGCTAAAAGTATCAGCAATATAAGTGTAAACCCCTTTTTAGCCATTTTCTTTTTCTTCTTTTTTTATTTTATTCAGCACATAGAAAAATATTATCGTAGACAATCCGCTTCCTATTGAAGCCTCTGTCATTGCAACATCAGGAGCTGATAGTAATAAATACATCACAGATGCGAACAGGCTCACTGCCCCTGCAGCAATGATTGCTACAACAAGTTTTTTATTCTGCACAGCTATAAGCGCCATCAGGATGAGTGCTAAAGCCAGTATTATTGCTGTTATGGTTAATATCATTCTTTATTATTTTTATTGTTATCAGGAGCAATATATTCTTCTTCTTCATTGTATTTATCTACTAAAGTCACTTTGGTAAGCGGTACTTTAATAAAGTGCGATGCTCTGGCTAATACATGCGAAGAAACCGGGTTGGTTATCATCACAGCAATGATGAGAATAATTAATTTACCCCACCATCCCGGCATTATCAGTAATATACCGATGAATGACAATATCGTACCCAGTGTGGAAGCTTTTGTGCCCGCCTGAATCCTGTTGTACGAGTCAGGCATCCTGAGCAGCCCTATCGAACCTAACAGAAGAAATACAGAACCGGCAAGTGTTATGAAAGCTCCTGCTATTGCTAATGTTTCCATAGATTATAATCCTTTTTCTAAATACCTTGCAACAATTAATACTCCAAGAAAACTTAAAATACCGTATACCATTGCTATATCCAGGTAGATTACCCGGTTGTTTAAACCGGCAATGCCTGCTATGATGGCAAGTGAAGATATTGTCATTACATCAAAGGCTATGATTCGGTCCGTATAACATGGCCCTTTGACAAATCTTACAAGGGAGAGAATAATAGATAAAAGCATTATTCCCATTGCTATAGAGAGTATTGTATTAACCATATATTTTTTCTAAATATTTTTCAAATTTTCTGACTATTTGTTTTGTGGCTTCGTTGATATCGTCAGATTTCACATCTATCCAGTGAATGTAAAGAGTATCATCCTGAATATCGATTGTCAGTGTTCCCGGGGTCAGTGTGATGGAATTGGCAAGTATCATTTTGCCCATCTTGGATTTAAGCTTCGTTTTTACCTCAACTATGCCGGGATTTATTGGCAGGGTAGGGGTTAAAATCCGGCGGGCTACATCCAGGTTCGACTTAATAAGTTCATAAAGAAATACGGCAATGTAGATTAAACTGTATATAAATGCTCCTGGTGTGAGCTTCAGCTCAGAGAATACATTGCATCGTGAACAAAAAACAATAGCCAAAACCAATGATACGCCAGCGCCAATAATAAGGATGAGTGGCTCAAAACTATTGTTAAGCAAAACCCAGAAAAACAATGCTATTATAAAAGCAATGAAAATGTTTTTTAGTTGTGTCATAAAAAATTGAAAGTTCTATATATTTATAAGATTAGATATTACAAAAATAAAACTTAATCCATTTGGGTCATAAAAATTTTTTATATTGTACAATATCTATGGGCTTGACATATATTTTTAAAAATATAGATATATAATTATTTGGAGATAGATTTATGTCGATAAAAAAATAGATTTATATTTGCAGTGGAAATATCTTTAAAATACGTCTATGATTACGCAAAGCTGCACAGAGTGTACCTTTAAGTCTTCCTGTTTTCAGAAGCTGGAATCCAGCGAACTGGCGATGACTGATAAAAGCAGAGTTCAGGTGCACTATAAAGAAGGCGAAACCATAGCTAAACAGGGGACCTTTATGACCCATATTTTATATGTAAAAGAAGGACTTGTCAAAATATACAGGGAAAATGAGAACAATACCAATACCATCTATAATATTTTTTCAACAGGATCATTAGTAGGATTATCGTCTCTTTTTCAGGATGAAGTTTACCCATATTCTGTCGCTGCCTTATCTGACTCCATGATTTGTGCTATCGATAGGGAGACCGTTGAGCATTTGATTGATGAGAACAATCGTTTTGCTGTTTCTGTAATCAAAAGCATCAATGAGGAGAATGATCATCTCCGGAAGAAGATGATTAGTTTGACTATGAAACAGTTACCCGGGCGTCTTGCAGATTCATTATTGCATTTGGCCGGTGAGGTATATGGTTCTGATAAATTTAGACTTAATCTTTCAAGGAAGGATCTTGCCGAATTTAGCGGGATGTCTACAATGAGTGTTGTCAGAACCCTGCAAGGCTTCATGAAAGAAAAACTAATTGCTGAAAATCAAGGATCTTTGGATATTTTAGATAAATCTGGTCTGAAACAAAGATCTGGATTGAAATTGTGATTTTTTATTTTATATTCTCAAACAAGTACGCAATTGCATGATTACTGTAAACATTTTGTTAATTTATTTTGTAAAATATACCGAATTTGACTTGAAAATAGAATCCTTGAAATCAGGTTTGCTGAATAGTTTAATATTATATAATTTTGTTGGAAATATACAAAAAATCGATCATGTCGAAGGTTATTAAAATTAAAAAAGGTTTAAACATCCCCTTGGACGGTGAAGCTGAAAAGGTAATCCAAAAGTCCGAGCCGGCTCAGTATTATGGAGTAAAACCCATTGATTTTCAGTGGATGCGAACCAAGCTCCTTAAGAAACCGGGAGAAAGAGTGAAAGCAGGAACTCCTTTGTTTTATAACAAGTTGATTCCGTATTCTCAGATTTCTTCTCCTGTTAGTGGTAAGGTTGTGGATGTCCACAGGGGAGAGCGCAGGAAAATTCTGGAAGTAGTTATTGAAGCGGATTCTACCATTGAATATGAAGATTTTGGTAAAGCCGATCCCAATGATTTGACACGGGAACAGATTACTGAGAAATTGGTGAATTCAGGGCTGTGGTCATTTATACGCCAGAGGCCCTATTCCATAGTGGCTAACCCCGAAGATGAGCCAAAAGCTATTTTCATTTCGGGTTTTAATACTGCACCTCTGGCTCCTGATAATGATCTTGTAGTAAAAGGAGAGGAAGGAAGTTTTCAAAAAGGCATAGAAGTTCTTGAAAAATTGACTACCGGGACTATCCATGTGAACGTAAACGCCAAATATCCCGCATCAAAGGTTTTTACAAACGCCAAGGGTGTACAGGTCAATCAGTTTTTTGGTCCTCATCCGGCAGGAAACGTTGGTGTTCAGATAAATAAAATAGATCCGATAAATGCAGGTGATAAAGTGTGGTATTTGTATCCACAGGATATTATAACCATCGGTAGATTGTTTGCGCAGGGTATTTATGATGCATCCAAAGTAATTGCATTAACAGGATCAGAAGTTAAAAAGCCTCAATATTACAGAATTTTAAGGGGAGCGAGCATTGAAAATCTTGTGAGAAACAATGTTGCTAAAGGAAATCTCAGATATATCAGCGGAAATGTTTTAACAGGCAAAAAGATTGCTAAAGATGGATACGTGGGATTTTTTGATGATCAGGTTACTGTAATTCCCGAAGGTGACTACTATGAGTTTTTTGGATGGGCCAAGCCGGGTTTTGGTAAATACAGTACATCAAGATCATTTTTCTCATGGTTACGACCCGGGAAAAAATACAGAATTGACACAAACCTCAATGGAGGTGAAAGAGCCTACGTAATGTCAGGGGAATATGAAAAGGTCTTCCCGATGGATATATACCCCGTCCAGCTTATTAAAGCAATTATGATTGGAGATATCGAGTTGATGGAAAAATTGGGTATCTATGAAGTTGATGAAGAAGATTTTGCTTTGCCAGAGTTTGTTTGTACCTCTAAAACACCTGTTCAATCCCATATTCGGAGAGGTTTGAATCTGATGATTGAAGAAATGGGAATTTAAAATTTGTGTAATAAAAAATAAATGTATGAAATCATTACGGAAATTTGTCGATAATATAAAACCACATTTTGAAAAAGGAGGAAAGTTCGAGAAATTTTCCCGCACTTTTGAAGCATTTGAAACATTTCTTTTTGTACCTAATCAAACAACATCCCAGGGTTCCCATATCAGAGATGCGATGGACATGAAACGTACTATGAGTATTGTTGTACTATCTTTAGTTCCTGTATTGTTGTTTGGAATCTGGAATACAGGTTATCAACACTTTCTGGCAACTGGTCAGGAAGGTACAACTGGAGAGCTATTTTTGGAGGGGCTAAAATTAGTACTTCCCATTATTGTAGTTTCTTATGTTACAGGACTGGCAATCGAATTTCTTTTTGCCCAGATTAGAGACCATGAAGTAAATGAAGGTTTTTTGGTTTCTGGCATGTTGATTCCATTGATAGTACCTGTTGATGTTCCGCTTTGGATGGTGGTCACCGCTACCGCTTTTGCAGTTATTTTCGGCAAAGAAGTGTTTGGTGGAACAGGGATGAATATTTTGAACCCTGCTTTAACGGCAAGGGCGTTTTTATTTTTTGCTTATCCGGCTTATATGTCAGGGAACGAAGTCTGGACACATGGCATTATACAGGGCGAGCAAGTTGTAGATGGTTTTTCCGGAGCTACCCCTTTGGCTATGGCATCGGAGGGTAATCTGGAAAATATGCCTGCAATATCGGATATGTTTTTCGGTTTTATTCCTGGTTCTATTGGAGAAACATCGGCTGTGGCAGTCCTTATAGGTGCTTTTATTTTACTTTATACCGGGGTTGGTAGTTGGCGAATTATGTTGTCAACTGTCATCGGAGCTTTAGTTATGGGCTTTTTGCTGAATGCTTTTGCTGTGAATGCATTTATGGAAATACCCGCATGGCAACACTTGATAATGGGTGGCTTTGCTTTTGGAGCTGTCTTTATGGCAACGGATCCGGTTACTGCCGCTCAAACAACCCGGGGTAAATATATTTACGGATTCCTTATAGGGTTCCTTGCTATTTTGATTCGTGTGGTAAATCCTGCATATCCCGAAGGCGTTATGCTGGCAATACTGTTGATGAATGTGTTTGCACCGCTAATTGACCACTACGTTATGGAAGGTAATATAAAAAGACGCTTGAAAAGAGCTGAAGCTTAAGTAGTTAATTAAATTTTAAACTTATATGAAGACCTTTAGTAATACATACATCTTTACTTTTGCTACAATAATGGTAGTCGCAGTTGCTGCACTTCTCTCTGTTGTTGCAATGCAGCTACAGCCTATGCAAAAAAAGAACTATGAAAGAAACAAAAAGCAAAATATTTTGCTCTCTCTCAATGTGGAGAGTACAAAGGATGACGCTATCGACAAATATGATCAATATATAACAGAGAGTTATGTTATTAATAATATGGGAGAAATGCAGGAAGATGTAGAAGCGTTTCCCATAGAGCTCGAAAAAGAGCTTGAAAAAGAACCCGACGACCGTAACCTGCCAGTATTCGAGGGAACTATCGACGATCAAAAGATTTATGTCCTTCCGGTTAGAGGAAAAGGATTATGGGGTCCTATTTGGGGATATATTGCTATTGAAGATGATTTTAATACGATATACGGTGCAAATTTTAGCCATGATAGTGAAACTCCCGGTTTGGGAGCCGAAATTTCAACCCGGGCATTTCAAAAACAATTTATAGGGAAAAAATTGTTTGATGACTCCGGAGATTTTGTGTCTGTTCAAGTGATCAAAGGTGATGCCTCCCCGGATGCTGAGCATGAAGTGGATGGTATATCCGGTGGAACGATTACCAGTAAGGGAGTGGATGCAATGATTGAAGATGTGATTGGAGATTATCTAACTTTTTTAGAACAAAACAGAAAAAATAATTAATTATGAGCCAAGATAGAGAGCCTTTGTTTTCTGCTAAAAACATGAAATTGTTGAAAGAACCGATGGATGATTCTAATCCAATTACGGTTCAGGTTTTGGGCATTTGTTCAGCTCTGGCAATTACTGTTAAGTTGGAGCCTTCGATTGTTATGGCACTTTCTGTAATTTTTGTTATGGCAGTTTCTAATGTGGTTGTTTCAGTGTTAAGAAAAATGATTCCACCAAGAATCAGAATTATCGTCCAGTTGACAGTTATTGCATCGCTTGTGATACTGGTTGATGAATTTTTAGCCGCTTTCGCTTATGATGTTAGCAAACAATTATCGGTTTTTGTCGGATTAATCATTACCAACTGTATTATAATGGGAAGACTGGAGGCCTTTGCCCTGAGCAATAAACCATGGCCTGCATTCCTTGATGGTGTTGGTAACGCAGCGGGTTATGCTCTAATCCTCGTTATAGTGGGTTTTGTTAGGGAACTATTCGGGTCAGGTACGTTATACGGCTATCAAGTAATCCCGGAGAGTTTATATTCTGCTGGTTATGAAAATAATGGAATGTTCATTCTGCCGCCTATGGCCTTGATAACAGTTGGAATTATTATCTGGGTTCAACGGTACCGTAACAGAAAATTAGTCGAAGAAAGTCAATAGTCTTAAAAATATAGCGCTTTATGGAAAATCTTATAAATATATTTGTCAAGTCCATTTTTGTAGACAACATGATTTTTGCCTATTTCCTTGGCATGTGTTCTTATCTTGCTGTTTCAAAAACAGTTAAGACATCTGCCGGATTAGGAATGGCAGTAGTCTTTGTCTTGGGTATTACAGTTCCTATTAATTATTTAATTCATAATTATATTTTAAGCGAAGGTGCACTTACATGGATTAGCCCGGAATTTTCAGATGTTGATTTGAGTTTCTTGAGTTTTATTTTGTTTATTGCAGTTATCGCTTCAATGGTACAATTGGTTGAAATGATTATAGAGAAATTCTCACCCACATTATATAGTAACCTGGGAATTTTTCTTCCATTGATAGCGGTTAACTGTTCTATTTTAGGTGGCTCTTTATTTATGCAGGAAAGAGCGTATGCTAATCTTGCAGAAGCTACATCGTTTGGCTTAGGGTCCGGCGTAGGTTGGTTTCTTGCTATTGTAGGTATTGCAGCAATCAGGGAAAAAATTAGGTATTCCAATGTGCCTGCACCATTGAGAGGTTTGGGAATTACGTTTATCATAACCGGCCTTATGGGAATTGCATTTATGGGCTTTATGGGAATAGAACTATAATTTAGTATAAAAATATTTAAAACATGATACTACTTGTTTCGAATACGACTGTGATATTATTGAGTATAGCTGTATTTTTATTTATTATACTGGCACTTGTATTGATTTTGCTTTATGCCAGGAAGAAACTTGTACCACAAGGCAAGGTAAAACTCAAGGTGAATGATAAAACATATAAAGTAGATCCAGGTCAGACTATTTTATCGGCTTTATCTAACCAGGACATTTACTTGCCTTCTGCTTGTGGAGGACAGGGAACCTGTGGTTTATGTACTTGCCAGTTAGTAGAAGGAGGAGGAGATATTCTTCCTACGGAGAAAGGTTTTTTTACCAGAAAGGAAGAAATGGATAACTGGCGTCTGGGCTGTCAGGTTAAGATACGTGACGATATGACTATTAAAGTGCCACCTGAAGTCATGGAAATTAAAAAATGGGAGTGCGAGGTTATTTCTAACCACAACGTGGCTACTTTTATAAAAGAATTTGTTGTGAAATTACCTGAGGGAGAAACTCTTGATTTTAAGCCAGGTGGATATATACAGCTCGATGTTCCCAAAATTGAAGTGGATTTCGCAAGAGATATAGAAGTTGAAGATGAATTTAAAGAAGACTGGGATGAAATGGGTTTATGGGATTTGAAGATGAAGAATACCGAAGAGACTTTTCGGGCTTATTCTATGGCAAATCATCCGGCAGAAGGAAATATTATAAAACTGAATGTTCGTATTGCAACTCCACCGTGGGATAGGTCTAAACAAAAATTTAAAAATGTTAACCCAGGCCTTTGTTCTTCATATGTTTTCTCCAGAAAACCGGGGGACAAAGTATCGATTTCCGGTCCATACGGTGATTTCTTTATAAAAGATACTGATAAAGAAATGATATACATAGGTGGTGGAGCTGGAATGGCACCTCTGAGATCTCATATCTTCCATTTATTCCATACCTTGAAAACAGACAGAAAGGTCTCTTACTGGTATGGAGCCCGTTCTATGAAGGAGATATTCTATGAAGAAGATTTTAGAGAGATAGAAAGAAAATTTCCAAACTTTTCATTCCATATAGCACTTTCTGAACCAAAAGAGGAGGATGAATGGGATGGCCCTGTAGGTTTTATTCATAAGGTTGTATACGACCAATACTTGAGTAAGCTTGAGGAGCCCGAGGAGATTGAATATTATCTTTGCGGGCCACCAGTGATGAATGACGCCGTACAAGATATGCTGTATAATCTTGGGGTTCCGCAAGAAATGATTGCATTTGATGACTTTGGAGGTTAATTCATATTAAAATAAAAACCGGGCGTGGTGAGGATGCGTTAATAAACCATTAATCTACGCCTTTTTTTGTTAAGAAATTTATAGTTTATTTTAATATAACCAAAAGGCTTATGAGAATGTATGCAGTTGCTTTATTTTCCCTGGTAGTACTTTTTTCTTGTAATAAAAGGGCTGAGGAGGAACAATTACCTTATATGGAACTGAACGGAACCACCCAGGGAACAACTTATATGATAAAATATAGCACCGCAGATACCACTAATTACAGAGATGATGTAGAGATGATTTTTGCGAACATTGATTCTTCTCTTTCTACATATAACAAACAATCTACAATTTCCAGAGTGAACACCAATCAATTAACAGCAGTGTCGGATACCCATTTTCTCAATGTGTTTAAGGCAGCATTAAAAATAACAGAAAAGACAGGTGGGGCATTTGACATTACTGTGGCTCCTCTTGTAAATGCATGGGGTTTTGGTTTTGAGGAACTTCCAAAGGTTGATAGTGCAAAGATTGATAGCATATTGCAATTTGTAGGCTATGATAAAGTACAGTTGAAAGATGGAAAAATTATAAAGGAAGATGAGCGTCTCATGCTAGATATGAATGCAATAGCAAAAGGGTATACTGTTGATGTTGTTGCTGGATTTTTTGATAGTAAAGGAATTGAGAATTACCTGATTGAAGTTGGAGGGGAAATACAGGTTAAAGGCAAAAATCAAAAAAATGAACTATGGCAAATTGGTGTTGATAAGCCTGTCGATGGAAATGTTACTCCGGGAGAAGATCTTCAGGCAATTATTAAGTTGGATGACCAGTCTCTTGCTACTTCGGGTAATTACAGAAAATACTATGTGAAAGATGGTGTTAAATATTCCCATACCATAAGTCCTGAATCAGGATACCCTGTCGAACATAATTTACTGAGTGCAACTGTACTGGCTCCCGAATGTATGGAGGCTGATGCATACGCTACTGCCTTTATGGTGCTTGGGACTGAGAAAAGTAAGGAAATAGTAGAAGACACAGATGGTCTGGAGGCTTTCTTTATCCTGAGCGATGAGGACGGAAGTTATCAAACCTATTATTCTGAAAATATAAAAGATCTGATCACTAACCTTTAGTGATCAGGGTCTTTACATTTATTTTGATCTTCCCGTATACATAGATATTTTTATGAAACCTGCATTACTCTGAATTTATTCGGTTTTTTCCGGATCATAACCGCAGTTTTCTTCATCTCCACATGCGCACGTAATACCCCTGTTTCTTAGTTCAGGTGTGC
Source organism: Bacteroidales bacterium (assembly GCA_041686375.1). Classification (GTDB taxonomy): domain Bacteria; phylum Bacteroidota; class Bacteroidia; order Bacteroidales; family UBA12077; genus JAGXLC01. Next base: position 20,995 of record JAWLEB010000040.1, read on the forward strand.
TGTGGCTACAGCTTCCTCCCCTGAATTCTCCATTTTTGGTGGTTAATATCCTTATGGATAAACCAAGTAAAGAAACTAATATCAAAATCGCTGAAATGAAAATTATATGTAGAACTGACATATGGCCTCCTTTTTTAGTACAAACAGGTTGCTCTTATACAATGTTCAACTTTGAATTTACATATTTTTGTGATCGTTTTAATAATTTTTTCTTTTAACCTTATTCTAAAAATCGAAATGAATTTTGGTTTAAAAAAATATACTTCTACATTTACGGTGGAAAAGTTATACGTATGCATGTACATTTTGAATACAAAATTCCGGATTTTTACAGCGATTTCCCTGCAAGAATAATTCATTTCTTTAAGAAAAATATATTACTCTATATTCCTGATTTTATCTTGCTGATTATTTTAATCATACCACCGTATAATTTACAACAGACCTTAATTATACTTACCGGCCTGGTGATCCTTAGTTTGAGAGATGTTATTGTTATGAAGCGCATTACTAAGTACCTTTATTGTTTTAAAGTTGAAAATTCTTCTGTTGAATATTCAATTTTGCGGTACAGTAAGATTTATGAGAAAAGAAAGGTACATATTTCAAAAGTGCATCTCAATTTAAGATCAAGAAAAAAACCTTACCGGCTGGAAATTTATGAAGGGAATGAATTAATACACGTTCAGTATGCGTTGGGCTATTATTCTTTAGAAAAATTAAAGGAACTGTATAAGAATTTTCATAATCTGAAAAAAGACATGGATTTGGGTGTAATGTTTCGGGGTGCATCATTAAATTAATTCCAGGCACGTGTATGGTTCTATTGATCAGCTTTCAGTTGTTAATTGGTTAATTGGTTGATGGTTTATTAAGTTGATTAAGTGATTTTAGTCATTCTATTGTCCTTAAATTGTTTAAGAGTTTGTTTGATTGTGAAGCTTCTATACTAAGGTTTATGGATCTGGGTTATCTTGTACGGATGTTGAAGGATCTGTGGCGAATTAATTCGCTGTTATCCGTTGAATCCATGTCATCCGTGTTCTATGTCCGGTGTCTGGCGTTCTTTCGTCTTCTTTAGATTTTCGCTTCTCTGCATCTTCGCTACTGTTTTCTACAAGCCTTCATGCTGCCATACTTCAAATTCATACTTCTTGCTTCCTACTATCCACCATCTGAAACATCTGGAATCCATAAAAAATTGCGAAACTTTCGTAAATAATATTTATTCATTGAACGGCTTTTTTTATTTTAGCAAAAAATACTATCTTAATCGCCATATTAATACTATTGTTGAACCAAAAAAAATATTATGAGTGAAATTCTACAAGCCATTAACGAAGCTATTGTTGCTTATAACGATTATGTAGGTGGGTATGCTCTCCTTTTTCTTTTAATACCTACAGGGATTTATTTTATTATTAAATTAAGGTTTCTTAATCTTAGAAAGTTTGGTCATGCGGTCAGAGTTGTGTCGGGTAAATATGATAAAAAAGAAGACAAGGGCGATGTAAATCATTTTCGGGCTCTTACGACTGCTCTTTCTGCAACAGTTGGTACAGGTAATATTGTGGGAGTGGCTCTTGCAATTTATTTCGGAGGTCCCGGAGCAGTTTTTTGGATGTGGATTACGGGTATCTTAGGTATGATGCTTAAATATAGTGAGTGTACTTTATCAAATAAGTACAGGACTTTCAATACCGATGGTACTGTAAGTGGAGGTCCAATGTATTATATGGAAAGCGGGTTAAAAAAAACGTTAGGAAAATTTGCAAAGGTTTTGGCTGTTATATTTGCCATTGCTACTGTGATTTGTTCCCTCGGAACAGGAAATATGGCACAATCGAATTCAATTTCTGATGCTCTTAATAATTATAATATACCAGCCTGGACTACTGGCGCAATACTTACATTTCTTGTTCTATTAGTTACGGTTGGAGGAATTAAAAGGATCGCCAATGTTACTGCACGATTGGTACCTTTAATGGCTGTTTTGTACTTTGTGAGTGTATTAACTATAATTATTTTTAACTACCAGGATGTTCCTCAGGCATTTCATTTAATTTTCCATGATGCATTTACTGGAACTGCGGCTTCTGGCGGGTTTATAGGTTCTACTTTTATAATGACACTAACATTTGGTGTTAGACGAGGATTGTTTTCCAATGAGGCAGGTCAGGGTTCAGCTGCTATTGCCCATGCAGCAGCAAAAACAGAATATCCTGCTCGTGAGGGAATGGTGGCTACTTTAGAACCTTTTATTGATACAATTGTTATTTGTACTTTAACTGCTCTTGTTATTGTAGTAACAGGTGCATGGGAATCTGGTGCAAAAGGTGTAGAAATGACAATTATCGGACTATCAAAAGGATTAACCGGAATAGGAATTGAAAATACAGGGCGCCATATTGTGATAATCGGTCTTCTTTTATTTGCATTTTCAACAATGATTAGCTGGTCTTATTACGGTTCCAGGGCAGCGAATTATCTTCTGGGAGAAAAATATATCAAACCTTACTTGTATTTATTTGGATTGTTTGTCTTTTTAGGTTCTATCTGGGGTATAGACTTGGTTTGGAATTTTGTTGACATGGTTATTACATTTATGACTATACCGAACTTGATTGCATTGTTGTTACTTGCACCAGTGGTAGTTAAAGAAACCAAGAAATACTTTGCCGCCATGGAAAAGGTCAACTATAAAGCATAAAATCATATAAAAATCATATTTTAGAGGCCTGATGATTTGCTCATCAGGCCTTTTCAGTATGTCGGGCATAGTAATAATCTAGCAGAGTGAAAGTCTCTGTATGTGCTGAGTTGACAGGAAACATTGGTAAATGGCAAGGG